>CAZYMS010000009.1:47186-52812 GCA_964648985.1 uncultured Candidatus Saccharibacteria bacterium
TATACAATAAAATTGACATATATACAAATTAGTGTTATTATATTGGACAATCAAAACTATTTGAGCTGAGTGGCTTCTATATGTAATTGGCATAAAATTTACATATATATACCATTCATCTCATTTTGCTACATGCTTTAACTGAGGTGGATTCAGGTGTGCTGCAGTTGCAGTACGTAATTGCTCTTTGCATCAAATATAGGAGGAAACAACGATGCAATCACAACAGACAATTAAAGCGTCAATGAGGCCTCGCTGGTCAAAGAAACAGCTGGCACTTATTGTGCTAATTGCTGTTTGTTTTGGACTGGGCGCAGCCTGGATCAACTTTGACCAAGAGGCAGAAGAGATTGTTACAGCCATGGATGCCAAAGAAATATTCGAAGTCAAAGAATATGGCATCTATATGGTAAACGCTCAAGGACAGGAAGTGTGCGTCTACAAGTTTAAAAATAATCTGCCAAGATTACTTAAATTTGAAGAAATACCACCAGAATTTATTGCACGGCTTCTGAAAATCGAAGACGCGCGCTTCTGGGAGCATGACGGCGTAGACTGGTACCGGATAATAGGTGCTCTGAAACACGACATCGAACAGATGGAACTTGACGAAGGTGCGAGCACCCTTACGCAGCAGTATGCGCGTACCGCCGCAGAACTAACTCGAAGAAAACTGTGGGCTCGCAAGTTCGTGGAGGCATTAGCGGCGCGCAAGATTGAACAACGCGAGCTTGCAGCCGCAGGTGGCAACAAGCTAAAAGCCAAGCAACAAATTCTTGCCAAGTACTGTAGCCTGATTGATTTGGGTTATAGGCAAGGCGGAAAAGTGCATGGCTTTGAAACAGCTTCAAAAGTCTACTTCGGGCAAGAGCTCGGAAAACTTTCCATTGCATACCAAAGCTCACTCATTGCTGCACTGAAAGGCCTTAAGGATTACGGTCCCTTTGGGCAAAAGGCAGCAGAGCGACGTACGCTTATCATTCGCACCTGGCTTAACGCGGGGCTTGTTCCAGAAGTAAAAGAAAAGAACAGAGTAATCAAAACTTCGGAACAAGTTGCTGAAGAGGCAATAAAAGAAACCATTGCGGTTATTGAAAACGATGGCCGCACTAACTCTTTCCCCATAGACCAGGTACTGCGTGAACTTGAATTCTTAGGCAGGACTGGCGGTAACACGAAAGTGAACACTACTTTTGACCAGGGAATACAAGAAGTCTTGCAAAAGGCTATTGCAACTAAGATGCCAGCAATCCAGGCAAAATATCCCGGCATTCAAGTGGGCGCTGTAATACTTAACTGGAAGACCGGCGCTTACTTAGGATTACAAGGCGGTATCAACTATGGAGAAGGCCTCGATCGCATGACCAACCGCAGAGGGCGAAGACAGTCAGGTTCAGCATTTAAACCATTCGTGTACGGCGCTGGTATTGCAGCGGGACTAAACGCCCAAAGCATTATTAACGACATACCGTACAGCATCAATCCTAACTGGCCAGAAAATGCTGATGAGAAGTATCTTAATGCAATTCCTCTGGAACAAGGTTTGGTTCAATCACGCAATGGTGCAACTGTTAATCTGGCAAGCCAAATCGGTTTTGAGCGGGTGATTGATTTTGCAGCCCAAGCGGGTCTGCAGAATCTTCCCCCAGACCCAATGACCATGATTGGTGGCGGTAAGGCTGGCATCCAACCGATGTCACTTGCTTCTGCCTACACAGCATTTCCTCGAGGCGGTAAACGAGTTATGCCCTTCTGTATTGAGTCAATTGAAGGTGGTAATGGCTACAACCATACCGTTACTGAGATGTACTCAATGCCGCCAGAAGTTGCACACACAATTACAGCCATACTGGTTAAAGCAGCAAGATACGGCACCGGGTCATTTTTGTATAATGAGTACGGGATTAAGTTCTTGCTGGCAAGTAAGACTGGGTCAAGCCTGGATGGCTGGATGATAGCTTTTGCACCAGGAGGGTTTTTAATGGTTGTGTATGTTGGGTATGACCGGCCTAGCGAACATAACACCAAGAACATCTATGGGGCCAGCTCTGCTGGACAAATTATAGCTGCTACGGTAAAAGGTCTGGAGAATTATCCAGACAAAATAGCCAAGGCTCGCTACAATATGCTATTTGAAGGTTCTTTCGAAGGTATTGTCATACCCGCCATGGAAAAACCTTCCAACCCTTCACCAGCGGCGACCACTAGCCCTACTCCGCAGAATGGTGTTGCTACGCGGCCTCGAATAGTAACTTCAACGCCGACTCCAGAATAGCGATTGCATACATATACAATCTGGTAAATTCCAGATATTCAAGCGGGAAACCTTGGTCAGGTTTCTCGCTTTTTTGTTTAAATCTTTCCCTTTTTTAAGAGAAGTAATTTTACGTTTGTTTTAAATAAGAGATAAATACTCACAATTTTCACAAAATATTGACTTTTCTGCAAAAAGATTATATAATGCTGTTTGGAATATAAACCTTATTCTCTTGCGAGAAACGCCAGCTATAAGTCATCTTCTAGTTTGCGTCTCTGGCAAGAAAATATAATTTTCTTGCTTAAAATTAGTCAGAATTGCTCTGGTAATTCCAGAGCGCAGCACTTTGACAAGTAAATACATTCGATAAATTTATCGAATCTCAAAGCTGTTTACTAGAAACTTCGCGCATATTCGCTTTATAGAAGTTTAGTTCCTGCATTTAGAACACCAGAAAACTATAGTGTAAAAATCTACGGCTGATTTTTTACATGCAGGAACCGAACTTATTTCAACTAGAGAAAGGAGTTACTGTGCGAAATGAAAAAAGGTAAACACGGAAACCATCGAAAAAAAGCACCTACCGGTAGCCAAGCGGCAACCGGCACACCCCAAGAACCAACTATTACACCGACGACTCAGTCGAACGGTAGAGGATGGTTGGTAATTGGCGTATTGGCTCTTCTTGCAGCGGGACTACTTGCCTCGCTACTGTTCAAGCTCATCAGCATCAAGCTGACGCTTGGGTTATTTGTTGGCGGCGGCATTCTGCTGTTCGTCCTTAACTGGTGGAGAAGACGGGATTCAGCAGCAGCATCGGCTGATGAAGATGCGGATCTCCTCCATGAAACAGATACACCACGAAACCGAATGGCAGGGTTTTGGGCCGGACTGGAATCATTTAGGCAAAATGCGAAAGCATTCTTTGCTTCAAGTGGATTTATGTTCGGACGTATTCCCCTCGCCCTCGTAACGTGTGGGGGGATCCTTGTATACGGTCTGGCAACGCGCCACCCATTCTTCGCTGGGAGCTCGCTCCCCCTCTTCATTCCCCTAGCTGTGGGATGGAGCGGTATTGGTCGTAAAATCGTCTCCGGACTATGGCTCACTTGTATGGGTCTTATCTGGCTGATGTTTTACATCGCAGCAAGACAAGGAAAATTCTGATGGCAGATCAAACTCAACAACAGAATTCGCAACCGAACGGGCAGGACAAAAAAAAGGGAAGACAAGATAATGGACCCCCACTAGGAGTCTATATCAAACCACCAGAGAACAAACCCATGGTTACAGTCGGTACCAAGGAAGGACATTTTAACATTTCTTTCCGCATTAAACTGACTCGTAAATCAGATCAGCCGGTAGCTGTCAGAGTATTTATTCAAAGCAGACGAATTGATGTCGTAGAAATTAAAGATATCTTGGACATCAACTTTCCGGACTGTAAAGTAGATACCACGGCTCCAAAAGAAATTCGCGTTGAAACGGTTACTAATCCTAACCAAAAAGACGCGATGGAATTCTCTCTTCCTGAGACTTCGCAGGCCACCGCCTCCACCCCTGCGCCAAAAAAACAGGAACGTCTTCGGGCGCGAACTGCATTACAGGGAAAGGCTAACTCAGTCACAGCCGAAACTTTCAGTGAGAGTGGAGAGCCAGAAGATAGCGAAGTAGTTATTCGCTGCTCTAGGCCCTTTACCATTGACGGTCAAGCAAAACCGGCTGGAGAAGAGAGACTTAGACGTACCGGCACTGGCAGGTATGCTTCACAGGTGACAGTCGATGAGAACTTCATCGCCTTCATCTACGATCCCAATACTGGTACAACATTGCAGCGATGGCTGCTTAAGGAGTAAAGATGGATGTACTCAGTTTTATAAGGAAGTTCAAAGAGGACTTACCGGTTGACCTGGCATGGGAAGGCATTCGGACTGCACTAGGCAAAGCCTACGATGCGCTTAGTCCAAAAGACATTAAAGCGCTCAAGGTTCATTTTGGTGCCCCACCAAATCTAGACGATGAGCAGATTACGGATGCAGCCAAAGGGCTCCTCCGACAAGATCACGACAATGCTCTTCGTCAGTTTGAAGCCAGGCTGAAAGCGTTGAATGTTAAAGATGGCAATCGTCTCAGACTCATTCTCGTAGAGAACGCTGACGAGAGTGCCAAAAACTTGGTCGCAGAAACCAGACGGCGCGAAGCAGTTACTGCAGCGCGAATTCTGGACTACCTGTATTTGGACGATACTCAATTTGCGGACCGCGTTCAAAACCTTGTAGGGCGACCAAACGGCAACACATCACGCGCCGCAGCTAGGCAAGCAAAACTTGCTGCTCTAAAACGTGAGTGGTCATAGTCCACTCTTTTCCTTTGAGGAGAAAAAATGACGATCGTATTGACGTTCCCGCTAATCATCACACTAGTGCTTATCGCTATCGTGACCATTCCCTATTTCCGCGACGCTGTTGAGGACTTCTTACTCGATGTCGCACTGTATGTGGCAACACCCCTTGCGCACGCGTTCGGTTTTACGCCGCATCCGCCCGCATGGGTAACCCCATTTCGGCGCACGATTCGGGGAGTACTTATCGGGTTCACGATTATCATGAGCCTGTATACATTCGGTATCCTCGCGCTCATCGCTGGGTTCATCTGGAAAAACACAACGATTATCACCATCGTTCTTCTCTTCTTCCAAGTCACTGCACTTATTGCAATAAGCCTTCGAAGGAGATTTAGCACGGCGACCTTTACCAGAGTAGACGGCTACGCAATGGTGGTAATGGCTATCAGCATTCTCGTTATTATGCTGCAGATGAGCGAGAAGTCCGTCTTTAGTACATGGATGGGTAAAACCGTCATTGTGCTGATGATGGTCGGAGCATCGGTGCTGGCATGGGCAACTGCCCGTGGCATGCAAGGCCACCTTGGTGTTGATTCACTTTTGGGGCTGATGATCCTGATTATTCTTGTAAACGGGTTTATCTGGATTTTTCCAGGCTACTTCAACACCATGGCCGCTGCAGCACGCATCAACGAAAACAATGCATCAATAACCGCAGCGCGAATTGAAGCAGATTCACTCAAAATTGAAGGAACGATCACAACAAAAACACCCCTCTTTAACAAAGTCGAACTCGATGACGATGGCAACATTGTTGGGGTTCCTGAGGTCGCCAAACAACAGCTCACGGGCGATGATTGGACGCTGCCAAAAGGCACCATGTTCATGACTGACCCGGGGTTGCAGAAAAAGGCAAAAGGATTGGGTACAATGTTAATTCCAATACGCCTGAAAGACAAGTACGGGAAGTACTTACTCTGGAAGGATGTATTCTGGGTTGACTTTGCTGATACCAGTCTGTACGC
>CAZYMS010000010.1:0-39920 GCA_964648985.1 uncultured Candidatus Saccharibacteria bacterium
ACTTCCGCTTCTACTTCTACATCGGTAAGGGCGTCGTGAAAGGTACCAGTAGTAGTTATCCCCAATAGGTCCGCCATGTCGGAGAGGCCAAACCCAATGGGTTTTTTGGGGTTAAGATTGGAGCGAGGTTCGCTGCCCCAATATAAATATGCAAGGCCCCAAATATCAAAACAGTGAAATTCATAGGGAGAATGCTTACCAAGATTCTCATATGCCTGCCTAATCCAACCCATATCGAACCATGCATTATACGCAGTAAGCAATACTTCGCTTGGCGGAAAGTGCTTCTCAAAATGTGCAAGGACTTGCTCACTCAAAGGTGCGCTTTGCAAAGTTTCTTTACTAATCTTGTTTACATCCATTGCTTCGGGCAACCAATTGCCCCAATGCTTCGGCTGCACATAGGACGAGAAGCGAGCAATTTCTTCTAGCGTATCCTTACCCAGTCTAATGCCAGCAATTTGAATAATCTCAGTACTGGCCATATTGAGGCCGGTGCTCTCTATGTCAAATACTACGAGGTCTCTAGTAAACATACACAATTAGAAATGAGTAACGAGGATTGAGAAATGAGTGTCGGAGGACTCACTGCTCATTTATCCGTACTTTACTGCTCTTTAAGAATCTTGCGCAATACCTCTGCTTGCAGTTTAACTCGCTCAAAGGCGTCGTATGGATTACTAATGCGAAGGTGGAAATGGTCGAGCAAGGTATGCAAAGAGGGGATCTTCTTAAGGCCGATGCGCATACCGAAGGTATAGTGCAGGGTCCATAGATCCATTACGGAAAGATCGTAAGGGAAAGCTATAGCTTGCTTTCGAAACATCTGTCTAAAATAAAAGAGCTGACTTGCACTCGGAACAGCGAGTGTGGCGTCTGACCTGAATCGAGTAGTTATTTCTTTGATAAAATCAAGAGGTTTAGGCGAGTTTTGCAAAACTGAAATATCCACACGAACACTTAGCGCATGGCCTTGGAGGGTTTCTGACAAAAGGCTATTTCGTACATACGTGGAGTAATTAGCTTTCTCCAGTAGGTTATCTTTATCGAGCAGCACCGCACTAAATTGCACTACAACATCGCGCTCTAAATCGGGGCCGCTTGTTTCTAAGTCTACAAGGAGAATGTCTTTGATAAAACGCATGCGTATCGATGCTAATATACTAATAAATACTAATGATACAAATAATATACCGCTGTCTTAATTCGTATAATTAGTACATTGGTATATTTGTATCGATACTTCGCTCTACTTATCACTATAAATGGGCAAAAGCTCTTTCCCCTGAGTAATATTATCTAATTTATCAATTATAAGTGTACCCAGCAAATGATCTACTTCATGCTGGCAAACTCGAGATACCCAACCATCATCTGCCAAAGTTTTTTTCTCACCGTTCATATCGAAATACTCAATAGTAATACTTTTCGGGCGAGTAACATTGCCAAATAACCCAGGAAGCGACAAACAGCCTTCCTCGATGGTAACCATTTCTGAAGAAACTTTAGTAATTTTAGGGTTAATGATTGGAAATACAGGAACGCCAGAATGCTCCAAAAATATAAGCGCCAGGTTTAAATTTTTACCAACCTGAGGGGCAGCAAGCCCTATACCATCTGCCTTTATAACCGTATCTAGCATGTCCCGAATAAGACGTTTTACATCTTTACTCAATGGGAAAGACACGTCCTCAATAGGACGGCGAAGTACTTGGGCAGGAAGTTTTACTATTGGTAACACCATGGCCGACACTAATATACTAATGACACACGAATGACACGAATAATTAATTTTTTTATCTTTGTATTATTCGTGTGCTAATTCGTAGATTCGGGTCGCACAGTACTCTTTTTAACCAAAAACACAAACAGCTTGGCAGGGAATTTAACATTTTTTTGTTCACGAACTTCTTCAGCAGTCTTACGAAGAAAATCATGATTATACTTAAGGGCGAGTTTTAAATAAAAACCAAAGTGTTTTGTGTCTCCAAAACCTTTAGAAAGCTCGTCGGCCAAAAGATGAGCAGGGGAATGCAAGAACTGCTTTGTTTCTTGCCCACGTTTCTTTAGTTCATGTATTCGGTTTGCGTTTATCTCCATTAAGGCAGTATACTAAATTTCCGCATGTTTGAACAGTTTTTTATGCTTATTCTAGAAGGCGCAAATACACACTTTTTGCTATACTTTTTACATGCCGAGTAGAGCTTCTTTGCAAGTCTTCTGTGGCATTTTACCAATATCTGTTCGATCGACAATAGTAAACTAATCGCCACCATGCATCAGTAGTCACGTAGCCTGGATGCCAGTGCAAAGAAGTCTTACTCAGTATGAAGAAACGGCTTATTACTTTCCTAATAATACTATGTGGCCTGGGCGGCGCGGGCATTTACTTTAGTAAAGATAGCCATGCGCCCAATTTTACAAGTGGAATCGGTTTCATCCAGAGTTTAGCAGAACAACTACCGAAACAAGAAAACCTACCTGAGCCGCTTCAAAAACTGCAATCAACGGCAACGGGACATAAAACCGAAAGACTCAGTAGTAAAACAGTTATACAACTCACCAACGCGGAGCGAACTAAGGTGGGTACAGGCATACTTAAAGAAAATGCATTGCTCAATAAGGCTGCAGAGAGCAAAATTGATGACATGTTTGCAGGGCAGTACTTTGAACACGTTTCACCCACCGGCAAAGGCCCCGCAGATATAATTGAAAAAACGGGCTATGCGTATATCGTGGTCGGAGAAAATCTCGCCGAGGGGGCGTTTGAAAGCAATGCGGAACTTATTGCAGGGTGGATGAACAGTCCAGGCCATAGGGAAAATATTTTAAACTCTAAGTATACAGAAATCGGGGTAGCTGTACGCCAAGGCATATACAAAGATGCGAAGGTATGGATGGCGGTGCAAGAATTCGGCAAACCCTTGAAAGACTGCCCGGAAATTAACCCGGAGTTGAAAGCAACCATAACTGAAAATGAGGCACAAATTCACCTCCGTCAAGATCAGCTCCAGGCTATGAATATAGAAATGGCAGACGCCCAAAGAAGAGGGGACGCTACAACATACAATGCGATGGTTCCAAAATATAATGAATTTGTGGCTCAAATAAATCAGCTCATAGAAAAAACCAAGCTACTGGTGGCGACGTACAATGCACAAGTACAAAACTTCAATACATGCATTAAGTAAGAATGGTAAATGGGATATATTCCAGCTCCACACGCTGTAATATCTGCGAATTAGTTATTATGTTACATACAGTTTCAGTGGCAGGGCTCACAGTAACTGCGGCAACTAAAAAAGAAATATTAGGCGAGGTATCTAGGCGACTAGAGCAAGGCGAGACTACGCGCATAGTCACGCCGTATTCTGAGTTTTTATTTGCGGCACTCAAGAGCAAAGCCATAATGACTATGCTGAACAGCGCAGATATATCGCTACCAGATGGAGTGGGCATGGTATGGGCAGCAACTTACTTGGATGTACCGCTTCACAGTAAAAATATTTTCGTGCGATATATGCGCGCCACATGGCAAATGATGTATACGGGCGCATCCATATTATTGCGGCCAAAATCTCTTTACAAAATTATTCCGGAAAAAATTGTAGGCGCTGACTTTTTTATTAATCTAGTCGACCTCGCTGCTAAACAGAATCTCTCTCTGTATCTACTTGGTGGGTATGGAGACGTTGCGCTTCAGACAAGTAAGAAACTACGAAAGCGCCACCCGCAGTTACGCATAGCAGGTTTTAGTAATAAAGAATCAACAGATCCATCCATAATTACAGACATTCAGGCAGCGAATCCGGACTTATTATTCGTAGCCTTTAATCCAATTGGGCAAGATGCTTGGATAGCTAAACACTTACACGAGCTGTCCAGTGTAAAATTAGCTATTGGACTTGGGGGAACTTTCGACTATGTATCGGGCAACAAAGCAGAGCCGCCACAATTTCTAAGAATCATAGGATTAGAGTGGCTGTTCCGTCTCATAACTCAACCAAAAAGGTATAGACGCATCTATAACGCCACCATTGGACTAATTTTATTACTCATACAATACAAAGTAGAACACATGGACGAAACACGCATGAGCTGATAAAATACCTTTAGATATTGGACATTTCTAAGATGTGAGCGTTCAATTGGCCGCTCACTTTTTACTTGCAACTTCTTAACTCCTAAAAAACATGGCAGAATTAATCCTCCCCAAAATTCGTACCCGCTTTGCTCCGAGTCCAACTGGATATGTGCATATAGGTAATATACGTACCGCGTTATTTGGCTACCTCTATGCCAAGCATAATAATGGCACGTTCGTCCTGCGCATCGAAGACACAGATAGAGCGCGACTCGTAGAGGGTGCGGTAGAGAATTTACTTACCGTAATGAAACAACTAGGTATTGAGCCAGATGAAGGATACTATTTAAACTCAAACGGAGAAGTAGCGGAAAAAGGAGAGTATGGCCCGTACCTACAGTCACAACGTCTCCCACTCTACCAAAAGCACGCCCTTGAGTTAATAGAAAAGGGGAAAGCATATTACTGCTTTTGTAGTGAACAACGACTAGAAGATCTTCGAAAAGAGCAAGTGGCACTTAAAAAACCACCAATGTACGATCGGCATTGCCGAGGCATACCCAAGGATGAAGTCCAAGCTAAAACAGATCGCTGTCATAGCGAAGGCAGAAACCCGGTTATACGTCTTGCCATGCCTACAGAGGGAAGAACAACTATACACGACCTTGTCTTTGGGGACATATCTTACGATAACAGTCTGCTGGATGACCAAGTTCTTCTTAAGTCTGACGGATTTCCAACCTACCATTTGGCCGTGGTAATCGATGACCACGCAATGGAAATAACCCATGTCACGCGCACTGACGAATGGATACCGTCTACCCCAAAACACTTATTACTCTACGAAGCTTTCGGATGGCAACCACCGCAATTTGCCCACCTACCATTGGTTCTAAACCCAGATAAGACAAAGCTGAGTAAAAGACAAGGAGACGTGTCCGTTGAGAGCTACTTTAAGAAAGGCTACCTTAAAGAAGGCCTTGTTAACTTTTTAGCATTCTTAGGATGGAACCCAAAAACTGAAGACGAGTTCTTTACCATGCAACAGTTAATAGCAGAATTTGATATTGCTAAAGTTAATAAAGCTGGCGCAGTGTTTGACGTTCAAAAGCTTGATTGGATTAATGGCCATTACATACGTGAAAAAAGCGTAGAGGAACTTACTGAACTACTTACTCCATATTGGATTACTGCAGGATACCTAGACTACGCAAACAATAACCTTATAATTAAGCAGCTGGATAATTCTCCGGTTTCTAAAGAGTATTTAGAGGCCATTACCAAGATAGAACAAGAACGTCTCAAAAAGCTTTCAGAAATAGCTGAACGTACTAGCTACTTCTTTACAGAACCAACGTACAATTCTGACCTACTGGTCTGGAAAAAAAGTAATGCAGCAGATGCAAAAGAAAAACTTGCCAATGTGGAAAAGTTTTTGAGCACATTACCAGTCGAAACTCTAGGCTCATCCACAGCACTACAGGAAGCACTTATGAGCTATATTAAAGAAAACAGCTTTGATGTAGGGTCGGTACTATGGCCACTAAGAGTAGCACTTACAGGCATGCAAATGAGCCCAAGCCCCGCAGAAGTAGCGAGTGTCCTGTATAGAGGATTGGGTATGGATGAAATAACCAAACGCATTAAAACTGCATACGAGCTAATCCATTGAGAATTCAATATTTTCCTGCTTAAAAGACAGAGCATTGCTCTGTCTTTTTTCTCACGCCTCACGCCTCATTTCTCACGCATGCTTACAGATTATTTATGGTATAATTTATATAATGAAATTGAGTACAGACAGTCGTTTTTGGAGCAGTATTTTTCTTGCAGTGACCCTAGTAGGGGCAACTGCTGGTTTTAGTTATGTGCGAGTCAAAGCGGCAGATGTTGATGAGATAAAATTTAAGCAAACCCAACTTCAAGAGAAGCTCGACGCTCTCAACAAACAAATTAGCAACTACCAAGGACAAATTGCTACTACCCAAAAGCAAGCGGCTTCTCTAAAAAACGAAATATTCATTTACGACACACAGATCAAATCTACTGAGCTTGCCATAGATGCTAAACAGACCGAAATGGAAGATACGAATTTGCAGATAAACGAATTACAAATTCAAATTGATCGCCGCGTTGCAGAGATAGAAGATAACAAAAAAGTCTTAAAAGAGCTTATTATTGAACTCAACGAACTGGGAGATAATTCATTTGTACAACTAGCATTAGGTACAAGCAATTTTTCTGCATTTCTTGACGATCTTCAGTACACTAACAACGTACAAGACAAGATTTACCAAATTGTCCAAAATATTAAACTAGTTAAAACTAAGTTAGAAGGCCAGCAGAACGATCTCAAAGTGCAACTTAAAAAACTACAAGATCTTACCGATCAGCTTAAGGCAACCCAAAGCTCTTTAGAAGCCCAAGAACGAGACAGGCAAAATTTACTCACTAAGACTAAAGGTGTAGAAAAAAATTATCAAAAATTACTAACTAACAGTAAATCTGAACAGGCAGATCTGCAAAAAGAAATGGATGACTTAGACGCGCAAGTTCGCGCCAAGCTTGGTAATAAAACCATTACCGCCAAGAAGGGGAGTCTGGTTATGCCTATGAAAGGTATTCTTACGCAAGGATATGGCAATACCGGATTCACGTCACTCGGGTACTCTTTTCACAATGGGCTCGATATTGCAGCGCCAGCGGGAACAGCTATTTACGCGGCACAAGACGGGACCGTCAATGGATGCGATACAGGTGATGCATCATATGGTAATTGGTGTTCGATAAAACACAACATTCAGACCACAAGCGGCAGCGTATGCATTATTACACTCTACGGACACATGCGTTCTTTCAAATTGAAAGTCGGTCAAACGGTGAAGCAGGGAGATCTGGTAGGGTACGAAGGCAATACAGGCAATACCACAAGACTCTTATATGGACCAGATAGAGGATATCACTTGCACTTTACGGTATTTGATTGCGAAGGTTTTGGCATATCACAGGGAAAATATTCGAAAACGTATGGACCTTACACTGTACCGTATGGATACACCTATAATCCAAAAGATTTCTTACCGTAAAATAAAAACTTAGCCCAATGAAACAAAAACCCCAAGCAAAATATATGGATACGCTCAAAAAAGCTTTTCTTGCTTTTAGTCTTACTGCTTCACTTATTCTCCCGCACGCAGCGCTCGCAGCAACTTCAGACCTTCCGTGTGTACCTTCCCAGGCTCCGGCGAAAGTGGAGGGTCAGAACACAGCCACACCCAACAATGACCTCTTTGACTGTATTAACCGGCTCTATAAATATGCGCTGGTTATATCGAGCATTGCTGGAGTGTTCATGATTATGCTGGGCGGGTATATGTATATTTTCTCAGGTGGCAATGACAAGAAAGTAAGTACGGCTAAGAGTTTTATTACAACATCGCTTTTGGGTATTGCGGTGCTACTCACAGGATTTTTATTACTGAAGCAAATTAATCCATCGCTCCTACAGATTAAGAGCATTACACCAACACAAATAGCTCAGTCCGAGTGGGCCATTCTTCCTCACGATGGTGGAGGCGGGGGAGGGGGCACTGGTCCTGGTGGAGGCGGGGGTGGAACGAACGTAGGCACAGGAAAATGCGAACCTGTAACAAGCGGCCCCGCCAGTGTTGCCAATTTACAAGGAACCTGTTTTGGATCAAACGCGGCAAAAGCTTCCAGTATAGCGAACCTTGAAAGCAGCGGTAACCCATCAAGACATGGTGACAAATGCGTGGACGGCAGTTACGCTTCATGGGGGCTCTTCCAAATCAACATTTCCGCAAACACTATGGCAGGACTGAATTGTCCCAAGGCATTCGACGTAGCCGCCAAAGGAAGTACACTGTTGTCTGGCGGAGTGTACAATTGCCATGTTATTAATAGACCATTATACGACCAGTGTGTTGCCGCAGCTACGAACGAGTCTACCAACATTGAAGCAGCATGCCGAATATCTAACAATGGAACCCGGTGGAGTGCATGGAGTACCAATAAGACCTGTAAATTCTAGTAACAATATATTTACTATTAATTAGTTACGCACATGTTTGAAAATAAGAAGAATATTATATTGGGCGTACTTGGTTTTCTGATGGTGGTTATAGTAGCTACCCTCGCTTACGCAGCATTCAGTGGAAGTGGGGGAGCGCCAGTACTATCGAATGGGCAAACAAATACTAACACTAACTCCGCTACAGTTGCCATATCCACTCCTAAGGGTGCAGTCACAGTAAATAATTTTACCTTAAACCCACTCTCCAAAACCGAATCTTCCATGGAGCTCGCAGACACCAACGATTATCAAATTATATATTTTCAAAAAGAGGGGAGCTTCCTTATTACGCTTGCATCGCAGCCTGCAACCGCAGCACGCATAAAAGCGGAAACAGCCTTTTTGAGCATCTTGAACATAAATAAAGAGCAAGCATGCAAACTTACTGTAGCCTTAAAAATTCCATATTCGGTTGATGAAAACCTCGCTGGACCTGACTACGGCTTAAGTTTCTGCCCACACTAATTTTAAAAATCCATCCTTTAAAGAATAAAAACAAAAAGACTATGCGTTACACATTTAAAAAATATATTATTGCGTGCGTAATTACAGCCAGCTGTCTACTACCCCAGTTAGCACTTGCCGCCACAACCGATCTACCGTGTACGCCGTCACAAAGTCCAGCAAACCCAGCAGTTGGAACTGCCACCCCCAACAACGACCTCTTCGACTGTATTAATAGGTTGTATAAGTACGCTTTAGTTATATCCAGCATTGCCGGTGTATTTATGATCATGTTGGGTGGATATTTATATATCTTCTCGGGTGGTAACGATAAGAAAGTAAGTACAGCTAAGAGTTTCATCACTACGTCACTGCTTGGTATTGCAGTGCTGCTCACAGGATTTTTACTATTGAAACAGATTAATCCGAATTTGCTCGTTATAAAAAGTATCACCCCAACTCAAATTGCAAAACAAGATTGGGTTGCCTGGGGGGAAGTGGCAGGACTTGAAATTCCCACTCCTCAAATTATTGCTCAAGAAAAAGCGAATGGGATAGCTACCGGAACACCTGCGGGCTTTCCTAATTTTAAACAGGCTGCTGCGCCGTGGGGTAGCCAACAATATGGTAGCTGCACTCCTGCAAGTGAAAGTACCGTAGGCACTTCAGCATGTGGACCTTCGTCTCTGGCAAATGTCATAAAATACTATCAAGGCAAGGGACAAGGAATTGCCACCGCTGTCGACCCGGGAGTTATTGCGAACCTGTCCGCTGCAAAGGGTTATAGAGTCTGTGGGAGCGGAACATCGTATGGCATGTTCCCAGCACTCGCACAGCAGTGGGGACTTAAGGCGCAAAACAATGTTAGCTGGGCCGCAGCAGAAGCCGCATTAAGAGCAGGCACACCAGTCATAGCTGCCATGGGTCCTGGGGCGTTTACGAGCGGCGGGCATTTCATTACATTGTACGGAATAGACAGTGAAGGCAACGTACTCATATCTGACTCAGGGCCAAGAAACATTATTAAAGCTCCTATTGCACTGGTTAAATCACAGCAACATTTCTTAACCATTATAACGCCATAAAGCTACTCATCAACATTCAATAATACCCACTCGTGTTAGTATAAAATTAGACCAACGAAAGTTGGTCTAATTTTATATAGTAAATATCTAGTGCGCGTTTACGTACACTTTCCAATTATCAGGAATTACTACTCATGACTTGAGTTAGATAAAAAGATGTAATGAGCCATGAAAGAATCAGACATGGACAGGGTGCAATAAAACGTCCATGGTTACCTAAGATTAAAAACAATTATGACAGTGGCTATAGCAAGGTGTCAGCCTAAGGGTAGAAGGATAACAGTCTATAGCATCAAGCATCAGTACTAAAGCAGTTAATATATACCTATGCTCAGTAAATGACAAGCGTGCATAATTAAAAGTAATAATGAATGCGTGTGAACAAGAGACAAATAGAGATATATAAGGAACTATTTGTACGAAGACGAAGAATGTCTATACAATAACAAGTCTGAATAGGTAAGTAGTAGAACAAATTTAAGAATCAGGGGTTTAATGGTTAAGAGGCCTGATCTGTTCTTTTCTATACATACTGTGTCGTACAAGATACATTGTGCGACACGATAACTATTATTAAATAACCGCAGAACCACTATCCTCCCACAGCAGTTCAAGTACCAAAATTTGTTGCGGTCTACACTATTCCTAAACCCTTTTATGAATTGCGCTAATCTTGCCTACCAAAGTTTTCAACGCAACCTTAATAAATCAAAATAAGAAATAAAACATAAAACCAGGCAGAGGAGCCTGGTTCCAGTAAATAAGTGCTACGTTTTATACCTGCGTCTCCCCTACCTTAGAAAGTAATCTACTTAGTAGACCTTCTGTACCCAGCGGCTCTGGCCTCGTCTTCTGTTTTAAAACACACCACAGGCTTTGTAACACGATCGTAAAATGCCCCGCCCTTCAGATGGTAGATTTTACTCTTCGTACCTTTTATAAGGCATGACCCATTCGTACTCGCGCCCAGTACTTCCGAAGTAGCATTACCTGCTGGAACAGGTGCAGGTGCTGCGGTTTTTGCTGGCAAGGCCTCCGCTGCTTCGGCTCCAGCGGGCAAGGGCTTCTCTGCTGTTGCCTGCTTCTTTGTGCTATAATTTGAGTAATTACTGGAAGTTTTAGATACTGGCCCTGGTGGCAACTTCCCCACTCCAACACCCACAAAAAAGATAACCACGAATGCGACAACGCAAACTATGGAGGTACGGTTATCTTGGCCCCACGATTTCATTCTTTCGTATGTAATCATATTAGTTTTCCTTTGTATGACTTATGCTTTTGTATTAGGACGTGTATATACGCTCTCGCTCGCTGAGATTTTAGAGGTGCTCGCGGTATATGGTGCATCGATCCGTGTGGTAGACGTGTCGTTTGAAGCTCTTATTATAGAGTCGGACAAAGCGCTGGATGTTGACCGGCTTCAGAGGCGTATGGGCGGAGTTATTAAAATAGTTAAAATACTTGATGCAGTAAAAAAACGTGAGCAAGATTCGATTAACTTTGCCCTTCAAAACTATTTTAAACCAAGCAAACTTAAGACAGACTTTCTTAAAGGAGCAAGTGGCAAGATTCAATTTGGTATTAGTATATATCTTTTGGATGCTGCCGTAAAAGCATTTGGAGAACCCAAGAGGTTAGGCATGTTTATTAAACGGGCCATGCAGGACTCTGGCAGCAGTATTCGCTTAAGCGTCCCTGAATACAACGCCCTTGCCCTTGCCTCCGTGGCGGTAACTCATAATCAACTCATTACAAAGGGTGCGGAAATTGTCGTATTCGCCGGCATAGACAAAGTATATGTGGGTAAAACATTAACTGTTCAAGACTTTGAAGATTATGGTAGGCGCGATTATCAGCGTCCGGTTCGCGATGACCAACGCGGCATGATACCTCCAAAGGTTGCCCAGTCCATGCTTAACCTTACTGCCGCAAAAACAGGTGATACCCTCCTCGATCCCTTCTGCGGAATTGGTACGTTTGTTCAGGAAGGTGCCCTCTTAGATTTCCGAATGATTGGTACCGATATAGACAAACCAGCCATAAGCGGCAGCGAAAAGAATCTAGAATGGTTCAGGAATCGCTATAAAATTCCCAAAGGCAAGTACCACCTTGAAACAACGGATGCCCGTACAGTAAGTGAATTTATACAACACTTGCGCCAAATTAAGGCTATAACTAAAGTTAACGCCATTGTAACAGAGGGCACCTTGGGCCCTATGTACAGCCAGTTCCCCTCCTCTAACGAGATAGATAAAAACTTCAAAGATTTACAAAGCCTATATACAGATTGTTTTGTAGATTTTGCAAAATTCCTCGAAGATAAGGGGAGAATTGTCATGTGCATACCCGCGTATAGAAAAGGGCAAAATGAATATGTTTTATTGCCAAATCTTGACTTTGCCACAAGCAATGGGTATAATATTGTCAGTGTGATTAAACCGGAATTTACCTCACACATGCCGTTTTTGCGGCTTTCTCCTCGAGGTAGCGTGATATATGATCGTAAGGATCAGATAGTCGCCCGGGAAATCCTTATTTTCGAGAAGCAGTAGCTTCTTCTGAATTCAAATTATCAAATAACAAATTACAAACCAATCCCAAATCGCAACCCCCAATTTTCCAAACTAAGTATTTTAAGACGTTTTTGGAATTTGGATATTATTTTGTAATTTGGATTTTGTACTTTGGAGCTTATAGAATTTTATGGCACATAAAAAAGCAGGTGGTAGTTCCCAATACGGTAGAGACTCAGTATCAAAGCGTCTTGGCGTTAAAATATTTGGTAACCAGCGTGTTAAAAAAGGCGAAATTATTGCTCGCCAACATGGAACTCAATTCCACGCAGGAGCAAATGCGCAAGTTGCGGGCGATTCAACGGTATATGCTCTTATTGACGGTATTGTAAAGTTCCAAAAAAAGCTTGTTCGCAAGTTTCATGGTGGACTTAAGAAAACTCGCATAATCAGCGTTGAGCCAGTGCCAAACTCTAAATAATAAGAACCCTCCAATTATAAAAACCCTCGTATGAGGGTTTTTATAATAAGTCTGTTTAAGATTTGAGCGCAGCCCTAATAAAACCAGAAAATAGTGGATGAGGACGTAAAGGACGCGAAAGAAATTCCGGATGAAACTGGGAAGCAACAAAATATGGATGATCTCTAAGCTCAATAATTTCCACTAATTGCTTATCGGGAGTAGTGCCAGCAACCACTAGTCCATGACTAGTTAGCATCTCTCTATACGCGTTATTAAATTCATATCTATGTCTATGCCGCTCTTGTATGAGCGCCTTGCCTCTGGATTTTATCCATCCTGCCTTAAGATATTCTTTCTCTGTCCGCGTCCCCCGCTCTATTACACAATCCCAATTACCAAGCCGCATACTTGCACCATACTCGCGATTTAAAAGCTTCTTTGCTTGATCTGGCATTATATCTATAACAGGATACGGAGTCTTTTTATATACCTCTGTTGTGTTAGCGTCTTTTAGTCCCGCTACATTTCGAGCAAACTCTATCGTGGCCATTTGCATACCATAGCAAAGTCCAAGATACGGAATGCCTTTTGTGCGAGCATAGGTAATAGCCTCTATCATGCCCTCTGTTCCTCGACTCCCGAAGCCACCCGGCACGACAATGCCGTGGTAGCGCCTAAGCACGCTTCCAGCGCCTTTCGCCTCAATCTCCGTGCTGGAAATCCACGACAAAGAAATACGGGCACTCTGAGCCCAGGATGCATATTTAAGTGACTCTATAACAGAAATATATGCATCATGCAAAGTAAACGTGCCAGTGCCAAAATATTTGCCTACCACTGCCACCCGAAGCTCTCTTGAAGCGTTATTTGCCCTACGTACAAAGTTTTTCCATGAATCCGTATTCGCTTTTTTTGAGCGTAAACCTAGGGTCTGGGTAATATATTCACCCAGTCCCTGCTGCTCGAAATTAAGAGGAACCTCATATATATTTTTTACGTCCGGCGCAGATACTATACTCCCCGGCTGCAGAGAACACATAAATTCCAACTTCTGTTTCCTTTTATCGTCTAGGGGCACAGAAGCGCGGGCCAGTAAAACATCCGGGTGCACACCTGCTGCATTTAAGTTTTGAATAGCGTGTTGGGTCGGCTTAGTTTTAAGCTCGTTCCCACCAGCCCCGAGCGCGGGTACATAACTAACTAAAGAAACCAGGACACTGCCTGGATACTTAAATTTAAGAATGCGTACTGCTTCAAGAAATACTACGTTTTGATAGTCGCCTACGGTTCCGCCTATCTCAACAATAGCAATATCTGCCTGCGCAAGGCTGGCGGCATTCTCAATACGGGATATAACCTCAAGCGGTATATCCGGCACCACTTCTACACAACGACCGCCAAATTCAAGATTTCGTTCTTTTGTTATGAGCGAAAGATACACACTTCCCGTAGTCATGTAGTTTGTCCTGCTTAGCGTGGTATCCAGAAAGCGTTCATAGTTACCCATGTCTTGATCGCATTCTGTTCCATCGGCCAATACAAACACTTCACCATGTTCAGTGGGATTCATATTGCCCGCATCTACATTCACGTACGGATCTATTTTAAGAGAGGTTACCTTGAATCCTCGAGATTGAAGTATGCGAGCAAGAGATGCAGACGCAACCCCTTTACCCACGCTCGACATAACACCTCCAGTAACGAAGATGAATTTTGTTTTATCCTGAACAGTCTTACCTTGGGACTTTGTTCTTTTGGCCATGCCTATATTTTAATTAGTTGGTTTTATTTCAAGAGTAACCCGCGCCACAAGCCCTTTTGCAAACTCAAGCGATACTACATGCTCCCCAACGGTTCTAATGGGAGTGTCTATACGCACCAAATTTTTATCTATGGTTTTATCTAGCTTTTGAGTTAACAACTCGGCTACATCCTTTTCTCTTACTGCGCCAAACAACTTGCCACCATCCCCAGCTTTAGCGGGTAGTGTAAAGCGTCGCTTCTCAATTTGTTCTTTTAAGGCCAGGTGCTTTGCTTTTATTTTTTCAAGCTCAGCGATCTTCGCGTCTGCCTTCTGCTTTTCTTTGGCCTGAATTTTCTCTGTTGCTGCAGCCGCCAAACCATTTTTAACTAAAAAGTTAAGGGCATAGCCTTCCGACACTTCTTTCAACTCCCCTTTTCTTCCCTGTCCTTTTACATCTTTCAAAAACAATACTTTCATAGCTAATCATTTAAACATAAAACCATATAAACATATAAGCATTCGCGTTTGTGCATGTGCATATGCTTACATGATTAAATGTTTAGATGTTATTTATACGCGCAGATATTTGCGAATGGCCAAGGTGCTTGAAACAAAACTTAAAATAACAGCAACTACAAGCAACGCTAAAGCGAGCAGTGGCAAATTAAATATAGTTGCCGGAGTAAGAGCGGCAAGTCCCCCACCTTGCACATTCGTAGTCCCGTTAACTAGTACGCTTATGGCCGGAGCAATCTTCGCAAAGAGAAGCGCAAGCAGGCCTGCGGTAATAGCACTGGCAACGACCGAATATAGCATGGATTCAATAAGAAATGGTCCGCGAATATACCAATTCGTAGCCCCTACGAGCCGCATAATTTCTACTTCTTCACGGCGATTGTATATGGTCAGCGTTATGGTGTTGAAAATTACCAGAATAGCAATGATAGAGAATATAATAACCAACGCAACGCCCCCTGTGACAATAAACTTCAGCACCTTCCCAAGCCGTTCTATGAGCAAACGATTATCTTCAAAGTTAACCTTGCTTATACTGTCCTTATAAGTGCCATTTTGCAATGTTGCAGCAATCTCAGAATAATCGTCTAGGTTAGTTGCTTTTACTTGCAGTGTCGCAGGAAGTGGATTGTCGGTGAGCTCCGCCAAGGAGTCAAGTATAAGAGGATCCCCAACGTGTTTAGCCTTAAAATTCTCTAGAGCATTTGCCGCAGAGGTATAGGTGACCTGACTTACTTTTGGATTGCTTTGTAAGTCTGTTTTAAAATTGTTTATAAGGCTCTCAGCAACGCCAGTTTTAAAATACACACTTATATCTACTCGATCTCGTATAGTGGCAACAGAATATTTGGTTATACCAAACAGTAAAATGAGTACGCTGAAAATAATAAGCGTAATAACCATGACCATAGTAGCTGCCGCAGACAACCAAATATTACGCCAAAAATTTACAAACCCCGCCTTTATTACTCTAAAAAAACTTATTGAGTCAAACATAATGGAAATGACAAAAGTTAAAAAATGACATACATGACAAAAGTGAAAATTCCGCTCAATTATATTTTTGTCATTTTTACTTTTTCTTGTTCATTTTTGTCATTACTTATAATTTATACCTTCCTTTTTCCTGCTCTAGAACCACGCGGCCGCCTTCAACGGTAATTACTCGTTTCTGTATACGGTTAACTAAGTCGGCTGCGTGGGTGGCAAGAATAACAGTGGTACCCAGCTTATTAATTTTTAACAAAAGGTCGAGGACCTCCGCGGCATTTACTTCATCGAGGTTTCCGGTAGGCTCATCTGCCATAAGCAGCGCGGGACGGTGAGCGAGACTCCGTGCTATAGCTATGCGCTGACGCTCTCCCCCAGACATTTCATGAGGGAAGTTGTGTTTTTTATGTAAAAGCCCTACGAGCTCCAAAATCTTTGGCACTTCTTTGTCTATACGGTCTCTGCGATGACCACTTACTTCCATAGCGAAGGCTACATTTTCAAATGCCGTTCTTCGGGGTAGTAGTTTAATATCCTGAAAAACCATACCGATTTTTCTTCGAAGATACGGTAAATCGCTTATTTTAACCTGGGCTATATCGATATCGTCAATAAGCACTCGGCCGTCGTCTGCCCGCTCTTCACCGGTAATGAGCTTAAGTAACGTCGACTTCCCCGCCCCGGAAAGTCCGACAACGGACACAAATTCACCGTGATTGATTTCTAAATTTATAGCACTGAGTGCCTTGGTGTTTCCGTAATATTTGGCGACCGATTCGAATCTAATCATATAGTTATTTTAGCACACTTCTTTTATCTTTTTGTCTTAAAAGATGAAGGCTAGCGAACATGGTGCATTCCGAGGAGATTATATACTTTGTGCATCTACTCGGTATTCAAGGTACCGTTCGATAAACTCATCGAGCTCACCATCCAATACCCCGTCAGGATCACTTGTCTCATACCCGGTTCGGTGATCTTTCGCAAGCTTATACGGGTGAAGTACATAGCTCCGTATTTGGTTACCCCATTCCGCGGATTTAAACTCTCCACGAAGTTCTTTCTTTGCAGCAAGTGACTTTTCATCTTCCAGAACCTGTAAACGAGCCGCTAAAATTTTCATGGCAAGCTCTTTATTTTGATGCTGACTTCGTTCATTCTGTATACTAACTTTTATACCGGTAGGAATATGGGTAATACGAATTGCGGAGTAGGTTGTATTTACGCTTTGTCCGCCATGGCCAGACGCCGTATTTGCCTCTATCTTTAAATCTTTAGGATCAAGAGATACCGTCTCAGACTCCCCCAATGCGGGCAGTACTTCAACGAGCGCAAAACTAGTTTCGCGCGTATGCGCAGGATTAAATGGACTTAAGCGGACCAGACGATGCACTCCCGCCTCAGCTTTCAAATACCCATACGCATAGGGCCCGTCAATCTGAAGGAGGACAGATTTAATCCCTGCTTCGCTTCCCCGGCTCTGTTCCAGTATTTCTATTTTAAATTTTTTTGCTCCTGCATACCGTGTATACATACGGAAAAGCATTTCCGCAAAATCTTGCGCGTCGGTCCCCCCGGCTCCGGCATGTATCGCAAGCACTGCGCCGTGGTCATCGTATTGTTTTGACAGTAAAGCAATGAGCCTGTTCTGGGAAAATTCTTTTTCTGCACGGGCCACACTCTGTTTTAAATAGGTAAGCGTTTCTTCGCTTTCGTCGGTGTTTTGGTCAACGAGCGTTTTCAGTTCAGTAAGTTGCTGACCGAACATATTCCAAAACCCTACATACTCTTTTAGCACGTTATAATTTTGAGATACCGCCTGTGCGCGCTGAGGATCTGACCAAAAATCTGCAGCCTGCATAGACTCTTCCATTTCAAGCACCTGCTGTTGCTTCTGCCCCAATTGCAAAGACGGAAGCAATTGCTGCACCTTTTCACCCAATATGTCTATGCGTTTTATTAATTCTGTGTCCATGTCTATAATTGAAATATGGTTATAAGTTTATGGCGGCCAGTACGGTAAGAGGTCTTGGTTGAATGGCCTAATACCCTAAGACCTTAGCCAAAACGGCGGCCACACACCTACAACCCATTATCGGGGTCGGAGGTTGCTCTTCAATGCTATTCTTCTAACCAAATTCCACAATTCATTTTGAATTTCCGAGTCAGGCTTGAGCAAATCTTCCCGGTAGCATGAAATAATTTTGGCACCCGGCGTAAGTTTCGCTGCCTCCACGTATCGTTCTCTCAAAACACTCACCTCAGGCACCTCACGACTCCCCCACCCCACAGGCACAAGCACTGTCTCATGCAGGTCTATATGCTCAGGTAAGCAATCTAAAAATACGGTAAAGTCTATTCTTCGGTGAGTAAATACTGTGTGCTCAAGCTCGTCTAGCCATCGATACAAGCCGATTCGCTCTCCATGCTCCTCCACCTTTGAAGTAAGCCAAGCCGCGGTAGATAAACTGCTTCCCGTACAAACAACAATTTCTTTTTCTGGAGTTTCTCCGAGACGTGCAAATGTGCGAGCCCTATCTAATGCAGCAATAACCCCTAAAGACTGGACACTATCTACCAAACCAGGTGTATCCAATAGCCCTGGCACATTACTTTCCGCGCTACTACTCGGAAACTCCAGACGGCGCACAGAAAAACCCGCGGTAGATAGTTCCGCCTCGAGTAAATGTAGTTGTGCTTCAAGTATATCTTGAGACAAGCTTTCCAAAGCAATAACCGTACTGGTTTTTACTGGCGCTGTAGTTTTTTTAAACCAAGACATATAGGAACAATGAATAGTTAAAATCGAGTAACCAGCTTATATACCTTACAGCTGCGCTATTGCGGCATCAATTTTTTTATACAACTCTTCTGTGGTGCCTTCGTTGATAATCATAAAGTCTGCCCTGGCTATAGGACCTGCCTGATGCAAACGATCTATCTGGGCGTAATCTCGCGAATCTAATTGTTCGCGGGTAAGCGGACGAACGGGACGATTTGCCAAACGTGCGGCCCGAATTTCGAAATTGGCGTAAATGGCCAATACCTTAAACCGCTCACCAAACTCATGCTTAAGCGCAATGTATTCTTCCCATGAATAAAAACTTTCAATGAGGACACTGCTCTCTTCAAACAGACTACGAATTCGCGGCAAATTTAAGACGGCCATGGCCGCCATGCCATGACGTTCACGAAGCTCTTCGCGGACGATTCTCTCATTCGCCTCGCACACTTCTAGCCCGCGCGCTTTAACTTCATCTACAACCGTATTGCCAAAATGCACGTGCCCCCACTGGCTTTGACCCAAAATATATTGAGAGGCTTCAGTTTTTCCTGAACCTGCCAAACCTACAACAGCAAGAATAATTTTACTCATAGATAAGAGGAAAGTATACTTTATAGTATCATATTTTATGCAGTATGATAAGCGGTTACTCGCTTATTATTTCGAGTATTGCATACACGCATATATACGCTACAGCAAACAAAAAATCCCCCATATGAGGGATTTTAATTGTGGTATTAGAACTTTACTTTTATGCCAGGGCCCATAGTAACATTTAGGGACACTGAGGTAATATACTGGCCTTTTACAGTAGAAGTCTTAGCGCTATTTACAGCGTCCATAAATGCCTTTGCATTTTCCACAAGCTTTGCGGTGTCAAAGTCTGATTTTCCAATAATTTGATGGATGTTCGCTGAATCGTCGTTCTTAAAGCTCACACGACCACCAGCAATTTCCTTTACCATATTTGCAATGTTCTCAGACACGGTACCGGTTTTTGGATTGGGCATAAGACCGCGAGTACCAAGAATTTTTGCAATCTGAGCTAGCTTAGGCATCATAGCAGGCTCGGCAATGGCAACATCAAAGTCTGTCTTTTCAGTTTCTTTAATTTGCTTTACCAAGTCTTCTCCCCCAACCAGAGCTGCGCCCGCTTCTTTCGCTTCTTTTTCTTTAGCTTCAGTTACAAACGCTGCAATGCGCTTGGTCTTACCAGTACCATGAGGTAGCGTTACAGAACCGCGGATAGCCTGATCTGTTTTCTTTGCGTCTATACCGGTGCGAACATGCACTTCAATTGAACCAACAAACTTGGTGGTTGCTGTTTTCTTTGCAAGCTCAATAGCCTCTTCAAGACTATAGGTCTTATTTGCGTCTACTAACTCGCTGTTTGCGCGTACACGCTTCGATGCAGTTTTCATGAACATACCCTTT
This sequence comes from uncultured Candidatus Saccharibacteria bacterium, assembly GCA_964648985.1. GTDB lineage: Bacteria > Patescibacteriota > Doudnabacteria > UBA920 > UBA920 > JAEUSE01. The sequence continues at coordinate 20,152 of CAZYMS010000010.1, forward strand.
CGTGGTGGAAAGCGAAACGCTTACATGTCGAATGTCTTAAGGCCTTCACGTCATCACGTCAAAAGAATCAATACTCCTCGACTTTTTTCGACGTTATAGACATTATGACTTTTGACGTCTTACGTTTCTCCCACAAATTAATTAGTTTATAAATTGTACCATTATTGTTCTTTTCTGGCAAGTCTCCAGTGAAAGAACCAGACAGGGGCAGCTATAACTATCATAGAGAGCGCCTGGGCTGCGTCACGTTGGCGCTGGCTCGCACGATTTTGCTCATCCATCTTTCTTTGCTGCTCTTCATACCCTGGCGCGCATTCTGGGTAAGCTTTTATATCACCACTTGCCTGACTACACATTTCTGGTCGTGGCGCATAGTAACTATAGGTATCGGCTTTTGGAAATACCCACGCCTTAAGAGCCATATTCACCAGCATAATTGCGCCAACCACGGTTATAACTAGTGCTATGGCTGATACAAGATAAAGATAGATTTTTTTGATATTTTGCATATGAGAAACGCGGAATTAAGAATATTGAATCATGAATTAAGTATAACGCACCTTACTTAGTAAATTTTTACCCTCAAACTTTATTTCTTGAGCGATACTACTGCGTAATATATTCCCGCACTAAACGCTCCAAACCCAATAAGCAAGCCCGCATAATATCCTACATCATCTAAATCACTCCTTCGCTCCATTGTATATGTGCCTGCCAGGCACGAGACTGCAAATAGGAATAAAGCAATTGCAACAATCTTTTCAAATAATGTATTCATTATAGCAACGACACACTTTTATCTACTAATGCTCTGCTTCCATGAACTTTTTAATATCCTGGATGGTGCTCATGAACTGAGCCGGGAATATAATTGTAGAATTCTTTTCAACCGATATTTCAGACATGGTCTGGAGGTTACGAAGCTGTAGCGCTATTGGGTGAGCAGCCATTATATCTGCTGTTTCAGCAAGCTTTTGAGCAGCCAGAGCTTCTCCTTCTGCAGATATAATTTTCGCGCGCTTCTCACGCTCTGCTTCAGCCTGCTTCGCCATAGCACGCTGCATACCTTCTGGAAGTTCTATATCTTTTATTTCCACCACAGGGACTATAACTCCCCAACTCTCAGTATGGGTATCGAGCACCTTGGTGATTTCTCCATTTATAGTTTCGCGCTCACTTAAAATTTCATCAAGCTGAAACTTACCCACTATGTTGCGAACAGAGGTTTGGGCAATCTGGTTTATGGCATTGAGCACGCTCTGAATTTCTATAAGGCTCTTTACCGCGTCAGTTATTTTATAATATGCTACTGCACTTACATCTACAGAAACGTTGTCTCGGGTAATAATTTTCTGTGGTGGAATAGGCAGCGTAATAGTACGCATATCCACTTTTTTTACGATATCGATAAGTGGAAGCACCCAGGTTAGCCCCGGCTCTTTTACCCCGACCACTTTTCCGAAACGAAACACTACCCCCTTTTGATACTGCTGGACAACGCGAAGCCCAAGCAACACAAGCAGAACTAACACTACAATAATAAATCCTATCATATACCTACGAATTTAATAACGGCCAATGGTTATATACATAAAAAACATTTAAACATATAAGCTGGGCCATTTCTAGCACGTCCTATTGTTTAAATGTTTATATGGTTTCATGTTTGGATGAAGTTACTCTATTACTTCAACGCCCATGCTGCGGGCAGTGCCCATAACAGTCTTCATTGCAGATTCTACATCGGTAGTGTTCAGGTCTACCATTTTCTTTTCTGCAATTTCCCGTACCTGAGCTTTAGTTATCTTGCCGACCTTGTTAAGGAGAGGGTTAGCAGCGCCTTTCGGTATGTTAACCGCTTTCATAATAAGGTTTGCAACCGGAGGGGTCTTGAGGATGAACGTGTATGTTCTATCTTCGTATATGGTCATTTCAACTGGAATAACCATATCCCCCATACTCGCAGTCTGGTCATTAAACTCTTTAACGAACTGCGCAATGTTCAAACCATGCGGACCAAGGGCAGTACCAACTGGTGGCGCTGGAGTTGCCTTGGCAGCCTTAAGCTGGAGCTTTACGACTACTTTAACTTTCTTTGCCATGTCTTTGTATAGCTTCTAGGTGCTAAATATTAGCTTCTAGAAGAAAATTATATATGTGTGCAGGTAGAGAAGCCGAAGGATACCCTTCGCAACCTGAAAAGCTTGAGGCTTTTAGAATCAGCTCCTAGAGATCTAGAAGCTGACAGCAATAAGCTATAAGCTAAGATTTTTTGACTTGGAGAAAGTCGAGCTCTACTGGAGTTTCTCTACCGAAAATGGTCACCATAACCTTTACTTTACCCTTTGCTTCATCCAGTTCGCCAATTTTACCTTCGTAGTCTTTAAAAGGACCATCGACAATTCTTACCAGCTCGCCTTTTTGGAGATCTACCTTGAACTTAGGCTCGTCTGCACCCATGCGCTTCTGTAAACTTTCCATTTCTGCAGCATCTACTGGAGTTGGAATAGTACCACTGCCAACGAAACCTGTTACGTTAGGAGTGTTACGCACTACATACCACGAGTCGTCAGTTACAATCATTTCCACAAGCACATATCCAGGAAAAATCTTCTCTTCCATGGTAATTCGCTTGCTATCCTTAATACGAATTTTCTTTTCTTTTGGAACCATGACATTGAAGATTTTATCTTCCATGCCTAAGTTTTCCACACGCTGACGGAGGTTTACTGCTACAGAGTCCTCGTAGCCACTATATGTATGAAGTACGTACCAGTGACGTTCACCAGTAACTTGTTGTCTAGACATAATGTATCGATTCTAACTATGCGAATAATTACTAATGATACGAATCAAGACCAATAGCGCAAATGTATTAATTAGTATAATTAGTACATTGGTATATTCGTATCGATACCTTTATTTAACGACCACTCTTTCAAATAACCGTAAAAGCCCATAGTCTGCAGCACCAAGTATGACCGCAACTACCACACAAAATACTATAACTTGAATGGTATAGAACAGGGTCTGTTTGCGCGTTGGCCAGACAACCTTCTGCATTTCACCGTACACATCCTTGAAAAAACCAGTAAATTTAGACATATTTTTCGATCTTTTTTAAAAGGCCTCGGAGGCCTTTAACTTATTAATATTATACGGTATAGATATCACTTGCGTCAAGTTATAAAAAAGAACTCCGAAGTTAGGACTTATTGACATTTTTCACTACCAACCTCCGAATTGAACCGAGGAAGTATTCACGGGGTTCTATATATCTCAGCAAAACCAGAAAATTTCAAAATGGAAAGGCGAAGCAGTAGGCGTTCGGATATAAAAATAATCGCAAGGAAGCCGAAACGGCTGCCTTGCGATTTGTGCATTACTCCACAGTAACGATTTCATAGGTGCCTCCCCCACCCGTGACTTCATCACCTTCCTCTTTATTCCGACAAAGCACCGCTAAAGGAGCAATTGCCGTAAGTGTTGTGATTATTTTACCGTCGAGATCAAGTTCCTCACCACCACATCCCGCTGGAACCACAAAATAGATTTTTGGCGACTCCTCTCCGTTATTGATTTTGCGCAGAGTAAAAATCGCCCCAATCACTATTCTCTCTCGTGGCTCAGTTGGTAACTGCCGAAGATTATCAAGCGCAGCCAGCATATCAAGCTCAGTGCTTTGTTGTGCTAACTGGATGGTGGAGAGCTGATTCTTGCTTTGGTCTGACCGGGTAGTGTTAGCACCCGGCGCTTCTCGAGCTAACTCTTGTGTGGCCTCTCGCGCATCAGTTAAACCCTCGAGTCTTTCTTGTAAACGCTGACGGAGCATTTCCGTAAGCGCTACTTTGTCCAACACGTCACTCACCTCCTCCCATGGACAGTTTAAGTTCGTCGCGAGCCCGAACGGTCTCGTCGGCGAGAGTCTGTAGAATGCCGCCCGTGTACCCGCCGCTCCCTTGAGCAGCAGCAGGCCGGATGGCGAAGTTTGCTTTTGCTACCCCATAGTGTGGGTAGCGGAAAGAGATGAGTCCGTTCAGTAGGGCAAGGCAAGCCTTGGCTGCTGGCGAACCAGTCTCGTGATTAATGTATCGCAGGTAAAGCGGCTGGGTAGCCGCGATAACGGCAAAACGATCCCGTAAACTGGGCGGCAGATACCGCAAGTTGTCGGCCCAGTAACTTTGAAGTTCGGGATTTGTATGCCCCGCACCCCACAGTGCCTGGTCCAAAAGGATTACTGGCATTTGCGCTCCACCAGGCGCGAAGTATTTAACACCACCAATAGTCTTCGGCTCAAAGAACGGCCGGAGTTTGTGCGTAAAGCACTCAGGACTGATGTTCTTTTTGACCGCAACGATTGCCCGAGTCATCGCCCCGAATCGCCTGGCTGCCTCTTCCAGAAAGATTCGCTGATGCTCTGCGTCATATTCGCCGGTGGCGACTAAGTCAGTTGCGGCAACCGCCAGATAAAGCTGTTCCATGCCTTCGGCGAATGCATTGATGAACAGTTCTTCCTCAGGCAGTGTGGTGAAGCGGCGAAGGTTAGCTTTGGGATTTCGCGGGCCGTAACTGAATACAGTATCCGCAGGAACCTCACCGGTAACTCCGGCAAGCGCGAGCAACATTTGCTCGACTTCACTTGGAATTTCTTGTTGCCAGCGCGTAAGCGCTGCGGCAATCATACCAAGGTCACGCGTTGCAGCCATCGCAAGCAAACGATCTTTTGGGACCCGGAAACTCGCTAACGCAGCAAGCGCCCAGGCAACAATCTGATCATATTTGCCTTGCTCACTGAGCGCGGGAAATTGTGTGTTAAAAAACTGGTTTGCATTGAGCGGATCCATATCCGCCACCTGCAAATCTTCCAACATGCGGTCTTGGTAAACGTTAGCTGTCTTCATGTCGGGTCTCCGTTCATCGAAGTTGTAGTTTGTTTTTGGGTTTATGAATATAGCACATGCGCTCGCAAGTGCTAGCATATTATATCATTTTATATATGATTTGTCAATAAATTAAAAATATATTAAAATTGGCTAGAAAGTAACTAGTATAAACATATGCAAGTACATTTAGTAACAAAAAATAAAGGTAAACTCATGGCTGCCCAAAGTGTATTTGGCGAAGGTAGCATCGAGTTACTCCCTGTAGAAAAAGATTATCCAGAGATCCAGGCAGATTCAAGCATAGAAATTGCTCGCTACACCGCCCTTGAAGTCGCAAAAGAAACTAATAAACCCGCCGTTAGGGAAGACCATAGCATATTTTTACACGGCCTTTCAGGGACGCCGGGTCCTTATATGGCATTTTTTGAAAAACGGATATCTCCTGAGCTATTATTAAAGCTTCTGGAAAAAGTAACAGACCGGACCGGATATTTTGAAGTTGGCACAAGCCTTGCTTTTCCGGATGGCACCAGTCAAGACTTTAGCTTTACGGTACCTTTTAGCATCGCTACTGAAATGCGTGGGGAATTACAGGGCGGCTGGAATACCGTAATTATCCTAGATGGAGAAACGAGAACGCTAGCTGAGTATCCTGAAACGGAGCGAACACATATCTGGAATCAAAACTATCTTAAAATAAGAGACGTATTACTACAAAAAAACTAGCCTCGCGGCTAGTTTTTTTTGAATACTGCTCTAAAGACTGACCTGACCCCTGTATTCACGTTGCTTTCGTAAGTAGCAACTTCGCCTACCGGAACAAGTCCATTCTTTTCCAATGCGCTTAATAGTTCTTCCTTAGTAAGCAAAGTCATATACAAACCTTCGCGAGTGAAAAATACTCGGCCATCTTCTCGCGCCGGCTTAAGCTCTTCAGGCACAACTCCTTGATAAAATACGTTAATGCACGCATAACCATCAGATTTGAGTACTCGAGCGACTTCAGCTATTCCCGTAAGTTCTTCTTCAATAGTTTCAGTATTATGCAACACGCCGCTCGCAACAAGCACATCAAATTCCCCGTCCGCATATGGCAACTTAAGAAACGATGCCTTGCGTACCTTTTGTTCTGCAGCACCGGCGTCATTCAAAATGCGAGCCATGCGCTCAGCAGTTGCTTTTACCATCCCCTCGTGGACATCGCAGGCATACGTATCAAAACCAAAGCTCAACAAAAGTTCGGTATTTCTTCCACCACCACAGCCCATATCAAGTGCCTTAAGACTCCGCGGATTATTGAGGGTCTTTAAAAAGTCCGCCCAGTATGGTGGGGCTGGATATTGAGCAAATTCTTCTACGATCGCTGGATCGTTCCAAAATTGCTGCTCAGGAGTAGTATTGGAGACATTGGTCATATTCGTACCTTTCTGAGTACCTGGTACCCAGTATTATGAATTTTAGTATGAAATACACTAAAGTCATTCGCTTCAAAGACGCGAGCAACATCTTGCGGTCGTTTAGTTATAGCAAAGAATGCTGGCCCGACTGATGAAAGTGCGAGCACATCCGCCAGTCCGCGGTGCTTTAAAGAAGCAAGCTGGCTTGCTTTTTTTACAAGACTCGGATACACGAATGAACAATTGCGAATACTACCCATCTCAAACCTATACTCGTAAATAATATCCCCAATTACCTTCATGTCCCCTTCCACCATAGCGGGCAGCATTTCATGCAGTATACGATAGGCGATCCTCGGACCATGTTTCTTTCCTGTTGCAATAAATTTGTGCAAATTCCTTCGTTCGGCCTCCATTAAAAATTTCGCGTCACGAGGCTTAAAATCTTTCGGTATGCCAATTACTACCCTAAACTCTTCAGGGATAGCACACATAGCAATTGGTCGGCTAGTACCAGACAACACTGTCATACCACCGTGTACAATACCTGCAGCCGCGGAGCCACCAATGCATTGTACCGCTTCAAGCCTCTCTTCATCTCCGTCAATTTCTTCGCCATGATTCTGTCCCAAGTATTGAAGTAAGGGCAAATCATCGATTGGTTTACCGAACAATTCGTTAATACTTACCCCCACTGCAGCAATAAGTCCACTACTCGATCCTAGCCCACAATGTTTGACCTCATCCTGATTCTGCACTGAGATAGTAAAACCATAGGGGGTTTTTAGAGCCTTCTGCATAATTAACGCAGCGTGGCGAACTAACGAGCTACGTTTAGTTGCAGAATCTACCACAACCTTCCCATCATCTCGCAAGGTAATTTCAACGTCTTTAAATAGTTTTACGACAAAAATGACTTCACCAGGAGTATACCTATGATTTTCATTAATCGCGATCTTGCTCGGATCAATCGCCATAGCATTTAAGCGACTTGGATACTGAACAGAAATGGTCTTGAAGTTCGGAGATTGTTGCAACAAGACTTTCTGTTCGAGTTTATTTATAACAGTACCAACTTTAAATGTGCGCATATATGAGTAAATTAAGCCAATGCCGCTTCTGCTATCAATTGATCCTGCAACTGATATGTCATGGTCAAAAAAGTGTTGAGCTGTGTTTCTAAATAATCTGAATCCGCATCATTTATAACAATTGCATTCGCCAAGGCTTTCATGTCGTACAGACCCATCTTAGCATCAACGTCGAGTATTGCTCCAAATTGCTCACGACTAATAGAAACCTTTTCTCGTTCAACATAACGCTCATAAAGTAATTCTTTAGGAGCATCGAGATAAACGAGCCACCCAAGCTCTTGAGGTAGAATAGAACGCAACGCATGTTTGAGGTACAACATACCGCGTATAGATCGGCTGCCACTAATTATCAAACCTTGATAACCGCCACTCAAATATGTCTCTTTCAAATGACGGACAACCTCTTTACATATGACCTGATTCGTAAAATCAGGTCCACTCTTTTGCTCGCCTTCAACAACCCATTCCTTTAAGCTTAATGGCGTACCAGAATCTTTATGGATCTTTCTAATTATTGGTCCTAAATCCAAGGAATAAAATCCAGCTTTCTCAAGAAGTCGAGTTGCATGAGTCTTGCCTACACCATGGGGTCCAGCTAAAAATATCATATAGTAATTATGAAAAATATTTTTTCATACGAAAAATTTACTATACCATCTTAAAGTATAACTGTCAATGTACTCAGGCAGTAAGTATTGACATATCCGCATAAATGTGCAATAATTTTCTTTTACTACTGTAGTAGCGAAGCAAATTTACGTGGTTCAGTAACCACAATATAAACTGGATAGGAACCCAAAGGAGGATTCATTATGGCCGCTTGCGGATGTGGTGGTAGAGCATCGAACACACAAGGATGTGGCTGCAGTTTAGTCAGTACCTGTAGAAAATGCGGCGCCACCCCCTACTACTCATTTAGATGTCGGCAACATAAGGCAGGTACACCCGTACGGAAAAGAGTTATCGTTCTCGTTAGAGAGATGCTCGTAATCTTCCACGGTAGAGCTATTCCCCGCTTTACGTATTGACCCATAAGCGACAACAAGCAAAAGGCGAAACTAGACACACCCATGTGTCAGTTTCGCCTTTTAAAATTGTATTAAATACACAGTGTTAAATATCCAAGTTCTTCACACTCTTACTATGAGTCACTAAGAAGCGCTTACGAGGGGCAACATCGTCGCCCATAAGGGTTTCAAATATTTCACTGACTTTTTCGGCATCTTCAATGTGCACTTGGAGCATAACACGGTTTTCCGGATCCATGGTTGTCTCCCACAGCTGGTCAGGGTTCATTTCACCAAGACCTTTATAACGCTGTATGGCATATTTAATACCATCAACTGCTGCAACAGTAGCATCTTCAGGCGCAGAAACATCTTCAGGCTCACTTGCCTCTCCTACTACTTCCTCTTCTTCTTTTTTCGGCTTTCGACTTTCGGCTTTCGATTTCTTGCTTGCTTTGGCTTCTGCAATAAGATCGCGCAATACTTCATCACGCTCTTCATCTGAAAACGCATATTGGAAGGACTTCCCTACTTGCACACGGAACAATGGCGGCTGCGCAATATACAGGTGTCCATTTTTTATAATATCGGGGAAATACCTGTAGTAGAGAGTAAGCAACAGCGTACGAATGTGCGCACCATCTACATCGGCATCGGTCATAAGAATAATGCGGTGGTAGCGAAGCTTGGACATATCAAGCAGCTCCCCTACCCCCATGCCCATTGCAATAACCAGATTTTTTATTTGCTCGCTCCCAAGCATACGGTCCAACCGGGCGCGCTCCACATTCAAAATTTTTCCACGAAGGGGCAATATGGCCTGGAAACGACGGTCACGGCCTTGTTTTGCACTACCACCTGCACTATCTCCCTCTACAATATAGAGTTCGGACTTTGCAGGATCACTCTCCGAGCAATCCGCCAGCTTACCAGGAAGCGCAAGACCGTCAAGCACACCCTTACGAATAACACTATCGCGAGCAGCGCGGGCTGCAAGACGAGCTTTTGCGGCAAGAATAACTTTTTCAATAATCCGCGCAGCGTCTTGTGGGTGCTCTTCCAAATATATTTCCAACGCTTCGCCAACAACTGACTCAACTGCAGTACGCACTTCCGGGTTGCCAAGTTTTGCCTTGGTCTGTCCCTCAAACTGAGGGTTTGGAAGCTTAACAGAAATAATAGCAGAAAGACCCTCGCGCATATCCTCGCCAGTCAGTTTTTCACTCTCCTTCACAAATCCATTTTTGGATGCATAGGAGTTGAGTACGCGCGTCAAAGCCGTGCGGAAACCGGTCACATGCATACCGTGGTCAGGGTTGTACTCATTGTTCGCGTAGGCAAGTATGCGTTCGTCGTAGTCATCGGTATATTGCACCGCAGACTCTACTAAAATATCGCCATACTGCTTGGCTATGTAAATAGGCGCAATTTTTACTTTCTTATTACGGTTAACCTGACGAATGTACGAAAGAATACCACCCTCAAAGTAATATTGATAGGTTAAACCTATGCGCTCATCGGAAATAATAAAGTGGAGCCCTTTTGTGAGATACGCCTGGCTGCGTAAGTGCTCTAAAACGGTTTTGAATTTGAATTCAGTAGTTTCAAAAATACTGCCATCCGGATAAAATACTGTACTGGTACCGGTTTGATCAGGATCTTTTGGATCTACTTTACCCACTACTTTTACCTGGCCCTGTGGTTTACCAATTTTATATTTTTGCTCATAGACTTTTCCATCACGCTTTACCTGCGCTATAAGTTCTGTAGAAAGCGCATTCACTACGGCCGCACCCACACCGTGAAGCCCGCCTGACACTTTATAGCCAGATGCATCTCCGCCAAATTTACCTCCGGCGTGCAGGACCGTCATAACTGTTTCAAGCGCAGATTTTTTGGTTGTCTTATGCACGTCAACGGGAATACCACGACCATTATCGGTAACCTTAATACCACCATCTTTGAGAATGGTCAAAGAAATCCGTGTAGCATGGCCAGCCATGGCCTCGTCTACAGAGTTATCTACTATTTCCCATATAAGATGGTGAAGTCCGGTTTCAGAAGTAGAACCAATATACATGCCGGGACGCTTGCGCACTGGGTCCAGCCCTTCAAGAACGGTAATTTGATCCGCGGAATAATCTGATGTTTTTTTATCTGTAGCCATAAATGTAGAAGTTCCAAAATTCAAATAAATCTCAAATTCCAAAATTCAAAAAACTAGTATGCGTATATTTGAAGTTTTGCAATTTGTTATTTATTTGATATTTGTTTTTTGTTATTCGAGTTTTTTTAGGTATAGAGATAACAATAGTACTGTTCTGTTTCCGGGATACGAAAAAGGGCAGCACGACCAGTCTTAGCCTTCTCAATAAGTTCCAAGGTCGAAATATGGTGCCACGGTACACGGGATTCAAACTCCAGCAGAGCAAGCTCAGAGCAGTCAGTACAAAGCCTCTTAAGCTCTTGTACAGCTTCACGCTTGCGAGCCATCTTTACTGTGTCTGGCTGCAAGAAAGGCAAACGTACCCACCTATCGTTCTCACTTATAGAAAGCTTGTATTCACCACGAGCTTCTGCAAGTAAAATAGCCTCTTCGTAGGTCTGAATATACCCATTTATTGCCAGAGCTATCTCAGCACTCGGCTTAGCGAAGCTCTGAGCGTAGGAAATAAGTCTACCCAGTCTTTGTTCTAGTTCAGGATCAATACCCTCTGTGACCTGCCCCGAAAGTGCTTTTATTTTTTTATATAAGTATATTTCCAAAGCAAAATGATCTTTCGCCTCAGAAAAAAAGCTTGCTGCTTTACCAGCCTGCCCTGGAGCACTGGCCTCAAATTCTTTGCTCTTAGCCTCACTTTGCTCATACGCCTGCCCTATAAAATGAGCATGTTGTTCTGGCGGCAAACTAGCCAACTCCCCTTCAAATGTACTGATCAAAGTTATTTGAGGCGCGCTCGTATTTTGTTTTTCAAGTCCAAAGAAATGCTTAACCGAACTAATAAGTGACATAGGTACCGGAAAATTTACTACATATAGTATAGCACAAAAACCGCTCTATTTACAGGAAAAATAGATCTAACCCCTTGCCCAGTCACCCATAGACACGGGAACCCTATTCGTTAGATTCAGTCTCGTGAAGGGTAGGAGGAGTGGCCTGCTTATTACTCCCAAACACTTTTTCATGAAGCTCTTTCGCTTGTCCGTCAGAAAGATTGTGATACGAAGCACGAACTGTATATCTTGTCTTACCATTCGGAAGACTATAGCTATCTACTACTTCTAGCGTCCACGTTTGTGGCCTAGTAATCTGCTTCTGCGCCGCTACCATAAGAAGCTCAAGCTCAGCCCTGTCTTGAGCCTCAACATTAGCATCCAGGACTACAAGCTTACTAACCAGCTCCGTCGCACCCCTCGGACGCTCGTGGGATAGTTGCTCGAGAAGCATAGGTAAGTCAATCTCTGCGTACGCACTTGACTCTACCAGGCGGTTGCCCGAAAGCGGCAGATCTTGTAACTGATATATAACACCAACAGTCTTTCCCCCTATGAGCATAAGCCAGCACGCGAAAGGATTTGCCAAAGGAAGCTTCCTTCCGAGAGATTCAAAAGTAAACCGTACTGCGCCAAGACCCCTAAGCACTTGTTCCATTACTTTTTGCAACTGAGGAACAACAGATTGGCCTTTAGCCACCTGCATTAGTACCCCCATACGCTCACTTTCATAGTGCCGTTTACCGTGCAGGCCAAATACCTTTCCGACCTCAAATAACCGAATATGCGAAATTTCTTTTCGCAAGTATTCATGCTGCTGCGCAATGAGACCAGCGGCAAGTCCTTGTCTAAGAACCGGAAACTCTTCATTTACAGCATTTTGAGTCCTTACCTCCCCGAGGTCTTCCCACACCATACGTGCATTTGCCGCTGAAGTAGTCAGTGGTGAGGTTAGCACTTCGTCAAAACCAAGAACCGCCATAGAACTTCGAAGTTCGTCCGCAAGTCGCACTACCCCTGGGGTCACGTCTGCTACCGGTGCCAATAGCGGTGGCACTGGCTTAATAGTGTTAAACCCTCGCATGCGAATTACATCTTCTGCAATACTTCGAGGACCTTGTATATCTAATCGCCAGGAGGGGCACGCAGCAGCAAGCGAGCTCTTCCCCAACTTCACCTCGTATCCCAGACGTTTCAAATGCCGCACTATCTCTTGAGCAGATATTGGCACACCAGCAATTTTGCCCGGTAAGCCAAGATCAAGCGTAACCCGTTTTACTTTGGGCCTGTGCTGACTTGGGTAATAATCAAAAATAGTAGAAGTTACACTTCCGCCTCCATGCGTTACCAAACATTGCGCCAAAAACTCTAAAGCAAACCGAGCTTCTTCAGTGTTTAAATCTTTTTCAAGACGGTTTGATGCCTCAGTTGTTACCTGCAGGGCTCTGGCATCGGCACGCACCTTAAGTGGGTCGTATACTGCGACTTCAGCGAGAACACTGGTGGTGCGTTCGGATATTGCACTCCTGCGGCCGCCAATAGCACTGGCCAATACCAACGGGCCCAAATTATCGGATATCACTAACTCTTTACCCTTGTGAAGTTCGAGTACCGTACCGTCAAGAGTAGTCAGCACATCTGTTTTCGGCGCGCGTTCCCACAGGAGACCGCCAACAACTTTACCCGCGTCAAATATATGGTTTGGGTAACCTGTCATAAGCATGGCATAGTTGGAAATATCAACAAGCAGGCTCACCGAATTCATACCATGTGCGGCAATTACTTCTGAAAGCCAAGCAGGGCTAGGCTTTGAGTTGTTAAGGCCATCCACCTGAACTACCACAGCACGATATACGTCGTTACCAGCTTTCACGTTGACCGAAAGTCTTTTTGCATTCTGAACAAACTTAAACTTGGGTAACTGCACAGGAATACCGAAGTAAGCAGAAATTTCTCGTGCTATACCCAACACCCCAAGACAATCTGGACGGCTTGCGGCTCTTACTTCTACGCTAATGAGCCAATCTTTTTTACCAGCAATGGAAACCTCTTCCAGAGACTCCACCATAAGACCAATCAAAGTCAAAGCATCACCCACCGCCTTAGGAGATGCTTTAAGAGTGGGTATAAATTGTTTAAGCTCGCTATAAAGTAATTTCATATATAAACAGAAATGAGAAATGGGTCTTGAGATTTTAGTTTTTCCCTCGGCTCACGCCTCACGTCTCATTACTCATGTCTGGAATCGTTCATGCTCATGATATGGATATGCCACATTACCCCCCAGAAATGTACGTATGTCGGTGATGTTGTACTTGGCCATGACCCAACGGTCCAGTCCGAGGCCAAATGCATACCCAGCATATTTGTTAGGATCAATTCCGGCCATCTCCAATATTTTGCCATGAATCATACCTGCGCCCCCCATTTCTATCCACCCAACTTGCTTGCATACACCACACCCCTTACCTTCACAGTTAAAACAGCGCATATCAGGACCAACACCTGGTTCGACTTCTGGATAGTACTTGTAGCGAAATCGCATAACAACCTTTTCTCCGAACATATGTTTAAATAACATTTCCAAAGTACCGAACAACTCTGCCAAAGAAGCCTTCTCTTGTACCAAGACGGCTTGATATTGATGGAAAATAAAGTGATTGGTCTTGCTGGGCTTCTCATTTCTATACACTCGGGCAGGAGAGACTATACGGAACGGCGGCTTTAAATTCGCTAACGCCCGTGCTTCTATGGAAGATGTTTGAGTCCGCAGCAAAATGTTAGGAGCATCAATATATATAGTATCTTGCATCTCTCGGGCCGGATGATCTTTCGGCACGTTCAGACGCTGAAAATTATATTCGTCGGTCTCCACTTCTGGACCATCATACACACTATAGCCCATACGCATAAAAAACCGATTCATGTCGCGTATAGTCTGCGAAAGCGGATGAAGGTGCCCAACTTTTGGGACGAATGGTGAAAGAGTCGCAGCAGAGGCGGATAAACTTTGCTCTTGGACCGTCTTTATTAGCTCTGCTTCTGCGCGCTCAAATAGGACCTCTATATCTGACTTTTGCTTTTGGATTACAGGTCCCAGTTGGCGCCGCTCCTCTACGCTTAGAAGTTTTAGGTCAGCCAGCTGCTTTTTAATAATTCCTTGAGGGCCAAAATAATGGTCTTTTAAGGTTTTAAGAGCTAAAATATCGCTTATATGGGCGACTTTTATTTCAAGTTCGGCTAATTCACTCTCAGTTATCATATATTCATAATATCAAAAAATAGCCAATAAGGCTATTCTGGGTGTCAAAAGCTACAACGTCATTATGTCAAAGGTCAAAAGTCACGATATTCATTCCTGGACGTGATGACGTTCGACAAATTTATTTTAACTCATGAAAAACATCAATGGCATCGTTCCCCAACGCCGTATCTGGAGGGTATACCAATATCCCCTCTTCTCTTGTCTCAGGTGTATCCCTTAAACCTAGTTCAAAACCGGAGCAGAGCATCCCTTGGCTCTCCACCCCTCTAATGACAGCCTTGGCAAGGATAAAAGACTCATGCGCGTCTGAGTGAATATTTTTGGGAATGTGCGCTCCTGGCAAAGCCAATGCCGCTATATCTCCTACCCTAAAATTGGTAGCACCACACACCACGGGGGAAATTTCGGAACTCCCCGTGCTCACGGTGACAAGCCGTAACCTGTCCGCATTTGGGTGCGGATTAATAGCAACCACCTTGACAGTCAGGATAAGCGGCAACTGTTTCTCACTACCACGAGATAGAACTCCTTGCCCGAGCAATTGCATTTTAATAGATTGCCAAAAAGACATAAATCTAGAATTAAGAAGTTAGAATTAAGAAGTATGAATTAAACCATGTTCTATTCATAACTCTCAATTCATAATTCTCAACCCTAGTAACTCTTACATTCTTCTTGAGTGCAGCGGTAGCCTGTGGTGCCAGGCGTTGGCTTTTCAAGAGTTGCCATAAGTGCAAAAGAAGCACTGTCCGTACTTACCTCGTATACATAATCATTTCCCGATTTCGGGTCCTTGGGTACTGTTTGTATATATTGAGGAGCAATTTTTGATTGATAATCGGCCTTGGAAGGAAACACAAAGCTTTGAGAAGACGTTGCTGTTGCTGCAGAATATATAAGCAGTGCTGACCGTATTTTATCTAAGTCGTCGAGCCTCTGGGCATCCCTTTCTACCATGCCATCTCCAGCTTGATCTGCCTGGGCCTGCTGCTCAGAGTATCGAATAACTTGCTTTTGTGTTTCACTTACATACGTGAGCGCAAAGGTCCCCGTTTCCCCATTAATACTATACCCATACGTAAATGGAGGCTTATTTATAGGGTCATCAATGTTAGTAGCAACTGGGTTGAACGGTTTTACTTTCGCGGCCATCTCTGCAAAGGTATCAACTAAGGGCAGGCTTTTCATTTCTGCCTTGTATTCCAGAAGAGCGGCACCAATTTTTTTAATTGTGTTCAGACGTTGAACATCGCGAGTAAGTTGAGCTTCGGGCGTTGATTCAACACCTTCCGGTACCGTAAACACAATACTGGTATTTCCAGCAGAAGAGGATTGATATTGAAACAATACAGCTTTAAGGGTAGTAAGCGTAGGGGCATGAAAACCTGCGCTATCTGCCTTTGTTTTTATATCCGCAATGCGTATGTCAGTCAATTTGCTATCACCAGTTGGCAGTGCCATGCATTCCCAACCACCGCGCAGGTCGTCCGCATCAGTATATGAGAGATTACCAGTAGTGTGAACATTCGTAGGCGAACATCCGAATATATTCACTTCATCACCGTCAGCCAAACCATCCGAGTCTGAATCCGCGTTCTTTGGTTCTGTTTTCGCTTCGAACTCGGCAAGATTGGTCAGTCCATCATTATCCGGATCAGAATCATCAAGACAAGTATCGCAATTTACCGAACCAAAATATTTCTGGCGCCATTCAATTGAAGTTTTGTAATGTGGAACTTGTTCTGCAGGAGGAACATTTTCCGGCGGAGCGGCAACGCTGGTGGTGGGCTGCTTGTTTGCTATGGGCGGAATTCTATGCCAGAAATTGTTGAATGAATCAAAAATATGCGAGTTACCACTTAGAGTACTGTACGCATACCAAATAGCACCACAGGCAAAGACAGTGGCTACTATAGCTCCAATAACCTGAGCAATCTTGGGCCGGCCCGATAGATTGCTCACTTGTGCCCCAGTGGTGCTTGCCAAAACAGGACTCCGACGCGTAGAACTAGATTGCACTACAGGACCCGTAGAGACGGCAGAAACAGGAGAAGAAACTTGATCACGCTCCCTGGGCAAAGCCTCGGCTTCCTTGGTTTCTGAGACCATTTTCGCTTTTGGCATGACGTTGAAAAAGGGCGGTTCTATGGGCTGCCGCTCTTGAGCAGCACCTACGCCTTGTGTTTTCTGCTCCGAAACACCGTGTCCCTCTTTCTTAAATTTTAGAAATCCCCAATCCATTTAGGAGCGAATTATGAATAATGAATTACGAAGTAAGTATGTCGCTGTTATTATACTTTATTCGTAATTCGTAATTCGTAATTCTGTTTCGTTTTATAAGTTAGATAACGCTTCGACACATATGAACAATAGCACGAGACTGCCAGCCACCCACCAGAATAGCAAGTGCTGAGATTGCAGAACAAAGAGCGCAACTGCCAGCAGACCAGTCAATGCTGCCTGCCTTACTGACGCCTTTACCAGCTGGTCAAATGGAGCAGGCATGAAACGCTTTCTAAAAAAAACTTCCAAGAGCGCGATTGTGCACACGAATGAACCCATAAGCAATAGATAGAATACGCCCACGGTCACAAAACTAGTATCGTGCGGCTGGGTGTAGAGTACAAGTACAGTAAGACTACTCCAGAATAATACAGCACCAGACCCAAACCCTAGATATATTTTTCTAAAGTGCTCATGCATACTACAAACATATCAAGACATCATAGAATTTCTAAACGATGTTGGATATATTATACCATAGTTTATGAAAAATATCTTAACCGCCCATTATATCTTTAAGCCTTTTTTCTTGAACCATGCGACCACAGAATCTGATACTGGCATTGTTGATAGTCTGGACTGCCGCAATAGTACAAAATCTGCAAGCACTTTTTCTGCTCGCATATCTGTAATAGTTACATACGGCTCGTCATATGCAAACATGAACTTAAAGTCTACGAGCCAACTCTTTGCATCCTTCGGATCTGGCCTAGACCTTCCCACAACCTCAGCAAGGCCGCGAATAGACCCTTCTCCGCCGGAGTGATAAATGAATACTCTATCTCCTTTTTTCATTGCTTTAAGCGTTATAACTGCTTGAGGGTTCCGCACACCGCTCCAAGTAGTCAGCTTTTCCTTGATAAAGTCTTCAATAGAGTACGTATCAGGATCTGTTTTTGCGAGATAGTAGTTCATTTTTATTCTTCGTCTAAATCTTTTTTAATCTCTTCAAACTCGTTTTCTACTTCTTTGAGTCGGGACTTAAGTAGTTTAATAAGGCCTGCACCTTCTTTCATTTTCTCTAAGCCTTTCTCCACATCTACTTCTTTCTGGCTTTCAAACCACTTTACGATTGTATCGAGTTCTCCGAGCTGCTCATTGATGGATTGTTGTTTGGACATATGTACTATAAATTAAAATATTACCACTTTGCTTCTAAATAATGCTCAGCGCGCTCGAGCATCTCCGCTTCGTTTATGTCTTCTTCATGTAAACGTTCAAACTGAGCTCTCATTTTTGCTTTTAGTGTAGGGAAGGGCACCCATACTATTTCTGCTTCACTTTCAACATCATCACGCTGGCTTTTTTTCGGATCGAATGTTTTACACTGAACCAAAAAGAACAAAGTTGTTTTCTCAACCTGCACTCCCTCTTTTTCAAAAATTGTTTTTCGCGAGCCTAAATATGCTTCTATGGTGCCTTCCGCGCCAAACTCTTCTTTTAGACCACGCGCCAAAGCTTGCTCTAAAGTTTCTCCCAGTTCAATAGTTTCCCGCATGAGAATATTAAAGTCCGAAAGATGAGCGTATTGCGGCAGGCTAATGGTATTAAAGTGTAGCGTACACACCTCCTGCTTATCGTTTAGTAAAACCGCACCAACAGATAGATGCGCGGGATATTTGGTCGTACCTTGATAATAATTTTCCATACACGTACTTAGAGTTACATTATATGACTTGGCTTGTAATGGCCCCATCAGAAACTTGGGTAAGTAATTCATCTCCCGTAGCAACATCCTTTTTAGACCGTACTACTCTGCCCTGTTTATTTTTTACTATACTATATCCCAGCTTCAGTTGCCGTTCTGGATTTACCTGCTCAAGAAGACTAGTTGCGCTCTCGACTGCAATAACTATTTGCACCAGAGCTGCAGACTGCATTTGTCCCATCCGTCCTATCTGACTTATGAGTGCTATTTTTTGTTGACCCACCCACTCAAGGTATCTATCCGCAGCTGATAATAATAATTCCTGTGTGCGTCTATGGCTCTGTGCCAGCCTGCTACACCAGCTCAATAATGACTGTGTAGTCAATGCAAGCTTAGAATAACTTTCAACCAGGCTGCGCCCGTATGCATAGACGAGATTAGATTGGGATCTCGGCAAATCTTCTAGAAGCCTATTCCATGTACTGGATACTGCATGGGCCGCAGCCGTAGGGGTAGAAACCATTATATCTGCCGCGAGCTGCGCCAGTGGCACATCTTTGTCGTGACCGATAGATACAATGGTGGGAACTTTCGACCCAAATATGGCCCGAACCACCTGCTCATTATTGAACCCTTGCAAATCCTCCATACTCCCACCCCCGCGCATAACTACGATAATACCCGGAGGGGTTTGGAGCGCATTAAAATATTTTAGCGCGCTTATTACCATACCCGGACTGCTCGCGCCTTCCACTCGTACATCCTTCAAATAGACCTTTATTCCGCGCTTAGCTAAATTATTCCGAAAGTCGTGTATTACTGCACCAGCACGAGAAGTAATAACCCCTACGGATGTTATAAACTCTGGTAACTCACGTTTACGCGCAAATAGCCCTTCTCCTTCTAGTTTCGCTTTGAGCAAGTCATACGCTTTCTTAAGCGCGCCCTCTCCCACGAGCTCTAAATTCTCTACGGTAAATTGGAACCTACCATTACGCTTCACCAAACGCGGCACACCCTCTACAGCAATTTCCATGCCATCTTCAATTGGAATTCCCAAGCCTCGATACGTATACGTTGGCAAGTAGCAACTTAAAGCAGACTCATCTATTTTATCTTTGAGAGTAAAGTAGAACCCGCTTGGATACATTTTACTCCCACTCACCTCGCCTATTATTTTAATGTCTGCCGTCTTCTG
>CAZYMS010000010.1:40020-46571 GCA_964648985.1 uncultured Candidatus Saccharibacteria bacterium
GATACATTTTACTCCCACTCACCTCGCCTATTATTTTAATGTCTGCCGTCTTCTGCAGTACTAAATTTAAGTAGTCAACATACTGACTTACGGTGACTCTTTGTTTCTGACTTATAGATTCACCCACTCCTTGCTCAACAGCCCCTGCCCCCATGGAGCTCTCTAGATGAAGGCTGGAATCGAATTCGGTATGGGCTGTGTTTAGGTCTTGATTCACTAGGTGCAAAATTTGCCTCCCATACTTCTGCACCTTCTTCTCCCCCATCCCCTTAATTTGCAAAAGTTCCTCACTAGTCCTAGGCTGCTTCTGGCAAATCTCCTCAATGGTTACATTTTGAAAAATACGGTATAGTTCTACCGCCTCAGACTCTGCCAACGACGTGCGCAGGTCCCTCAATTGATTACGTAAGTCAGCCATATATTCAATTGTATACTGCTATATACATGTAAGTAAAACAGACCACAGGGGACCCCTCTGGCAGCCACCTCCCGTGGAGCTACTGTGCCATACAAATTCAAAATAATAGTAAACCGCTCGATACAGGTTTCTATATCGAGCGGTCAGGTTCATTACACACTGGAATTTATTTTATGCGTGACAATAGGCGCCAAGCAGATCATACATCTCATCGCTGCGGCGACTACCAAGAACAACGTGCTGCCGTGGGGTATCAATATAGCCCTCATCCAATTCCTGTAGAAAAGTAATAAGGCTTTGTGCCCCTGGACCTCCGAAACCCCAGTTGCAAGTGGGATATTGCGTAGTAGCAGGACGAATAACGGTGACGTGTACACCGCTGTCTTCGTAGTGAAATTGATTCTCCTTTGCCATACCCACTTTGTGTACACGACGATAGAACGACTGATATTCATCTTCCGTTCCCGGAGTAATTTCAACACTCAACAGCTCGAACCCGCCATATACCAGGTAGTACAGAGCAATGGCAGCGATAAGCTTATCGTGCTGTTCGGCAAGCGCACTCACCCCAACAGCCCATTCAACATCGCCAACACCACCCTGCCACTCACTGCCTCGGTCTTCGCGCTTCACAATGGGCGTAGCCGCAGCGCCGGCAGTAGCATGATAAATCACTAACTCACCGGATTTGAGCCGAGCCACCATGGGCGCCCTAGATCCGCCTTCATTGTACGGCTTAGTACGACCCAAGTCTTCCGCTCGCTTTTCATTCAGCCAATGGCCCACATCGAAAGTTGCTTGGTTTTGGCCAATATTAGAAATATTGGCATACGCCGTAATTCCCGCCACCCGCAACATGGTATCGAGCAGGTTGAAAGCTTCCATGAATTTCTTCAGGATAGCCAACTCTAAGTTAAGTTGAATCATGTAGAGACACCTCCTATCTCTGGTAATCAAAACTCGAATAGTGTGTAATAAAATTCCTCCTTGGGAACAACATATTATGCCAAAAAGAAGTGCTTCTGTACAGAGGCGCTTCTCAACACATAGATTCATTCATTATCCAAGCTCGCCCATAGGAGCCTTGCTGCATAAGTACGGTAAGGTGACCATTTTTTGCTTAACATAAGCATGGTACGTCTACTCGGTAGTTTTTTATAACCGTAAGCTTTCTTGATTGCTGTTTGCAATCCCAAATCACCAAAGGAAAATATATCGGGCCTACTAAGACCAGACATTAAAAACATTTCTGCGGTCCACCTACCTATACCCTTCACTTTAGTCAGTTCAGCAATAACTTCTTCGTCCGAAAGTTGTTCCAGTGTTTCTATGTTTATATGTTTAGATGCGACTTTTTCTGCCAAATCTTTTATATACCTCACCTTAGCCCATGATATCCCCACCGCACGCAGCTTCTCATCTGGAGTTTTCAATATTTCCTCAGGCTTCGGAAACGCACCGGCGTTCGTCCGGTCCTCTCCCCTAGCCAGGGGAGAGCTAGAGAGAGGTTGGTATATAGCCTTAAACCTTCCCGAAATAACATCCGCAACTTTAGTAGACAACTGCTGATACAAAATAGTCAAAGCCAAATACCCAAACCTATCATCCGTATTCCGCTTCCTTGGCTTCAGTTTATACCGTTTCATTATTTCGGCCATAACCGGGTCAGCAACTTCAAAGTGCCTTAAAACATCTTTCATAATAAAATGATTCTAATTGTTCATGGATATACAAGTAAAATTAGAGTCCTTACAATATATGCCTCTTCTTAAAATAACTGAGTATTCTCTGCTTGTCTTGTAAATCTATTCTATTTACCTCCATAACAGTTACAAACTGACCAATATGGTACTTATTAACCACATATTCGAGCTCGGCACGCGGGTCAAACGGATACAGCCATAACGTTCTCTGAAGTGGATAAAATTGAAGCTCTCGAAGTTTAAGCCTAAACATATCGGCTGCGACTCGACTCTTAACAGGTACGTCTGATGCTACAAGCCACCATAATCCATTCCATCTTTCTGGTCTTGATATACTTTTAACTTCTGCTCGAATCTTTTTAAACCTTTGATATCCTTTTGGAGTAAGGCGGGCTAATAATCCCGACCCTTTTTCTTCTATTTGGATCTGCCCAGTTTGCTTTAAATAATAAAATACTTTTAGTAGTTTTTCCTTCTGCTCTTTCTTATTAAGCGGTCTTTTGTATTTCCGGCGCAAAATTGGTGCGAATAACTTTAACGCATTTGGTGCTGTAAACAAAAGACCGACAGCACCAACAACACCTGCGACAATCAAAATATTCGCAGCAACGGTTTTTACTCCCTCTGAACTCAGTACCGCCTCTACATGTTGTAGATGGTCAACAGATAATTGATCGATATGCTTTTTTAAAGAAAACCTGCTCATAATCGACAGATACTCAATTATGCTTTTTCTAAAATAATATGGATATACAAACTAAATTAGAATTTTATTGCGGGTAAAAAAACGGTTGGTATTGTTATATAAAATCCTCGAAGTTGCAGAAGTGCTGTTTGGATTTTGCGTGGAGTTCGGAGAAGCGGTCGTATTTTACGGCGTCGCGAATGTCGTGAATGGTCTGGAGGAGATTCTCTTGCAAAGTAATAAGTTCATCTGGAGTGGCAACATCCATTTCCACAAATTCGTCCTTCTCCAAATACCAATAACACATAGAATTCACTTTCTCCTGAAATTGCTGCTCACAGGCCCACTGGTAAATACGCAGTTGATCCACATCTTCGTCACCCTTTCTCTTTTTTGGCGTACCAGTTTTGTAATCTATAATGGACACTCCCCCATTCTCGGAGCTATCCGCACGGTCAATCTTACCCGTAAATACGAACTCGCCCACATTAAGGTTAAACCGTTTTTCTATAAACTTCGGCTTTGGTACATGCACAGTAGAATATGCGAAAAAGTTTTTCAGCAGCTCTTCGCCCTTAGCCCTATACCCCCCCTTACTCTCCTTGCTTGGATACCATTCATCTACCCACTGTTCACCATATATCTCAAGCAATCGTTCAATGCTTGGCAGTGGGGGGTTGGCAGCTTTACCAAAAAGATCTACCTGCGAGTTGGCAAGCAACCGTTGATATTCCTCAAGATAATTTTGCAGTGTACAGTGAATGGTTACACCGAAACTAAGTTGTGGCGCACCGGGCAGTGGCAATTTTAAGTAATGCGCATATTTGTACTCCAGCGGGCAATTCAAAAATGTCTGTACAGCACTATAGGAAAAAGACTTTGGTAAGTTTTGGTACACTTGCCGCTTTGGGTGCTCCTCGGGACGCGTGAAGACCACCTTACCGGTTGCCTTACTGGTTTTATCGCTCGGCACCAGTTCTGTTTCTTGTAAAAATATGGATGGCTTTTTGGCACGCGAACCACCATAATCTTTTGACCAAGTAAGAAACAAACGCTTTTTAGCACGTGTAAGAGCTACATAAAATAGTCTCCGCTCTTCTTGCAAATGGAAATCTCCTTCCGGCAAAATATCTTTCACCAAAGCTTCTGGTATTTCTATACCGCTTGCTTTCTCGCGAGTTGGGAAACGCTGGTCTACCAAATTAACTATAAACACATTTTCGAACTCTAACCCCTTAGACGCATGCACTGTAAGTACTTTCAGGCTCTCTGGCCCCTGGTTAGGGTCAAACTTAATGTCACCATCGTGCCCTGCTCGCAGTTCTAAATCTAAATCAAACAAAAACGCTTTTAGAGATTTGTCATTCGTAGTTTTATCTTGTTCAAATCCTTCCACTTGTTTATAGAACTGTTCGAGCAATTCGCGATTCTGCGCATTCTCCAGCGTTTCTTCTTCAAGCATATCCGCTACATGTAAGTCTCTGACTGCTGTTACAAAAACTTCCACCGCGCTTCTATCTTTTGCGAGCTCCGTGTGTGCATGAACCAACGCAAGCAAATCTCTTACTTTTTGCTTAGTGTCTGGACTAACTTTTTTTAGTTCATGCTCTTTTTCTTCTAACCCAACTACTTCTAGAGGGTTATCACTTACCACAGACGCGGGCAGCTCTTCTACAATCTTGAGCACTTCATAGAGAGACAATGTATGTTTCTTTGCGTACTGAATAAGAGTAGCCAAGTCTTGTGCTTGAATGCGAAACTTTGGAAAATTTAACGTACGATACAAACTACTACTTTCGTGATAATTATCGAGTAATTTTAAATACCCAATTAGGTCGGCTATGAGTTGCTTGCGATATAATCCGGTATTAGCTAAATAAGTAAAGGGAATGCCTGCCGCTTCAAGCCGAGGTAAAATTTCATCGCTCGCACTCCGGGAGCGTATTAGTATGCAAAAGTCATTCCAACTTGTTTCTGGAAATTCGTTTTTGAGTGCCAGTATTCTCTTTACCACCAAATCCAGCTCATCACTTAAGTCTTTCCCTTCGAGGACCTGAATTGTACCTTCCTGCTCTTCCCCTCCTGAGGGGTAGTTGGTGGAGGTCGTAGAAACTTTTGATGTATCGCCATGCTTTACCATGACCTCCCCCTGACCCCCCTCACGAAGAGGGGTGCCGGACGACGGATTGATGAGCCGCTTACTAATCCCCAGTTTCACTTCAAGTCGTTCAGGGTTATTGTTCTGAATAAGCTTGTATGACAAATCCAAAATCTCCTGCGTGGATCGGTAGTTCTGGGTAAGTGTCACCTGAGTTAAATCTGCAAATTCGTCTTTGAACTTTAAGATGTTTGAAACACTTGCCCCACGGAATTTGTAGATTGATTGGTCGTCATCACCGACTACAGTTAAGTTACAAGTAACACGTAACGAGTGACGAGCATGAGAATCTGCCTTAGCACTTGTAACTTGTAACGTGTCACCAGCCTTTGGCGTACCCGCCAAAAGCTTTACCAGTTCATACTGGGCAAAGTTAGTATCTTGGAATTCGTCTACCAGCACATGATTAAACTTACGGCGATAGAATTCTAAAATATTAGGCCGTCGCTTAAATAATTCAAGGGTGTAATTTATCAAATCGCCAAAGTCTAAATAGTCATTGTCCAGCAATAACTTTTGGTATACATGATAGGCATTGGCTAGTTCGGTAATGCGCTTGACTTCGACAGCCTTGTCCTCCGACGGAATAAGTTCTGCATTGCCATCTGAGAGCTGTAGATCCTGAGCATATGTTAAATAATCCTCTGGGGCAATGAGCTCATCCTTGCACCGGCTAAAGTGCTGGAGCATGGCAGAAATAAACTTGCTCGGATTTCCTAGTGGTCGGTAATAATCAAGTTTAAACTTATCCAGATTCTTATGTATCAAAATCCACTGACGCGTATCATCCAACAGTTCAAAGTCATTTGCCAGGCCTATTTCAAGGGCGTGCTGTTTTAAAATGCGCTCACAAAACGCGTGGAAGGTAGATATCCAGAAATCTACATATCCGAGTGGCATGAGCAGCTCTACACGCTCTTCCATTTCACTCGCAGCTTTTTCTGTAAACGTAAGTGCCAGTATATGGTCCGGAGTAGCGAGCTTCTGCTGAATAAGCCAGGCAATGCGCCTAGTAATAACCGTAGTCTTTCCCGTTCCCGCGCCCGCCACTATTAAAAGCGGCCCACTCTGATGAGTCACTGCCTGTAATTGTTCAGTATTTAGATTTTCCAATAAATCTGGCATACTACGGGTACGTTTAGTCTGCGCGGACTAATACTATAGCAACAATGGTACAGCTCATCCATATTCAGAAGGAGGTCTTGAAATGAGCGGTTTATTAGCTTCATTACCCCACTGGGTAAATTCCCTTATTTGTCTACTACTTGCGGCAGCATCTGGCAGCGCATGTTGGTTTTTGGTCAAAAAGGCCGACCCATGGCTGGAGAGACGAGCAGAGTCCAACGGATGGTTCATAGTCCCATCCCTGCTGTGTGTAGCGGCGCGATTCCCCACAGGATTCAGTGCAATAGTATTCAGTCTATTGACAGTGGATTTTCTCTGGCGCGCTATTATGAAGTAGTCGCTATCTCAGAAAGGTCCTCATCCAGGACCTTTTTCATTTTTCGGGACTTCATCCTTTACACTACTTCCCGCTCAAAAAATTAGCCCATTCGTTCCAGGTGTCGGCACCTTCGTCTTTATACT
>CAZYMS010000011.1:0-42493 GCA_964648985.1 uncultured Candidatus Saccharibacteria bacterium
TGACCAATTTCTTCATATATGGTACAGTATTGCTTCCTTTCCGCAGTTTCACTAGCGCTGTTGGGGAACAAAACCAACACCCTAAAGACTCAAATTCAGACCTTTTTTGGAGGAAAACATGATCCCGATGTTGTTTGCATTGCTTTTTGGTAGTGGTATTAAGGCTGCAATCGCTGCCGCTGCCGCTGCCATCTTGACGCTCTGGAGTTTTTGGTTTTTCGCCTTTTGGGGAGTTATCGCCGTTATTATCATTGGCGAGATAATCTTTAAGGACACCTACTGGCCGATCGGTTTTATCGGTGTGGTGCTTTTCTTGCTATTCTTTTTTACCGGCGAGCTTACTCCGGTTTGGGAATTAGTGGGTACCCATCCGTATTGGACTGCTACGATCGTTGTGCTGTATTTCGTGGCCGCTACTATTTGGGTGGTGTTCCGCTATGGCAAGTTCATTCGCAAGATGGCAACTCGTCGTCATGCGGTTGTGGCTGAATTTTTGACCAGGTGGGAGAAGACGCTCACTGAAGCCAAGGTTGATAAATATCGTGATGTTCTTCTCTCAAAGATTGATGGTTCGAAGATGGCAAATTGGTTTCGCATTGTTGGCGAGACGTCGTTCGCCCCTGTTGAGCCTGAGGTCCTTACCGAGGGACTCAACGACCACATCAAAGAGAAGACCAATAGGTATGACGGTACAGAGGATTTAGGTACGGCGACCGAACCACCGTTGTGGACTGACCACAAGAGAGATTACGCCGCCTATTTTACCTATTGGCCGTTGGACCTGGTCGCCTATGTGCTTGGCGACTTGATTAAAGACATATGGATTTGGGTTGCGAACAGATTGCAAAAATACCTGGACGCATTTGCCCGAAGTCAGATGTCGCGACCACCTGTCAAAAAATAGCTTCATGCCGTGGCAAATCAATTACGGTTGAAAGCTGTTATCATCGGATTAAACAAGGCGCAGTCTCCGCGAGGAAGCTGCGCCTTTTACTATGTTTATTATTTGTTCCAGCGCGCTACTATTCCCGTTGAGATTAAACGTCCATCTGTTTGTTTGAGACAGAGTTCTCCGGCTTCAAGTGTGCCGCCTTTACCGTTATGTATATGCGTTGGAGGAAATGGTTTTACCAGCGCGTCTTCCACCATATTCTGTAGTGCAAGAGGGGAGGAGTTGGTTGCGTATGCATTTATGAGAAGAAATTTTGCGTTAGGGGAGAGTAATCCCGCTACATCTTCCAATAACTCTGGTAAGTCCTCTGCAAATTTCCATGTTTTGCCAGTTGGTCCGTGGCCGAAGGCAGGAGGGTCCATCATAATACCATCGTACTCTGTGCCACGTTTGAGTTCGCGTTTTACAAATTTTACTGCGTCGTCCAGTATCCAGCGAATAGAATCTTCCGGTAAATTATTTAGCGCTTGATTTTCTTTTGCCCAAGCAATGGCAGGCTTGGAAGCATCCACGTGCGTGACAAAGCACCCGAGTTTTGCCAGTAATATTGTTGCAGCGCCGGTATATCCAAATAGGTTTAGAATTTTAGGCTTTTCACTTTTCACTTGTAACTTGTCACTTTCAACTTGTTTGCATAGCCAGTCCCAGTTCGCAGCTTGTTCGGCAAATACCCCTGTGTGTTTAAAAGGTGTAAGCCTAAGTCCAAGTTTAATATCCCAGTCACCGGTTTTAGTTTCGCCTGGTTTGAGGGGGAGAGGATAGCGTATGGTCCATGGCTGGTCAAAATGGGATTTAATAATCCATTTACTATCGAATACAGCGTCGGCTTTTGTCCATTCTTCTTCGGGCAGGTGACGCTTCCAAATTGCCTGGGGATCGGGTCTTGCAAGCCGTAGAGTACCCCAGCGCTCCAGGCGATATCCGTGACCAGAGTCGAGAAGTTCAAAGTCAGGAAAGTTTTTTATAGTCTCTAAAAGCATGTCGGTATTGTACCAACCTTATCCTTGAAAAGAAAGCCTTATTCCTATATACTACCGAGGCATTCATACAAATATGGGTTTGTAGCTTTCGCCGTCGCTGAAGCTATGGCGAACGAGAATTGCACAAGATTTATTAAGCTAAGTAGGTTTTTCCTACGAAGTTTTAACAAAGTTTGGGTCTGTAGCTCAGTTGGTAGAGCAGTGGCCTTTTAAGCCAACGGTCGCGGGTTCGACTCCCGCCGGACCCACCAAAAGAAAAATCCTGCTTGTCAGGATTTTTCTTTTGGTGCAGGGAAGGTGGAGTCGAAAAGAACGGTCCCGTACCGCGGGAATTTCATGCGAATACTTGGAGCATGAAATAGTGGCGGGGTCGCGTTAGGCGTTATCCGAAACGACCGGAGGGAGTTAAGGGCAGCCGTGGGTGACCGACTCCCGCCGGACCCACCAGAAAGCCCGTAAGGGCTTTTTTATTTGATCCGTAATGTGCTATAATGTACATAATATAAGTACTTGATGCGAAATAAAATGAAACAAAATAGTAAAGGTTTTACCCTTATAGAACTCTTGGTAGTTATTGCCATTATTGGTTTGCTTAGCTCGGTTATTTTGGTCGCTGTATATAACGCTCGGGCAAAAAGCCGTGATGCGAAACGAGTGGGGGATATGAGCCGTATGCCGACTGCGTTTGAACTTTTCAACTCCACGAACAAAGGCTATCCACCTGCGACTGGCACTGGTTTGCCAGACTATATGTCGCCTACCTATGTTGCTAGTTTGCCAACCACCACACTCCCTGCTGACGGAGACTGCGCAGCTACCAATGCTGCTACTGGCCAACCAGGCAACCAATACTACTATGTCCCAACCGGTACCACCTCTACCGCAGTGATTAACGGCACTACAGTAAATGTGTACTCAGACTACAGTTATTACTTCTGCATTGGGTCAAAGACAGGAGATTTGCCAGCTGGTATTCACTACCTCACCCCTAAGGGTATTAAGTAATAGAGTAGTTCAAGTTGTATGCTATACGGATAGGGTCTCGGCTCTATCCTTTATTATTTATTTCTATGGTACTACAAGATATTTTAGACTTTATTGCTGAATGCAATAAAACACTGCCACATTTTCCCGACGGAAGAATAGACTATAGAGCAGCATCCAAGTGTCCCGTTATAAATGTCATTGTAGTTCACGAAGGCCACATTCTGCTCCTGAAGAGGAGCGACAAGGTTATGGCGTATAAAGGTAAGTGGAACTGCATAGGAGGCTTCTTGGATGAAGTTGGTTCTATTGAAGATAAAATATATGAAGAACTTCGCGAAGAACTTGCCGTGCCGCCTTCGATCGTGGATCGTATTGCCTATAGCGAGCCAATTGAGGTAGTGGATGCAGCTATTAACCGTACGTGGCTTATCCAGCCCGCGCTCGTTGTTTTGAGAGAACGACCGCACATAATTCTGGATTGGGAACATACGGACTTTGCTTGGGTAGCCGAAAGCGAAATAGAAAAATATCACACAGTAGAGGGTTTAGGCACATTGATCTCCAGGGCGCTTGCTACGCTTTAGGATAACTGAATAGGATAGATAAGACTAATAGGAGTAATAAAAAACCGCGGAGCTAGGGAAGCTCGGCGGTTTCTGTTTCTGAAGATTTATTGGTTGCAGATTTCTTTGAGGTGGATTTTTTAGCAGCTGTTTTACGCGTAAACTTCTTGGCGCTTTTTGGCTTATCCTTGTTTTCTAACCACAGTTTATATTGTTCCCCAAGCTGTTCTTCCGACTCTGGTTTAAGATTTATTATAAATTCACAATCGGGCCAGCGAGTGCAGGCAAAGAAGGGCTTACCGCGACCGCGGGATTTCTTTTCTACTATGTCGCCCGGTTTCTCTTTGCGGTCATCAGAAGCTAGACAGGATGGACACTTAAAACCAGTCTTGTTCCAAATCTTTGCTATACCTTTACATTTAGGATAGTCTACACACCCGAGGAAGTAGCCAAAGCGGCCGCGCTTTACTTCCATGGGCTTACTGCAGATGGGGCACACTTCACCAACCGTTTTTGCTTCGAGCTCAGCTATTTTAGCAGCCTCTTCAGGTAATGGCTGGGTAACTTTACTTTCAGGGTCTGGGCAGGCAAGGAACTTACCCATGCGCCCAAATTTTATGAGCATCATCTTACCGCAGTGAGGGCATGGAGTGGTGGAAGTTTCAATTTGTTTTTCTACGGTTTCTTCCTTTTCTGTAAGGTGTTTTTTGAATGGAGTATAGAAATTGCGTATAACAGGTACCCAGTCTTCTTCGCCCTCGGCAATTTTATCGAAATCTTCTTCAACTTTTGCGGTAAAGTTTATATCAACTATTTCCGGAAAGTTTTCTACGAGCATGTCATTTACTAAGTAGCCCACTTCTGTAGGTGCATATTTTTTGTCTTCCTTAGTAACATAGTCGCGTTCCTGAATAGTGGCGAGAGTAGGGGCGTAGGTAGAAGGACGGCCAATGCCATGGGCTTCGAGCGCCTTTACGAGGCTCGCATCGGTATAGCGGGCAGGAGGTTCTGTAAAGTGCTGAAGCGGAAGTAGTTCCTGGAGTTTGAGCTCTTCTTCTATGGATAGTTCTGGAAGAACACCTTCTATTTCATCTTCCGCTTTTTCATCTTGTCCTTCAGTATAGGCGCGGATAAATCCATCGAACTTAACGACTTGTCCGTTTGCGCGGAAAATATAACTTCTAGCTTCTAGCTTCGAGGTACTAGCAGAGATGTCTACCGAGGTTTGATCGAAGATTGCCTGTTGCATTTGAGAAGCAATGGTGCGTTTCCATATAAGGTCGTACAGTTTGCTGTGGCCTTTGTCTGCGGTACCTGCCTTAAAATCTTGAGGGAGTAGGCTCAGGTTTGTTGGGCGTATAGCTTCATGAGCTTCCTGCGCACCTTTAGATTTGTTCGTAAACGTACGTGGAGTAGAGAGACCGTAGTGCTTCCCAAATTCAGATGCTATAACCTCTTGTGCTTGCGTAAGGGCGCTCGCAGCCAAGTTTAAGCTGTCTGTACGCATGTAGGTAATGTGCCCATGCTCATACAGCTGTTGGGCAATCATCATGGTTTGCTTGGCACTAAACCCAAGCTTGCGTGCTGCTTCTTGCTGGAGGGTGGATGTTGTAAAAGGTGCAGCGGGATTACGTTTTACTTCTTTCTTTTGAATATCTTGTACGGTGTAGGTTGCACCAGTAAGATCGCTAACAATTGACTTGGCATCTTTCTCCGAAGTGATGTCCATTTTGCCAACTGTTTTGCCATCAATTTTCGAGAGCTTGCCGGTAAAAATTTGCTCACCCCGTAATTTTGAGAGCTGAGCTTCTATGCTCCAATACTCTTCGCTCTTGAATGCTTGTATTTCCCGTTCGCGCTCTACCACGAGCCGTACAGCAACGCTCTGTACGCGGCCAGCAGAAAGGCCGTAGCGAATTTTGCGCCAAAGGAATGGTGAAAGCTCATATCCAACAAGTCTATCCAGAACACGACGAGCCTGCTGCGCGTCTACCAGACGAATATCTATATCGCGTGGATGTTCCAAGGCAGCCTCAATTGCTGGTTTGGTAATTTCGTGGAATACAATGCGTTTTACTTTACCGGTATGACCAACGTGTTCGTCTGCTGTTGGGGTGTTTGGGTCAATTTTCTTTGGCTTGTGCTTGTTCAGACCCAGGGCCTCTACTAAATGCCAGGCAATGGATTCTCCTTCGCGGTCTTCATCACTAGCCAAAATAATTTCTGGAGCATGTTTTGCAAGTGCTTTCAGTTTTGCCACTGTTTCTTCTGCCTTCGGCGGAATAACGTACGTTGGCTCAAAGTCGTGGTCTATATCTATAGATATTTTACTTTTTGGTAAATCGCGAATATGACCAAAAGACGCTTCAACATCGTACTTGCCAGCGAGAAATTTGCTAATGGTTTTGGCTTTCGTGGGGGACTCTACTATTATTAGAGGTTTAGACATGAAAAAATATTTAGACTCTCTACTATATTATATATGTACACATCCGAGTGCTAACGCAAGTACAAGGCGAATTTTAACCACGAACTACTAGTCTTGTCAAATATATCATTTTTATGTACGATGGTGCCAGCTCGATAGTGGGTAACTTTGCAGAGGAGGGAAAATGAAAGTTGCGTTTAATTGGTCATGCGAGTCAGGGGTGGTACAGGCTCAAATCCTGCGTGCTGCTGGAGAGCAAGTGGGAGTAACTATTCCCGATTCTAGAAGGTGGACTTGGTGTCTGGGTAGTAATGGAATTATGCTAAGTCTAACTGCCGCAGAAGAGGTGCTGCTAGTGCCAGCACTGAGAGCATATACGCTTGTACGAGAAGCACGCTGCTTTCACGCGGGGAATGAGAATGTTTAACGGTAATCGTAAACCGCTTACTTTTACCATAACTGCTACAGTACTGTGGCAAGGAGGACTGAATGCCTAAACCGAACTGGTTGTGTTGGCAAATGACTATGTTGTTCGGAGTCTGTCTACCGCTTGTTATTACACCACTTATGATTGTAGGTGGTGGGTGGCAGGCTGTGTTGCCAGCGTTGGGTCTGCACCTATACATTGCAGTGCCGTCCTTCTTGGGCGCGTACTTACATCAGGTATTGGACGCAAAGCATGGCAAAAATTGAACAAGCATCGGTTGAATGCTTATCGCTTGCGCGCATTGTGCCGCAAGCGATTTTTTTTACTTTTCTACTAAGGCGGGACAACAATTTTCTTTTATATATAGTGGTATTTCTTTAATACTTTCTATAGTTGTTACGGGGGTTTGAATTCCGGCGGATGGCTGAATATCTGTTATGGTCGCGCTATTATTGCTTCCTCGGCTCTTAGAGCTCCGTACTGGTTTACTAAGGGTAATTTTGAGAGCAAGACCTTTTTTGGTTTCTTCGCTCCAATCTTGGTCAAAGATAAAGTTTCCCAGTGAATAGTAAATAGGCTTATCTTTATATATTTCTTTATTTTGAACCCAGTGTGGGTGCGCGCCAATGACTATATCTGCGCCAGCGTCTATGGCGGCACGCGCAAAATCTATTTGAGACTGATTAGCTTTCGGTGTGTACTCTGTGCCTGCATGCATGGTCACAACGATAAAATCAACAGAAGACTTGAGCCGTGAGACTTGAGCCGTGAGTCGGTCCACATCTTCAATGCGGGCAACATAATTATTCAGTGTTTTGCCGCCGTCATTTACAGACGAGTATGAAGCACCAATAAAGGCTATCTTAATTCCATTTTTTTCTATAATAGCTGGGGTCCATGCTTCCTCTAGGGTTTCGCCTGTGCCCATGTGAAGTAGGCCATTGTTGTCGAGTACCTCTGCCGTTATGTCTATGCCGTCTTTGCCCTGATCAAACGCATGATTGTTGGCAAGATTCAATACTGCAAAGTTATATTCTTTAAGTCCCGCAACATTTGCCTTTGGCGCATTGAATACCAGTGTATTCTTTGCAGTAAATGCATCGCTTTTAGAGAAAGGCGATTCTAAATTGGCAAAGTTAAAGTCGCTAGACTTGAGCAGGTCCACTATGTTATGGAAGGGGTAGAGTGGATCTTTCTTTATTTGTATGGTAGCTGCAATACTGCGTGAAAGTGAAATATCGCCAAAGGCGAGAAAGGTAACAGTGGTAGGTTGCTGCTGCTCAAGGCGTACTGCAGCCGCATTTTGTGCTTGCGTGTAAAAATCTTGTAGAGACTTATCTTGTTTAGAAGCAGCAAAGTGTGCTAGAGGAGAACCATGATTCAGCTCGAAGATGCCCAGCACAATAGCGGCTATAACAACTATAAGTATGGGGGTGAAAATAAGAGCTTTACGAGTCATGTCTAGATATATTTCGAATAACAAATTACAAATATCAAATAAATTCTAAATTCCAAAATCTCAATTGTCCGCTTGGGTTTGAATTTTGATTATTGGAATTTATTTGTCATTTTGTTGTTTGGGGTTTGTGATTTATGTGCGCTACCGCACACGTATGTATTGTTGCGCGCCAACATTTTTAATAGCGCCTTTCATTTCTAGAAAACTAAGCGCGCTAGATACAACTGAGGTTTCCAGTCCGGTGATCTTTACTAATTCATCACTTGAGAGGGGACTACTAGTTAGTATACCAATAAGTATGGCTTCTGTGGCGGTGGTTGCTGTAAAGCTAGTCTCTGGTTTGAGATTGGGAGTGACATTTAAATCTTGTAGTATATCCGCTGCTTCAGTAACGGGCTGTGCGCCCATTTTAAGTAAGTTATTTGGTCCTTGTGATTCATGCGCATAGATTTGTCCGGGTACGGCATACACTCGGCGATTTTGCTCAAGCGCATAGTGCGCAGTTATAAGCGAACCACTTTTAAGACCGCATTCTATAACGAGCGTGCCTATAGCGAGCCCTGCAATTATTCTGTTTCGTGCAATAAAGTTCTGTTTAAAGCCTGGTGTACCTGGAGCATGCTCACTTAAGAGGCAACCGCCAGCACTAATAATTTCATCGGCGAGTAGTACATGCTCTTTAGGGTAAACGGATTTTTCATCAATTCCAGAACCAAGCACTGCAACGGTAGGTCTTTGTTGCTCAATTGCTTGTCTATGCACAAGGGCGTCGACTCCATATGCCATACCGGAAACAACAGTAATGCCAGCACTTACGAGAGGCGAGATAATCTGGGGGACAATACTTCGTCCATACGTTGTAATTTTCCGTGTGCCAATTGCAGCAAGCATAATCCCATCGGATGCAGGAAGGATTCCGCGGTAATATAACAGGGCTGGTGGGTCAGAGATTTCCGAGAGTAGCTGAGGATAGGCTTGGTCTCCCAAAGCCAGTAAGCCTATATTTAATACACGGAGGTTCTCCTGTTCTTGTAACGGCGAGACTGTTGCTCGGAAGGCGCTAAATTGTTCTGCGATATCGTTGGTTAATCCCGCAGCACATAATGCATTGGTGGGCGCGTTAAAGGCTTCCTTATGTGTTTCAAAAAAGTTCGCTAACATAAGAAGCCTCTTAGGGCCGAATTTAGGAAAAAGATTAAGGCAGTGGAGGTATATAATATCGTCCATGGGGTTACAGCGATGAGTCAATAAACTTAAACGAAGCAGCTAATTTGTAAGGCTGTAGGCCTTTAATCGCAAGATTCTTGGCCATTATTCTTACTATCGGTCCCTATTGACAAGATTGCTCGAAAGGGGTATAATATAGAAGTAACAGTTAGTTTTGTTTAATAAAGTTGTTGTTTCTAGCATCCTGCTTGCAAGTGCGAACGTAGAAGTCATCCCTCCTACCTTCTGCTACTAGCGTTAAGTAAAGATTTATAGGCGATTGTCTGTAATCTTTCACTTGCAGGTGGGGTGGTAGAAACAAGTAAAAATCCCGTTCATAAAAGAACGGGATTTTTAATTTAACTCAGGATAAACTGTTCAATGCTCTTTCGTATTTCAGGAAATATTATTTGCTGTAGTGCAGACAATTCATCTGCGGAGAATGGCTTTAGTACATATTCGTCGGTGGGGCTTTCTAGTCTAGATTTTCTTGACTCAACACCTATACGGATGCGGTTGAATTTTTGTGTACCAAGCTGCTGAATGATACTCTTAACGCCGTTATGACCAGCGGGTCGGGAGTCAAACGCAGGTTTCCAGAACCCAAATTTCAGGTCTATTTCATCATGGATAACAAGCAAATCATTCTCCGGATCTGCTTTATAAAATTTTACTATTTCTGCGACTGCATCACCTGATTTATTCATATATGTCTGCGGTTTCACGAAAAAAGTTTTGATCGGGCCGCCATGACTGTTTTGCGCTGCGAAATGTACTTCGCAGATCTGACCTTGGAACTGTGAGCTACAAGAAATGGTTTCTATATCTTTCAAGTAATAATCAATTGCCAAAAATCCAGCGTTATGTCGCGTGTGTTCATATTTTTTTCCAGGGTTTCCTAGGCCTATAATGAGCTTCATGTTTTTATTATAGCAGGAGATGACAATTCAGGTGCAAGGAGTATACTAGGTTGGTTCCAGGAACTTACTCTTGGAATGACCGAAAGGGGGTTGTATGAGAAGTCCCGAAGATGAGTATTTGCGAACCACTAAGACATGTCCTACCTGTCATGGAGCATGCCAGGTGAACCACACACCTAATGATTGGGGGTGGGAGCAATGTTATACCTGCAAAGGCGCGGGTAGGATACAAAAACCAAAGTCCAATTATAAGTGGATATGGATTTTAATCCTCGCTCTCGTTCTGCTGGGGCTGTGGGCACAGGGTCTTAAAATCCCGGGAACAGTAGTTCTCGGGATTATATATTTATATTTTTTTTATTTTATGCACCTTAATCGGTGTTCCCCAAAAGTCGAGATCTTTAATGATGGCATTTTCTATAGTTTTGCGGAATGTTTCTTGTATGGCTGGTGTGTGATTTACTAGAATTTCAAATTTGGGTGGATCGGTAGCAATTTGTTTCAGGCCGTAGGCTTTGGGCTCCTTTTGGTCGAGTAGGCGTTTAGGTGGAGCAATCTTCATCCATTTTTTGAACAATGCGTCTAACTCTTCCTGACTTACTTCCTTGTGTCGGCGTTCGTAAATTGGCTTTATATTCTTAAGGGCATCGGTTATGCCCTCGCCGGTAAGTCCAGAGACGAAATATACAGGACACATCCAGAGGAAAGGGAAATGGTGACTAATGTACGCTTGTAAGCTGCCTACCTCAGATTCAGTAATGGTCGAGTCTTTATTTTTCTTACCTGCCCCCGCTGTGCCGGTTCTTTTTGAGCCTTTCAGGTATACATCAATTTTAGTGGCAAGAATAATGCACCCTTTTTCTTGGTCGATAATTTCTGCGGCAATTGCCTGGTCTTGACTAGTTACTGGTTGGCTGGCGTCTATGACAAAGAGACAGACGTCACTGCGTCTGATGGATTTGTATGTTTGAAAGCCGGAGTATATATCGGGACGTGCTTGGCGGTGTTCTTTTTTCTTAAGGCCAGCCGTATCTATGAACGTATATTCATCACCGTCTATCGTTACCGTACTATCTATGGCAGTTCGGGTTGTGCCAGGTACATCGGAGACCACCACACGTTCATCGTCTACTATTTGGTTAAAAATACTGGATTTGCCAACGTTTGGCTTACCCACTATTGCAACACCGATAGAGGTTGTAGGCTGTAGGCTGTAGGTTGTAGGTTCAGATGTGGATTGGGGGAGGAGGGAGACTACGTGATCGAGAAGGTCGCCAATACCCCGTCCGGTAACGCTGGAAATAGGGAACACGGCTTTAATACCGAGCTTGTAAAAAGGAGCAGTGATGCTTTCAAGATCCTTGGGTGAATCAAGTTTGTTAACTGCAAGGACAACAGGCTTTTTTATTTTTCTGAATGCAAGCAATACGGAACGGTCCATGGTATCAGCGCCGGCCTTGCCATCTACTAGTAATACGAGTACGTCAGCCTCTTTCGTGGCTCTAT
Organism: uncultured Candidatus Saccharibacteria bacterium; assembly: GCA_964648985.1. Classification (GTDB taxonomy): domain Bacteria; phylum Patescibacteriota; class Doudnabacteria; order UBA920; family UBA920; genus JAEUSE01. The sequence continues at coordinate 11,429 of CAZYMS010000011.1, forward strand.
CAATTTGTTTCTTTACCGAACGTTCTAGCTCATTCTGATCACCAAAAAATGCCAGACCAGCTGTGTCGGTCATGTTGAATACAGCTCCATTCCATGGTACTTCCGCATATTGTCTGTCACGGGTCGTACCTGCTACTTCAGAAGTTACTGCTACTTGGCCGCCAACGATTTTATTAAAGAATGTTGACTTGCCGGCGTTGGGCAAACCTACCAGTGCAACTATGGGTAAAGACATATATGTGGAAGTTAAAAGTTTATAAAGTTCTCAAAGTTTTTACATTAGTTCCGGACGGTATGAGCCTTATGAACTTTCGGTACTATTGAATTGGTTCAGGAGATGGAGGAGTTATAAGGGGGGTTGTTTTTTGGGTTGTCGCAGGAAGTGGTTTAGTAAATCGTTCGGGAATATTGTTACCGAGAATAAGTATAACGTCGCTTCTGGTTGCGTCTATTTTAATATTTGGTGGAGGGACCGTCACTTCGCGAGCACTAAGGATGGATCTAATATATTCGCTAGTAGCAGGTTTTGCATTGATCTCGTATATTACGCTTTGATCAGGTTGTACATCGTTATACGTAATGGGCCAGACAGTAAGGCCTGCTTCTTGTAAGTCGTTTTCTATTCGTTTATATACTGAAGATTTTGGATTAGCAGTTGCTATCCACACAACGCTCTTTTCTTTAGCGAGTTTGCCAATGGCCAGGGCATTTTTAAAATAATTCTGAATGTCATCTATGGTTTTTCCTGCACATGGAGCAAGGATGTATGCCTTCGTTTCCTCAGTAATTTCTGGACACACGAGCCCCGTGATTGGGTCTAAGCTTGTGGCCACTACGCTATGTGCATCCATCTTTTGACCTATGCGCGCCAGTCTCAGTAGCTGGCCAGGGGTAAAGTTTGTATGGAAGTGTGAGGCAAATGTTTGCAGGAGAGTTGCTAGCTGCCCGCTATCGGTGACTAGATTGAGTTTTTGTACCTTTTCCCGAAATGCTTGGATAATCTTTTGCTGGCGCTGACTTCGAGAAAAGTCCGATCCCTCTGGACCCGCTGCATGTCGTGATCGTGCGAAGATAAGGGACTGCGTACCATTAAAGTGCTGGGGACCAGCGGTAAAGGTCTGGGGAGGGAGGTACCCATTCGTACTGTTAGGGTATTGATAGTCTGTGAAGGTGCGATCAACTACTACATCAACCCCTCCTACCTGATCGACTGCTTGTTCAAACCCGCTAAAGTCCACAACTGCAAAATAGGGTATATCGAAGCCCGAAAGCTTGCTCACTGTATCTCGCGCCCACCGGCCTGCCTCATCCCAATCCTTGTGTTGATAATATCCTTCCGCGAAAGCTGCATTAATCTTTCTGTATTCGCCCGTTGGTAGCTTGACTTGATAATCACGAGGGATACTGGTTAAAGATACCTCATTTGTATCCAATTTTAGCTGCGCCACAATAATAGTATCGGATAAGTAAGGTCCGTCATGCCCCTCACCACCAATGCCAAGTAATAATACGCGTACTACACCCGTTTTCTCACCTTCAAGCGGAACTTGTCCAGTCGAGCCTTGAATGAGGTCTTTGGCGCTCCCAAAAAAGCCGCCTTGATTGCCAACAAAGCTTAGTCGAGACCACTTGCGAGCAGCGATGAGTGCCGCTGAAGTAACTCCTAGAATAAGTCCAACAATTATTATGATACTCCAGAGCCACCACCGTTTTCTTCGCGGGGTATTTTTTGGCTTTCCATTATATACGGATATTTGAGGTGCTTTATAAGCACTGTCTAGCGAATGGGATATACGAGGATCGGTCATATAGGGTATCCAAAGTAAAAGAGGTTGGGCAGGGGTAGTGACTACAGGAATTAAAAACACACTTCATGTATACGTGGCTGCGAAGACAGCCTTGGTTTACCAAGTTCAGTATTGACTATGTATGTAACCTCTAACTATTTATCCAAAATTTGCTAACCTCCGTACAGTATAGCAAATATTGTGCTTTTTGTGCGGTTTTTTACCTTGCATTGTTCTAATACGAGTGATATAGTGGGTGTAACCTGTTCTGTGTTGCGGCGTTGGTTGGCAGCTCCGTATTTTACTCTTTCGTAGTAGGCTATGGTATGTGTCGCTTCGCCGGCTCAGGGTTGACTCGAAACAATCAGCTTCTGCCTTCGCTAAAGCTGTAATGGATAGGCAAGTGAACTCCTTATCCTCCATGGCCACTTAGCTCAGTTGGTTAGAGCGTTCCGTTCACATCGGAAAGGTCGCTGGTCCGAATCCAGCAGTGGCTACCATGCCACTCGCGTTGCGTATCTTAGATTGTAGATTGATTCTGGCTCTGTCTCCAATCTCAAATAAGCAACATACCCATCTTAGTATTTTCAATTTACAACAGTGAATAATCAAAATACATTGCCCGCAGAAAATAAAACGCCAACTGAAGAAGAGGCTGAGGTTACTACTACGGTGAAATCCATAGCCGTGTTCATATGGGATTTGGTGAAAGTGTTTTTTACCGCATTTGTTTTGGTATGGCTTATTATTCGACCCTTTATTGCTGAGCCATTCGTGGTTTCTGGATCGTCTATGGTGCCTAATTTTCACAATCGTGAATATTTAATAATTCAAAAACTTTCGTACAGATTTAATGATCCTCAGCGGGGCGACGTTATAGTGTTTAAGTACCCAGTGGATCCTGATCAATACTTTATTAAACGCATTATTGGCTTGCCGGGTGAGCGGGTGAGCATACAACAGGGGAGAGTGGTAATTATAAACTCTGAGCATCCAAGTGGATTTGTACTCGACGAGCCATACTTGCCGAATCAGAATGTTACCTTGGGTAGGCCTGATATTGTAGAGCTTGGGCAAAATCAATATTTCGTGCTAGGTGACAACCGTTTGCAGAGTAGCGACTCTCGTGTATGGGGGGCTCTCCCTAAATCTGATATAGTTGGAAAAGTTTGGCTTAGGGTGCTTCCGCTTCGATTATTTGGAATTATTCCGCATCATTCATATTCTTCACAATAGAATATGCAACAGATTAGCCATTGATTGCATATGGGTTCCCGCCCACACAGTCGTCCCGTATAACTTGTCATTAGAATAGTGCAATCCTTACGTACTACCATGGAGAAAAAAATACCTACTTCCCCAGTTGTTAAAAAAGCCGCGAGTCTTCCCGGTAACTTTGACATCGTAACGAGCCAGGACGCGGTCTGGCAATCGCTCTTGTCCGCATTCGATAGATATACGCATCAGTATGGGTTTACTCGAGTAGAATTACCTATTATTGAAGATCCGTCCCTGTATTCGTTGGTGCACGGCCCTGCCTCAGATCGCGTAACTCAGCTCGTGGTTACCGAAGCGGCAGCAAGGAATATTGCGCTTCGCTCCAGTCTCTTACCCTCTTTGCTTAGGGTGTTGGCGCAAACAAAACAGGGTGAGCCGCAGCTTACTAAGTGGGGCTATAGTGGTTCATGCACGTGGGCGGCCCCCAAACAGCTTGAAACTGATTATGAGTTCGGGCTTGAGGTATGGGGTACTTTTAACCATTTAACTGAAGCCCAGGTTTTGGGGGCGGCATGGCAGTTATTTGCTGCTCTTGGTCTTACGGATGTAGTATTTGAAGTTAATACCTGCGGTAATAGCATTAGTCAGGAGAGCTATCAATCAGTATTGCGCGATTTTCTCAAGAGTAAGCGGTACGAACTTTGCGATGCGTGCGCAGATAAAATTGCTGAGCGACCTTTAGAAGTGCTTAGATGTGGTAAGCTTGACTGCCAGTCCGTATTATCAGATGCTCCAACCATACTCGATCATTTAGATGAAACTTCTCGAAAATCTTTTACTAATCTTTTGGAAGCGCTTGAGGAGTTACAAATTCCCTATCAATTGAACCCTTTGCTGGTGGGGGTGGAAGGTGCGGTTGGTACCGTAGCATGTTTGAAGCTGAAAATAGAAAATCGTGCACATGTAGTTGCTGAAGCTGAGGGGCATACGGGATTGCTACAGCGACTCGGAGGTAAGAATATTCACGCTTTTGGACTTCATGGTAGCTTACGTTTGCTACACCGTGCGCTCTTAGAGCGCCAAGAAACACCGGTTCCTATGCCCGTACGAAGACCTGCAGAAGTATATCTGGTGCCGCTTGGTGAGCTTGCAGCAAAAAGAAGCTTACGTTTATTCCGGGATTTGGTAGAGGCAGGAGTGGCAGTGTTCGATTATTTCGGATATGCCGGAGTTAAGAACCAACTTAAAGCAGCTCAGGAAGCAAGTAGCCCCATAGCCCTCATCCTTGGACAGAAAGAGGCGGTCGACGAGGTGGTAATACTCCGTGATGTGAAAAGCGGCATGCAAGAAGTGTTTAGTTATGATAAAATTGTAGATGAAGTGAAAAAGCGGCTTGGTCGCTAATAATTAGTAGTACGTGGTAAGTTGCCTACTACTATAGAACTGACAACTATGGAAAATGACGATTGCGTATTTTGTAATATTGCTCAACATAAAGTCCCTGCTCAAATTTTTTATGAGGACCAGGATGTCTTAGTTATCCAAGACATTCTACCTAAGGCACCAGTGCATGTGTTGGTAATTGCCCAAGAACATATTCCATCGGTAAATGATATGACGGAAGCGCATCAGAGCCTGCTTGGTAAAATGATTTTGGCTGGAAAACGTATAGCAAATGAAAAGGGTGCTGGTCAGACCGGGTATCGATTGTCCTTTAATGTTGGAAAGGAAGGCGGTCAGATAGTACCTCACGTTCATTTGCATGTAATGGGTGGAAAGCAACTGCCAGAATAAAATAAACTTTTTTATAATATTGCTAAACACTTCTTGCCTAAGAAGTGTTTTTTATGTCCTAGTATGGCTTACTCTGGATATAGAAGTGTAGATATTTGACCCTTAGTGTATAAACATGGTACAGTTTACCAAGACCGGTACTACTTTTAATGTATTAAAAATGTACAAATTTGGCTTAATGCTAATGTTTGTGTCCGGTTAATCTTGTAGAGAGAGAGGTGAGTTACTTTGGTAGAAGTTAAACGTAAAGATAACGAAACATTCGAAAGTTTGCTAAGGCGTTTCAACCGCAAAATTCAACAGAGCGGTATTTTAATACGTGCTCGAAAAACTCGTTTTTTTGAACCAGGTAAGAGCCGTAATTTATTGCGCGTTGCAGCCCGTCGTCGCTCTGAGCTTCGCGAACTCCGTGAAGAGCTGAAGAAAATGGGCAAGCCAGTAAAACGTCCTGGTAGACGCTAATCTATAACAGTTGAACGAACTAGCAATATAACAAGTGCTATGGGTTGCCATAATGGTTTCGTGTACTCGCTTGTTATATTGCTCACTTGTTACGGTGTTGTGCTCAGACAAACATATATATGACCCTATCTGAAATAGAACAAGCCTCTATTGCGGCCCTTAAGGCCCGAGAGACAATAAAATCAAGCACACTTCGTTTATTGCTTTCCAGACTAAAAAATGAGCGAATTGCAATGGGCCATGAATTGACATCTGCCGAAATAGAGCAGGTCATTCAGTCAGAATATAAAAAGCGAAAGGAAGCAGCGGGTGAATTTGAAAAAGGCGGCCGTGCCGAGCTCGCGAAATCTGAGCTTGCTGAAGCAGCTCTACTTGCTGAATTTCTGCCTGCGCAAGCCAGTGTTGATGATATATCGTCTGCTGTTAACGAGCTTGCTGCTACGCATGGTTGGACAACGAAGGATTTCGGCGCTGCGATGAAAATGCTTAAGGAGCGATTTGGTGCTTCCGCGGATGGCGCCCTTCTTTCTCAAGTGCTTAAAGAAAAACTAAATTAGTTTATAAAGTCCATCAAGTTATAAAGTTCTTAAAGTATTACTTTATACACTTTATGAACCTTGTAAGCTTTTAACTTATCATGTCTAAAGACCGTTACATTGCTGGAATTGATATTGGTACCCACGCTGTTCGTGTGGTTCAGGTAAAGCTTGATCCCGAAGGTGGGGAGCCAGCAGTAATTGGTGCTGTGTCAGTTCCTTCGGCGGGGTTGCGCCGTGGGGTAATTGTAGATTTAGACGAAGCGGTTTCGTCTATTTCAACGGTTTTGGAAAAAGTTGAACGGATGACCGCAGTCCCTGTAGATTCTTGTTTGGTTGCTGTTGGCGGTAGTCACATCGCTTCCCTTACCTCAAAAGGTGTTATTGCAGTGTCCAAAGCGGATGGAGAAGTAAGTGAGGCAGATGTGGTGCGCGTTATTGATGCGGCTCAAGCCGTATCGATTCCCCCTAATAGGGAAGTTATTCATGTCATACCAAAAGCATTTGTTTTGGACGGACAAGAGGGGATAAAAGACCCACTTGGTATGACAGGAGTGCGGTTAGAAGTTGATACGACTATTGTGCACGGATCGAGCCCGCTCATTAAGAACTTACATCGTGTTGCAAGTCAGGCGGGCCTATCGGTAGAGGAGCTGGTAGTGTCGCCTTTGGCGTCTGCCCAGGCTGTACTAAGTCGTAAACAAAAAGAGCTGGGCGTAGTTGTAGTAGATATAGGTGCTGGCACTACGAGCGTTGCAGTTTACGAGGAGAATACTTTGCTGCATACAGCGATTTTACCTATTGGTGGTTTGCACATAACCAATGATTTGGCTATAGGGCTCCGGACAAGCATAGAAACTGCAGAGCGCGTGAAAGTTCTGTATGGACACGCCAATAAAGAAGCAGTAGACGTGCATCAGCAAATTGATCTTGGCAAAATAGACGAATCAGAAACCGAACAAATTTCCAGGCTTGATATTGTAGATATTGTTGAAGCTCGGCTTGCAGAAATTTTTGAGTATGTCAGTAAAGAGCTTAAGGCCGTGAATAGGGACGGCAAACTCCCCGCAGGAGTTGTGCTGGTAGGAGGGACGAGTAATCTTCCAGGTATTGCTGAATATGCGAAAGTGGCCCTGCGACTCCCTGCAAGTTTGGGTAGCTTGCAAGGTTTAAAAACCATCATTGATAAAGTCGAAGACCCGTCGTTTGCCGCTGTGTGCGGACTTATTATGTGGTCGCGGGTATACGCAACAGGTACGGCGGGGGGTGGCGGAAGTGGAAACAAGTTGCTCGAACATGCCAATGTGCTTAAATTAAAACGTTGGTTTAAATCATTTTTACCCTAAAATCTAAAGGTGGTTGTGCGAATAATCTGAGCAATGGTTGTATTATTGGTATAATTTGTTATGATTTGTATATTCGCATAGGTTCCCCACCTGGGTGGGTGGATTCGCGAGTCCGTACAGGTTATTATGATCGCGTTACATGAAGAAAACAATGGAAGTTAAGCCAAAAATTGAAACTTTTGCACGAATTAAAGTACTTGGTGTAGGCGGTGGTGGCTGTAATGCTGTTAACCGTATGACCGAGCTCGGTATTCGTGGTGTTGAATTTGTTTCGATAAATACTGATGCCCAGGCGCTTCATAATAACGCCGCTGATAAAAAGGTTCACATTGGAAAAAGCCTCACCAAGGGTCTTGGGAGTGGAATGAATCCTGATGTTGGTCGTCAGGCAGCAGAAGAGTCGCAGGAAGAGATTGAAGAAGTAATTGCCAATGCTGATATGGTGTTTATTACCTGTGGGTTAGGTGGTGGTACGGGTACTGGCGCAGCGCCTATTGTTGCTGAGTTGGCAAAGAATCGCGGCATCCTCACTGTTGCTGTTGTGACTAAGCCTTTTACTTTTGAAGGCCTGAAAAGGAAAGAAGTTGCAGAAATGGGCTATGCTAATTTGAAAGATAAAGTAGATGCCATTATTTCTATACATAATGATCGCATATTACAAATTATAGATAAAAAGACATCTCTAATAGATTCTTTCCGTACCGTTGACGATATTCTCAGACAGGGTATTGCCGGTATTTCCGATCTTATTACGAGCCATGGTGTGGTCAACGCTGACTTTGCAGACGTACGTAGTATAATGCAAGATGCGGGAACAGCACTCATGGGTATAGGTCGGGCAAGTGGAGAAAACAGGGCCCAAGATGCTGCACGTATGGCTGTGAACTCTCCGCTCCTTGAATTATCAATTGATGGGGCTAAAGGCGTGTTGTTTAACATTACCGGTGGATCGTCACTTGGAATGTTCGAAATTGACGAGGCTGCTAAAACTATTACTAAGAGTATTGATCCTGAGGCTCGAGTAAAATTTGGTGCGGTTATTGACGAAGAGATGGGCGATGAGGTTCGCATTACGGTTATTGCCACTGGTTTTGACGAGCATGCTCGTCGTCCTGAGCAGGCCCCAGTATTGGCTGCCGTAGAGGAACGTCGGACCTTTACACCGCCTACGCCTGCACCAATAGTTGAACCTCGTCCGGAGGTAAGAAGACCGCAATTTACCCCAATTAGCGAGGCCCCGGCAGCAAGTAGTGATGCAGATGATGAAATAGATATACCTGCTTTTATAAGACGAAAAATGAAATAAGTAGTTTTCTAGATAATACAATACATATCTTCAATTCGTATATCTGTAGCTATCTTTATCTCTTGTTCACATTACCTACCATCTCTGGTAGGTTTTTATTTTCGACTATTGTGGATAACCAAATCAGCTCCGCACACGCACGCCAACTTTTTTCGGGGACCAATTTTTCCGTGTACGCTATACTACATATGGTATTAGAAGCAAGCATTGAAACACAATATATAGTATTTTATCCCAGCCGAACGTCGTGCTAAGTACGTTACGGGGGCTTATTTTCTAACAAAAACAGATGAAGTGCCCACGATGCCAAAAAGATGAAACAAAAGTAGTGGATTCCAGGCCAGTTGAGGAAGAAGATGCCATTCGTCGGCGTCGGGAGTGTGAGGCCTGCGGTTTTCGTTTTTCTACGTATGAACAAATTGAAATTCTCGATTTAACGGTTCTAAAACGCGAAGGTCGTAGAGAACCGTACACGCGGGAAAAGGTAGAGCGAGGGGTACGCCAGGCATTCTGGAAACTGCCGCATACTGATGAAACCCTTCGCAAGATAATATCGGGAATAGAACAGGATATTCAGAAGAAGTCTGTTAATTCTGAAATTACAAGTGGGGAAGTGGGCGATATTGTTATGAGGCGGCTAAAGCGAGTCAGCAAGGCGGCATATATTCGCTTTGCAGCCGTGTATAGGGTGTTTGAAGATATAGAAGATTTTAAAGCGGAAATAAATAAGCTATAGGTTTGTAAGGTCCAAATGCCAAATATTAAATTTCAAGTAAATTATACGTTCCAGATTCCAAGTGCAAGTTAGCACTTGTAGTTTTTGACTTCATTTTTACTTGACGTTTGATATTTGTAATTTGTAATTTTCACGTCTATGTACACAGCTCTAGTCCAAATTAAAAAACGCAGTGGTGATGTTGTCGCGTTTGATCCAGAAAAAATAATGCAGGCGGTTCGTGCCGCATACCTTCAGGTATATGGAGGCCCAAATGAGGCATTGGTACAATCAGTAGTACAGCGAGTGGTACAGAGCATGGATGCTACATTTAGCGATCGTATGCCAGGGGTGGAAGATGTGCAAAACGCGGTTGAACGTGAGCTCATGGCAGCAGAGCAGTTTGACGTGGCTAAGTCTTACATTATTTATCGGTATGAACATACGAAAATTCGCGAGGAGCAAAAGGCAGAAGTTTTAAAAAAAATTGAAAAGCAGGGTTTGACCATAATAAAACGTTCCGGACAAAAAGAACTATTCTCCGTAGATAAGCTTGCTAGTAGCTTAAAGCTTTTACTTGGAGAACTTGCGCAGGATATTGATGTTGCTATGGTTGTGGCTCAGGTGCAACTTGAGGTGCATGAGGATATGTCTACGAGCGATATAGAGCGGGCCATTATTATGGTTCTGCGTTCGTTCATAGAACGCGACCCAGCCTATTCGTATGGAGCTGCGCGTGCTTTGCTCATGCGGCTATATAAAGGGATACTGGGTACTGAACAGGTGAAGTATGACCAGCTGGAAGAGCAGCTCCAAGGGGTATTTCCCCGGTCCATTGAACGTGGTGTTTCTGTGGGTCGTCTAGATGCCCGTTTGCTTACGTTTGACTTGCGTCGTCTTGCCGGTGAGCTGGTAGTGGAGAATGATCATTTGTTTCACTATCTCGCAGCCCAGACTTTAGCTGATCGATATCTAGTTAAAGATATACAGTCGAAAGATATTTTAGAAACTCCTCAGTTCTTTTGGATGCGTGTTGCTATGGGCGTGGCCTTAAAAGAAGATAAGAAGGAAGAGCGTGCAATTGAGTTCTACCACATGATGTCGAAGCTCCGTTATGTGCCCTCCAGTCCGACATTATTTAATGCGGGCATGATCCATTCCCAGCTTTCTTCGTGTTTCCTTAACACTGTACCAGATGATTTACATTTGATATTTAAATCCTATAGCGACAACGCCCAGCTCTTAAAGTACACGGGGGGTTGCGGTACCGATTGGACTCCGGTTCGTGGTACTGGTGCCGTTATTAAGACTACCGCTGTAGAGAGCCAAGGGGTTATTCCATTTTTGAAAATCGCTAACGATACCACAATTTCTATTAACAGAAGTGGCCGTCGTCGCGGTGCTGCCTGCGTGTACCTAGAAAGTTGGCACTGGGACGTAGAAGAGTTCTTGGAACTTCGCAAGAATACCGGTGATGAGCGCCGTCGTACACACGACATAAATACTGCAAACTGGATCCCTGATTTGCTTATGCAGCGAATTCAGGCAGATGGCATGTGGAGCCTGTTTAGTCCAAACGAAGTACCTGATTTGCATGATTTGTATGGCGCTGCATTTAAGAAGCGTTATGAGCAGTACGAAGCGAAAGGTCTTGCCGGAGAACTCCAGCTCTTCCGCCAGGTAAAGGCTAAAGACCTATGGAAAAAAATGCTGTCCATGTTGTTTGAGACTGGTCATGCTTGGATTACATTTAAGGACCCATCTAACGTACGAAGTCCACAAGACCACGCTGGTGTAGTACATAGCTCAAATTTGTGTACTGAGATTACCCTCAACACCTCTGCAGATGAAACTGCGGTGTGTAATCTTGGTTCGGTAAACCTGGCTCGTCATATACGTGATGGCAAGCTCGACCTTGCAGCTATTGCTGAAACTGTAGCAGTGGGTATGCGTATGCTCGATAACGTAATTGATATAAACTTTTACCCAACAGTAGATGCGCAGCGTAGCAATATGCGTCATCGTCCCGTGGGTCTCGGTATTATGGGTTTCCACGATGCACTCTATCAGATTGGCGTAAATTTTGACTCTGAAGCTATGGTTGAGTTTGCAGATAGCAGTATGGAAGCAGTAAGTTACAATGCTATTTTGGCTTCTTCAAAACTGGCTCGGGAACGCGGTGCGTACTCAAGCTATAGGGGATCCAAGTGGGACCGGGGACTTTTGCCGCAAGATACTATTGCACTTTTGGAAGTAGAGCGTGGTCAAAAGATAGATGTGAAAGCCGGCGGAAAACTTGACTGGGAGCCTGTACGCAAACACATAGCGGAATGGGGTATGCGTAATTCGAACTGCTTGGCCATAGCGCCAACTGCCACCATCTCAAATATTTCCGGCGCCATACCATCTATTGAGCCTATATATAAAAATATCTACGTAAAGGCAAATATTTCCGGGGATTTTGTAGTGGTAAATGAGTACTTGGTTAAGGACTTAAAGAAAGCAGGGCTATGGAACGATGCGCTTCTTACACAGCTTAAATTTAACGATGGAAAGTTAGCTAATATTGAGAGTATTCCTCAGGAGCTAAAGGCAAAGTATAAAGAAGTATTTGAAGTGGACCCGAAGTGGCTTATTCGCGCAGCCGCGTATAGAGGAAAGTGGATAGATCAAAGTCAGAGTATGAATATTTTCTACTCAGGCACCTCCGGCAAGGATATAAATGATATCTATATGTATGCTTGGGAGATGGGTCTTAAGACTACCTACTATCTTCGTACCCTCGCTGCCTCACAAGTAGAAAAGTCTACGGTAAACACAACTGAGTTCGGAGCTACACATACAAGAGATAATTCCGCGCCTCTGTCTCAGCAAGCTGTCCCTACTGTCTTGCCACAGGCGCAGCCAGTGGAAGCAGTCATGGGTGTGCTGGAGGCGTTAGCTGCAGAGAGTAAGCCCGATCCTGTGCCAGTTGTCCAAGTAGCGGCCGCAGTACAAGTGCGTGCGGAAATTGGCCAGCAGCAGGCCGCGGCAACTCAGCCCATATTGCCGAACACGCCACCTTCCTCTCAAAGTGGGGTTCTGGGCGCAATGCCTTCAGCGCCGGCGCAGGCAAGTGGTGAGTATACAAACGAAACTGTTGTTATAGATGGTAAGGTTTGGAAGGCGTGTAAAATTAACGATCCAGACTGTGAAGCTTGCCAATAACTGGTAATACGTTGTAAGTTGTGGCGGCCAGTTTGGCCAAAAGTTATTGGCCATTAAGCCCTAAGGCCAAAAACCTTTTACCATGCTGGCCGCTATTAACCCTAAACCTTATACCTATTTAAAACTATGCCCATTAATAGAACCAATCAACGAGTAGATATAAATGCCCGCCGTATTATTAACGGGAAAGATGCCGACGTAATCCAGCTCTACCCCATGAAGCATGCTGCTGCTTGGCAAACCTATAATGCCGCAAACGCCAATCATTGGCTTCCTACGGAAATTTCAATGCAGCTCGACATAGAACAGTGGAAGTCTTCTACAGTACTGACTGACGATGAACGAAGGGCATTCGAAACCGTGCTCGGATTTTTCACCACTGCAGATTCTATTGCGGCCAATAATATAGTAATGGCAGCGTATAAGCACATCACCAGTCCTGAAGTGCGCATGTACTTACTTCGCCAGGCATATGAAGAGGCTATACATTCTCATGCATATCAGTACATTGTGGAAAGTCTTGGCATGGATGAAGGTAGAATTTTCAACATGTACCGCGAGATAGATGCTATATACAACAAGGCAAGTTTTGTGTTGTCATTTAACGAGGGAATTTTTGACCCAAACTTCAAGACGGGTACGTTTGAAAACGATCAAAAGTTTCTGGAAAATATAGTTGTATTTAGCCTTATTATGGAAGGTATTTACTTCTATTCTAGTTTTGCGGTTATGTTTGGATTCCAGCGTCAACATAAAATGGTTGGGAGTGCAGAGCAGATTCAATATATTATGCGCGATGAATCTATGCATCTAAACTTTGGCGTGTATCTTATAAAAACTATTTGCGAAGAACAGCCTGAGTTATGGACCCCAGAGTTCCAACAGCGCGTCATAAATCTCGTAAAAGAGGCAGCTGCGCTTGAGATTGTTTTTGCTCAAACAGTGTTCCCCAAAGGAATATTTGGTATGAATGCAGCAGGTTTTGAACAGTATATTCACTACATTGCAGACCGTCGTCTGCAGAGCGTGAATTTGCCACCGCAATGGAATGTGGCCAATCCTTTCCCGTGGATGAGCGAAGCGGCCGATTTGAACAAAGAAAAGAATTTCTTTGAAACCCGGGTTATAGAATACCAAACCGGCGGCGCATTGCAGTGGTAGTTGGTTTATGATGAGAGACATAAGGAGCACCCTTGCGCTGCGCAAGGGTGCTCCTTATAGAAAATCCCGGCGGCTATATGGTATAATAAATTTACGTTTACAAACTTATTGAAATACATGTATGCCACGGAGTGTTGTTAAAAAGAGTATACAGCCGCAGTCATTTCATCAGGACCCGGTTGTGTGGGGGATTGCTGGTGCATATTTAGTCGGTATGCTTATGGTGGGTGCCATAGCAACCATGACTAACCTCAGCTCGCTTAAGGGCAGTGTTAATTATAACCAGTCACAGGCAGCATTTAATGAAGGTCAGTCTTTGGCTACCAGTCCTGCAAGCGATGGCAGCATCTCTCAGCAAAATTCTATTGCTCGTCTACCGCTTCCCATATCTGATTCAGAAAATGTCTTAGTCAATGGCAGCTTTGAAAATGTGATTCGTTCTCAATCTAAGGTTATAACCGATACTACTCCTCAATTTGGTTGGAAGGTATCATGGGCAAATGACAAGCCAAGGCAGATGAGTCTGACCCGCCAGCCAGGGCTGGAAATACTATCTGGATATATGGGGTGGCAGGCCTCCGACGGTTCTCAATTCGCTCGCCTGGATACAGCGGACTTAAGTGCTCGCTCGGCGCGTACTCAAAGCCTGGTAAGTATTAGTCAGATAGTAAAAGCAAAAGCTGGAACCTACTATTTATCATTTGATTTTGCTGCTCAGCCAAAGACAGCAGCGAAAGATAATCAGGTTGAAATTAAATGGAACGGAAAGAGTGTTGGTACGGTTACCGCAGATGGTGCTAATGATACTAAGCCCGTATGGAAGAATCACCGATATACAGTTCAGGTAACAGGCAGGGGTGACACACTTGAGGTTATAGGGAAAGGCGAAGAGAACAATCAGGGTGATTTGGTAGACAACTTTGTCCTTACTCCAGTAGTAAAATAGCCACTATAATACCCCGCTTGTGCGGGGTTTTTATGTGGTTGACCTCGTATGTACTTTGCCGTACACTGCTTCCATGCAGCGCATATCTTATACCGCAGCACATCATGCACATACTCCTCTCCACTGGGGCTAGTTTTGCATGTATAACCGTATGCACTCCAAGCCTCTCTTATGGAGGCTTTTTTATTATTTTGTTATAAGCTAAACTATGTATATGGAATTATCAAAAGAACCATACAAGGGGACGCGAGACTTCTATCCCGAAGACATGTATGTGCAAAAATATATCTTTCAGACTATGAGCAGGGTGGTGGAATCCTATGGCTACGCCGAATATGGCGCATCTATTCTTGAAGAGACGGCCTTGTATAAAGCAAAGACAGGGGAGGAAATTGTGAACGAGCAAACATATTCGTTTACCGATCGTGGCGGGCGCGATGTTACCATACGACCGGAAATGACTCCAACTGTTGCAAGGATGATAGCTCGGAAAAGACGTGAACTTACATTTCCTGTACGTTGGTATTCCATTCCAAACTTGTTTCGATATGAGCGACCTCAGCGAGGTCGTCTTCGCGAACACTGGCAGTTAAATGTTGATGTCTTTGGTATGACAAGTATAGAATCCGACGCGGAGATAATAGCTATAAGCTACGACATTATGCGAGCGTTCGGGGCTAAAGATGAAAACTTTACCATCAAGATAAATAATCGCAAATTAGTAAATTACTTACTCAATGAGGTCTTCGACCTAACATCGGATGATGCTTACAAGCTATCTAAGATTATCGATAGAAAAGACAAGTTGCCAAAAACAGAATTTAACTTGCAAGTGCAAGCAATACTAAAAGATAAAGCAGAAAAATTCATTGAACTTCTGAACACAAAAAATTTGCAGGAATTTGCAGCTCTTATCCCGGAAAACGAAGGTATCAAAGATCTGCTAGCTTTGTTCGAAGTAATTAAAGTAAAGGGTATAGCAAATATTTTATTTGATCCATCCCTTATGCGAGGCTTCGACTATTATACTGGTACCGTATTTGAGGTATTTGATACAAACCCCATTAATAATCGTTCTCTGTTTGGTGGGGGGAGGTATGACGACCTGGTAGCGCTTTTTGGAGAAGAGAAAGTGGGTGGCGTTGGCTTTGGTATGGGTGATGTGACCATAAAGGATTTCTTAGAGGTCTATGGGCTTATGCCAGAATATAAGGCAATTGCGAATGTGTATTTGTGTCCCATACATGCTGAATACTTCAAAAAAGCGGACGAACTTGCAAGGCGCCTAAGAGAAAGCGGAATCAAGGTTGCAATAGACTATACTGGACGTAAACTTGCATCGCAAGTGAAGACTGCGGATAAGCAAAAAGTACCGTACGTAATTTGTATTGGTGACAAGGAAGTCGAAGCAAATATGTACCAAGTTAAAAATTTACTCACGCGGGAGCAACTGGAGGTCTCAGAGGATGACATACTCGCAGCCGTAAAAAATGCATAATTATAGAATACCCTAACACCATGCCGTGTTAGGGTATTTCGTTTAGAGACTATGTCCAAGCACAAAGCCTTTATTGCTATATGCGTAGGATTACTTATTGGGGTTGCGGTAGGCTCGACTTTTTCCATTGGTATACTTTGGCTTTACGGTGGAATTCTCGCTGCCGCTGCTTGGCTGTTTCTGAATATGCATAGAGCTCCGGTACATGGTGGTATATATACTCGCACGGAGCTTTTATTCTTTCTTGTCCCGTGGTTTTTGCTTGGAATCACCGGTGGATTGTGGCGGATTAATTCTGTACTTCAAGAACCAAACCAGTTTCAGGGTTGGCTCGGTGCTAAACAAGATTTTGAGGGTGTTGTAGTGACGGAGCCGGACGTACGTTCAGATAAGCAACTTATAACAATACAACCGAATGGATATTCGCAGCGGATACTAATAACTATTCCGGTAAGTACACGTGTTACATACGGCGACGTACTGTGGGTGCGAGGTAAGGTGGTCGAGGCGGGAATATTTGATGACTTCGATTACCCCGGCTATCTTGCTCGGTTTAACACCTATGCATTGATGCGGTATCCAAGAGCTATTGTAATTGCACACAATAAAGCGAATGCGTTCGTTAGTTTATTGCTTAGGTTAAAGATTAGGTTGGTACGCTACTTGTTAAGTTTATATGACAATGTGCGGGGAAATTTTTTACTCGGTATATTAATTGGTGCAAAACGTGGATTGCCGCCTGAAGTCACCCAAAACTTTATACGTACTGGCACGAGTCATATTCTTGCGGTGTCGGGGTTTAATATATCCATATTCATTACCTGGCTTGCGTACGCGGCGTATATAGTGGGGAGGCGGGCACAAATTATACTATCTGCATTATGCATTATTGCGTTTGTAATTATGGCGGGGCCCAGTGGTTCAGTGGTCCGCGCCGCATGTATGGGCGGCGTATTTATGGTCGGAATGCTTAGTGGGAGACTGTACTACCCCGTTATCGGTTTGTTATTTGTGGCCAGTGGGATGGTATTTCAGAATCCCCGTATTTTATATTGGGATATAGGTTTTCAGTTGAGTGCAGCGGCCACGCTCGGCATTTTATTAGGTGTTCCATTTTTTGAATTATTGAAAGAGCGGGTAGGGGCTTTTCACAAAGTGCTTGAATTATGTGTAATAACCACATGCGCCATTGTATTTACCTTGCCCATAAGTTTATGGCATTTTGGGCAGCTCAGTATTATTGCTCCACTCGCAAATATGCTTTTAGTTCCTCCTGTTGAAATAATCATGGCACTTGGTTTTCTCTCATTTCTTCCTTTGGTTGGCGGCGGTATCGCGTGGATTAATGGATATTTACTTGGGTGGATGTTGCATTTGCAGCAGTTGCTAGCGCGACCAGAATGGGTTGTAAGCGAATTCCACGTAACGGCCATGCAGGTGATAATCCTTTATACCTGTCTAGCCATAATATATTTCATTCTTCGGAAATCATTGCTGCGAAAAGTAAGGCATGCGAATGCCTAGAGAACATGAAACAAATAAGACTCAAATGTATACGGGTTACTTCATTTTAGGCAGTTTCGGGGTTGGCTAAATGTACTAGCCGTGGTACAATGCTCACGATATTGAAAATGCAAACGCTAATAATAAGCGTTTATTTTTAAAACTAATTACAAATACACTGAACTATGTCTAAAAATACGTTACTATGGGTAGTGATTGGGGTGTTGGTCATTGCAGGGATTGCTTTCGCTGTTACTCGCAAGTCGGGGTCTGATAATGAGAACGTCTCACAAACCCAGACTACGCAGGACACTACCAGCGCTACGAATACCACACCGCAAAATCAAGTAGCACAGGACTCGGCTGTGCCTAACTGTACGAGGGCTTACGATTCTAATAAATTTGCCAATATGAAGGTTGAGTACCAAAATAAAGTAGCTACATTGGTGGTTCGGAACTTCGGGACTATTACAGTGGCGCTTGATGCCGCTGCCGCTCCTAAGACTGTTGAAAATTTTGTGAAGCTAGCAGAAAGCGGGTTTTACGATTGTCTTACATTTCATCGTATAGCAAAAGACTTTGTTATTCAGGGAGGTGACCCAAGTGGCAATGGTACGGGAGGACCTGGCTATACTATTCCTGCAGAAATTAAATTGCTGCATACTAAGGGCGCTATAGCTATGGCACGTACCGGCGATGAAGTGAATCCAAAACGTGATTCTTCTGGGAGCCAGTTTTATATAGCACTGCAACCGCTTCCTATGTTGGATGGTGGTTATACAGTGTTCGGGCAGGTGACTGAGGGTATGGATATAGTAGAGAAAATTGGCGGCGTGCCCATTCTTGGTACTAGTGATGGTCCACCTAAAGACCCAGTTATTATTGAAAAAGTAACAATTGGTGGTAAGAAGTAGGTAATTAATGTTAGATATTTATTTCGCACGTAGAGCTTATGAAACATATTAAAGAAGAACGAACGCTTGTATTAGTTAAGCCAGATGGAGTAAAACGAGGACTCGTCGGAGAAGTGGTGAAGCGTATAGAGCGCCGGGGTCTTAAAGTAATAGCTCTTAAAATGGTCCAGGTAGACCGTGCTCACTTAGATGAACATTTTCCTAAGAGTGAAGAATGGCGAAATAGACTGGGTGATAAGGGCCTTAAGACCTTCGCTGAATATAATTTAGATGTTAAAGAGTACATGGGTACTGATAACAGAGAAGAGATAGGCAAGATTGTAAAAGAGTCTTTGTACGACTACATGATGTCTGGGCCTATAGTGGCTCTGGTCATTCAAGGGCTCCACGCTATTGATATGGTACGCAAGCTTGCAGGCCATACGCTTCCTGTTTTTGCAGAGATGGGCACTATTCGCGGAGACTATTCAGTAGATAGTCCTGCCATTGCTAACGTAGAAAAACGAGCTATTCATAATGTAATGCATGCTTCCGAGACTCCCGACGAAGCAGCAAATGAAATTTCCCTTTGGTTCAGACCAGAAGAAATTCACAGCTATAAACGCGCTGAAGAAGATATAATGTTTTAAAATGAATTTTTTAAAAGACGCTTGACAGTAAGCGTCTTTTAAATTATTTTGACCTGTCGTTACATGGCATGGGTAACGATTAACCAGTAGCTGAGTCAAAGATTATTGGAAAGAGGTGCAGTTCTTAACAGCCAATATCGAGTATTCAGTTCTATTATCTTGTCTCAGGAGGAAAGATGGTAACCAAACGAACGAAGTTTTCAGGTACTTTGAGTGATCGAATCAAAATAAGAGATGCAAGGCAATGCCCGGTCTGTAATACCACGCAACAAACATTCATAAGTACAGTGGTACAGCCACCAGCAGGCGAGAGGAGGTTTAAGATTCATCCTGGGGTGGATGCTCGTGAAAGCAGCTGCGTAGGCAGCCTAAAGGCATGTGCCCCTTAGTTGTTCGAATATTCCGTGGACGGGCTCGGTTTAGAACCAGCCCGTTTATTTTTTACGAAAAAAAGTCGGTAAGTTAAAATCTTGCAGTTTAAGTTCGCGTACGCGTTGCATAATGCCTTTATCGTGCTCATTAAGATACGCTCGAATGCGGTTACGGGCGCTACTTGTCTTAGCGCTTCTGAGCCAGTCGCGAGATATTTTCACTGGCTGCTTATTTTTCAGAATTTCTACTACATCACCTTGGTGTAGCGTGTCCGTAATTTTACTCATTTTTCCGTTAATCTTTGCACCCATCATATAAAAGCCGACGTCCGAGTGTATGCTAAAAGCAAAATCAATTGCTGTAGCGCCTGCTGGTAAATCCTTTGCATCTCCTTTAGGGGTAAGTACAAATATGCGATCTTTAAAATAATCAATCTTCAGGCTTTCAATAAAGTCTTCGCTTTGCACTGCATCTTCTTGCCATTGCTGCAGTTGCCTTACCCACTTGCCGGCTTTTTCTTGCGTGGCGCTCGGTTTACCCGACTCGCTGTAAAACCAGTGCGCTGCAACACCACGCTCCGCTGCTTCATGCATGAGGTCTGTTCGGAATTGTATCTCAAAGACGCTCCCATCTTCGTCTAGTACCGCAGTGTGTAGGCTCTGGTAGCCATTTGGTTTAGGCATGCCAATATAGTCTTTAATACGACCAGGAACAGGTTGGAAATGTTTGTGAATCACACCAAGGGCTGCGTAGCAGTCAGCGGTAGATTTGGTAATAATCCGAATGGCGATAACGTCGTAGATGTTGGTCTTATCGCTGGGATACTTCCGTAGCTTTTTGTATAAGGAGTATACACGCTTTGTTCGGCCGTACACTTCGAGAAATTTTACCCCTTCCATCTTAAGTACTTGGGTAATATTTTTTTCAATTTGTTTGAGACTGTGCTGCCGCTCTGCCAGCAATTCTGCTAGTTTGCCCCTTGTTTCGGTAAAAGTTTTTGGTTCCACAATAGCAAAGGCCCTATCTTCCAGTTCATCTTTCCAGGTATTTATACCAAGGCGGGCAGCAATGGGAGCATATACTTCTAGGGTCTCAGTAGCAATTTTGAGTTGTTTTTCTGGAGGGAGGTGCTCTAGTGTGCGCATGTTATGTAGCCGGTCAGCAAGTTTGATAAGCATTACCCGAATGTCTTTGCTAGTAGCAATAAACATTTTTCGAAGAGTCTCCACATACTGCGGGTCCTTGCTGTTTCTGAGGCGCACTTGTCCAAGTTTGGTTACACCATCTACTAAGTGGGTTATAGTTTCCCCAAACTCCTTAGTTATATCTTCTATAGTGACCGATGTGTTCTCGGGCACGTCGTGCATAAATTCTGCCGCAAGGCTGGTTGCATCAGGGAAAATTTGCCCAAGAATAATAGCTGCCTGTATGGGGTGAGCAATATATGGTTCACCACTTTTGCGCACCTGTCCTTCATGGGCTTTTGTGGCAAAGTTGAACGCGCGTAAAAGTAATTCCTGCTCTACAGGTTTAAATTTGTGTGGTATTGCTTTGAGAAACTGTTCGTACACCATGTGGAGGTATTTTAGCAGATTTATATACCCATTGACGATTAAGCCCAAAATCTCTATGCTTAAAGGCCGCAAAAATCGAGCGGTTTTATTTCAGCACCTTTCACAGGAGGAAAATTGTGAATACACAAGGTTCTAAGTGGCCCAATAGTTTGACGTTGGTACGTCATATTCAATCGGGTTTTCAACAGCTAAAGTTGGATAAAGCGAATGATCCACTTCATAAGCAACTCAAGCGTGCCTACGCGCTTGATCCCAATTCGAAAGTGACTCAATCTCTGGCTAGACAAGTTTGGGAAAAATATCCGCCTAGCCACGGAGACCATAATACGCCTACGACTGCCGAAGGGCAGGCATCGGCCGTGGCTATGGCTCAAGCTTTGAAGGAGCGAATTATGCTCCCAGATGTCATTTATGTCTCGCCATATGGAAGAACTTGGACAACTCTAGAACATATGAAAAAGGGTTGGCCAGAATTGAAGAAAGTTAAGACTTACGAAGACTATCGTCTTCGAGAGTTGGATCATGGTCTGGCTTCAATCTATAACGATTGGCGAGTGTTCTTTGCCCTGCATCCCGAGCAGCGCATGCTTCACCGATTTCAAGGCGACTACTGGTACCGTTGGCCGCAAGGGGAGAACGTACCCGACGTACAATTTCGGGCCAGGTCCCTGAACGATACCTTCATGCGTGAATTTGCAGAACAGAATATCTTGGTGGTTTCTCATCATCTCTATATTCTGGCTGCTATGGCTAACTATCTGCGATGGACCGATAAAAAGTTTTTATGGTATGACAAGTACCGTAAGCCAGTTAACGCCGGAGTGACGCTTTTTAATTTAGATCCTGCCAAAGGTAAACGCGGAAGGCTGGCACTTGGAAAATACAATCTCAAGTTGTACTAAATGGTTTTCACGAAAAAATGTATAGGCAGTTATGTTAAGCGGACTCAGTAATGTGTCCGCTTTTGTTTTGTATAAAAATTTTAGCCGCGATCACTGGAGGGTGTTCGCGGCTGAGGATGAGCTGCTGCATTATGCACGGAGCATGCTCCAAATCTTATCTGTTACCAACGTACTCCAAATACGAGCAGCGCCAGTATTCCCAGGGTTCGTAAAGAGCATTCCCAAGGTTAGAACAACATACGGAAGGTGTTGGGTTAGTTGCGCATGGTCCGTAACAACAGTCCATAGCATTTCCTGGTCTGCAACAATGACAAGAATATCATTATCGAGGAACAGTTCAACTGAGGCCGGGATGGTCATAGTCAACTCCCTTAACACTTCCGAATCTTTGGTTTGATGGGCTATGGGTAGTGTGCTTCTAGATCCTATGATCCCATCGTTTCTCCAGATCTGACGAATGCTTCCTGTAACATTTGCCTCCTCTGAAGTGTAGAGTATAAGCACGCTTATGTGGGCGCCATCATTCATGATGACTGTGAGAGGCCTATTCTTGATTCGTTCATTTAATGCTTGAAATGGGTCCATTTTACCTCCTATGGTATTTGGATGATTGTGCTACTGCGGTTGCAAGTGGTAAGAAAATACAGTTGCGGATATAATAATAAAGAAGTACGAACTTTTACGCAACTTATGCCGGAATTACCCGAGGTGGAAACTGTCGTCTCCGAGCTACATACAAAATTGAAAGGAAAAACCATTGCTTCGGTTGAAGTGCGAAAACCAAAGCTTATTAGTATTGGGCCAAAAACTGTTTCGAATATTCGTAAGGTAAGTCATACTAAAGTTGGCGCATTCATCAGCTCGTTGCAGGGTCAAAAAATAGTTTCAGTTACAAGGCGCGCCAAGCTGTTAATATTTGACCTTTCTGGGCCGCTGTCTATGTTGGTGCATTTAAAAATGACAGGTCAGTTTATATATGAAGACAGGGGACTCCGCAAGAAAACTGGTGGTAAGTATCGAATATTAAACAGGTCCACGGCGCCACTCGTGCAACTGCCGTGTAAATTCACCCATGTCATTTTCTATTTCACGGACGGTTCAACGCTATATTTTAATGACATGCGCCAGTTTGGCTATCTTAAAATAGTGCGTGATGACGAGATGGATCAAGTTCGCGAGCTAAAAGAATTCGGCCCCGAACCATTTTCTAAAGAATTTTCATATGTCCAATTTTACGCGGCCGTGCAAAAACGGACACAGAGTCCAATAAAACTGGTGCTGATGGATCCGAAAGTGGTTGCGGGAATTGGAAATATTTATAGTGATGAAATTTTATTCCAGGCTCGGGTCCGTCCAACGCGTATGGTGAGGAGTTTGCAGGATCGTGCGTTGAAGGCTATTTATAATCAAATTTGTCCTGTACTCAAAAAGGGAATAGAGGCTAAAGGCTCGTCGGTAGGGGATTTTGTGCGGACCGACGGCACCTGGGGGCAAATGGGCAAGTATCATTTTGTATATGGGCGCAAAGGAGAAGATTGTAAACGCTGTGGTACTATAATAGAAAGCACTAAGCTTGGCGGCCGAACTGCAAGCTTTTGTCGGGATTGTCAGATCTAGAGTTATAAATCATACATTATGAACCAAGAACATGTAGTCGAGGTTTCTGATCGTCAAATATTGTTGGAGATTTTGGAACATACACGAAAGACGAAAAATTACATGAAGTGGCAGTTAATTATAACTGTTGCTCTTATAGTAATACCGTTGCTTGCAATGGGTGTGATTTTACCACTTGTTCTAAAATCGCTTGGTTCTGTATATGGAACCGAGGGAATTTTACAAGGAATACAGTAATAGGACTTATACGAGGTATGGGGCCCCAAAGAGCAAGTAGGTCTTATATTCTCTTTACTTAATTCATAATTCTTTATTCTTAATTCCACTCTTATGACTGAAGAAAAATGGGATCAAATGTGCGAAATGCTTGAGGATAAATACCCAGACCTTGAGCGGTACAGGGAGAATTTGGAAGGAGAACATGGGGGTATGCAGGAAGTGCTCGAGTTTGAAGGCCCTGCTGGACCAATGCGGGTAGTGCGTACGAGCAAGCCTGCGGTAACAGGCGTTGAACATCATTACTCGCATCGCCAAGGCGCTACTGCTAATACTGAATATAAGTATTCAGATAGTGAGTTAACGCATAAAATAAAAGTATATAGAGACGTGGGAGGTGACTGGGAAGAAATGGATGCAAGTAGCTTGGGATTTTGAGCTAAATTCCAAATAACAAAATACAAATCACAAATAAATCTCAAAATCCAAATTCTAAACAAAAGGCTGTCCGAGTTTGGTGAGTGTAGTTTTGATATTGTAGTTTATTTGTGTTTTGATACTTGAGGTTTGAAGTTTTTAGTGGTTAAGTGTGCATAATATGTCTTTAGAAGATCGCATAAAAAAAACTCTTGAACTTTTTGCCCTACAGTCCACCCCTCTTACACTCATAGAGTTGTGGAAGTTTTTAGTGCGAGACTCCGGAGAATTTGAGTCGTCCACAAGCGCGCATGGCGAGCTTGTGGAAGTTCCAACTTTAGAAAATCGTACAGCGAGCGTTGCAGAGGTTGTCAAAGCACTTGAGCTGCTCGTGCTAAACAATGAGGTGGTTGAAAGATTTGGTTACTATACCATTGAGGCGCATAGAGATCTTATAGAGAAAAGATGGCGCGGATATAGTTATGGTGTATGGCGCGAAAAACGGATACGAAGGTTTTCAAAAGGCCTTGCTTATATTCCTTTTGTGCGTGGTGTGGCATTGGCTGGTAGCCAAGCCCTGGGTCTCCAGCGGAAAGAGAGCGATATAGATGTCTTAATTATTACTCTGCCTGGATGGCTATGGCTACCGCGGACGTTGATAACAGCGTATTTCCAGTTCCTGGGCATAAGACGCCATGGTGCATATATAGCGAATCGGGTCTGTTTAAACCATTACGTTTCCGCTCCTAAGCGCATGCTACAGGGTAGAAATTGGTATACGGCAATTGAGTACGCTAAATTGCGACCTCTGAGTGGGGCGGGTTGGGTCGCAAATTTTCAGCACGTGAACCTCGATTGGATCAGAATCTTTTTCCCAAATATTGCCATAGTTCCAAGCGGTAAAGATATACTGAATAGAACTCAGCAATTTTTTGAATTAGTATTTATTTGTCTCGGCGGAAGGTTCCTTGAGGGAGTATTTGGCCAGTGGCAAAGTAAACGAATTCACAAGAATGAGCCCCATATAATTGTGGCGGAAGACGAACTTTCGTTTCATCCACAGAGCAAGCAGGACGCCCTGCTCGAAGCATTTCGGCAATAACCCGAACGTAGAATAACGAGCCTCAGCTTGTTAGTAATACAGAGGGGAACCCTTTGGCAGCTGCTGCCAAAGGGTTCCCCTCTGTCGGGAGCTATGATTAGGAGTGGTTGTTGTATGGATAGGGGTACCCCAATTACTGTTTTGTAAATTCGAGTAGGAGAATAATGGGAAACCGGTGGAGCTGATATACGAGATCGTAGTTGGCGCTATCTGTCGTGCTTTGAATGTCTTCTAGTGCGGTAAGTGCGAAGCCGGCTTTTTTCGCATTGGATATGTGGGTTGAAAGAGGTGTAAAGTGAGACCCAAGATTTGGCCGCCATTCAAAACTCGGTCTATTTTTCCGCATCATTTCATTATAGAAACGAGCGAGTAGAAGTTTTGGTTTTTTCATGAGCAGTCTACCGGTAATTCCACGTTTCCACTCACCAATAGGGTAAGCGTAGTAGGGGTTCACAATAGTCGCTAACAGTTTACCTCCTGGTTTCAAAACAGAGAAAATGTTTTGCAGGGTCGCTACTTCATCTTCCACGTCGTGGATGACCATGCTGGCGGTAACTACGTCGAAATAGCTTTTTTGATAGGGAAGTGGAGTGTTTAGATCGCAGACTGCAAATTCTACATCCGAATATCTTGTTTTCGCAGATTTAATAAGTGGCTCTCCTGCGTCGCATGCGTGAACCTTTACGGCCTCATTGCCTAAATGACTTTTGGCTATAAGACCAGCAAGCCACCCATCTCCACAGCCAGCATCGAGAATATTAGTGTGCGCATTGGCGGTAGGTGAGGCGGTTAAAATATCTAAAAAAGCTTTTCCAATAACATTTCGGAAAATCTGTCCATTCGGAGAGGCTAAAAATTGTTCATAGGCACTGCTGCTAGCAGATGAATTATAGGCATGGTTCATATAAGTTTAGTGTATCTAAAATTGGCCAAAAGAAAAACCCAGGCGTTTACATTAATGCACTGAGACATATTATATGTAAACGTCGGGTGTTTGGAGTTGCTTAGTTCCTTGTGCATAAAGCTACGGCGATTGCTCCGCCAAACACAGCTACTATCTGGAGTATGCGTACCAGCAAGTGTGTCCGCTTTACTTTTCGGAAAATAGGTGGGCCACTGTACACTTCTTTCATGGTTTTCCTCCTAGGTTGTGTACGGGAGTTTATGTGATTGTCCGTTTTTTTTTTTTTCGTAAGCGGACATCTTTAGCGAGGTTGGTATTATAAGTATTCATGAAGTAAAAATCAATAATCGCATTACCCATAATACAAATATTATATAATTTTCTTGTAAGGGCTATGCCCGCTTTTTTTACCTTGACACCTTAATCAGTTTTGCTACACTGTTATCAGTCGTAGCAGGTGAGTGATAAATTTTATCCACTTTCTCGCTTATATAAGTTTAAAATAAGTAATTAATACATCATAAACAGATATGCAAGTCAAACCTATTGGGAACCGCATTCTTGTGGCTCCAATTAAAGAGGAAGAAGTTACAAAGAGCGGTATTGTATTGGCTGCTACAGCAGACAAAGAAAAGAAAGCTCGCGGTAAAGTTGTTGCGGTGGGTACGGGTGAAGAAATATCTAAACTGGGTCTTAAGATTGGGGACGAAGTTGTGTTTGGGAAGTATAGTGGGGACGAGGTTGAAGTAGACGAGAACGGCGTCAAGGTTGAGTATAAAGTGCTCTACGTTGGGCACGAAAAAGATGAGTCAGATGTATTAGCAATAATTGAGTAGTAAGTGATCGGTAGTCGGCACCGGCAACAGGTAGCTGATTACCTTAAGGATTTATATATGTCGAAGATTGTAAAAAAAGGTTTTGCGGCCAAAATGGCCATTATGAATGGTGTGAATATTGCAGCAGATGCAATTAAGGTAACTCTAGGTCCTACAGGCAAAGCGGTTATTTTAGATAAAGGTTTTGGTAGTCCAATTATTTCGGACGACGGTGTAACCGTGGCCAAAGAAATAGACCTGGAAGATAAGTTCGAAAATATTGGTGCGAGTCTTATTCAAGAAGTTGCCAACAAGACCAATGAACTTGCTGGGGATGGTACCACTACTGCAACTGTTTTAGCTCAAAAAATGATTGAACAGGGCTTTGAGGCTGCAGCAATTGCTCCCGCACATGCCAATAGCATAAAACGCGGTATGGATTCCGCGGTGCGCTTTGTAGTTGAGCAGCTCACCAGCGTAAGCAAGAAAATTAGCACAAAAGAAGAAATAGAGCAGGTCGCTACCATTTCTTCCCTCGATCCTGTGGTAGGTAAGCTCATTGCTGAAATAATGGATGAGGTGGGTAAGGATGGTGTTATTACTGTAGAAGAAGGCCAAACTATTGGTCTTGAAAAAGAAGTGGTAAAGGGTATGCGTTTTGATAAAGGCTTCGTATCCCCCTATATGATGTCTGACACTGCACGCATGGAAGCAGTCTGGGAAGACCCATACATTTTAATTACCGATAAAAAGGTTTCCAGTGTCCAGGAAGTTTTGCCTCTCTTGGAAAAAGTAGCACAAAGTGGTAAGAAAGATTTGGTTATTATTGCCGAAGATGTAGAGGGTGAGGCGCTTACTACATTCATTCTGAATAAACTTCGTGGTACCTTTAATGTGCTTGCTGTAAAGGCTCCCGGGTTTGGTGACCGCCGCAAAGAAATGCTCATGGATATAGCAGTGCTTACCGGTGGGCAGGTTATAACCGAAGACCTTGGTTTTAAGTTAGATAAAACTGAGCTTGAGCAGCTGGGCCGTGCTCGTAAAGTAATTGCCACTAAAGAGTTTACTACTATAGTCGATGGCCATGGTGATAAAGTTGCTATTGAGTCCCGCGTGAATCAAATTAAAGGCGAACACGCCAATTCTACAAGCGACTACGATAAGGAGAAGCTGCAAGAGCGCATTGCACGTCTTTCCGGCGGTGTTGGTGTAATAAAAGTTGGTGCTTTCACAGAAACAGAAATGAAAGCTAAAAAGTTTAAGATCGAGGATGCGCTCAATGCGACTAAAGCCGCTGTAGAAGAGGGTATTGTTGCTGGTGGCGGCGCAGCTTTGGCTCGTATCGCTCCAAAACTTGATGGGTTTGGTAAGGACATGTCCTTTATAGAGCGCGCTGGTGTGAAAGTTGTGCGCAGTGCTCTTGAAGCCCCGCTTCGCCAAATCGCTACTAATGCTGGTATAGAACCAACCCCAATTATTTCTTACATCCAGACATCTGCAGATAATTATTGCGGATATGACTTCTCTAAATACCAGGATGAAAGCTGGGAAGGTGGTAAGGTTCAGGACATGATGCACGCAGGCATTGTAGACCCGGTAAAAGTTACTCGTCTGGCACTTGAAAATGCAGTGTCTGTTGCCTCTACTTTGGTAACCACAGAAGCAATAGTAGTAGATAAGCCAGAGCCAAAAACTGCTGGTCCAGAAGCCGGTGGTATGGGCGGAATGGGCATGGGTGGTATGGGCGGAATGGGATACTAGAAAATACAAAAGGTAGGAATTGTAGAATTCTGAACTTAAGAAAGACTGTCGCAAGCGTAGGTGCTAGCGACAGTCTTTTGGTTGTAGTGTCTTTTAGGGGCTTACGATAGATTGCGCCTGCTGCAAGGCGCTAATAATTCCGCTCTTATTAAGAATGCTATCTTTGAAAACGACCGTACATTGTAAGGGTGTTAGTGAGCGCGCAGCGGCTCTTTCAAAGTAGCTTTTTTCAATAAGCACTATTATGGGCATGCTGGGAAAGGTGCTCCGTAGCTTCGAGATAATTTTTTTCTCTGTTTCGGACCATATTGTGCAGCAGTAGATTATAGCATCTGGCTTCTTTTTAGCAGTCCATGATGCTATGGTATCATGGGGCTCCATTGATGAGACGTCGATGGGATTTGTTTTTTCCCATTGCATAATGCTGTGTAGCCAGTCTTGCGTTTGTGCCGAAGCATAAACCAGGAACAGGCTATCGTCATCGTCTGGGCGGGGCGCTTGGCGAATAAGCTCACTTTTATGAGACACGTTTTGTTCCTCCTAAGAATTGGTCTCGTGTAGGAATACCTTAGCAGATATTGAAAAATTTTAAAAATTGCTCGTATTTAAAACAAATAATTTTATGACAGAGTATTGACATAACAGCAAGAAAGGCGTAGAATACTGTTTCAACATCAAAAACAGTACCAACTCACAAAACACGCCCATAAAGAAGCGCGTTTTTTGTTTCTCCGGGGTAGGGAAGTTTTGTAACTACCAGCGGTGCTCATGCTCCTGATTCCGTATCGCACGGATTGGGGGCGCTATAAAAGTCGCGAGAAGTCAGGGTAATATTACATGGCCCTATGGACTCTCTTCGCGGCTTTTTTGTATGTGGCAAAAATGCCACTGTCTACGAATCTACGAATGAGACGAATCTGCGAATGACACGAATCAATCCCAGAGCGGGTCAATGGGAACGGTATTTGACCAAATGGGTGAATTTCCTTATAATTCCATTGAATTTACCGGATTGATCTTTTTACTTAATTCGTAATTCTACATTCTTAATTCTACATTTTTCCAATGGGTGTTCCAAAGAAACATAAGACACGTTCAGGTCGCAATCAGCGCCGCAGTCACCATGCTCTTAAGCCTGTTCAGGCTGCGACCTGTAAGAATTGTGGTCAGCCCACAAAGCCCCACTTACCATGCCCAAATTGCGGTTACTATAAAGGCCGCAAGGTCACTAAGTAATAGTAGCTTACTAGCTGTCAGCTTTCTAGCTTCCTAGGAGATTAATCTCTAAAGCTAGGAAGCTAAAAAGCTAGCTTGCTAAGAAGCTAAAAAATGGCCAATCGTCATCTATCTAGAACAGTTGCAATGCAGACTCTTTTTGAGTGGGACTTCAACGCTCGTGAACAGTCTTTAGATGGCCTTATTGAGCTCAATCTAGAACAATTCGCACCAGGAATGGAAGATCATGCCTTTGTGAAAAGTTTAGTGAACGGAGTGGTTGAGCACCTAACAGAGATTGACGAAATTATAATGGCTACTGCACCTGAGTGGCCCATTGAGCAAATTAGCAGCGTAGACAGGAGCGTTCTACGACTCGGTATATACGAGCTTGAATTCTTAAAAGAGGTGCCGCCTAAAGTTGCTATAAACGAGGCAGTTGAGCTCGCTAAAACATTTGGTGGGGAAACCAGTGGGAAGTTCGTAAACGGGGTACTCGGTACGTTGTATAAAAAATTGTTTCCAACTGAGTCTGCTCAGGCAGAGTAAGAATAGAGAAGCACTATT
Source organism: uncultured Candidatus Saccharibacteria bacterium (assembly GCA_964648985.1). Taxonomy (GTDB): domain Bacteria; phylum Patescibacteriota; class Doudnabacteria; order UBA920; family UBA920; genus JAEUSE01. The sequence goes on from CAZYMS010000011.1 coordinate 41,913, forward strand.
GCATACGCATGGTGCTTTTATTTTACCCAGAAACTTTTCCACAGCGTTTAAAACTCCGCTTATTTGTGCTATGCTATATATAACCTTAAGTCCACTTATGTGGCTTACTCTGAAAGGACTCTATGTCTATGAATAAACTTGAACTTACTGAAATTTTGGCTGCCCGCCTTTCTATTACCCATAGCGAGGCAGAACGAATGCTTAATACCCTTATTAACATTGTATACGAGCAGCTTCGCAGTGGGGAGAAAGTAAACATTTCCGGCTTTGGCCAATTTAGTGTTTCTCATCGCGCTCCTCGTATAGGTGTAAATCCACGACAGCCAACTCAGAAAATTCAAATCCCTGAGCTCAACACCCCCAAGTTCAAAGCTGGTGAAGCATTCAAGGCCGCAGTAAAGCTACGTAAATCAGCCAGTGCTCCTGCACCAGATATGAGCACACCTCCAAGCTCGCCATCTTCGTTCTAGATGTATATCTAAACCAAACTAATCAAAAACTCTCCATATGGAGAGTTTTTGATTTTGCCCGCTGTCGCAAGGCTATGGCGCGCAGACTTCTTGTCGGATGATATATTAAAA
>CAZYMS010000012.1:0-37463 GCA_964648985.1 uncultured Candidatus Saccharibacteria bacterium
GAGCAAGCTTTCCTGAGAACGCGTCATATTCAACGAGCCAATGCTCTACCGTAGGGGCAATATCTGCACCCCCAGCTGACAATTTTTCCCCTAACACCTCCTGATTCTTTTTAAGAAGAGGCAAAAACTGCCTTCCCCATTCTCCGCCATCATATTCCGGACTTGCAACGTAATACAAATAACGAAAATCAGCGACAAGGTCGGAGCCCCCAAGCAAAAACGGCAACGTCGAAAACTCAACAATCAATGCAAGCTCTTCTGTCGATAAAAGCTTCACATATGCAGACTCGAATTCTGATAAAATACTGTGAAAAATCGATTTATCCTTAATTTGACTGCTTGTGATAAAACGGCGGGCATCATAAATTACTGATAACAAGTCTTTACCGAAAGAATATTCCTTATCTTGGAAGAGGGTTGAGAGATGCTCTTTAAGCAAGTCGGAGTTTCCAGTTACTACGTCCTGCATGATCAACCCTGCCCAGCGTGCCCAACCAACGCCATATTGCTTAGTCTCTAAGTCGGTAAAGTACCCACCCTCAATCCAATCTGTTAACTTTGCCATACCATACTGACCAAGGACCACCATGGCATCTTGAACAATAACCCTTTCATCGGCCGAAAGCGCAGAATCATTAAGCTCTTGTGTGATTTTTTGTTGTAAAGTGTTCATAAACTAAATACCAACTAGAGACCTCATATCAGCCATCATTGCGTCGACTGGTCCACCTGGTGCAAGAGCAGCAGCGCGAGTGATACTCTTATCAGCTTCTCTTGCCTGTTCTGCCAACTCTTTCCTAAATGCTGCCAATTTCGCAGGATCCGCCAAAGCACTGCGCAACGTTTTTCTTAAATTATTTATCTTCTCTGTAGATAAATCATCAATAACATTCTTCTTATTCGTGGCTTTAGATAATTTGGTCACTTTATAGGTAAAATGAGCAACTGCGTCAGAGTCCTTAAACATTGAAGCATGCATATTGCGAGCTTGGTCTGAAGCAGATTTTTTATCTTGTCGCTTGAGACGGAACTGACGATTACGCACAGAATCTTTAATACTAAACTCGGTTTTTGTAGGAGTACCTGCAGGAGCCTTAGGGTCAGCACCAACCATTACTACATTCTCACTTGGGTCAATTACATTGTTCAATTGCTGATCCGCAATCATCTTCGCATTAATCTTGTCACGTAGTGTTTCAATACGCTTCTTATCTAAACCACTAAGAGCAGCTGCCTGATAAAACTGCTCTATTGTTGCATCTTTATTGCCAGATTTAATTGCCGCTATATCTGCATCAAGAGCCGCGACCTCAGCAGCTTTGCTGGAATCAGACCGTATACTATCGGCATACTTCTGCAAAGCGGTAACAGCCACACTGTTTTTGAAACCTGTCATACCCTTACCATCAAAGCTGGCCTTATCCAAAGACAGAGCAGCTCGTTCCAAAAGCTCGGCAGTTTTCGCAAACGGACTTGCTGAAGATTTAAGAACGTCAACTATATGGGTATTATTATCTTTTGAGGTGTTGTCTTTTATCTCTTCCCTCTTCTCCTTCTGAGCCTTCGCCATTTCAGTATCATTATATACATCAACCGCCATGGGTGCCTCCCCATGCCTCAAACGGCGTGCGTCTTTAACATAGGCACTAGTAAGAGCCTGCGCATCTTTAACCTTACTCTCCTTTTTATCTTTAAACTCTTTTGATAAAGCACCACCAGTCACGACATCCAAAGCGCGGCGTCTAGCAAACGCACTGAAACCTGAAGACCCTTCTTTTGGCGCAACTTTTTGTGCAAGCTTTGCTTGACCAAGCTTAACGTTGCGGACAAGTCCCTCTTTTGCTTTATCGTAAGTAATACCTTTCGCAAATTTACCTGCACCTGCAGCAGCACTTCCAATGGCAGCACCCGTAAGTGCAGCTGGGATAAATGCGGCTTTTGCACCTTTATCTATAGCCTTGTCTATAAAACCAGCAGCACCTTTACCCACTAAAGTACCTGCTCTTACGGTCATGAACATAAAAGCGATTGGTATGGCCTGCCCTGCAACCGCGAACATGAAAGTAGTGACCTGGCTACTATTACCTGTCTGTACGCTGGCAAGTTTTTGAATAATATTGCTGTTTGCAACAGTTATAGTCGCAGTCAGATTAAGCATAAACGCAACAATAGGCGCATTGAATGCCCACTGTATGAACTTGCTCCACCATGTTTTAGACATCTTTCGGGTAACCGGCAATACCATAGCAATATATGGCAGCGGTGACAGCATTAACAAGATCCAAAGCATAATGAGTCTGAAAAAGAGCAGAAATGCTACACCCAAAAATGCAATAAATGCTGCAAAGCTTAACCAAAAACTAAATACGCCCTGAATAGAAGAAGAAAAGTCGCCTGCATTTGCTGTTACATTAGCCCAAATATCTGTGGTAACCAAAGGGTTTACAATAGCACGAATTGCACCGGTATTCGGTCCCAGAAATTGATTGGTCACTGTATCTGCAATACCCAGAATTGCCTGCGCAATAGTCAAACTAAAGTTAATAAGTATGGCGCCAACAATAAGTTTTACAAGCAAGTCTTTAACCGCATACCCAGAAATGCGAAAAACCGTAGCAACACCAATAGCAACAATAGATAGTATAAAGAAAATATTTCCAAGGTTACGCAATATTTGCCAAGCGCTATAGATAACCGTCGCAAAATCATCGGTATAGGTACGAATGGAAACAAGCGACTCAATAAATGGCCCTAAAAATGTCAGCAACACATATTTAACTATAGAATTAAATACCTGTGCTATTGCAGCAATAACGTAGTTGATAACACAGATTGGACCACTCGTAAGGCTAATACAGGTTTTACTAGTATCAGTCCCTACGGTAGAATTGGTTTCTTTTCCTGTTACCGTTACCTTGGCAGTGGAACTCGCACCTGTAATAGGTTGTTTATTGCTATCTAACGCTTGAAAAGTAATGGTATAGTCTTTCGGCTGACCATCTGCTGGTTTTGGAAATACACACCTGGCATTACCGCCAGTGCCATACGGGATCGGGTTCGTAAGCGACAAAGTACCACCACCACAGTCAACTGACACAAACGCCGCATTCACGCCAGAAGAACCAGCTTGATACGAAAAACTATATTCATAGACCACCCCCGATCCATCAACCCCCGAAGAGACAAAAAGATTATTAAGTGATGCATTACCAGTTTGGCTAGAGGCCTGCACGGTAAAGTCCGCGGTTCCAACTAAGTAGTTAGTTTGACTCGTCAAGCCTATCTGCTTCGGCATAAGGGAGACCAAAGCAACAGAAACCTGATGAGCCCCAACACTAAAAGTATTGGTCGAGGCAAGGATCTCTAATTTACCGCTTGACCCTTGATTTTGTACATTCGAAAACCGATTTGTTCCCTCAAAGTTAAAATTTTGGTGGAACAGTTGTATTTGAAAACTTGGTGCATTACTGAGCTTGCTTTGGCACTCAGCCTTAACTGAGTAAGTAATAGTAACTTTTTCACCAGATTTTACGGTGGTAGGGCTAACACTTAATTCAAGGCCATTATAAGAGTTCTCCTGGTATGGGCTACTTGTTCCAAACCCGCCGCTATGCTGGCCAGTTTCAACGCAGGTCGCCGCCTGCAAAACCCGGCCTGGAGGGCCAGCCTCAACACCATTACGCGGGCTCACCTGTGCATATGCGGGCGCAACAATGCCACATAAGAGCGAGAATACCGCTAGTCGGAATACTATAGTTTTTATTCGTGAAGGAATTGACGCTTTCATGGGTAAACCAGAATCATTCAATAGTAATAGGTTCAGAGCAAAGAATTATACTAGGAAAACTCTAAGGAGAGGCTAGACTATTGCCTCGGAACTACACCAATGTCTCCATTAGGGTTCGCAAATATAAGTTCTCTACACAAGTCAGGATTTGCAACACACTGAGTAATTTGTGTAGCATTCACCCCACCATCGCTCGGTGTAAAATCTCCAGGAATGACCGGATTATATACAGCCGCCTTTATACAAGCTGTTTGCTCTTGTAGGGTAACTGTCCCTTGGACAACCAGCTGTTGTAAAATTGAGGTCAAAATACCAGCAACTGCACCAGTTAAACCACTAGCAGCAGTAGTAGGACCAATATTAAACATGGCATTTATAGCAGAGGTTATTTTACCGCTCACCAAATCCACGGACTCAACAATTCGCTGTGCCCCTTGAGCAGAATAACCAGCCTTTTTACCCGATGACAACTGTTCGAGAATACCACTCTTCTCACTTTCACCTTGAGTAACAGCAGCCAAACTCTGAGCCCAGAGCGCGTAACCCTGTCCTGAAGGATCGCCTCGCAATGTAGCAGTCTTCGCAAGTTTTGAATAGTAATCTGGATCGCTAATATCCGTAGCAGAGAGGGCTGAAGGATTAAAGCCTAAATATGTAAGAACTTTGGCACGCACGTCTTTTTTAAAGGCCTCTTCATCCAGCCTACCACAATTAAACTGCGGAATAAGGTTTTTAATCATATCGCGGTCCACATTATCGTACCCCTGTTCCTCTGTTGCGTACTTCTTTAAATAGTCTTCAGTGTTTTTAGTAGTCAGGGCATTGTTATAGTACAGAAAGTTAGCAATAGTATGGTCTTTATCAAACCGCAGCGCCCAGGTAAGCACCTGGTTTTTTATATAATTCAAAATAACAGTGCTCACAGCCTGGCGTATAGCCAGCTCCAGCCATTGAGGTATATTAGTAATAACCGAAACAGGCACTTGAGCATTCGCGGTTTTAACTAAACCATTCTGCACAGTTTTTTCGCCATCATCAAAAAGCCCATACTGGTGACCTAAGGCCTGGACAGCTGTATTAACATTTGCCAACTGAGTCTGCGCTGCTGCATAAGTGGGATAGGTATTAGTCCAACGCGCAGCTCCGCGAGGAGCTACAGATGTTGCGGCACTACCAACTGCATCGGTAATAAACTGACCATGTATAGAAAGCGCAGCAATAATAGAGGTGTGTAACTCCACTGCTGGTTTTGGCACAGGCATATTATACAGGTCTGAAATTGTATTACTCGATACACTCTGTAAAGAACGAGCTGCAATTGGGTCAGGCTCGGCGCCTAAAGCCGAATTCAAAGAATCTGCGGGTAATTCGCTTATTTTCTCCAGCAATGGTTTTACACCGTTCAAATATGTATCTATTGCCGCGCGGCCAGTATCCGCATTCACCTTAAATCTGGAAGCGTCTACACGGGGCGTGAGTGCTGGTTTGGTTGCACCTAGATCAGCAGTAACCTGAGCTGACAGGACTTTAGAATCTATCGTTTTACTAATTACCATCTGGCTCGCCCTTGGGTCTGCTTCAATATCCGCCAAATACTTGCGATACTCTTCTAGTTCTTGCTTTTGTTTATCTTGAGCAATCTGTCGTTCTGCTGCACTGGGAGGTTGGTAAAGAAAGCCGGGACGACTCCAAATAGTGGTAGTGATAAGGGCGACAATTGCCAAAGTAGCAACGCCTATAATTAACTTTTGTTGATTAGCAATTTTCATTTGTTTCAAAAGATAGCTTATTAACCTTTGTCTTTAGTATACCATAAATGTGCAAAGAAATAACCTCTGGCGACCCTCTGAACATAGTTCCCAATTTTCGATAGCTATATGGGTTTTGCCGAGTTGTGTAAATTCCTAAATTCAAAGACACAAAATCCAAACAAGCACCAAGTACAAAATCCTCAAGTTCCAAAATCAAGATTTTTGTTATTTTGGTCATTGAAGTTTATTTGTTATTTGGGATTTGTCACTTGGTGCTTTGTAAGCGGACAGACAAGCCTCGTTCCCACACCTTGATGTAGTAGCATAAAGCAATATATAAAGAACCACGGTTACCCGCGGTTCTTTATATATCTACGTTAGAACTTACCTTTTGCTACATCAAATTCTTTTTGAGTAGTTAAGCTCCAGCTCCCGGGACGATCACCGGAAATGACTTTTGTCTTGGCATAAATTACTCCAGCACCGGCAAGGCGGATACAGTGGTTACTATATTGACCGCAGTTTTTCCAATCGTACTTTTTCCAACCGCCTGTATCGTACTTACCACCCTTAACTTTATACCAAATTTCATAGTCAGAATCCTTGAGACCAGCGGCTTGAATACTCTCAACATTTATAAATGCATCGAGTTCGTCTGCACAGGTACCGGACTCGCCTTCCCCACATTGCTGACCACCAAAGATATCATCGTACCCTATTCGAATACAGGGCATAGGCACTAGAATAGAAGCATTTTCTCCTTTCGCAAGACCGTCTGCATCCGCAGAGTACGTACCATTCTTGGTAGTAACTGAAATACTGTCACCAGACTTAAGCGTAAAGTTTTTATCTGTGGTTACTGTTCCATTAATTTTAACCACGGCATCTGGAACATTTTTTGTATCAATGCTTCCCACTATTGTACCATCTGCCTTGACTTCAATTACAATTGCCGGGTCATTTTTACCTGCAATACCAGCACCGTCACACGGAGTCAAATAGTTATGCCTATTTGAACCACCCGCACCACCACCGCCCGAAGGAGGAGGAGTTGTTGCGCTACCAGTACACGTTACAGACTTAGGACTACCACCCAACGCAGGATTAGTACCACCATTAGTATTAATTGCGTAGGCGTATATAGCGTGAGGCTTATTGTCAGCAAGAGGATTGCCTAACACGCTATTAAAGCGATACACAAACCCATGAGTACCAGTAGTTTTGTAGAGAGTATTTATATCGTCCCTTTGTACAGTAGTAGTGGTGTCGCCAAATAGCACTCCCTTACCGGCAGGTCCATCTTTATAAAAATGTATGGCAACGACTGCGGTAGCGTTGTCTGGGTCCAAAGCCCAACCTGTAAGCTGATTGCAGCTTGCCACATCAAACCAGCCAACAGGAGTAGTTGTATCTACTACTGGAACGGCGGTAGGGTTTGTACTCGTTACTCCGGTCGTGCCAGTACACGTGAAAGTTTTACCACCACCGCCCAGGAGCAAGTTAGTACCACCGTCAGTATCAATACCATATACATACACAGAGTGAGACTTATTGTCTCGGACACTGTCCGGCAGCGCAATGGCAAAACCATGCGTACCCGTTACTGAGAAAGCTTTATTAATATCATCGCGATTTTCTGTAGTAGTACCTGAAGTTAGCAATTTACCACTTGCGCCAGCTTTGCCATCAACATATACATGCACCGTCATGGCAGTGCCGACATTGCTAGTATCGAATACCCATCCTTTAATTCCGTCGCACGACGCTGAATCAAGCCAGCCTGTAGGATCTGTTAGTTCGTTCTTGGCAGTTGCGGGATCTGTCGCCCCTGCAGCTGCACCTGCAGCTGCAGTCTCACCTGCAGCACCTGTCAAGTTTTGGGTACCACACTTCTCAGGAACCATACATACGGCAGCGAGAAAAGAACCGTCAGCATTATATTTATAGGCAAACCCAGTCCTGTCGATGTACGTACCTACATTGTACATACGATGGCCACGACCGTAGTATGTTAGACCATATTTTGAAACATCTTCCGGGTAACACTGAGGTAATGCAGTGGTAGCTGCAGTTCTATCGTTCTGATTGAACTTATAATTACCTGTTGAAGTAGCCTTACCACTTTCAGTACCCGGTAAACCAGGAATTATATATACACAATTCGGTGGCCATGGTTTAGGGTACCCAATGAACTCACCTGTTTTTTCGTCGTACGGACAAGGGTTGGAGGTACAAACAAATGCCTTTGCTGTTTTTGATTGGTGCCCGATTGATACCAACAAAGCTACCGCTACCAAAGCGGAGCCAGCTAAGGCAAGTACGGTACCCTTGTCTAAAGTAGTCAGATGCCGGGAAAGCATCTTAAGTTTTTGCAGATACTGCCGAATGACTTGTGTACTCATAGATTAATTTCTATTACTGTTTTTATTTACTACATGCTCCTTGGTTTCCAGGAGATTTCATAAAAAGTATGATTTAATTATATCACACACACTGTATATAAATGCCTAAAGTAGGCCTTGGCTATTGATAATATCTACCAAACTAATGAACGTAGCCACCGACAACTCTTGGGGACGGGTAGTTCTTACAATATGCGCCGCCTCCAGCACCGCATCAACCGTTTTAGGTGCAAGCCCCAGATTGCCAACGAGTGTATTATGAATCTGCTTTCTTTTACCCGCAAAACAAGACCGGGCAACTCGAAAAAAGACCTTCTCGTCCACCTCTTCATACAGAGGCGCGGACGGTATATCAATATGGACGACTGCACTATCCACTTTAGGTGCAGGATAGAAACTGCTCGCAGGAACTTTCTGCACCAAGGTCGGGGTCCCAATAAGCTGTACTGAAAGCGCAAGTAAGTTCATGCGTCCTGGCTGCGCTACCATGTTTTCCGCAACCTCTTTTTGAACCAACACAGTAATGCTTTTTGGCCGCGCCGGAGCACGTAAAAATATTTGAACGATCTTGCCGGTCACATAATACGGAATATTAGCAACTACTTTATATACCGGCGGTTGACTAGAGTCTGTACTGGATATACTCAGTGCCTGTAGAAAATCAAAGTGCAAGACATCTGAAAATTCTACATGGAGATTTTTGTGTCGCAATAATAAGTCCTCAAGTAACGGCTTTAATCTATCATCTTTTTCTATGGCCAAGACTGAGCCAGCTCGCTCCACAAGCTTACTGGTCAGATTACCTATACCTGGACCAACCTCAAGCACAACATCGTTCGGGCCAATATGGGCAGCTTCAAGCATAGCCTCTAGCACCGCATCATCAAGCAAAAAGTTCTGTCCGAACTTTTTATCGGGTCTTAACTTATACTTGCCCAGCAAATTCTGCAAAGATTCTATGGTCATATTACTTTCGGATTTCAATATTCAGGTTTAGTTACTCTTCAAATGGCTCATATTCTATTCCATCAGTATTCTGTGCGGCACGAGGTAATGAGTGTGGCCTTCCACTTTTCCACTGAACTGCCTGTTCGGGCAAGTCTCGAAGGAGCCGAGAAGGGACGGCCAGGCGGGATTCGCCAAATATACCTCTCTGCCGTACATAGGTTAGATATAACTGATGACGCGCCCTAGTAACGCCCACATATGCCAGGCGAACTTCTTCAGCAAATGCTTTAGGATCGAGCATGCTCCTACTATGAGGTAATAACCCCTCCTCAAGTCCCGCAAAAAAGACTATATCGAACTCGAGACCCTTTGCGGCGTGCAAAGTCATGAGAGTAACTGCATCATCGGATTCTGATACCGTGTCCAAATCTGACATGAGCGCAACCTCTTCGAGAAACCCCGCCAGCCCCAGAGGCCATCCCTGCGCTGAAAAATTCTGCGCTACTGATATAAGCTCTTTAAGGTTCTCTACCCGCGCCTCCCCGACCTCACCCTCGGCAATATAATGTTTGAGCAACCCGCTTTCATGCAACATTCGTTGGAGTAATTCATGCAGAGGAATATCTGCGGGTACAGCTACCCAACTACTAATCATGGCAAAAAAGGCTTGAACTGCGGCCTTAGCTTTTGTATTTGGCAACTCTAACAGCGATTGCTGCACGCGGTCTATGAGCAAACCATTTTCTACAACCCCCCATTCAGTACTCTGCTCTACATGATGGGTATATATAACGTCTTTAACTAAAGCAATGGTCTTGTCCCCTATACCCTTTGATGGCACACCAAATGCCCGCGCAAGAGCTATGCCATCTCGAATATTTACCAACACCCGCAAAAAGCTAATAGCATCTTTTATTTCTTTGCGGTCAAAAAACCGAACACCGCCCACAATTTTATAAGGAATTCCGGCATTTAAGAGGGCCGCCTCAAGAACTCGCGACTGGGCATGGGTTCTATAGAGTACTGCGTAGCGCGATAAAGGCCCATGGAGAGCAGGCAATCGCGCACTAGACACAGAAGCAACCATGGGAGAACCTCTCTTTTTTTGTCCCAGCATATAGTCTAGGACCGAAAACGGCCGATCTTCTTCCTCCACTACCTCCACACCTTCTTCATCATGACTTTCTGCTCCTCGCTCGGATCCAGTGGCAAGACTAATAATATGGTCCACAATAAAATCAGCTTCCGCGGTTTCATTGGAAAGCTCTTTAACCCAAACCTTTTGACCAACCACGTTTTCGGTCCATAGCACTTTTGGCTTTTGCTCAGTACTATGTTTTAAGACGGTATCAGCAACAGCAAGAATGCTCTGTGTGGAACGATAGTTCTGATCCAGCACTACTACGCGACTCTCCGGGAAGTCCCTTTCGAAGTTCAATATATTGGTAATGTCACTACCTCTAAACCCATAAATACTCTGCGCATCGTCACCTACCACAAATAATGGAGCAGGCGGCGAGAGTTGGCGAAGAAACCGGTATTGAATAGGGTTAGTGTCTTGGTACTCATCAACTAAAATATACCTAAAACGGTCTTGGTAATAGCTCCGAACTTCAGGGAATTCAGACAAAAGTTTTACTGGTAGCAATATGAGATCATCTAAATCCACACTACCCTGCTTATGGAGCTCAGCCTGATATCCATAATAGGCAGCAATAAACTGCTGGGCAAGGTAACCGCGAAAATTGGCCGCAGCCTCTTCTGGTGATATACCAGAATTCTTAATACCATGAATAAAATGAAGAACTGCCTGAGGTTTAATAGATTCATCTATATTCTTCAACGCGAAGACTTCTTTCAAAAGCTTCAATTGGTCTTCGCTGTCCAGAACGGCAAAGACCTTTGGCAGGCCTAATATATATCCGTGCTGCCTAAGCATTTTGACACCAAGACTATGAAAGGTGCTAAGAGTGGGCAATAAACGTGACGAGCCTGGTGCGCTTCCCCCCTTGTCACTTGTTACTTGTGACTCATTACTGAGCAAAGCATAGACCCGTTCTCGCATCTCTCTTGCTGCCTTATTAGTAAAGGTAAGAGCTAAAATCCGGTCGGGCGCTATCATTCCCTGCTCTATTATATAGACAATTCTATATGCAAGTACGCGTGTCTTACCGCTACCTGCACCGGCAAGGACTAATAAGGGCCCCGGAGGAGCAATTACTGCTTCCCGCTGTCTACTATTGAGAATGGTTAAATCAAGTTGGAAATTCACAAATAAAATAGACTCCGGCATGAACTGGCGAAATAACATTCATGGGGGTTACAAGAAAATTTAAAATATGTACGCTGCGAAAATTGCAATCCGCTTTTACAGTATACATGTAGAAATGGCCTTCTTAAAGACTTTTTTAGAAAAGGAATTTCTAAAATTGCGCAAGAGGGAAAAGGAATTTTTGCGCTTATACGAGAGGTAAAATACTTTTTCTAGCTTAAGTATACTTAGAACTGCCTCTTATCCACCGCAAGCCTTGCATGTACTATCAACTACCCATAAAATTAATATTGTCACGCAGTTCGCACTATCATCTATATTAATATTTAATTATTATTGAGCGAACATGCCCACTTTTCTCATGTTCAGATAATTATTGTTACGCCCCTCAAGCACTACCCATTGGCGCATCAATATCTGAAACATACGTACTTGCAGACCCCCCACTACCCCCTCCAGCACGAATAGAGTACGAGAAACGGAACACCACCTTGAACCCAACACATTCCAAGCAAAAAGTTACAGTAGAACGACTCAGGCCTCATGGCCCTACTAATACTCAAAGCTTCTCTAAAAAAATAGCACGTAACGCCCAGCAGTTTGCTGGTGTTATTAAGAATGCAGGTGTTGATAGCCTGCTCACTTATCCAGCAACCAGACTTGCCCGTCTTCCATGGCAAAAACTTATGCTTCGATTCGCAGACGAGTGTGTCCTTATTGGACTTGGACTTATTGTAATCTTGGCAAACGTACTTATAAGCCATGCATCTTTGGCAAAACACGATAATAGTCTTTTTGCCGTGGGCCTTTCCAGGCATGCTAATACAAACGTTTCGCTCTATACCAAATTATTTAGCACAACAACAACTATGACTGCGAGCAGCCTCATCCCTGAGGCCCAGGCTGACGAACAACTCGCATCCATACCAACCACAGAAGTTGCTGGTGCGACAATTGCAAATAACGATATTACAACTATAGATGAAGAAGGGCTTTCCGCCAGCACTCTGGATAGCATAAAGCCCCTTCTCAGCAATCAAATTACTGTTTACGAGACCCAGGGCGGCGATACACTCGGTACCATTGCTGAAAAACACGACATAGATATAAACACCATTAAATGGTCGAACAACCTAACTAGCGACACCATTAAACCTGGTTGGTTTTTAGTAATCCCAAGCGTTAAAGGTGTGCTGGTGAAAGCAGATGAAGATACCACCATTGCTGGCATAGCTCGCAAATTTAAGTGCCCAGAGGAACGTATTATCTCTTACAACGGACTTGCAGGAGCTGACAGTGTAGAACCAGGACAATATGTCATGTGTCCGGACGGAACCGTACCAGCGCCTCCAAAACCAGCTACACCTGCCCCCACAGCGAAACGATCCGTAGGTGTGAGCTATAGTTCAATTCCTGATATAGAAGGAACAGTTAACTCCTTTGTTAAGGGCAACTGCACCTGGTATGTAGCAAAGAAAATGGTCATTACCTTCCACGGTAATGCCAAAGCCTGGCTAAGAAATGGCGCAGCCGCGGGTTACCGCACAGGGAAAATTCCTATGGTAGGTAGTGCTGCTGTTATGTACGGCGGCCCTTACGGACACGTTGCATATGTAGAATCTGTGAATGCAAATGGTACGTTCAATATTTCTGAAATGAACTACGAAGGACTCTACAAAATAACCCACCGCACCCTCTCAGTAGACGACGTCGCAGGGTTTGTTTATCCAAAATAATTCTTCAAACGCAAAGACTTCTGTATATACAGAAGTCTTTTTTATTCACACAGCACATAATTATCTAACGCCATAAAAAGGCATTATAAGCATTTGGTACTCGTTACAATAAAGCTTTTTTGTTACCATATAGCTATGAACGACCGTTACCCAATTATTGGCATGAGCCCTGGCAACAGCTACTTTAAGGATGAAGAAATAAAGTACCTATTAAAACAGACAATTGAACGATTTGGACATACTGCCATATTGGTAGCGGATATACCTGCCATACAAACCTACATAGCACTTGGGTATCCCGAAAACAAAGCACGAGGCAAAGCAGTACTCAAAGGCAACAACTTAAAGAACCGCACTGCAAGACTGGTGACAGAACTAAGAATCACAGATAAGGTACGAATTATCGATTGGGAAGGCGAGGTTAAAGATAATTCCGAATATCGAGCTGTATTTGGAAAGGTACAAGCGCTATATAATACCAACCCAACATTTACTACCGAAGTAGATGGGACTACCAGAAGCGTTCTTGAAGGATCGGGTAAAGATGTTACTGACATTGAAGCAGCTACTAAAACTGCAGTATTTTATCTGCTCTCGGAATTAGCGTTTTTACAATTCGCCCCACAATTCTTTGGGCACAAAAAAGTTACATACGTCTACCATAAAAACTGGTCAGTGTACGAAAACTATATATCAGGCAAGTTCGACAGTGTGCCAAAACAAAACCTTGACTTCTCACTATTGGAAAACCCTCACGAAACATACACGCCATTACAGGCTAGCACAACAGGAGCACTGAGAGCTGCATACAGCAACTACCCACCTGCATTTATGACAGATGAGAGTGGTACGCACTCTGGTATCTTCTACGAGGTCATTATGGAAATCACAAAACGACTGGGACTAGAGATATCATTTATTGAAGAAACAGGTTACGGTGTAATTACCAAAGGATTACAAGAAGGCAGGTTTGATATATTTTGCAGTACTGTATGGCCAACACCAGAACGTGAACAAGAAGCAAGCTTTTCTACTTCTCTATACGAAAGTCTGGTACACATATGGGCAAATGCTGATAGTCCATATACGAACAATAAACCGCTCGAGGATAATTTGCTCCTGCGTATAGCAACAAAAGAAGGAGATATATCTGACTCTATAGCAATAGCTGATTTCCCCCTTGCCAGGCAAGTGCGTGTACCGCAGCTAGCAGACCCAGAGACGCTACTTGAATTCTTAGTAGAAGACAAAGCTGATATTACTTTTGTAGAGTCTAGCTTGGCAGCATTGTTTAACAAACGTTGGAATACTAAAGTTGTACAAATCACTACGTCCCCAATTCGCACATATGGCAATTGCTTCATGCTTCGAAAGAACGGTTATTTGGCACTACAAATGAACAAAGTACTAGAAGAAATGAAAAGTGAAGGCGCAATAAAAGCCATTATACAAAAATATAAAAATCAATGATAAAAAAACGCACCGGCCTATGACCGGTGCGTTTTTACGGACTACTGGCAACTACATTCTGACAACTTCCTACTGTTGCACTATACCGTCGTTATTACCATTCGGCCCATCTGTGGTAGAGAGTTCGGACAGAGCTGCAGTCACGTCTTTACCAGTATTAGCATCCTTACCAGCAAGCTGAACATTTTTTACCAGCACTAAGGCACGAGCCGCCTGAGAAGCAGAAGGTACAACACGGAGGGTGAACTGTAGGGTACGAGCAGGAGCAAAATCACCAGTATGGGCCTTGAGCGTGTCAAAACGCCATACAAGCTTGCCCGTAGAAGGATCATACGTTACTTTATTGGCTTCAGTTCCGCTAATTGAAGCCTTATCGAAACTATTGGTACCTGTTGCAATGAACAAGGAAAGAGACCCTTGGGTAATATCATTCGTAGAGTTACGCAAACTCACCGTAACGGTGTATTGGGTTTCCTGCCCAACGCGCGGGGGCCTTTGACCGCTGAGATAACCTTGCGCTAAGTCCATTTGCAGCTTAGTAGCTAACTTAATCTGAAGTTTATTACCAGGTAAAAATGTATCGTACTCGTCAGCCTTAATTTTTACATTGGTTACTAAATCGGGATTTATAGTGCGATCGCTTACGGGTGGGTTTTTAATACGAATTGTTAAAGAAACAGAACCCGACTCGTTTGGGTTAAGCACTTCAAGGTCCGGCTTAGAAGCAGCGCTCCAAGTTACGGTGTTACCGTTGATATTTGCGCCCTCCGCTTGTATGGTAGACAAGTCAGCCGTAGTAGAATCAACGGTAAACACAATACGTACCCCACGAGCAGCAATGGTAGCATTATTCTGATAATTAATTTTGTACTGAAGACTATCTCCCGGAGTAGCCACGCTGGCATCTTGCGCCCCGCCCTGTACTAACTGGCTCACAACCAATGGCTGACTCCCAATACTTGTAGCGAATGAATTCTCCGCCTGCGTATAATAGCTACCATTTTTATCGGGAACTTGGAGCTGGACTGCAAGCGATACACCTTGTCCGGGAGTACTTGAGTTAAATGTACCATTGAGCACAATGTCTCCCTGAGCACCCGCAACTAGCGCACCTATGTCCCACGTATCAGTACCCTGGCTCGGTTTAGGTGTGCTCTCGGCAAACTGGAAACCTTGAGGAAACACCATCTTAATACGCACGCGATCGAAACTTTCAGTACTTTGATTCACATAATGAACCGTATAGCTCACCAACTGAGCATTGGTTACGGCCTGAGGTCCTTGAATATCTATGCTTACACCGGCAGCGACCAGTTTTAGACCAGCATTTGCAGTCTTACTAAATTCCGCACTAAGCCCAGTAATCTTATATGAGAGCCTACCTTGTACTGTTCTTTGCTGTCCCACACCGCCTTCAAAACGCAATTTCGTAAAAATAGTAACGTTGGCACCCGGAGATAATGCGGGAAGCTTATACGAAGTACCCGAAAGATTTTCCGCTGGAGGGTTACTACTGACGAATACCGCACCTTCGGGAAATATAAGCTCCAGTTCACCTTCAGATATATGACGAGAGTCGTTATTTGTGACAACGGCTTTTATCACTGCCTCACTACTGCTAGGAACTTCCGCGGGAACAACTAAATCTATAGCTACTTTAGCATCTTGAGTGGTGCCAGGTTTGCGCATAGCCAAAAAAGCGAGGGTAGCTATTATGACCACAGCAAGGATAAGGACGACCACAAACCACTTATTACGAGCAAAAAAACTACTCGACTCAGGCTGGGGAGCAAGCGGTGGAATTGCCCCAGTAGGAGTTGACCCTAATCGATCTCGGGTAGTGGCATCAAGGGAAGGCTTTGCTATAGGTTGAGGAGTAAAGTTATCCATAATATTAAGCTAGAATTAGGAATTAAGAATTATGAATCAAGATTTGATGCCAACCGAGATCTGATTTTCTAAAAATCTGGCTGCATGATTCTTGAGTCATGCTTCATGATTCAGTATTAATTATACCACTTAAAAAAGGAAAAGAGCGGATTGGCCTTTCAAGATGATACTCGAGAAAAGACTGCAATATAGAGAGCATGCGTGCGTCGTCAGGATCCGCCTGCGTAGAATCGAGCACTGTGGAAACATTTTGGTTTTTGAGAACAGAGTACCTATTCCAAAAATGCTCTGAAATTAGCATGCGATCAGCATGCTCTGCGTAATAGAAAAAACCACCACCAGAGACGCTAAAAAATTTTGGCACCCCTTTATCCTCTTCATGAACAGCAATACCAAGTCCAAATAAAAGATGTATTAATACTGTAACAGCAAAGAATGGAATGGAATGTCTTACTTTTAGAAGTGCAAGGCCAGTAAAAAAATCTCGCGCCAAATTGAACAGCTCTTCATTACGCTCTGCATCTGGCGTTGCCCGAAGCACTACTTCCATAAACCATGCATATACTACTGCCTGGTGCTCTGAAAATTCTGTTATAAAATTCTCTACAGGTTCGGCGCCCGCAAGTTTTAGCAGGCCACCTGTGCCCCCCCTACCCACCAGCCGTATGCGAGCCGTACTTCCCGGTTGTAATACATATGCCAGCCTGCTGGTCGTGCGCCGAGCCGCTGCCACACTGCTGCGTATTTTTCCCTCTTCTTGCGTATACCATGTCACCAGCATATCCGCTTCTCCAATAGGTTGCTTTTTTAGCATGAATGCTGTGAGGGTAGAATCGTATCGCATGAACAAGTGTGAATTATGAAGTAAGAATTATGAATTACGAATAAGAAAAAGAAATTAAAAAAATTGCGATCTAGCTCCTTTGCATAATTCGTAATTCTGCATTTAGTTAATCAAGTCTACAAAATGAGAGTACCGGTGTTTAGACCATAACCAAAAAAGTACTTCAAGTATTAAAAGAACAAGTAAAATATACATTTTAGTCTTGGGCTGAATCATAGTTTAAGATAAAATCCACATATCAAATGACAAAACTCAAATAAATTCCAACATCCGAAATCTAAAAACGAAATATATGAATTAGGATACCTAGTTTATAACTGAAAATTTGCTTGAAATTTGTAATTAGGTACTTATTAATTATTTAATACTTGTCATTTGAGATTTGCCGATTCTGTGTCGGCCAAGTGCGCCCTTACCACCAGCCGTTTATCTACCGCAAATAAAGGTGTGCACGTATATATGGTTAGAGTAGGCTGACTTGTAGGCTGCTCTATCTCCACTGCTGTAGGCAAAGTCACGAGAATAGCATCAACCACATACGCATATCGCTGGCCTGACCAGAATACCTCAATGGTATTACCTACTTTTAGTTTATCCAAGTGGTACAAAGTATTAGACCCGGATGTATACAAAAAACGGTGCCCCACTAATACGGTATTTCCCCCTGTAAGGGGTGTTCCGGTTTTCGGTCTATGCCAAATCCCACGTTCAAGGGCTTCGCTTGAATTTCCTTCTACAATAGGTGCGAACACTCCAATATCGGGTATTGCCAATGTATTATCTTTCGGAATTGGAATTACTACTGTAGTCACTTCCGAAGAAGCAGCCATACTTGTACGAGGGGTAACAAGGGCATGCCCAGGAGTCCGCTTCATGCCAATGGCACGTTTCAGCCAATCAAAGTGACTTGCGTGTTCAAACCTGAAACTAAGCTCTGGCAGCAATGGAGCCATTCCCAAATACAAACCAAACAAAACTACCAAGCAGGTAAGAATACGGTTTATCAACCGATATTTGTGAACACTTATATACATGGCATTAAAAAACAATATAGCAATATACCATTGTACCATCCTACACGGCATATTACTATATTGTTTACGTATTATGAATATCTACTGTTCAAGATCCAGGGAAACTTCTCCCATAGGTGTTTGTAGTCGTACCTGTCGCTGAGTTTTTATTCTAATAGCACACAAAGCGGCCACTGCGCACAACATTCCTAGGGTGGTGAGTGGCGCTATTGGCAATCCTGCGTTCACCAAACCGCCAGTTACGGTAAGCGTTGCAGAAGCTTGATCATCCTCATTTGGATTCGCATTGCATGGTACAGAATCTGTGTCTGGCAGACTACTACTGCATATCTCTGCTGTATTCACGTACTGACCGACACGCACGCTCTTTACTGTTATAAGCAAGGTGACCTGTTCTCCTACTCCAATGGTACCAATAGTCCATACTCCACTACCCGAAGCGTAGTCACCGCGTGTAGCAGTAGCACTTATATACTCCACTCCAGCCGGTAATACATCTTTGACAGTAACCCCACCTGGAGTACCAGGACCATCGTTAGTCACAGTTATTGCGAATATAGCCTTTTCGCCGCTAGCGATAGTAGCAGGAGTAACCGTCTTCCGAAGCGAAAGGTCTGCACTGGCAGGGCCGGCAGGCGTATATACGTTTACTGAGCATTGCGCAACTTCACTTCCTGAAGTGACGACGATAGTATGACTGCCAGCCGTAGTAAATCCAGTTGAAAAAGAGCTGCCCGTGCCCGATGCAGGTATACCACCGGTAGCGGTCCATGCATAACTCCCATTTCCACCTGTTGCATATGCTGTGACCACTTGACCTGCAGATACTGTAGTTGTTGAGATTGCACAAACAAGCGGCTGTCCAGGGGTAGGCGCCTGCACCAAGAGTGTTGCGGTTGCCGAATTATTGCTACTGTCAGTGTCGCTTGGCACACTACCAGTTAAATCTATTCTATTAGTGAAACTACCTACCTGGTTCCCAGTGACCTGCAATGTAGCAGTCACGATAGCACCTGCTGCCATACTTCCTACATCCCAAATACCAGTTGTAGTATTCCAAGTACCTTGAGAAGCCGTCTGCGCGACAATGGTTAATCCTTGTGGTACTATATCGGTCAGCCGCACATTGGTAGCGTTTACTTGAGTGCGGTTTGTAGCAGTCATAGTGAACGTAGCCCACTGACCTACTAAGATTACTGCAGGACTAACCTGCTTGGTCACCGCAATATCCAGAACAGGTGTGAATATAGGCATATCAGTTACAATGACAGTACAGATCGCCTGTTTATCTCCTGAAGTTACTATAACGCTTTTCTGTCCAACACTGTTGTACTGGGTACTAAAGGCAGAACCGCTTCCCGTTGATGGGTTCCCACCTGCAGCGCTCCACGCGTATGTGCCGTTACCCCCCACAGCAGCAAATGTTGCAGTCTGGTTTGTATACACGGATTGTGTTCCAGGAGCACACGAGACCTCTGCAATTTGCGGTGCCACCACAGTTACGCTCGCCTGTGCCTGATTATTGGTCGGATTGGAATCGCTTGGAAGAATAGTGATTAAGGTGGCACTGTTCACCTTAGTGCCTAGCACATCACCACGCGCTACAATTTGCAATTGTTGCTGTTCTGATACAGCTAGAGCGCCAATATCCCATGTATTTGTCTGAGTATTAAATGCCCCCTTGGTCACGGTAAAGCTTACGAAACTGAGCCCGGTAGGCAATATATCTTTTAACACCACACTAGTTGCCGCAAGAGGACCATTGTTCGTAACTTTAATAGTAAAGGTCGTTGTTTGCCCAAGAGTTATAAGTGAAGGGCTCGCGGACTTGGTCACCCCAACATCTGTAGTGCTCCCAGGGCAGTCGGCACTAACTGTTGTGGTAACAATATTACTGGTGACAAAATCTTGAAGATTATTATATTCCTTAGCAGTCACACGAGCCTTATTCTGCACTGTCGCTTGTGTACATTGCGAAATTGAATTTGCAGTAGCATGCCACTTAATTTGTGCTGCCTCCCCTGCCGAAAGTACATTTGCATCCCAAGTAAGGGTACGGGTGGCAGTATTATGGAATGGAGTATTAGTAGCTGCGTATCCTCGCACCACATTGCTGCTGTGTGACTCGCGAACAAAGGTTACACCAGTGTCATATGTATCTTCTATTTTTACGTTTCCCGTACAATTTGTGCTGCCGCTATTTTTAACATCAATAATATATTCTATCTCCCCACCAACCTTAACTGTTTGAGAAGTAGTGGATTTGGTTATATCAAGCTTACACTGACCTGTCGGTGGAGGTGGGGTCAAAGGACAGGTTACTGTTTTTGGCGAACCCGAAAGCAGCGGATTATTTTTACCACTAACGGGATTAATAGCATACACATATATCTTGTGTGTTTGACCGTCCCTGACTTCAGCAGGAGTAGCTATAGAAAAACCATGATTACCAGTGACGTTGTAAGCGGTGTTCACATCTGGACGAGACTGATCAGCTTTGAAGCTCCCTACAAATATTGCACCTGACTGTCCAGCCGCTGCTTCACGATATACATGCACATCGAGTACCCGTGCTGGCTCGTCCTGGTCCACTGCCCATCCAGAAATTGTCTGGCAATCCGCCAAGTCGAAACTACCAATTGGTTCACGATCGGTCGGGGTATCGGTACATAGTGGACCATCGGTGACCATGTAAGAGATTTGTTTATTTAAGTGAAATGCTGCACCCATGAACACTGGACCCGAACCAGAACCGTATTCCTTAAGCAGTTGGCGGGGTGCCGTAGGAACACCATATATATCTATCTGTGCCATGCAAGAAGGCAAAGGTAAAGTGACCATTTTAACACCCTGAGATTGCACCACCAGATTATCTTGACCACTAAAATATTTTTGGTGCTCTAGCATGCCGTCATACATCTTATATGCTGCAACGGAAAATATAAGACACTGATCACTCTCATTTTGAACAGATGCTTCTACTGTCTTTTTATCTGCAGACCTCTTTAACGATACAAGAATAGGATACTGCCCCCCTCCTACTACATTAGTAGGTTGTTGGGCGTAATCAAAAGAACCAAGAGGAGCAAAGCCATTAAACAAATCGCGAATACGATCTTCTTCCCAAGGGCTGTCGCAGCTTGCTGTTGGTTGTGGTGTTGCAGTTGGAATAGGTAAATCACATTGAGTAAGGGCTCCTGCAAAAGTACCAGCCGCAAACGTCTCGGCGGACGCTACTACTACCGGTGCAGTAGGGCCATCGTAGCGATGGGTTCCTGTTACGTGGTCTTGTCCTTCCAGGGTAGTGTTCCAAGGTACATGCAATTTAACCGTAGTAGACTGCTTAGCCATGTCTACGTTATCTCCGCTAATAGAAACATCCCAGCCGGTAGTATTACCAAGCTGGTTCTGCACTTCTTTTGCGGTACAAGTAATACTCACAGCAATTGTAGTAGCGTTTGCAGGACTGGTCTGCGTTATTGAATACTGCTGAGGAGTAGAAGCGTGGCTTGACGACTTGTCTACCGGGACTGCGCTACGATATTTATATAGCCCAAAACCAGCACCAGCAATTACCACTAGCACCAATCCAATAACGAGTAAACGAATTTTACTTGACAGCATACACTCCCCTACAGTTTGCTACATACCTCCAGCGCATATCTTCATACGCTTTTAAGTAAGGCAATATTTAGTTATGTTTTATTTTGGTTTCGTTCCGCTATGCGGATTTGGAAAACTTTAGATTCATTATAGCACAGCTAACAACTTTTTGCAAGCAAAAAGTTGTGAATGCAGAATAATGAATTCAGAATGCAGAATTGAAATGTGAAAACTCTTGGCCTTTGGCCAAGAGTTTTAATTCTGCATTCTAACTTCCTAATAGTCTATGACCCACAACACGCCCAATACAAATCCTATTATCAGAAAGGCAATAGAAATAAGAAACCAAATGCTCGCCCGAATTTTACTAACTAGTGCAAAGTTTCGATCGATCTCCTTAAAGGCCTTCTCTGCGGTTACATCCATAATGCGTACCGGAGTTTCTCGCTTTGCTTCTATATTTTTAGGGGAGAATAATTTAATGAGGTCACTACGTGAAATAACGCCGACAAGTTTAAACCCGGCGTCTACTACGGGGATAGGGTTCACGCGTTTCGTTGCAAACAGCTCTGCAACATGCTCCATAGTATCTTCGGCACTTGCAGTAACAATGTTACTATTCATCACGTCCGCTGCAGTAGCATTTATGAGAGTCTGCGCTTCTTTGGATAAATGTTTTTTATCGTTCTGAACAAAATCCAAATCCTTAAGCATCTTCACGTACGTTGGTAAATACAACTTGGAATCCGCGGTAATGAAATCGCGTTCCATAATTACGCCCAGGAGTCTCCCCTTTTCGTCAACAACGGGTACACCAGTAAAACGATACTGGTGAAGCACATCTGCAACCTGTTCTATGGTTGCTTCTGGCCGGACCGTAATAATCTTGGTGGTCATTAATTCTTTTACAAGCATATATGTTGGAAGTACCAAATATCAAATACCAAACCTCAAACAAATCCCAATGACTAAAAATTAAAATGTTCAAAACTAGATGTTCTAGTTTTATGATTTGAATTTGGAATTTATTTGTTATTTGTATTTTATAATTTGGAATTTACGAATTATAAGATACACTACTAGTATACACCATACTCCCATGCGTACTCCACACTTCTCTCTTCACTTCATAACCATGACGCTCGTAAGTATTTTTTTACTTGCAACAGGTTGTGACCAAACACAAACAAATTCCGACTCTGTTCCGAGCCCTTCTCCGTCTTCTGCTGCAACCGTTGATCTAATAACTCCAAAGCTAAACCCAACCCAAACAGCCACCATAGGCGGACACACGTTCAATGTGCAAATCGCCAAAACAGAAACAGAGCAAGCACAGGGGCTGTCTAGCATTTCATCCATAAAAAATACTGAGGGCATGCTCTTCCTGTTCAATCCACCAAGTCAGCCAACCTTCTGGATGAAAAACATGCGCTTCCCCATCGACATACTCTGGATACGAAATAATAAAGTTATTGCTATAAATGAAAACTTACCCATTCCTACAGTAGGAAAAGGCACGCGACAACTTCCGCTCTACGTACCCCCGACAGATATAGATGCTGCTCTAGAGATACGCTCGGGCATGGCGCAGTCATACAACTTGCACACAGGCGACTCTGTGGCCTATGACGATACAAAAAACTAATAGTAGAAAAGCATTACTGTACCAAGTAGCACTAAAAACAGAAGCATCCAAAGCTGGATGCTTCCTGTTGTAATAAATCACTCGTTGAGCAAAACTTATCGAATTTTTATTGGAGGCATCTTCTTCACCGGCGCATCACAGGTAGCATCAAAGTTGCGCTGGAGGAAAGCTGCGTTATGTGCTGCAGGTACTATTATACGGAATGGCACCAAGGTACAATTTGGCACGGTAATGGTAACCAGAACACTGGTAGGCTCATCTGCGTTAAGCGCTATTGCTTCAGCGTTATATGTACCATCTACATTTATCCGCGTAGTCACTACCGGATTAGTAGCACCGCTCTTTATTGAGATGGTTGCGTTCTTAAAGCTCGTCTTTATATTGTTTAGCACAATCCCCCGCATGGGCAAACGAACTACCGGGGCAGAAGAAGCAGATACACTTGTCTTGCGAATATTCGCCAACTGCTGAATAGCAGGCCCATGTACGAACACTATAAATCCAGCTATAAGCACTAAGGCAAATGCGCCAAGACTTATTACAATTGATTTATCTGTGTAAGGCATGACCACGGCACTAATTCGTGCCCATGGACTTTTTTTTGATTGCATATGCATCGAAAGAGCTTAATGTAGACCGAGAAGTGTATAATTAGTTACCAAATAATCCTCGAATAGGGCCAGTGACTCTGTCCCATAAGGAACGACCGCCGCCTGTACCCCTTGTGGAGTCGGTTGGTACAGTATAATCACAAGAGTTACCAGTTTCATCTACACAAGCATCTCCTGTGTCACGCGTTGGCGTTGTCTGCCTATTACTACCATTACTCGACCCTGCATCGTAACAAGCATATACACCGTTACGGGACTCCCACCTAAATCCAGCAGAACAACCAAACTCGTCAAAGGCGGGGGGTGGGGGTGGATTAGAATTTGAATCGTAACAAGCCCATATACCCGTATATTGATCTTGCCTCCAGGTAAATCCTCTAGTACATCCATGCTCATCTACGCCATTACCTGATGGCGGTGGCGGATTCGTAGGTACAACACCATCACACTGCGGGTTACCTGCTGCATAATATGGGTCTGAACATTGCGCCACAGTTGGTGTACACTCACCTGGATGACCAGCAGCATAGTGTAGATCTGTAAGACAAGGGTCTGGCATAGACTCTGCGACACATCTTCCTCTTACATAATCCCAACGATAACCAGGGCCGTCTTCACAACGACGAATTTCATCTGCGAAAGGATTAGCAGGGTCTGGAAGAGGTGAAGACGGACCCGAAGGCACATCTACTACCCCGCACTCAGTTTTGTTATTCAAGGCATAGTTTACGTCTGCGCAGCGCTCAGCAGAATTCGAAATATCGTAGCAGCCCCAGACGCCACCTCGTTCGAAGTATCCAAACCCTCTAGTGCAACCGTGTTCGTCAATACCATTATCAGGAGGTGTAGGAGGAGGTGGGGTCATACAGTTGTCGTGCGTCTCGTCACACCCATCCGGATCACCATCAGTAGTGATAGGACTATCTGGTGCACAGCCGCCATTTACTGTATCGCAGTGGAAACCGTCCGAACAAGTAACAGGAAAACCATTCGCACTCCTACAACTAGAATTCCCATTATCTGACGGTGGAGGAGGGTTTGGTGAATAAAGACAATCGTCATTTATCTCATCACAATTAAACGGATCATTATCATCGGGAACATTAACAACACCGCACTCATTAATATTCATTGCTGCGTAATACGGGTCTGAGCAAAGAGTGGGCGTAGGATCGTAAGGGACTGTAGGATCGCACTCTTCGAAATCAATCCCGATTGGATTATGACACGCATCATCTACTCCGCCATTTGGATAGCAATATCCTGTTGCGTCCATATTGTAACCTGGGTAGCAAGTACCGAAAGGAGGGCCATCACTATCATCACCCCAACCATCATCACAAATGTCCCAAACCGAACTACAATCATCTCCATAATCAGGCCAACCGCCGTCACCACCATAATCACCACCATAACCCGCACCATCACCACCGCCCCCTCCGCCAGAGCAAGCCTCTGCTGCAGCGTAATAGTCATCATCATCTCCACTCATCCACCAATCCCAAAATGCATCATAGCAATCACCACCATACGCCAAGTTTGCGCTGGCTGTATTTGGCTTCAGCGTAGTACCGTTAGCCAAAAACCGACTTGTTCCGGTTGTATGAAAGGCCGCAAAAACAACAAAAAGTGCAGTCACTGCACCCACGGCTACGAGTAATGCGAACTTGTGTTTAAGCAAGCTCTGAAAGGCAGATAGTTTCTTTATTGCCATATCTATGTTACGCCCTGAATTACTAACACATGTGACGTGCCAGGACTTTTTTTAAATTTGTTTCAAAGGTTCATTAATATGAGGATATTGTAGCACAATCTTCATAATTTTACAAGATATTTCATCTTAGCGCTCACACTACGTCTGCCTCCCCTTTCTAAGGGGGAAGAACCGGAAATACGTGAGAAAGATCACAATAGAAACTAGCTTCGCTATAGGATTACCAAAAAATGTCTCAAATAAAAAAACGCGCCCTGCAAGAGGCGCGTTGTACCAATTATATTTTTACTATCCCTACCCAAATTGGTTTACTATCAATAATCGCCTGAGCTTCGTTATCTGCCTCCACTTCCAAACTCTGAGCAATGGTATTAATAGAGGTCTTTTTACGATCCACCAAACCAAGTAAGACTTTTTCTAAATCTGTATCCGTAGTGTTGTAGTACAAATCTACTTCATCCCCTACTGTAAGTCCACTCTTTTTCCGAAGATCCTGTATAACCCGCTCAAGCTCACGCGCGTACCCCTCAAGGGTCAATTCTGGAGTAAGTACTGTATGCAGCAACACGGAAGATACGGCACCTGTTCCCAAAGTTTCTGCTACCCCACCCTTTAGGCGCCCTTGCTCTGCTAGGGAATCAAAATCTGCAAGAGACTTGACATTCAGCTCTTCCAAAATTATTTGCACATGATCTTCAGACAAATGCACTGCACTGTTCGACTTGTAGGCCATCTGGGCAAGTGGCTGACGAACAGAAACAGAAGCGTTCTTTCTGGCGGCCAGCGCGAGACTCACAATCTCCCTCACCAAATCCATTTGCTCCAGTGTCCGACTATCGTAGCCAAGAGGCGGCACGTCCTCCGTAGCCTTAGCGGAGGAGGGCCAATCCGACAAATGCACAGACTCTTCTCCGGTTACATCACGATATATTCTTTCCGAAAGAAATGGAGCTATGGGAGCCAAGACCTGAGCCGTACGAGCCAGTACGTACCCCAAGGTCTGCAGAGCATGCTGAGAGGATTCGTCGTTGGCCTTTATGCGCTCACGGCTTCTGCGTACATACCACGTGGACAATTCATTTATGAATTCCACTATTTCTCTACACGCCTTCACAGTATTGTAGTGGTCCAGCTGGTATGTAACGGTTGCTATAAGTTTCTTCAATCGCTCCAGAACCCAAATATCCAAGACATGCCTTGGTCGTAACTCGTCACTTGTAACTTGTAACTTGTCACTGCAGTACATTCGGTAAAAGCTCCACACGTTGTAGAGCAGCATGTTCACCTTCTGCGAAACCTCTTTTACGCCAGCTTCCGAAAAATTAAAGTCATCACCATTCATGACCGGACTTTGCATAAGATAAAACCGTATAGCATCCATTCCGAACTTTTCTACAAGCACCCACGGGTCAGGATAATTATTTTTTGACTTAGACATTTTACTACCGTCTTCAGCCAAAATATTTCCAGTCGTCGCCACATGCTTAAACGGAGCCTTTCCAAATAAGGAAACACCCATAACATGCATAACATAAAACCAGGCGCGGGTCTGTGCTATATATTCTGCTACAAAATCTGCTGGAAAACGTGCTTTGAATAGCTCCTGTTCAGCAAATGGATAATGCAACTCCGCATAGGGCATACTCCCCGACTCCACCCAACAGTCAACCACCTCAGGAATACGGCTCATATTACTACCGCACTTTTCGCACGGTAGAACAACTCTATCTATATATGGTTTATGTAAATCTATTTGCGATACATCGCCAGCGAACTGGGGATAGACTTCTCTAAAGTTATGAGACTTCTCTACAAGTTCTTTGATAGAACCGACGCAGACTACCAAGCGGCACTGGCTATTTTGACACCTCCAAAACGGCAACGCCGTTGCCCAGAACCTATTGCGAGTTATATTCCAATCCGGAGCCTGTTCTACCGATTTGCCAAAACGCCCTTCTTTTAAATGTTCGGGATACCACTGTGTATCTACGTTGGCTTTTAACAAATCTGGTTTGATTTTTTGAATGTTAATGAACCACGCGGAAAGCGCATTGTAATACAAAGGAGTACTACAACGCCAGCAGTGCGGATAACTATGGGTAAATGGTTTTACTTGAAAAACTAAATCACGGCTTTCTAGGTCACCAAGTACGAGCTTTTCTGCATTCTTAAAAAACACGCCACGCAAAAACTCTGGTGCCAATGGCAAGTAGTGGCCTTTAGCATCCAGCATTTCTACACGTGGCAAGTCGTGCTCTTTTGCGGCCAGAAAATCTTCCTCACCATACATAACCGCGCTGTGCACCACGCCAGTACCCTCTGTTGTGGCAACAAAGTCGTCTATATATATACGATGCGCCTTTGCTGGATCGCCTACAAGTACAGGCTCAGTAGCACCAGTCACTACACCCGGATAGAGTGGCTCATAGACAAGACCGGCCAAACTTCGCGGTGAAACATCCCGCAGGACTTCGTAAGGACCAGACAATAAATCCAATCTCTCTTTCGCCAAAATAAACTTTTGCCCATTCTGCTCAACAAGAACATACTCAAGCAAGGGACCAATATGAAGCGCTGTATTGCCAGGAAGTGTCCAAGGAGTGGTAGTCCACGCAAGGACAAACGTCTTGTCGTCGGTCATGAAATCCACTATGCGCTGGCTAGGTAATAGCCTAAATTTCACATATACAGAATTCTCAGTTACATCTTTGTAACTATTGTCCATGGCGACTTCGAAATTGGAAAGCGGAGTTTCGCATCGTGAACAATATAAAAGAACCTTTCGATCTTCATATACCAAATGCTTGTCCCAAAGCTGTTGCAAAGCCCACCATACAGACTCCTGGTACGTAGAATCCATGGTCTTGTAAGAATTTTCAAACTCTACCCAGCGGCCCATGCGGCGAACCATCTTCCCCCATTCATTTGCAAACAACATTACATTTTCACGACACGCCTCATTGAACTTATCTACTCCAAGCTCCTCTATTTGGCGCTTACCGGAAATACCAAGTTTTTTTTCTACTATATTTTCGATTGGTAATCCATGGCAGTCCCAACCCCACTTTCGGCGCACATAATGACCTTTCATGGTTTGGTACCGAGGAATGGCATCTTTTATGGTAGAGGCCAAAATATGCCCGTAGTGAGGCAGACCTGTAGCGAACGGCGGACCGTCGTAAAATACATATGGTTCATTATTCCGAGTTTTTTCTAAAGACTTTTCAAATGTCTTATGTTCGTCCCAGTATTCAAGGACCTCCTGCTCAAACGTATTAAAATCCGGAGCATTCGATTGTGGTTTTTCGTTAGTCATATCCTTTATAAGTATAATCAGTTGTATACGTCCTATCGGCCGTATTACATTTCTTCCAAAGTTTCAATTCCTAAAAGTGCCAAAGCGTTTCTGATGACCTGAGACGCAGCAATGACCATTTGCAGTCGCGCCTGTCGCAAAGCATCGGTTTCCGCCTTGATAACGGAGTGTGTGGTATAAAAACTATTAAACGCCTGCGCTGTTTCAAACACATACGTAGTTATATACGCGGGGTTGTATTCACTTGCAGCACGACTAATAATTTCAGGAAGCTCGGCCAGCTTTTGCAACACCATACGCTCTTCTACATCACCCAACAATGAATAGTCAACGGCACCACTTTCACCAGATAATTTGCCGCTCGTTACTTGCCTTATAATGCTTTTTGCCCGAGCGTACGTATACTGGCAATAAGGTCCTGTATTTCCTTCAAAAGAAATGGACTCTTTAGGATCAAAATAGATGTCCGTAACCGGCTTTTGCTTTAATATATAGTATTTAATTGCCGCAAGGGCAATAATACGAGCCCTCTTCTCTACTTCATCGTCAGTAATCTGTTCACTTTCTATAATAGACTGGCGTGACTGAATTTCCAGTTTTGCCAAATCCACGACTTGCGCAATTAAATCATCGGCATCCACTACAGTTCCTTCACGGGACTTCATCTTCCCTTCGGGTAGATAGACCATTGCATAAGATAAGTGATACAACTTTTCTGCCCATGCATATCCTAGTGCCTTAAAGATGGCGAATAAGGCCTTAAAGTAAAAATCTTGTTCGGAACCAACCACATGCACAATTCTGTCTAAACTATATTCAGCCACACGACTTGTTTGTAGGCCTATGTCCTGAGTGTAGTAGAGGCTAGTACCGTCTGCTCGCAGCACAGTAATAAGCTTTGCGTGGCCGTCAGCATCCTTGCCAAACTCTTCAACGGGCAAATCAAATACAATATTCCCTTTTTCAATTTTTCGAAACACACCACGCTCTAGACCCTGCTCTACAATATCGCGACCCAATTCGTAGACATCTGATTCAAAGTAAACCTTATCAAACGTAAACCCAAGTAACTGCTCTGTCTGCTTCCACCCATCAAGTACCCACTGTCGCACTGTAAGCCACAATGCGCGTACATCCGCATCACCGGCCTCCCATTTGCGAAGCATATTCTGCGCCTCATCTTGCAAACTCTCATCTTTTTCTGCTTCCTGGGCAAAACGAACGTACCAGTCACCAAAAAAATGGTCAGCTTTCTTACCAGCAGATTCCGGAGTGGTACCATTCCCCCATCGCTGATACGCAAGCATAGCTTTGCAAATATGTATACCGCGATCATTTATTATTTCCGCTTTTATGACCTCTTGGCCAGTTGTAGACAAAAGATTTATAACAGCCGCACCCGTAATACCATTTCGGAGATGCCCCAAGTGTAGAGGCTTGTTCGTATTAGGTGAAAGATACTCCACCATTATACGTTCGGGAGTGAGCGCAGGAGTTTTACCGTAGTCATCTTTTTTCTTATCTATATCATTCAATACTTCTGCAAACCAATATTTAGACTGGAGAGTAAAATTTATAAACCCACCGAGAACCTCTATCTTCTCTATAACTGGATCCGTCTCGGTACTATCTTTAAAAATTGAAAATTGAAAATTAAAAATTCGAGCAGAGAGCTTTTCTGCTACTATCTTAGGGTTTTCCCCCACCTTCTTTGCCAGCACCAGAGCAACATTACTTGCGTAGTCGCCCATGCCGGGCTTGGGCGGATAAGCAACACTAAAAACAACCTCCTGGCCAATGTCGCTTCCAAATTCTGCGGAAACCGCCTCACGAATAAGCTGTTCTAGCTGCTGTTTCATACTAAATAGTATACCGAAATCCCCATATAAAAGCCAGGTAGCGCAATACAGCAGCCTAAGGCTGGCAATATAAAACGGAGCTATAGACAAAAAACTGCTTACATGGCATAGTGTAATGCTAATGGAGCTTTAGCAAAATGTTAAAGGTGGAGAAAGCCAGGGGCTATTCCTCGGCAAGGTGCAGGTGGGTTAGCGGCACCAAGAGGTGCCAAATAAGCGTGGAGTATCCACATCACACCCCACTTACAGTGGGTCAGAGGAGGAAATATCGTAATGAAGATGATACTGGACGCCAATAACATAGCACATTACAAGTGTCCATCTTGTGATTTTTTTGCGGTACGAGAAAACAAGAGCAGCAGATATAAGAAATGGCAGTGCCGGAGCTGCGAGAAGGTAGTGCCAATAAGATTTTACAACCCCTATCTTTTTTGGACCGCAGTAGTTATTGCGCTACTCGTGGTCATCAGCAGCTTGGTGGCCATCAGCGAACTGTTACCGAGACAATAAATCGCACGAAAATCTGAGAAGGCTGGGCTACACTACAATATCCCAGCCTTTCTTTTATCTGCTAAGAGAAAGCTTCTTTTTTTCACCCAGAAAAGCTACAATTAGTCATGCAAACATAAAATCATCTAAGTATGTAAGTACTATCCACTTTTTGATTACTTGTTTATATATTTAGATGATTACATGTTTATATGTCTCTAGCCACAAACAACCGAGCACGCTACGACTATGACATCAAGGATACACTTGAGGCTGGTTTGGTATTGGAAGGACGCGAGGTAAAGTCTGTACGAGGTGGCAATGTTTCTCTGAATGGAAGTTACGTAACCGTGAACCAGGAAGGCGCGTATCTAATTAACTGCCACATTGGCCCATATAAATACGCACCCAATACAGATTACGACCCAACTCACACTCGCAAAATTTTACTTAAAAAGTCTGAAATACAAGGACTCCTCGGAAAAGAAAAAGGTCTCGTCATAGTTCCCCTAGAAATATACCCGGGCCGCCGTGGCCTGCTTAAACTCAAACTCGGCATAGGCCGCGCCCGCAAAAAAATAGACAAACGCGAATACATAAAAAAACGCGACACCACCCGCGAAATAAGAAAGCATCTTAACTAAAAAAACCAATGCGACAGCTTTGGTCCGGCCGTCACTTTCTTGACGTATGGAAAAAGATATAAAACAACTTACTACTGGCAGCCAATTGCTTATGCTGCTATTAGATGCAAAAACATTTTACATAAAGAGTCACGCACGCGGACGACTTAGCACCGCACTTTATCCCGAATACGTTGCATATAAGGCGGAGAGAAATACGCAACGCCAAATTCAACGCCTTAAGCAGAAGGGGTGGATAAGGTATGAATACAAAAATAGCAAACAAATTATT
Organism: uncultured Candidatus Saccharibacteria bacterium; assembly: GCA_964648985.1. GTDB lineage: Bacteria > Patescibacteriota > Doudnabacteria > UBA920 > UBA920 > JAEUSE01. The sequence goes on from CAZYMS010000012.1 coordinate 32,287, forward strand.
AAACTAACCTCCAAAGGCCAGCTTGAAGCACTACTTGCCAAAAGCATCACGAGCACCGAATCTCCCCTAGGCCAAAACTGGACACTAGTCACCTTTGATATTCCCGAACGTGCTCGTGCTATAAGAAAAAGGTTACGTCTGCTTCTCTATGCATACGGCTTTAAACCCCTACAAGCGAGTGTGTATGTAAGCCAGAAAGCACTTTCATCTGCAGGTATCGAATACCTGAAAATAAGCAAACTCATAAAATATATTCAAATTTTTCGAATTGAAAAAACTAAAGAGACATCCAACCTTACCAAGCTTTTTCGTACAGCGTCAACTATGGACCGGCCGGTCCATAGTTGACGCGTTATTTTTAATGCCGCAGCGAGAAACGGAGCCATGAAATTCAACAAAGATTTTATTTATATCGTAGTTATTGCGATATTAGTAGCAATGTGCGGACAACTTATCTATTCCTATGAATACATCCCCCATCGGGAACGAAAAGTGGAAGTGTTCTACAATCGGGATATAGAAGCAAATCGAAAAGTTATTAGCATCATTGAGAACGCAGATAAGTTCGTGTATTTTGCAATATACACCTTTACAAGGAGTGACATTAAAGACGCTCTTCTCGGGGCAAAACACCGCGGACTTGAAGTCAGGGGCATAACCGATAAAGACCAGTTGGCAAAGATAGACTTGCAAGAAAAAATAATTAAGGAACTCCGCGACGCTGGCATCCCCATAGCTGTGCAAAGTCACTCTGCTATTATGCATATTAAAACAGTTGTAACGGATAAAGGCTACGTTTCGGGCTCGTACAATTGGACCGCTGCCGCAACAGACAGCAACGACGAAGTTATAGAAGTGGGTAGGGACGAAAGCATTCGGAGGCAGTACGAGCAGGCACTTACTGAGGTACTAGCCAAATACGAATAAAGGTTCAAGCGTATCGAGAATAGATTTTGTATATTGATTTCGAATGTTAGCATGAGACCCGTCTCGCGAGTCTTTCATTAAAAACTAAGCACCTGCTGTGCTATACTATTTACGTATGAATGAGAGCTTACTCAAGTCAGATATCTTCTTTTTTGTTTCTACTATCGCAGTAGTCGTACTAACCATCCTCCTCACCATAGGCATGGTATATGTGGTAGGCATTTTGCGCACCATTAAACAAATTAGCCGCAGTGCGAAGATAGGAACAGATACAATTGTAGAGGGCATTGCAGATGCAAAGGAAGAGATGCGGAAAGGCGGATACGTTCCTGGGGTGATCATGGACATATTCTCTCGACTGCGCAACAAAAGTAATAAACGTAAAAGATAAGTAACACGACACCAATATATGAACAAGACACAAAAGAAAATTGCTGTGGGAGCTGGTATAACTGCCCTCGCTGCAGCTGCTGCTGCAGGCACTTACTTTTTCGCAGGTAAACGCGGTAAGGAAAATAGGGCTAAAGTTTCTAAATGGGCAGACACAGCTAAAAAAGATGTTGTAAAGCAGCTCAAGGGAATGAAGGATGTGACCAAGAGTTCATACAACACTGCCGTAGACGCAGTAGTAGCTCAGTATAAAAAAGCGAAGAAGGTCGACCCCAAAGAACTCATTGCACTCGCAAGTGAACTGAAAGGCCACTGGGACAATATTGCGGGTGAAGTAACTAAAGTCGCACGTAAAGTTACAACTAAGAAGCCAACTAAAACTGTCGCGGCAAAAAAGGCAGCTAAAAACGCCCCTGCAAAGAAAACAGCTAAGAAATAGTGGCTCCATAAGCCAAACAAAAAACAAGACTAAGTCTTGTTTTTTGTTTAAGCAAATTTTGTCAACACGATAAGCAATCTACTTACTTTTTATATATCTGCGTATCTGCGTGCCATAACTGCCACATGAACCAATACATAGAAATGGATGGTATGTACGTTTTGTCCTGAGAGTTTGTAATATTGGCGACTACTACTTTTCCATCTCCAATTCCAATTTGTAGTTTTACCCCTGCAAATGAATCTACAATAGTCTTTTGCTCAACAAGCTCTTCTGGGTATGCTTTAAATTTTCCGGAAACTTCAACTCCTACAATCTTGGTTTTGGGATGCCATAAATTTTTTTGGGCAATAATGGTTGCACCGTTACTTGCGCCGGCTATATCACCATAAGAAAGGTCATCATAGTTTCGGACAAAACCAGTAAACTTGGAAAGTACTTCCCCACTCGGGTACTGAGCAGTGAACTCTTTGAGGGTTAGAGCCAAGGCAGGAACTTGGTGTAGCTTTTGGCCACTCATTTTTCCCGACACAGCTTCACCTGTCACCTGCGACCACAAACTGTTGGTAGTTCTATCATATAAAAGTGAGTCAAGATTGTGCAGCTTTCCTGAAACCCCGAAACTAAGAGGAGAGTTCTGGAGAGTACTCTCGTAGACCACACCGACATTGCACAAAGCGCAATACGTTATAGCCATAGGAGTTCCTGCGACCGTGTCGTTCACCACCTCATGCCATGTCAAAATTTGAAACGGGTAGAATCTTGCTAACGAACCCTTCACAACAGCAAGGCCCATACCAGAAGCACCCAGCTCCTTAAGCGCTTGATCAGTGGGAATAAATGTTGGTTTATCCAAAGAAGGTATAGCATCCTGAGGAACACCACTTTCTACTATTTCCTCAGGTGATACAGTACTCTTAAGCACATCAGTATCACTAGACACCTCTGTAGATAGCGCGCTCGGTCTCTCGGTTGTTTCTCTATGCACCAATCTTACAGCTACGAGAACTACAATTGTCAAAATAACGAGAAGTAGTATTTTGTATTTTCTTTCCATAAAAGAATTGCTTACCAGTGTATTCATATAATATCACAACGTAGACATGCATTGACTTATTTCTTCATACATGGCACAATTGTCAGTCATTCAAAAGTAGTGTCCGCGTATGAAGGTTTGGTTTAGCTACCATTGGCTCAAAGTTTTAGCAATATGCATGGCTCTTGGCGCAACTACTGTGCAGCCTGCTTTTTACTACCAACTTACAAGCTGGATAGTCGCAGGCAGCGCTCTTATTACTGTACTGCAAGCGCACGATCGCAATAGAACGATGCTCATGTGGTTGTTCTTATTTATAGCAGTCATTTACAACCCTTTCGCCCCCCTTTCGTTTTCACCAGCAGCATGGCAGATAGTGCATATTACCACCATACTGATATTCAGCGTAGTAATTTTCTCTCTACATCCTGGTCGCCTTAAAGTGAAGACTGCATAAAAATTTAGCAAATCAAAAACTACAACACCTCAAAGGTTGTAGTTTTTGAAACCTTTAGATATATAAAAAATACCTGAAACTTAACTTTTTGTGTAAACGTGTACTTCATCTGCGTTATGTGCACTAAGCACAGAAAGCGCTACTCCTTCGTCAACTGAATCTATAGTGGCAGATACTGCTATATCACCCCCTTTAATACGCTCCTCGTAGATCCTAGCTTCTTTTTCGTCGACTCCAAAGTTTGCAAGTGCTCCAATAATACCGCCAGCTGCTGCACCGGTAATTGTTGCAGCAGCAGTAGTGGCAGTAACACCTGTAAGGCCTAGCGCTGTTGCTATGGGACCTGCCACGAACAAAGTTCCAAGACCAGGCAGCACACCATTTGCCACTACAAGCCCCGCAATGGCACCAACAACACCGCCGGTGACCGCTCCGGTAGCTGCACCCGAGGCAGTATCCCCCGCACCACTTGTATGCTGAGTAGTAACTACTTTTGTGTTTTTATCCAGTGCTAAATACGATATATCACTATCTGAAATACCTAAGTCGCGAAACGCAGTGATAGCACGCTCGGCACTCTCACGAGTTTTAAAAATCCCAAGAATTGTTTTCATAGTGTTTTGCTTACTGAATTTACATGTACAGTATGACCTATTATTCTGACAGTTTTATGAATGGGCTTACAATATGGATACTCAACATTTTCTCGACCGTAGCTCATGCCACTGAAGCTACATAAGAAAATAAAAACAGGTACCACTAGAGGGCACCTGTTTTGAAGCCAAAAGCTTTACGCTTCTGCTTGTACGCGCTGTACATTTACAGCATTCATACCTTTTTCGGACTGTTCTGTCTCAAAGGTTACTTTGTCACCTTCTTGAATTTCTTCAAAGGTTACGCCTACAAGAGCTGTATGATGGAAGAACAAATCCTTGTCCTGGCCATCTGGCATGATAAATCCAAAACCCTTTTCGGTCTTTTTCTTTATAACACCAGTTTTCTTTTCAGTTTCCATAAAATAGATGTAATTTAGTAAGTAAAGCTTGCAAATTGCAATATATTTCCGAAATTCGACTTGTTTCTAAAAATACATGTCTGCTGAGCTACTATAACAGCAAGGCAGCGCAAAGTCAATGAAACTTCTTACATGAAATCTGCCAAACGCCGTAATTTAAGCAGACTCTTAAAATACCCACAAGTATCGCAGTGGAACCGAAAGAGGTCGGAAGTGAAGCTTGGTTCACTAGACCTAATTATCTGCCCTCAGTACTATATGCATATATTCAATAGAGTATTTATGAAACAACTGCACCATATACAACTTACTATTCTCAAAAAATTACTATTCAGTTCTACACTCAGATACACTGACATGAAACCGGATAGTAAAATGGATAATAACCAGTTTGATTTTCATCTCGATTCCCTAGTGCATGCCGGCATGGTAGAAAAAATGGACCATGGTTACGCACTCACCGCAAGCGGCAAAGAATATGCAAATCGTATGGACACCGATGAAGTAAAAATACTTCGGCAAGCAAAATTGGGTGCTCGTGTTGGGTGTATCCGAACGATAAATGGAGTACAAGAATTTCTAGTATATACCAGAAAGAAACAACCTTTCTTTAACTGCCAAGGTTTTCTTGCAGGGAAAATTCGTTACGGAGAAAAAGTGCTCGATGCAGCTGTGCGTGAACTGCAAGAAGAAACAGGACTTTCAGGCTCCCCTGTACTAGTTGAAATAGAGCACATGAGAGTATATGCCAAAGAAACTAAGGAGTTACTCGAAGATAAATTCTTTTTCTTTTATAAAGTAGAAAATCCTACGGGCATGCTCACATCCAATGAAGAAGGCGAGCACAATTGGATACCCGAACACAAACTCGCGGAAGAAGTTATCAACCCGTTCAACAGTTTAGAGGAATTCT
>CAZYMS010000013.1:0-33574 GCA_964648985.1 uncultured Candidatus Saccharibacteria bacterium
ATGAAATTTCGCTGTACAGAGTGAGGAAAAAGTGTTTTAATTATAATAAGAAAGTCGTATTTTTACGAAATAAAAAAATATCTCTATGACCACACAGAAAATATGCATTGTGGCTATTGGCCTTACTTTATTGGCTGCTGGCTGCTCAAAGAATAAGACAGAAACGCAAACTCCTCCTCCCACAGCTACAGGGGAGAGTACTAGCGCTCCTATAAACATAGCCAAAGAGCTGGACCCATCTCAAAACTGGATCCGGTTTTACCCGAGTGATGCGTTAAAGCTTAATTTGCTGTTCCCTTTGACCTGGTTTGGCGATGAAGAAAACGATGATACACATTTTGTACTCCGTACTCGTAAAGGCGCAGACGGAACCAAGGTAGATGACGTCATTCTGGACTTCACTATAGCGAATATGACTGCCAAAACTCTGAACGACCAGCTTACTGCAGACATGAAGGGCGCTAAAGACATGAGTCCAATAACCACTACTACTACTGACAGTGGCACAACCTATGCATTTGCTACTTATGTAAATGCTTCTGGTAAACCTACATTGGGCGTTACGGTGCCGTATAAAGATAATCAGTATATAAGACTTAAAGTCACTGGTAACATTGCTCACCCATATGTTGGAAGAATTATTCAGAGTATAACCATAACGAAATAGGGTAAAGGAGTCATAGCTATGAAACAGAACATGGATATATATAGACAGCCCAAGGGTCCGCGGCAAACCTTCGGCGCACGGGTACGTAGGAGTAAGGTGTTTATGGTCGCAGTGCTTATAAGCATGGTTGCAGGTTTGCTACCAATAATTGTAGATTCTCCAAAAGTTGCGGAAGCAGATATGCTGTCAGTGCTTAAGACTGCGTTTAACGGTTATAGCACTAGTCAGAATGCAGCTGCAGCCCCACGCACCGGTGCTAATCCTACTGCCGAGGCAATCGCAGCCGCTGCAGCCGCTGCGTATAAGTTTGTGTGTCCCGATGGCCAGGTAGAAAGTGGCCGTGTTGAGCGCGAGGGTGCTATTCGCTGTGTGCCTTGTCCAAACGGAACCGTTCGCATGTACGCAGGTGGCGCTGAAGCATGCCACCCACCAGGGTATAAAGTAGATTACAGTACTATTCCTGCAGGTTACGAAGTTGGAGCAAATGGCCAAATTTGTCGTGCGGATGGTCAATCCTACGCAGGTTCATTTCATCCTCGATATAGATCCACACAGCCAAACATAGGTGAATGTTGTAATGGTGGGTTCCGCGATACACAAACAATAGTGTCAGGAAGTAGTGTAGCGTTGTTCGTCTGTGGCGGTAATAACCCTGGGCAAACGCCTACTCCTCCTCCGGCAGGAGGGGGTAGCGGAGGTAGCGGTCAGGGCGGAGGAAATACAGGTGGTGGAGGTAGTGGTGGCTCTACCGGTGGAAGCGCTACACCATACACTTTTGTGTGTCCCGATGGCCAGGTAGAAAGTGGCCGTGTTGAGCGCGAGGGTGCTATTCGCTGTGTGCCTTGTCCAAACGGAACCGTTCGCATGTACGCAGGTGGCGCTGAAGCATGCCACCCACCAGGGTATAAAGTAGATTACAGTACTATTCCTGCAGGTTACGAAGTTGGAGCAAATGGTCAGATCTGTCTTGCGGATGGTCAGTCCTATGCAGGTTCGTTCCATCCCCGTTACAGAAGCACTAAGCCAGGTATAGGTGCATGCTGTAACGGTGGTTACAGGGATAGTAAACCAATAGTTGCAGGGAGTAGCGTGGCTTTGTTTATTTGCGGCGCGCCCACTGGTGCCCAAGCAGCTGCGTCTGCTTCGGGGGGAGTTGCAACAGCACCTACTGGCACTCCGGCTACGCAATCCTCTAAATTAATTGGTTCGTTTGATAGCGCTTCGTGTACTCAATTCTCCGGGTGGGCCTTGAATAGTGCGGATCCTAACGGCACTGTTACGGTTAAATTCTATACTGGGGGTTCACTCAGAGCTAGTAGTGTCATTGGACAGGTTACCACAACAGTCCAGCGAGACGATGTAAATGCAGCCCAAAAGGTAGCTGGGGCCCACGGCTTCAACTTTACGGTTCCAAATAATGTATTTACTGCTGGCCAAACATACCGCGTAGATGCCTATGCAGTAGGTGCTCCAGATCAACTACTGTCTGCAAGTCCAAAGACCGTTACGTGTACTGGAGGCACGGGCACACCACCCCCACCAGTCCCCGATGCAACCTATAAGGGCGGACCGGTAGATGCGAACTCAACATTTGTTATTAGTTCTCCTGGAGATGGGAGTGTGCTTGCAGGATCAAGTTTTGATGTTACTTACTACTCCACAGCTAACTTGCTCTCGAGCGATTATATTATATTCCAGCTCGATAACCAAGCGCCGGTTGGTGTAACTGCTCCAGGTAGCGTATACCGCTTCACAAATGTTGCGCCCGGTGCGCATATACTGCGGGGGTATATTTCCCACGCAGATGGGACCAAGGTTCCTAATACTAGCACGAGTCGTTCGTTTACTACACAGTAACGTTCACCATAGCGTCTATAATAATAAAACCGGCTCAAGTATATGCTTGAGCCGGTTTTTGTTTGGCAGCATGCAATTTATAAGTAAGCCTTATGCGTCTATACCTTGTTCTTCGAATTCTCTTATTACTTGCTTTACGCCAAATATCCAATTTGGACTACCAGGCTGAACGTACAGACCAATGAATTTTTCTGGGGGGACATCTTTATACCTTTTTTCAAGGAGCGCATCGAAATCCCGTATCCATTCGGCGTAGCTATTATACTTACGCAGATTAGGTGGTGTGCCGCCTATACCGCTACAGTTGAAGTAGTAGCAATGCTGGCCATAGGTACTTTCTACAAATGATATAGCTACCATCATGCGCATGTTCTTAGACGCTACAAATGCATCTAACGCCGAATCTTCTAAAGCAAAAGGAGAGTGTTTTGCTTCCAAATAGGCTTTCAGCTTGGCTTTACGAATTACTCTTTGGTCAATTGCTACTTCTTTTACTTCTCGATTCTCTTTTACGAACCGGGTGAATATGGGAGAAGTAACATCTATAACTTGCTGCGAGAACACACGAATACCTTCTTCGGTAGTGGTTGCTGCTGTGTTATAAAGGTCGCTGTTAGCAATTGGTTCAGAGAGTCTTAGTACAAACATAACTCCGCTCGCAAACGACAATACTATTAAACAGAGCATTGCAAGAACAGCACGTTCTGCAAACCATGCTATGGTGGTAGAGTACCCATAGGGAATGCCAGTCGCTTCTATGAGTCTTGTAACAATTTTAGTTCCTTTTTTTATTTTACGTTTTGTTTTTGGGTGTAACATAGACTTTCGAATTAGTACGTATAGTATATCAAAATTTTATTGCAACTGTGTTACGAATGCCTAATGCTAGTTTGATATAATAAACGCATGAAACGAATTTTATATATTTTTAGTTTAATCGTGCTTTGTGGTGCATCGCTCGCATACACTCCACGAGTCGCGCACGCTGACACTCTCAGTATAGTAGGGAGTGACAGTCTGTCTACTACAGTAAATGTGGCGCTCCCCATTACGGATGTACAAATTTCCGGCGCCAGCGCAACAGATGTCCCAGTAAAATTATTTGTAACGAGTGGCAGCCTGCAAATGTCCACCACCACAGGCCTTACGTTTACGGGTGGCCAAACGGGTTCAACCTTATATTTTAGTGGCAGTCTTGCCAATGTAAATGCAGCCCTCGCCACTCTAACGTATACGAGAAGTAGTACTGGCACAGATACTTTGGAAGTTTCTCTCGTAAATCCTGGCGAAGTGTTTTTTACGGGTAATAACCATTTGTATACATTTATTTCCGGAACCATAAACTGGAACAATGCGAACACTGCAGCCCAGGGTCTCACTGCGTACGGGGCTACCGGTTACCTGGCTACCATTACTTCTCAAGAAGAGAACGATTTTGTGTCCGGAAGGCTTACCGGAGATGGGTGGATTGGGGGAAGTGACTCAGCTGTGGAAGGTGCCTGGAGATGGGTCACCGGGCCTGAGGCTGGTACCCAGTTTTGGTCCGGGACTGCTGGTGGTAGCGCGGTCGGCGGTAACTATGCTCACTGGAATGGGGGAGAGCCAAACCAGAGCGGTGATGAAGACTGTGCTGAGACATACGTGTCGAGTGGTTCATGGAACGACTTGCCCTGTTTAGCTACGGTGAGTGGCTATGTAGCGGAGTTTGGTACTCCGGGAACTCTTCCTACGGTGGTGGCCAAAAACGTATCCATTACTACGACCGACGCACCAGTAGTAAATGCTCTGTCCCCAGTAGACAATACTACAGGCGTGGGACTAAACAGTAACCTCGTTATTACCTTTAGCAGAACGGTCACGGCGGGTAGCGGCAATATTTTACTGAAAAGAACTTCTGACAATGCGACCCTAGAGACAATAGGTGTAACAAGCGGCCTTGTGACTGGTGGCGGTACAAGCACAATAACCATAAACCCAAACTCTACATTGGCAGAGAGTACAGAATATTATGTGATAGTGCCTAACACCGCTTTTAAGGATGGCTCAAACAATTTTTATACAGGCATTGCATCTACTACTGCATGGAGTTTTACGACTGGTGATTTTACAGCGCCTAGTATTACCTCCGTAAATTCTGCACCTGCTTCGACCACTGCTTCTATTTCTTGGACCACCTCGGAACTTGCATCTACTCGCGTAAGCTACGGTGCAAATTCCAGTTATGGGCTCAATACAGTTTTGTCTGACACGTCTCCTCGGGTGTTGGGCCATACTGCAACGCTGAGTAGTTTAGCGCCCTGCACCACCTATCACTATCAAGTACTGTCGGCGGATGCTTCGGCCAACAGTGCATCTTCGCCCGATGCCACTTTCATGACTGGTGGGTGTGTGGTAAGCACCCCGCCTACTACTGTGGTTGAAAATACCATTACGGTGAGTGCGGGCGGCACAACCACTGCCATGCAAAATAATGCGACCCTTACGGTAACAACACCAAGCAATTTTACTTCTGCATCATCCTCGGTAGTTATACAGGTGCAGACACTCGTGGGGAGTGGGGTGCTGAGTTCTATAGGCCTCCCTTCTACCAATGCGTATACAGTTGGTACCGTAGTGTTCGACGTTAAGGCTATAGTAAACTCTACAACTGTACTCGATTCTTTTGACTCTCCTGTAACTATTACCCAACAGTATACTGATGCAGATGTAGCTTCTTTGGCGGAATCTACCCTGCGCTTATACCATTATCACAACGGCACCTGGCTACCCCTCGACAACTGCACAGTAAACGCAAGTGCGAATACCGTAACGTGTACCGCTCCAAGCTTTTCTATATTTGCACTATTTGGCCAGCCTGGTGGCGGCATAAGTTTGCCTGCAGAAGCATTTAATCCAATTGTAGCACCAGGTCAGGGCTTTGGAGTCAGTATAAACAGTGGTGCTTCCGTAACGACGTCACCTTCCGTGCTGCTCAGCGTTACTCCGGGTCCAGATACAACCGCTTTGGCTATTTCTAACACCTCCGACTTTGCTCGTGCGGGCATAGAGCCGTTAAGCGCCACAAAGTCATGGGTTCTTGAATCGGGCAATGGTACAAAAACCGTATATGTGAAGTTTTATAACAAATGGGGCAGGTCTTCAGATGCCGTATCGAGTACTATACTCCTTACTTCTTCGAGTGCTGCTCGCGCACCAGGCATTCCTACTGCACAAATGGCATCGTTCAAAAAAGACTTAAAGTCCGGTATGGTGAATGCTGACGTGTTTCGTCTGCAGCAATTTCTGAATGCGCAGGGTAGTCTAGTAGCTAGAACCGGCCCTGGCGCACCGGGCAGCGAAACCACAAGGTTTAGCGCAGCAACTAAAGCCGCGCTTATCAAATACCAAGAAGCGCATGCAGCAGAAATTCTCGCGCCGTTAGGGCTCATGAAAGGAACTGGTTTCTTCGGGGCTTCTACGAGAAAATATGTGAATAGTGTGTTGGCTAACTAATATACTATTCATTGTATACACTTAACATTTGTAAAGACCGTCCGTGTGACGGTCTTTTTTGCGCACATCTCAGTATGGCTGTAGAATATATACACATATATTTCTAAAAATAGAAACAAAACCCATTTGTCTACTGAATTAGAGCAAATTAAAAAATATAGCATTGCCTTACTTATTCTGCTCATTGCTTTTGGGTGCATGTTTGGTATTGCCTACCTACTCATGCAGCGCCGTATGCATGCTCGGAGCTTTTCTGCGAGTGAACAAGTAAAACGAATATATACCGTAACATATACAGACAACGGGTACAGCCCAAGTACGCTAGAAGTGCCGTTGGGGGCAACGGTGATATTCCAAAACGATTCTACCGTGTCCATGTGGACGGCATCAGATCCCCATCCGACCCACACTGATTACGCGGAGTTCGACTCTCACGCGAGCACTGCGCCGGGTGAATCCCACTCTTTTGTATTTACAAAGAGTGGTACGTTTGGCTACCACAATCACGCGCGCTCAATCGACCGCGGTATTGTAAGAGTTTTAAGCAAAACACAGCTGCCAAGTATAGATAAAACTGTAGAAGCGAAACGGGCAATGCGTGATGGGTATATGAACCAGTTTGTGCCGGGCGACCCGAGTTCTATTTATGCTGTTATGGATGCCATAGAGGTGAACAGCGCTTTGGCACGGGATTGTCACGATATGGCGCACGACCTTGGGCACAGGGCCTATGAATTGTATGGGTTCTCTGGCGCTATGACATTTGGCGACCCAAACAGGCTTAGTAACACCTCCACCGATGATATATGTGCTGGCGGCTACATGCACGGTATTCTTGAAGAGCTATTCCTGCACCAACCAGAGCTAAAAGACGCACCTGGAAGTGTGTGTGCGGGCGTGCCGTACATTAACCGTGGCAGTTGTTTTCATGGAATAGGGCACGGGCTTATGTTTGCAAACAAACGAGACGTGCCTATTTCACTTGCTACCTGTCAGGATCTTGCAAACAGAGAAGATGCGCATAGGTGCTATGAAGGTGTGTGGATGGAAATGTTCTGGGGGAATGTAGAGCATGCGGGGGGTAACCTGCTCGGGTGGACACTAGAAGACCCACTCGCACCTTGTAAAAATGCAGGCCTGGAAGAAAAGCCTGCGTGTTTCCTTTACGCCCACCTCGGGTACCTTCGCACTCACAAGACTGACTATGCGGGCATGGTGAAATTGTGCACTACCAATAACCTGGAGAAAAAAGATGAGCAGTTTTGTATTAAGGGTGTTGGTATAACCATGATGAAGCATTTTAGTAGCCACCGTTTAGAGAATACCGAGCCGTTCGTAGCGGGCCTGGACCATGATAGTAAATACGCGTACTATCAAGGGGTTATAGGCTACTCTCGGCTCTCAGCGGTAAGTGAAACCGACCTTAAAACTTTTTGTACTTGGCTTAAAACCGACCGCGTCATATGTGAAGACGTGCTGCGAAATGGAACGGATTAGCTTGCGCGTCATTAAGTGTAATAATAAATAATATGGATGAACCACTGAAGAATAAAACCACGGCCGAGGAGGTTATAAGTATATGCACTACGCTACACGGTGCCGGGGTGGAAATTTGGATAGATGGCGGTTGGGCGGTAGATGCTTTATTGGGACAGCAAACGCGGTCTCATGGCGATGTAGATATACTGGTGGAGCAGCAGAATATTGTTAAGCTTCGTGCCTTGTTGGAGGCAGAGGGGTTTATTGAGATTCCACGAGATGACGCAAGCGACTACGGGTTTCACTTGGGTAATGCTGCAGGGGCAGAGGTTGATATTCACGGAATCGTTATACATGAGCACGGAGGCTGGAAGCATGCCGATCCTGTCGAGTTGGATGTATATCCAGCTGAATCATTAAACGGACAGGGTATCATCGCCGGCACTCCAGTTAATACACTGGCTCCGAAGTACATTATCCTATTCCATAGCGGCTACGAGTTGCAGCAAAAAGATTACCATGATATATCTGCACTGTGTGCAAAATTTAACTTACCCCTGCCAGAAGAGATCAGCATTTTGCGAAATAGATAAATAACGTATGAGAAAATATTACGCACTTATAATTGCAATTGGTATGTTGGTTATTGCTGCGGCATATGCGTGGCACCGTGATGAACGCGCGGTGAGCGAGGTTGCCACTGTTCCGGTGGCGGTGGTTTCTACGGAACAGCAAGTACAAAATGTAAAAGCAGGGGCGTTTACCCGTCCTGCAGATGCAGAAATAAAAGCGAACCTTACGGAGCTTCAGTACCGGGTGACTCAAGAGCAGGGAACGGAAACACCATTTCAGAATGAATACTGGCACAATGAGCAGGTCGGGCTATACGTAGATATTGTTTCTGGCGAGCCACTATTTTCTTCTAAAGATAAGTACGACTCCGGTACGGGCTGGCCTTCATTTACGAGACCGCTCAAATCGGATGTAGTCATAGAACGAACCGATACACTCCTGGGCGTGCCACGCACAGAAATAATAAGCGCTATAGCAAAGTCCCATTTGGGGCATGTGTTTGATGATGGCCCCGCTCCAACGGGCAAGCGCTATTGTATGAACTCGGCTGCGCTGCGCTTTGTTCCAGTAGCTGAGCTTGAAGTGCAAGGGTATGGAGCGTATGCAGATATTTTTAAATAGTTCTTATGAATCCAAGCCCCTCAGACAAAATACGGCTTACTCGGTTCTACGAAGAAGCTTTACTGAAATATGGTCCAGGAAGCGCCAAGGCGCTTCAATGGAAAAATGAAAATAGCCAGCACGTTCGTTTTGTGGCACTAAGCCAAATTGCAGATCTTTCCGGAAAAAGTGTGCTGGATGTGGGCTGTGGAGTGGGTGATTTATATCCATATTTGCAGGACCATTTTACGGGTATTGAGTATTGCGGAGTAGATATGGTTCCCGGCATGATCATGGCTGCAGAAAAGAAGTATCCAGACGTGCGGTTTATACACATAGATGTCCTAGAATTTACAGAACAGTATGACTACGTGCTTGCGTCGGGTGCTCTTACGTTTAACATGCAAAGTGGTAAAGAATTCTACTTTGAAATTATTACGCATATGTACTCGCTTGCGAAAAGGGGTGTTGCGTTCAATGTGCTAGATAGTGAAGTATATGCAACTGATCACGAATATCTCGCATATAGCTATGCAGAAATAGCCGCGGTGTGCGAAGCACTAAATTGCCAATTCGTAGTTTCAACTGAGTATGAAGTAGGTGATTTCACCGTGTTTTTATATAAATAAAAGTCTAGTCCGTATACTGCGTTGAAGCGCAGGTGGGAATATGGTACGGTTCAAGTACCCAATAGTATTAACAAAAAACAATATGATAAGAGTACACGACATTTTTGTCTGTAAGCCGGGTAATGCATCTAAATTGGCCAAGCTTTTTAAGGAGTGGGCCGAGATTTTACCCAAGAAAAATGGGTTAGTTATGACGGACATGACCGGTCAGTTCCACAGAGTAATAATGGCAACCAGCTACGAAAGCCTCACTGAATATGATGAAGAAATGAAAAATATGGGCAAAAACATGTCGGAAGAAGAAAAAGCCATGATGGACAAGTTCAAAGACATGAACGACATGTACGTTTCTGGTAGTCGAGAAATTTATAAAGTTTGGTAATACCCCTGAAGCGGAGTCGAAAGCCATCAAGTCTATAAAGCCCACAAAGTAGATTGCAAGGAGTTCCGTCATTCCCGCGTAGGCGGGAATGACAATGCTATTATTTTTTATACCAATATGACACTCGGACAACAGTTTTTAAAAGAGCTAGAAGCAGAGGCTGCAGCAACAAAAAAATGTCTGGAGCGAATTCCAGAAAATTTGTATGACTATAAACCACATGAAAAATCTATGGCCATGGGCTATCTCGCGCTCATTGTTGCAGAGATACCACTGTGGGCACACGTCATGGCTACTACAAGTGAAATAGACTTCGTGAAGTTTAACCACTTCCAGGCAAAGACTGCTGCTGAGCTTGCCAAGCACTTTGAAGACAATATGGCCCTTGCAAGACAATCACTAGCTACTGTAAGTGATGAAGCCATGCAAGAAAAGTTTGAGCTCAAGGCAGATGGTCGTGTGGTAATGGAAACCACAAAAGAACAAAGTATAGGTCCGTCCATAAACCATATGGTTCATCATCGCGGCCAGCTTACAGTATATATGCGTCTCAATAATTTGCAGGTCCCATCTATATATGGTCCTTCTGCAGATGAGGGCGGATTCTAGTATTTCTAGTATAAAAAGTATTCTCACACCCTAATAGATGTGAGAATACTTTTTATTGTTAGAGCGAAGCACTATGTTTTTTTACGTTTTAGTATAGACATGCCGCCGTAGTTGCTGGGTTTGCGCAGGGATGCGCCAGACAGATGCATGCGCTTGCGGTTTTTAGCTTCGCGTTTTTCCGCCTTAACGTTCGTTTTTGTTTTTCTCATGATAAAATATTACTTTGTTAGATATTCTGAGCGAGTACTTCTTCGGGGGTGTTGCCCGGTGCATAGAAAATGAGATCGCTGCCCGACATTTCCCAAGCATGCTGGATAGGAGTAAGGATTTTCCAAGACTCCAGCACCTCTTCGCCAGAGGTAAATAGGGTATGGTCGGACTTGATGGCGCTGAAGAGGACCTGCCCATATGGTTCTGGTAGACCAAGTTCACGGTCACCAAAGACAAATTTCACTTTATGTTTTGTAAGCTCGTGTTCATAGCCTGGCCGTTTCGCCCAAATGCATAGTTCTACTCCCTCATCGGGCTGGAGGCGGAGAGTAAGTTCTTCCGATTCTTTACCTGTTTCTTTCTTATAAAATATTCTAATTTCAGTATATCTCTCTTTGAGGGCTTTTCCAGTAGTTAATGTAATGGGTACACCCTCCCATTTTTTATTATCAGATTCTAAATGAACAGAGGCAAAAGTTTCTACAGTGCTGTTTGGGTTTCCTACTTCTTCTCTGTACCCTTTATATTGTCCACGCCGTGCAAGGTCGGTCCTGGTATGTGCCTTTCCGGCAAGGTGTAGTTCTTGCAAAGCCTTAAGGCGCAGTGCGGGCACTTTCTGCATATCATCTTGACTAGGTGTATCCATAAGGGCAAGCGCTGCGAGCTGCAGCAAGTGGCTTTGCATAAAATCGCGTAGCGCCCCGGTTTGTTCGTAGAATAGTGCTCTTCCTTCTATGCCTATAGCCTCGCTCGCCGTAATTTCTATGCGTTCAATAAAATCTTTATTCCATGTTCGTTTGAACAGGGGATTATGCTCACGAAATATAATAAGGTTCTGAGCAGTATCCCGGGCCAGGTAATGATCTATGCGGTAAATTTGTTCGGATGTAAAGTATTGGTCTATGTGGTCAATAAGCTCCTGAGCGCTTTCAAGATCTGTACCAAATGGTTTCTCCAGGAGGAGTTTGGTATGAGGGATTTTCGCTAAACCCGAGGTTCCGAGGTGTTCAATAATTGGTTTTGAAACTTGCGGGGGTACCGATAGATAAAAAAGTCGTTGTGGAGTTTCGCTAAAGTTAGCTTCAAGACTCTGTAAGTAACTCACAAGTTTTCCGTAATCTATTTCGCTAGCTAAATCCATTTGAAATAATTCAGCATGCTCGCTAATGTAGCTAGAGTTTTCCGTTTTGTCTAATAGGGAGGCAATGGTAACATCAGTCCTACGGGTAACCCCTACAATACGAAATTCATTGGGCAGAGCTCCTGCTCGTGCCATTTTACCTATGGCAGGCAAAAGTTTGCGCTGCGCTAAGTCACCGGTAATTCCAATAATAATTAAAATGGTGGGAGAGGTTTGCATAATGGTAAATACCTAGATAAACCTGGATAGAATGTTGTTACTTATTTATCTTATGACCACCAAAAGCATTGCGCATAGCCGCAAGAAGTTTGGTGGTAAAATTAGTGTTGCCTTGCTGGGAGGCAAGTCGTACATCAAACGAAGCTTGTATGGATGGCATATCCAGTTTCATATCTTTCGCAACTTCAAGCGTCCAGCGCGCTTCTCCCGATTCCGCCACGTACCCATCTATACCCGTAAGTTCTGGGTTCTCTGCAAGCGCATCACGACAAAGTTCATTCAGCCAAGAGGTTATAACACTATGGTGCTGCCATACTTCTCCAGCAGCAGCAAGGTCTATATTTTTATATGGTCCTTCTTTCAGGAAACGGTATCCTTCCGCAAGGCTTTGCATCATGCCGTATTCTATAGCATTATGAGTCATTTTGACGAAATGTCCTGCACCACTTTCGCCAAAATGGTGGTACGCCCCTTCAGGGAGGGAAAGAGTCTGAAGTACGGGTTCAATAGTTTTAAAACCAGTTACGTCACCTCCAGCCATCATGGAAAAGCCATTTGCATAGCCCCATATGCCCCCGCTTGTTCCTACGTCGAGAAGTGTGGAGCCCCGTTCTGCTACGCGTTCAGATCTAATTTTCGTTTGCCTAAAGTCTGAATTCCCGCCATCTATAAGAATACTTTGTGAGGGTAGCACGGAAAGCCAAGAATCCAGTTCACTGTCTACTATGTCTGAGGGTATCATGAGCCATACTACTGCAGGTTCGTTTTCAAATGCAGCTACGACTTCTTCTTTGGTAAAAGCGGCGATAGCACCGATTGCCCCCATTTCTTCTATGGGTTCTTTGCTTCTATTATGTGCTATAACAATGTGCCCTCCTTCTTGAAGTTTGCGGGCAATTTGCATGCCCATACGTCCGAGTCCTGATATTGCTATTTTCATAGTATATTTTTCAGTTAATGTTTTGATATCTGAATTTTATACATGGTAGTCTGTAAAGAGTGTAGATTTTGGAACTAGTTTCAGTAGCTGTGCCGGTTGATCAACAATAGCAGTATTGGTAGTAAGTAATGTTGTAAGTGTTGGCCACTTTGCTTCTCCCGCAGCAAAGATTACTGCTTCGGAGAGTTTTGGCATTACATGCGCAGTCGTAGTGATCCGTTCATACCCCCCACCATCATAGGTAGTTGCGAGGTTGGGAGATGTAACTGCAAGGCTATGGGGAAGTATGCCTGAAGTGTGGCCATCTGCTCCAATTCCAAATAATCCAAGTGCGTAGTCAGTTTGTGCGAGTTCAGTCTCAAGAAATGCATTGAACTGCGTTACCGTAGTAGTTCTGTCGCTACCGGTCAGTACGGGAACAAGTTTCGCATGAGGTAAGTTAAATTTTGCCTGCATAAGTTGATGCCAGTTTGAGTCTGGGTAAGTTATAGGCCCATATCGTTCATCAGTAAGGCTTACTACAAGCTTTGTTTGAATGCCCGGGTCAATAAGTTTGGCTGCTTCTATGGCAATAGGAACGCACGAGCCGCCTGCTACGAGCCACGTTACGTGTTTGCTCAAATAGAGCTGTCTCATAATTTTCTCGGCAATTAAGTGTCCTATTACCGCGGGATCTATAGTATTTTTTACCTCAATATTCATACGTATATATGTATTGTACTAGGTATTATAGTGATTGGCCATGTAAGGTGGAAGTATATGGTGATGCACACTGGTAACTACAAAACGCGTATCTTTTCAGTCTTCATACTGTACCTTTTCTATTAGGTAACGTGCGTCATTTTTGATATGCTTATTGTACCTAGCCATATATAGTATATGAATTTTAAAGACATGCAGGCCCAGTGGCCCAAGGCGATAGAACTTACAAAACATCCTATAGCATATCTTTGTGCAGAGTTTGCTTTGTCCGATGAATTACCCATTTATTCAGGCGGGCTTGGTGTACTTGCTGGTGATGTAATTCGAGAGGCAGATAGGGCAAATATCCCTCTAGTCGCGGTGGGTCTGTTCTATAAAGAGGGATACTTTAGACAAGTTATTACAGAGGCAGGGCTGCAAGATGAACTGCCTGCATACCATGAGCTTGCACATTTACCTATTACGCTTGTTACAGATGCATCTGGTGCTGAGGTTCGAGTAAAAATGTTCATTGGAAACCGTATTATTGTAGTTCGGGCGTGGAAGTACATGGAGGGAAATATCGCCATATACTTACTAGATACTGATCTTCCAGAGAATATGGAGCTTGATAGGCGTCTTACCCTAAGTCTCTATCCGACCGATAATGAGTGGCGTATACAGCAAGAAATTATTTTAGGAATCGGAGGTGTAAAATTGCTACATCATTTAGGGATTGTTCCTGGGGTTTATCATTTGAATGAGGGCCATTCCGCTTTTGCAATTCTTGAAATTGCTCACAAATATTTAAAAAGTCATTCAGCGAGTTTTTCCGAAGCCCTCGCATACGCCCGGGGTAGGACAGTGTTTACCAATCATACGCTTATTTCTTCGGGTAACGATGTATTTGCAAGCGATATGGTTGCCCGGCTTCTGAAAGAGTATGCGGACCACCTCAGTCTTCCTGTTGATGAGATTGTGCGCATGGGCGCAGTTCCAGGGCAGGAGCATTTATTTTCTATGACCCACTTGGCTCTCTCTGCAAGTAACCGAGTAAGTGCCGTAAGCAAAACACACGCTGAATTTGCAAAAATTACTTGGCCTGACCGGGAACTTATGCCAATTACCAATGGAGTGCATGCACCATTCTGGCAAGCTCCGGGCTGGCAACACATTACGGAACGACTGGCTCGCGGGTTCGATGTAACCGATGCAGAAGTGTGGCGCACGCATCTTCAATATAAAGCAGAGCTATTGGCCCATCTGGAGCGGGTAACTCCATCTTCTTTCAATCCAGAAGCACTGACAATAACCTGGGCAAGGCGCATAGCTGCATATAAACAACCGCTTTTACTGTTTTCTGATATCGCCCGACTTAAAGCCATTATATATAGTAGCGAGCGGCCAGTGCAGATCGTTATTGCGGGTAAAGCGCATCCAGGGGATGCTGCTGCAAAGGGTATGATTACTGAGTTGTTGAATATACTTAAGGCCCATGACTTGCACGATAGTATAGTATTTGTGCCCAATTACAACTTACAGCTTGCACGTCTTTTGGTGGCAGGGAGCGATGTATGGCTCAATACTCCTGTTCGGGGTCAGGAAGCCTGTGGTACTTCCGGTATGAAATCAGCTATGAATGGCGGTCTGCAATGTGCTATTTCAGATGGCTGGACAGATGAAATTCCTCTTCAAGAAATAGGTTTCTTGGTGAGCCCCGTTGATTCGGCAACAAGTCTATACAATGTATTGGAACAGATCATAGTGCCACTATACTATAGCGGTCAGGCCACACACGGAATACCAGTGGAATGGGTGGATCGTATGAAAAGAACGGCAAGCGTTGTAACTCAAGGTTTTTCTTCTGAGCGTATGGTGCGGGAATATATGGAAAAATTATATATACCGACGTTGGAGTAAGGGGGTTGTAAGTGTATGGTCGCCAGTATGGTACGAGGTCTTAGGTTGTAAGGCCCTATAACCATTAAGCCTTTAACCAAACTGGCAGCCACCTACTGTAACCGCTAACCAATTAGAACTATGAAAATACTATTTATTGCTGCAGAAAATGCACCATATACTCAAGTGGGAGGGCTTTCTCAGGTTGTCTCTTTTTTGGCCCGCGCACTTCGTAAGCAGGGGCATGATGTCAGGGCATTTACTCCCAAGTATGGGATTATCAATACACGCAAATACAGGCTCGCAGTAGAAACGAAAGAACTCCTTGTACCTACTGGCCATAAGAAGGGTCCGCATACTCCGTCTGAGCTTGTATGCAGTGTAAAATATCGTGACTCAGATCCGCTATTCCCTCCTGCATATTTTCTTGAGAACAAAGAATATTTTGAACAACGCGCCAATGTATATGGGTATAGCGACGAGCACGTCCGTTTCTATTTGCTCAGTCTAGGGTGTTTGGAGTGGCTGCTAGAGCAGAAAGCTAAGGGCGGTTTTCTGCCGGATGTAATCCATGCGCATGATTGGCATACTGGATTTGTTGTCGAGCTCATAAAAAAGAACTCTCGATATAAAGCACTGAAAAAGATTAAGGTGCTCTACACCATACATAATTTTAGATACCAAGGAAATTATGATTTTTTGTATACCCCAAATCCAGACACAGGCAAGAATACTTTATTGCCGCTCTTTGATCCGCATCAACGCATGCAAAACCCCCTTCTTCGGGGTATGTTGTATGCAGATCATGTAAACACGGTATCTAAGAAGCACGCCCTTGAAGTGCAAACAAAAGACATGGGTGAGCGCTTAGAAAAATACACTAAACGAATTGCCTATAAACTTTCGGGCATTGCCAACGGTATAGATACGCAGGAGATGGATCCTGCTACCGATGTGCATATAGTATCCAACTATAATTTTAAAAATATTGCAGCACGAAAACTGAATAAGCCCGCGCTGCAAAAATTATTTAACTTACCTGTTTCCCAGAGCACGCCTGTAGTCGGGTTTGTAGGGAGACTTGCTGCGCAAAAAGGCGTTGAGCTTATATTTAAGGTACTTGAGCACATAGACTCGCTTCCGCCCGTGCAATTTGTATTTTTGGGCGGAGGAGAAGACGTGCTTATAAGCGAGCTCACGCGTATATGTGCAGCACACCCAACACAAGTCGCAGCTATACTGCATGGAGATTTCGTATTGCCCCGAAAAATGTTCGCTGGGTGTGACATGCTCATTATGCCAAGCCGGTTTGAGCCCGGTGGTATCGTGGCTATGGAGGGCCTTCGGTATGGTGCGGTTCCTATAGTTTCGGATACGGGTGGCCTCTCGGAAACCGTCACGCAGTTTAACCCAGCGTTAGGCACAGGAAATGGCTTTCTGCACGAGCCAAATGATATGTGGGGGCTATTTGTCCAACTCGTGTCAGCCCTGCAGTTATATGCTATGCCCGACGTATGGAGCGTGCTCGTAAAGAACGCCATGGCGTGCGATTTTTCCTGGGACCATACGGCGGAGAATTACGAAAAACTTTACAAGCTGATGGTGCGAGGAAAATAACAAAGAAAAACACGACTGGGTAGTCGTGTTTTTATTATCGGTTACGTCTCTGTCCAAAGGGGCTAGTCATTTGGATGCTGCTCTGATCGTTTTCAGTTTTGCCCGAACTGTCATCTGTCTCTACGTTTTTCTGGTCCGCATTGTCCGTGGCTGGTTTTTCTTTTTGGTCAGAACTGTCCCTGCGGCTATCGCGCCAGCTTCGAACGTTTACTTTATTTTTTAGTTTAACAATGGTTGCGTCAAGGTCTTTTGCTTCGCCTTGCTTACCCTCTTCGGTCAAAGTTTTTTGTGTCTGCTCAAGGCGAGTAAGTGCTTTGAGCACTTCTTTTCTAGCTCTAGTTTCTGCTTCGGGGTGAGTAGTGGTATCATCGTTCTGATTGTCTGGTGCTATGGTGGTTGCAGTCGTGCCTGTTGCTGCTATTGCCGGAACCGGGCTCGGAGTAGGTAACGGCAATGTTGGCTTATTTTTTACCTTTTTTGTTTCCACTGATTTTGTTTCAATGGTGTTTAGCTCTCGGATGCGTTCCTCAGTAAATTGTACTTGCAGCTTAGCTTTTGATTCAGCAGTAGATGCAAATGAAAGCCGCGCCCCTTCTACTGCTCGTTTAACCGGGTATAGGGTATCGCCTGGAATAGAGCTGCCTGAAGCATAGGCGGTACCGGAGAGGATTGCGAGGATAAACACTGCAAAAGAGGCGAACCGGACAAAACTAAACGACCACGTACGAGTTGTGCCTGTTCGGGTTTTCGCATGTTCTGGTTCTGTGTGAAGATTTTGAAATATGCGTAGCTTAATACGCTCCTTTGAATCTTCGGTTAGTGCAGGAACGGAGTATCCCGAATGCTTTTTATAGAGACTAATTAACTTATCTTGTTTCATTGTTCTTAAATATACGTTCTAGTTTTTTCATGGCTCGGTGCTGGAGCACTCTGACCGATACACTGTTTTTCTTAAGCGCCTTTGCAGTTTCTTCTATAGAAAATTCCTGTATGAACCGGAGCTCGAGTACTTGTTTGTAATTCTGCGGCAACTCCTTGAGTGCTTTTTGTACTAGCGCAGCATCGAGTGAGCTATTTACTAAATCACTAGTATCGTCGGCTGCTGCGGTGTCGAATCCTGGGTCAAGTGAAATTGTTTGCGGCCTGCGATATACCTTTCTAAAGTGGTCATTTATGGTGTTGGAGGCGACAGTGTACAGCCACGCAGAAAAGTTAAGATCCTTGAGCTCTAACTTCTTACATCCATGCCATGCTTTTACAAACACTTCTTGCAGGAGGTCTTCGGCATGCTGCGGATCTGAGGTCTTAAAAGATATAAATTTATATATCCTGTCAGCAAACTCATCGTAGAGAGCGGCAAATGCTTCTTCGCTACCACTCTGTACTTCTGCTACTAGTTTTTCAACTTTGCCTTTTTCCATACTATATATCGTACACGAAAGTTTATTGTTTCACTATATATATGCCCTGGTGGTAGTATTGCTGCTTCCATTGTATCCTTTTATCTAAGCCAGAAATTTGCTGTAACAGACCGTTTTTGCGGACGATATAGTAAGTGAGGAGGATTTAGAAACAATACACTAAACGAAAGGATATTGCTATGACAAATACACATAAATTTCCTGCATTGCTCGCTGCCGCTCTCATAGTAGCCTTGGCTGTTCCTGGCCTGGCATCGGCCCATGGTAAGGATAAGAAGGGTGGCAATGGATGGAGTTGGGGTAAAAATGTGAAGCAGGAACGTCGCACCTCTGAAGTAAATGAGTTTGGCGTACGCGTGTGGAACGACGGCGCTATCCAGCTCCCTGGCGGAATCTTTCACAAGGGTGCGGTAATCGCCACATCTAGTACAGGGTTTACCCTTAAAGAAGGGGGCACTACTTATACGGTCACTACCGGCTCTGCTAAATTGGTCCAGCTGCCTCACACAGTTATTACTCTCTCAGGAATTGCAGTAAATGATTCAGTATCTGTAACCGGTATCGTGAGCGGTAGTACCATAGATGCGAGCGTCGTGTTTGTTACTAAGGCCAATATAAAACCCGCTGCAGCTAAGGGTACTGTTACCGCAGTAAGTGGAAATACTGTAACTGTCCAGACGAAAGACAACAAAATAGTTACCGTGAATACCGATAGTAACACTCAAGTTGTAAGGAAAGATGGTACCGCAGGCACAGTTGCTACAGATGTTACCACTAACAGCAAAGTAAAACTCTTCGGCCTGTGGGATAGCGTACTTCACGTATTTAACGCTATAAAGATAAAGATTAAGTAGTTTCATTACTGGCCAGCTCAGTATAGTAGCTATATACATACACACATTCTCACTTTCTTACTTACTTGCCATTTCCATGGCAACTGCAGAAGAGGTGAGAATGTTTTGTATTTTTTTGGGTTTGCAGAACCAATTATGAATGTATATATCCTTTTTGTGAGAACGCAGAAATGTATAGCTTCATACTTTCTACACTTTTTTAGTAGTATTATTTAGTATGACATTGTATACTTATAGGGAAGTCTTATCTATAAACACACCATGAATACACAGCAAACACAACCATCACGAGCGAATAATTGGGTAATACAAGCAAGCGTTGGCGTACTCGTTGTTATCATCTTTGTTGGCATTGTTTTTTATGCAAAACGTGACAAGACAGAAGTTACTGAAACCGTTACGAATACTCAGGTTAATTCAGAGCTAGCTCCGGTAGCGCCAGCCACACTTCCTGCCGAAAATATTCAAAGTTCCTACGCAGATGGAACCTACTCTGCAACTGGCTCGTACGTTTCCCCAGGAGGAAGGGAGCAGGTTGCTGTCACTCTTACACTTGCAAACGGTGTCGTGACTGCAAGTGAATTGACTCCCACTGCTTCTTCGCCAACTTCGGAGTTGTATCAAAAAGAGTTTGCGAGTAACTATAAGCAGTATGTAATAGGCAAGAGTATAAGCAGCTTGAAGCTTACGAAGGTCGCTGGTTCAAGTCTGACTCCAAAAGGGTTTAACGACGCCCTTGAACAAATAAAGACTAAGGCACAAAGCTAAATGGAACTAGGCGCGCCTCTACATGCCTTTGAATTTGAAGCAATTGGTACGCATTGGGTAATAGATATATATAGTGTCTCGGAAGGTACAGCCATTGGCGATGTCTACGCGGCTATTATCCAAAGAATTGAAGAGTTCGATGTTACTTACTCCCGCTTTCGAAGCGATTCGTTAGTGGCACGCATGTCGACCAGTTCAGGAGAGTACATATTGCCGGACGATGCTCAGAAGTTATTCGATATATATCAAAGGCTCTATGGCCTCACTCAAGGTAGCTTTACTCCCCTCATAGGGGATACACTGAAGCAGGCCGGGTACGATGCGCAGTATTCGTTAATTAGCACCGCGCTCACTATGCCACTATCGTGGCATCAGGCATTACAATACGAATTCCCGACGCTCACCGTCACGGTGCCAACCGTGCTGGATTTTGGTGCTGCGGGAAAAGGGTACCTGGTTGATATTGTAAGTACGCTTATAGAAAGTTTTGGCATCTCGCACTTTTGTGTAGATGCTGGCGGTGATATGTTTTATAAGTCTCCTCTAAATTACCCGTTACCCGTTGCTCTCGAGAACCCAGGTGACACGAGCCAGGCGATTGGCATTCTAGACATACAAAATCAGGCATTATGCGCTTCAAGTGGGAATAGGCGGGCTTGGGGCTCTTACACTCATATTATTGATCCACGTACCTTAGAGTCGCCCAAAGCCATTGCAGCTACCTGGGTACTGGCATCTACTGCACTTGTTGCAGATGCTCTGGCAACTTGTTTATTTTTAGAGGAACCTGCCCTATTTACGCCTGATTTTCAGTTTGAATACCTTCTATTATATACAGACTATTCAATTGCAAAGTCTCCTGGATTTGCTGCAGAGCTATTCGTTGCATAGCCCATACTACTCAAAAATATTAGGCATACGTACTCCATGAAATACATAGATAAGTTTTTGAATGATATAACCCTTTATAGATTGGTGTTATATAGCACTATACTTCTTTCGTTGTTTGGCATTGGGTTTGCATTTGCCGGTGTACTACCCCTGAGCGGCCTGCACCTTCTTATATCGCTTGCCGTGTTGCTAATAGTATGTGCCCTAAGTAATGTTGCGCTTGGTCGAGTTTTTAAAATACCAGTTAATGCTGAGTCGTCCTATATTACTGCCTGCATTTTATTTCTCATTCTTCCTCCTCCATCGACAGTTTCAGCAGGTATAATTGTTGCGTTTGCTGGTCTGTTGGCCATGGTAAGTAAATTCGTACTGAACATTCGGGGTAGACATTTGTTTAATCCTGCTGCACTGGCGGTGCTACTCATTGGTTTTGGTAGTTTGGGGTTTGCAACGTGGTGGGTGGGTAGCAATGTGTTGCTGGTCCCGGTTATTATATGCGGACTACTTATTGCCAGAAAGTTGCGAAAAATAGATTTATTTCTCGGATTTGTGCTTACTGCATATGTCTGTATTGTGGCCACACAAATGCGTTACGGTGCCTCGTTCATTGCTGCAAGTGTAGATTCATTACAATCGTGGCCGCTGGTATTTTTTGGGAGTATTATGTTGACCGAGCCAGTGACAGTACCACCAACAAAGATGCTTCGAAACATGTATGGTGTCTTAGTTGGTTTATTATTTGGCATTCCTTTTACTCTCGGTACAGTCCATAGCAGTCCAGAGCTTGCACTAGTGCTTGGAAATATATTTTCATATGTAGTAAGTCCAAAGCAACGCCTCATACTACAGTTTAAAGAAAAAGTACGTATGGCCCCACTGGTGTATGATTTTATTTTTACACCAAATATGCGAATGGGTTTTATTCCCGGGCAGTACATGGAATGGACCCTGACTAACAAGACTCAAGATACGAGAGGTAATAGACGTTATTTTACAATAGCCTCGTCACCTACAGAGCAGGAATTGCATATAGGAGTAAAAATTCCCGATAACGCAAGCAGCTTTAAAAAAACCCTGGTAGAATTGCAGCCGGGTGACTCGGTGGTGGCAGGACAGCTGACGGGTGACTTTATACTCCCAAAAGACACGAGTAAAAAAATAGTGGCTATAGCAGGCGGCATTGGTATAACACCATTCCGCAGTATGGTACAATTTTTAACGGATACAAACCAACAAAGAGATATGGTACTGTTCTATGCAAGTGCGGACCCTGCTGAGTTTGTGTACACAGACGTATTTGAACGGGGTAAACAAGTTGGGGTAAAGACTGTTCGCATTCTTTCCGGTGCCAAAGTGATACCAGATACCTGGAAGGGTCTTACAGGTTTTATTACCAAAGAGCTTATCGAATCAGAAGTACCAGACTACGCGCACAGGCTCTATTACTTATCCGGACCAGGTGTAATGGTTGACGCGTATAAGAAGCTACTCGTATCGCTTAATATTCCTCGTAGCGCTATTCGAACCGATTATTTCCCAGGGTATTAGGCTTAGTATCGACGATGCAGAAAGGTCTTCATTTCGTGTTTGTATACTAAGTTGTATGGAACTCCGAGGCATTGATGGTGTTGTACTCAAAAAGAGAATAGAGCGACCACGAGGAGTACGTATAGGGGTCCGAGTGGTGCAAAAACAGGGGTCTACAGTCTTGGTATCCTCAGTGCATCGTGTTCGGTCTTTACCGTGTCCTGTCAGACCAGTGCGAGTTCAAAGGAGGCCATTGGCATATGCAGTCGTTGCCCTTATAGTAGTTTCATTTACTGCAGGTATGTGGACCATGTGGCAGACACATGCGTCTTTTGCGGAGAATGATGAAGTTGCACCGGTGATTGGGCAAACCCCGCCGGGCTCTATGCCCATTCAAATAGAGGTTGAGTCACAACCCTCTCCAGGAGGTTCAAATATTGCACTCTACAATATGCCGCTTGAGCAGCTTGAGTATTATTTGGAGGAAGGATATAAGACTCCAGAAATGAAACGGACGGAATTATTACAATTGCGAGCAGAAAAACTCCGTATCTATTTGGCAAGTAAGAAGTCTCCGCTTGCAGATATTGCTGACGGACTCGCTGCCCTACAACATTGGCGCTTGGTAATTGCTATATCGAACTCCGAAAGTTCGCTCGGAAAACGTTGTGTAGACAATAATTGCAGTGGGATAGGAGTAGAGCCAGGTCATCCTTTATGGCGGGAGTATGAGACTAAGGCAGACTGGGCAAAAGACTTAGATGCTCTTATAGAGAAGCGCTATAAAAATTGGACTTTAGAGCAGATGAATGGCGTATATAATAATCCGGGAAGTGAAAACTGGGTCTTTGCAGCTCGTCAGATTCTGGATGATTTAAAAGACGTAGAATAAATAAACGCCAGATCATATGATCTGGCGTTTTATGGTGTATGCTCTCAAAGAGAGGGTGCTGCAGGCTTATCTTTTTATGCGCCCAACAAGTCTTTTTATGGTTTTGCCATAGAGCGCGTGTCCTTTTCTGAGGAGAGTGGCTTTTTGTTTCTTTGTTGCCTTGCGTATCCTTCGTAATACACTTGCAGTATTCTTCCGCGTATTAACTTTGCACTCCTCAGGGCAGGTTGCGGTTCTTTCCGTAGAGGATTCGCATTCCGTGCATACGATGAGTTGCCGATAGCAATTTTTGCAATTGCTGAAGCGTTCACTCGGCTTGCCGCACGAAACGCACTTTCCTACAATTTGATGTTTTGGATCATCTGTATAAAAGCCCATCATCATGCGGCTGTCGAATACATAGAGCTTTCCAAGGAAATCTTCATTTGGGTAAGCTGCCATATAGCTTACAATGCCGCCATCGAGCTGATACACATCTGTAAATCCGTTTTCAAGCAAGTATCCAGATGCTTTTTCGCAGCGCACCCCGCCAGTGCATACCGTAATAACAGTTTTATTTTTCAGGTGCGCAATGGACTCTAAAAATTTTGGTAGGTCACGAAAATTATCCATAGGAGGAACTATGGAATTTTGGAAGTGTCCTACCTGGTGTTCGTATATGTTTCGCATGTCCACTATGTAAAAATCTTTGCTCGAATGGATCCATGAGTGGAGATCAGTAGGGGAGAGGTGCACGCCAGTAATTTTGTTTGGATCTATGTCACACTTACCGAGTCCGAGCGTAACTATCTCCGAACGGACTTTTATAGATGTCTTTGGAAACGCATTACCAGTACCCGGACTTCGTTTAATATGGGTCGTGGTAAACCGCGGGTCGCTTAAAAAGATCTGCAGGTATTCTGCAATGTGCTCTTTGGTTCCTTCAATGGTAGCGTTAATGCCTTCGCTCGCTATAAGCGTACGTCCAGTCAGTTCTAACCGCTTTTGGAGCTCTCGTTGCTCCTTTGCGAATTGCTCCGGATTTGCTATATGGACGTATTTATAAAAAAGGATGATCTCAAATTTGGTTGTTTCTTGCTCGTTCATATCTAGGGTATTTTAGCAGAAACTTGTAAACTTGGCTCTAGTATAAAAAAGTGGTTTTTTAGCTATATAAAATAAAATGACCCAGCAATTGTCTGGGTTTTCTGTTGTATTGGCACGTCTGTGCAATGTATTGTTCACTTACTTGTTGCCTCCTACAAGTTATGCAATGACTAACTGCGTGCTAGCTTATCGGCTTCATCTAGTTTGGTATTTATTACCTCATAAATTCTACCGAGTTCCCTATATTCTCTCGTGGAGAGGTTGGTTTGCTCAGGCTGCTGGTGGATGGTGCTTGGGCCGTATTCAAGATACATTGCCCATGCTTCATCGAACAGCTGCTTAGCTTGTCGTAGGTGTGCTGGTGCTTCTTCAGGTATGTCATACGTACCTTCCGTAAGCCTTAGCGTTACCTGCTCTTTGCTCACTTGGGCCGCCTGCCTGGCGTTTCTTCGTTCTTCTTTTTCCGCACTCTTACGCCTTAGTAGAACTGAGCCGCCCCATGCAGTGAGTACGAATGCCGCGATGAGCGTCACTAGAACTAGAGCGTGCGCTACTCCTTGCGCATTAATCACCGTTGTGTTTGGCTTTGGGTGCAGGTGTGTGTCTAACACACGATAGGTCTCTTCCATGCCAGCGGTGAAAGCACCAGCAAAATCATTTTGCTTGAAGCGTGGCCGCATGTGGTCGGCAATTATACGCGCGTAGTTGGCATCTATTGGTTCCTTAAATGTCAACCCGGAAAAAATACCCGCTGCCCGTTCTTGCCGTACATGCACAAACACAAGAAGATTGCCCTTACGACCTTGTGGTGTTTTCCATGAAGGGCACTGCTGCTCTACCTGTTTAATGAATGTATCTAAGGTACCGCTTCCATTCATGGTTTGGTAGGTTCTTACTCGTACATCTGCCCCGAGATTTACAAGCTTTTGTGCCGCTTGTTCTATTTCTTGGGTGCGTCCGCTTAGTACATTTGATCCGTCTACTACAAGAGCATCGCAGCTCTGCGCCATTGCAATGGAACGTAAACTCATGTAGAGAACTCCAACTACAAACATTAAAATTAATCTTGGCATATTTTTCCTCATGTATCTTCCTCCTTTTGGGTTCTGCATTGTTCAGTGTTTCTTTAGCTGCCGCCGCAACCACCACCTCCACATCCACCTCCGCCACAGCTACTTCCGCAACTACTGCCACCTCCGCAACTGCTTGCGCTACCACCACCCCCGCAGCTTGAACTAGAGCCAGAGCTGCTTCCACCACAACTGCTTATTGAAGCGGGGCTGGTAACTGGGGAAGCGGTTGGAGTATCTGCCAGGACAATAAGGTTGCCACAACTGCCGTTGCTGCTTGAGCTGCTTCCAAACTCTTGTTTCCGCAGTTCGCGGCTTCGTGCATCCGCTTTTTCCTGCGCACCAGGGGTGAGCTTGAGTTCCGGATTGTGGTGAACAAATCGCCCAAATAGATATTCGCAGTCTGCTTGGTATTTTGCGGTATGCTGAATGTGGTAATGCCACACTAAGTCACAATCTTCGGAAAACGGAGCAAAAGTTTCGCCCGGATATTTTCCAAAGAGCACCAAGAGCTGTCGGTATTCCAACTCTGCTTTTTGCAGACGGCCGGTACTCCACCGCTCTTTTTCTTTGAGCTTTGTGGTGACGGCCGAAAGGTCAAGCAGGGCCACTTTCCGTTGGATTGGTTCAAGTGTTGCTGCTTTGGCGATAAGGTATTCTCGTCTACTTCGCTCTTTCTTTTTTGCTTTTGAGCGTTCCTGTAGTTTTGCCAGCAAGATGAGTGCCAGTAGGCTAATTGCGATACCTAATAAAATTTCCATGTGTTTCTCCTTGTCCTGAAATTCAGTGTTTTGGTAAGAGGAAATATGCCCGTACTACGTGTACTTGCATTGGTATCCTCGTGTTAGTTTTCAATGTGCTGCGAAAGGTCTGGCGTTTGCCTCTCCTTTCACCCCCAGCTTATGTTTTAGTGCTATTAGTGTCAATACTCTAGGGGCTTGACCAGTATAAAATCAGGTATATACTAATAGAGTGGCTTCTAGAGGGTCACTAAGAAAACCGGCAGCAGTGCCAGGTTTTTGTTTTTGTAAGCACTATTTTTTAGTTTGATATAATAGATTTACTAACGTATACCTGTCATCATGGTCACATTTGTCCACTTGGTATTGTTTATGGCCTCCGCTGCCATTATTTGGTTCTTTGCAGGAATGCTCGTGGAATCTATTAATAGGGTTGCGCAAAGGTTTTATCTGAGTGGTTTTACTGTGGCCTTTTTTGTATTAGGATTTCTTACTTCCATTAGTGAGATATCCGTCATGGTTAACTCAACCATAGATAAAGCACCTCAGATTTCTACGGGTAATTTAATAGGTGCTTCATTTGTAATATTACTCTGCATTGTACCGCTCCTTGCTATTGCTGGTAACGGCATACGTCTGACCAATACTTTACACAGATCAAGCTTGGCTTTAGCACTCATGGTAGTACTGCTTCCTGTGCTCCTTGTATTAGACGGGACTGTTACTCGAAGTGAGGGTATGGCATGTTTGC
The DNA here is from genome assembly GCA_964648985.1 of uncultured Candidatus Saccharibacteria bacterium. Lineage (GTDB taxonomy): Bacteria > Patescibacteriota > Doudnabacteria > UBA920 > UBA920 > JAEUSE01. The sequence continues at coordinate 26,996 of CAZYMS010000013.1, forward strand.
TTCTATATGGTCTGCTAATCTACCGTATTCGAAGGCAGGCTTCTGTGACTGTGCCAACCGTTGTTAAGGCTGTTGAAACTAACCTGCTCCATAAGCGCCGGGTTACTATTGTAGACGCAGGTAAGATTCTTGTTGGGGCCGCTTTTATTTTTATAGCTGGAAATTTGCTAGTGGACGAATCGATATATTTTTCAAATATACTCAGTATTCCTAGCTCCATTGTAGGTCTTTTAGTGCTTTCAATAGGTACAAACATACCAGAAATTGTAATTGCACTCCGTTCGCTTCTTAAGAAACACACTGAAATAGCATTTGGAGATTATCTTGGCTCAACGGTTGCCAATACACTTATTTTTTCTTTTTTGCCTTGGCTCAATGGTAACTTTACGGTTGAGCGTACTGAATTTCTCTTCACCGCAGTACTCATGATAGTTGGGTTGTTTGGATTTTATATAGCAGGGCAGTCAAAAAATACCATAAGTAGGGCAGAGGGGGTAGGTCTGATAGCATTGTATGCACTGTTCGTAATAGTCCAATCTATTGCCTTCATAAGATTTGCCATTGATTAAATTAGATGCATAAAAATGCAGCCATCTGTCTACGTACAGATGGCTGCCTGAATTCATATAGATAATAGCGGTGTAATTGGACTACTTTGCTTGCGTGCTGCTGGCCGCGGGAGCCTGGTCAGTAGGTGCTCCTGGTCCACCGAATCCACGACCACCGTGTCCGCCCCTGCCGCCATGCCCACCAAGGAACATAAGGTACTGTTCCGGGATATTATTTTCAGTGGCCCATGCTTTCAGCGTATCACGTTCAGTCGTCATTTTAGCCTCACGCTCTGTCTGGGTGAGGTTTTGGAAGGTGTCTTTATTTGCCTCGCGAGCCGCCTTAAGTTCAGCCTTCTTTGCGGTTATTGCATCTGCCTGCGCCTGAGTAAGAGTGCCATTGGTCACTGCAGTTGCAAGTCTCGCGGACTCTTCGCTTGTGCGCTGTGCCTCCATTTGCGTATGGTGCTCGTCAAATACTGCTTGCACATCGTTTGTGCTTAGGTTGAATTTTTGTGCAATTGCAGTAATGAGTGACTGCATGGGATTTTGCCTGTTTGCTGCCGTACTGGTAGCTTGTGTGGCTGTTGTTGCATCAGTGTTTGACGCTGCATGGCTTACACCCAGGCCAATGCCCGTAAGACCAAGCGCAATACCTGCGGTAGCAATAAGTTTGGACGAATTCAGTTTTTTCATAGAATATATAGCTTACTGATAGAGATAAAATAGCGGTGTGCATGAAAGATAGTATACGCGTTATTCAAGCTCAGACCAGTACACGTCTTTCCGTCTAGAGAAAGAAATGCAGGGTATGAATTCACATAGTAATCTTTGATCCAGACTTACGGCCGATAAGCCCAGAATACACCACTATTTTATATGTGTGGGAAACCAAAGAAAGCCGTAAGCGAGAGTGAAGTTTGAGGCGTTAGCCTTTATAAAACTTTTTGAGGCACCACTCGTTGTATGCTCCTCGTACAAATGATTCGTTTTTCTTTGATTGTATATACATTGTAGGCTACACTCAGTGAAGCAACTATGAAGCCTCCGCTATTTTTTAGCGGAGGCTTCGATATATTAGGTAAGATTATTTTATTGGCAAGTGCAGTGTCACCGCAGTGCCCTTACCTGGCCGGCTCGTAATCTCTATGGTGCCACCTAAGCGGTCAACCGAAGATTTAACAATGGCGAGTCCAAGACCGCTACCTCCACTCTGCCTGGACCTGCTTTTGTCTACTCTATAGAACCGCTCAAAAATATGATGGAGCTCTTCTTTTGGTATGCCAATGCCGGTGTCTGTTATAGTAATGTGCGCTTCTTTGGCATCCTTTCCTACGATGAGAAAAACACTCCCACTCGGTACGTTGTAGATAATGGCATTTTTAATAATATTGGTAAGAACGCGGTTGAGTAAATCTTCGTGAGAGTATATGTGTATCTCTTGTTCTGTAAGGCTCTTATCTGCAATAAGGGTGACGCCTTGTTTGTCTGCCAGGGGTTTTAGCCGGTCGAATATGTCAATTGCAAACGCACCTAATTCTATTGGCACCAGCATATGCGGTTTGGTATGGTCTTCATCCATGCGCGAAAGCACAAGCAAATCCTCTACAAGGTGGCTCATGCGTTCCACTTCTTCAAGATTGCTGAGGGCCCGCTCTTTTGTTTTCGGATGGGCCGTTGTATCCCGGGATTCTGTTTCTAAATCCATGCGCAAAATGCTGAGCGGGGTGCGTAGTTCGTGCGACGCGTCACCAAGAAATTGTCTCTGCCTTTGGTACGATTCGTTTAATGGCTCCAAAGTAATTTTGGCAAGCAAATAGCTTGCTGCTCCAGCAACTACCAATAATATGCCGTTGACCAGTATGAGAGAGTAAATTAAGTCTTGTTGCACTTCTTCTTGTGAAGGTGGGTGGATAGATAGTACGAATTCCTGGGGAGTATCTCTCATACCCCGAAATCTGTGATCAAGTCGACTAGAAAAAAAAGAGTACAAAACACTACTCGACAGAAAAAGTATAATGGCGAGTAGAGTTACGTATATACCGGTGAGTTTAACAAGGGAGAGGTGGAACCGGCGGTTAAACGAGCCGGTAGCCTTTGCCCCAAACAGTTTGGATGCGCTTTGCATATTCTTTTGGCAGTTTCTTTCGTACATTTTTCAGATGCACATCTACTACATTACTGAATGAATTAAATTCTCTATCCCATACGTGCTCTAGTATATCGTCACGGGTAAGCACCGCCCCTTTATTTCTGACCAAGTATTCAAGCAAGCTATATTCCCGAAGGGTGAGTTCAAGTACCTTGCCCGCTATAGATACAGACTGCGAGCGAGTGTCTATGCTCAAGTCATCCAGGGTAAGTATATCGCTGGTAGTAAGTGGAAGGCGACGAAGCAGGGTGCGAATGCGGGCGTGAAGCTCATCAAAGGAAAATGGTTTAACCAAATAGTCGTCAGCACCCGAATCCAGGCCCGTTATAGTGTCTTCGGTTGCGTCTTTTGCAGTAAGCATGAGAATGGGTGTTTGCTTGCCCGATGCACGAAGGTTTTTTGCTACTACAATGCCATCGCGTTTTGGCATCATAATGTCCAGCATAATAAGATCATACGTGTTCCAGCGCGCTAACTTCTCTCCTTCTTCACCATCAAATGCCGAGTCTACTGCGTATCCGCGCGATTGAAGTCCTTCGGTAAGTCCTTTGTTTAATTTTGGCTCGTCTTCTACAACTAAGATTCGCATATGACTTTTGTGTTCTGCGCTGTCTTCTGTTGCTGCAGGCGCTTTATTGCTAAAGTGGGGAGGTGGTGTCATGTGTGCACACGCACTGCCCGTACATGCACTATATTCTGCACTCTGTGAAGCAAATATGAAGCCGTCGGTGGTATAAGTATATAGAGGCCTTATCGGATTGTATATGGGGCCATAGTTAAAACTATTTTCTTATATGATTACTTATCATTACACTGTATAGGTTTGTACGTTCTATCTGGTGTGGGTCAAAAGACAAAGAATTTCGGGGTCTACTTGAGTTCGCAGTGGTTATGTTAATTTCTGGCATGTTTTTCGATCATGCTTCAGAACATTGGGGCTGGCTCGATTCTTTATACTTTAGTACGACTACTCTTACTACAATAGGTTGTGGCGATTTGCGCCTGGCTAATGATATATCTAACATATTTGCCATTGTTTATATTTTTCGGGTCCTGGAGCTATTCTTGGTTTTATAAGTGTTATCGCTGTACATGCACGTTCCGCGCAGAAGAGGCATGGAGGGTATTACGCACGAATACTAAGAAGGGTTATCCAACCAGATAGTACCCTATACGCAAAGACCCCCTGCAAAAAGCAGGGGGTCTTTGCTATCCATCGGATTTTAGTATTTATTGGTCCATCGCAGCATCGGCGCTGCTAGAGTTATCGTCGCGGCGTCCATAGCGGTCATTTTGTGCGCCGGTCGTGCTTGCCTGTTTGCTGTTATCGTCATTACGTGCCATATGCGTGTCTCCTGTATTTCCGGCCCGTGTGAGGGCGGGAAATAATTTAATAGACACTAACACTATAACCTTACCACCTGATAAAAAGATAAAAAAGTTCTGTAGAAAAGAATTCAGTGCATGGTATCTATGGCAGAAAAAATTATAATCCCTACAAATAAGACCGCATCATATTCATACTCATAATTATTCCAAATATAGCAAAAGACTTTTTAGGTAATCGCCCTCAGGAAAGAATAAATTAACTGGGTGATCCATAGCCAATATATGATTACTCAAAATCTTAACTTTCCGGCTAGCGTCTTTTGCTGCTTGAAAGACTATGGTTTGAAATAACTGAGTATCTATATGCTGTGAACACGATGAAGTAAGTAGTAGCCCGCCTGTAGGGAGATGCTGCATGGCCAGGCGATTGATCTCCCTGTACCCTCGCGTAGCATTTTTTACATCGCTTGCACGTTTGGCGAATGCAGGAGGGTCGAGAATTATAAAGTCGTAATTTTGAGGAAGTGCTTTTTGTTCAAGAAAACGAAATACGTCTTCTGCATAAAATCCATTTTCTGTTTCACTAAAACCATTGAGGACTATATTTTCTTTTGCAGTTGCTATAGCGCGTGGGTCCATGTCTATGGTGTCGGCCCTAAGGGCGCCACCTGAGAGTGCATAAGCGCTAAATCCACCGGTATAGCCAAAACAGTTAAGCAGTGTTTTATTTTTCGCCAGGCTTTTTACGAGTTGCCGCATTTCTCGTTGGTCTAAGAAGAAGCCGGTTTTTTGGCCAGTGGTTAATTTTACATTGAATTTTACACCATGTTCTAGTATCTCCAGTGGCTCCATAGATTCTCCTACGACCCACTCCGACACGTCTGACAGCCCTTCCTTTTTACGGGTTGGGCTGTTTGATTTTTCATATATTGCTTTTGGCGTAACCTCTGTAGTTAATACCTTCAGGATAAGAGGCTTTAACCGCTCCATGCCCAGAGTATTTATTTGTATAACCAACACGTCTGCGTATTTGTCTACAATGAGCCCTGGAAGGTTGTCACCTTCTCCATTGATAAGGCGATACGCAGTTGTATGAGGAGGTATGCATTGTTTCCTTAGCAACAGAGCGCTGAGCATGCTTTGACGAACAGCTTCAAGTGGATCGCCCTCCACAAAGCTGAGCATGCGTCCCATTATGGACTGGCCTTTATTGAAATATGCATAGCCTATAAATTGATCATACGCAGTTCGTACAGGCAGAATATCTCCGTTCTCAAATTCTGGGACGCTTGCAATAGCGCCCATAAATATCCATGGGTGTTTATTTCGTGCATGGACTTCGCGTCCAGCTTTAAGAATTACTGCTTGCTGCTGTGTATGCATGGAATGTATGGCGTATTTAATAAAGAGCGATTATATATAGTATACCGGGTCTCATAAAACAACAAAAGACGCCTCTTCTGGAGAGGCGTCTAATTGGTTTTTAAGAGAGTTTATTGCTCGTATTTTTCTCTCAGTTTAACTATTTGTTCACTTAAGATTTTCAGTTGCTCTTCACTCATGACTTTTTCTGCTTTAGGAAACATTTCTGTTTCTTCTTCCTCTACGTGATGTTCTATATTTTCTTTCATGACCGTTATTTTAGCGGTCCACTCATCCTCGGTGGGGGACATGCTCGAGACTTCTTCAAGTAATGCTTTTACTACGCCGTGTTCGGCCTCTGCTTCTAAGGCTAGCTCGTGTGTTATTCCCGTTTCTTCCAATACAGGGTATAAATATTCTTCTTCAACCTTTGTATGATACTCAAGAGCAGACTTGAGTTCTTCGAAAAGCTCTTCGCGAGTTTTTTCTGTCCGTTCAGTGGTGGAGTCTATTTCTGCAAATAGGCTAGCCACCTTTTTATGGTCTTCTTTAAGCAACGCAAATGCGTTCGTGTTTGCCATATGAGTATATGTATATAATAGTACTCAGGCAGTATAAAGATGACACGTTAAATAAATGTGAAGCGCCAATATCGTAGCAATCCTTGCGAGGGCGACTATGTCCTGTGCAGTATCCATATGCCCAATAACACAATGGTAGCTGTAATAAGTGCGCACAGGAGCGCCAGACCCAAGGAAGTCACTAAAATGATCTTTTTAAGCTTTTTGACTGCACCAGCAAGCTCTGCGTCTGCTTCAAGCATAACTGCTTGAGGGATATATCGTGTGGCAAGCCATAATCCCGCCGGTATTATAAGTAAATCATCAATCCATCCGGCGAAAGGGATAACATCGGGGATTATATCAAAAGGAAATATAACATATAGCATTACTAATACTGGTAATGCTTTGGCATAGAGAGGAGTACGAGGGTCTATAATAGCTTTGAATAATGCTAACAGGGGGCCGCGATGTTTTTGAGGGCGCTCAGGAATGGTATTCATATATGGAATATAGCAGATACAGTTGAAATACGTATGAGAATGTTTACATTTGACAGAATATAGTTATGGGTATATATTCATTATACAGAGGAAATTCCTAATTCCTAATTCCTAATTCCTAATTC
>CAZYMS010000013.1:33674-35469 GCA_964648985.1 uncultured Candidatus Saccharibacteria bacterium
AATTCCTAATTCCTAATTCCTAATTCCTAATTCTTCTCATGACCAGGCCACAGTGTGACAAAAAAATAGGCTACTGCCCTTCCTGGAAGGGTTTTAAACCTTTCGGTGGGAAGCATGCCGGGACGGGCATAGTAGAGATAACCAAAGCGGAAGTTGAAAGTCTTCGTCTAAAGAATATAGAAGAGCTGGACCAGACAAAGGCTGCAGAAGAAATGGGTATATCGCAAAGTACATTCCAGCGGCTCCTTGCGAGTAGCTATAAAAAAGTTTCAGAAGCGCTTGTAGAAGGCAAAGAGCTTGTTATTGTGGAGGATAAATAGCATTACTATACCTCAAAGGTGTGCATCGAGGCTGGTAGGTAGAACCAGTTAATTTAAATATGGCTAAATTAAATTTTAAAAGATACTTTTATGAATGACAAAAGATGGACAACACTACCAAGTGATGAAGTACTACAAAAAACAATTGCAGCTTTGAAAGAAAATGGCGTGGAGGCGCTGCTCGCTGAGAGTCTAGACGATGCTAAAGCAAGGGCCCTGGCACTTATTCCAGAAGGTAGCGAGGTTATGACTATGACCTCGGTGACCTTGCACAAACTGGGGGTTGATGCAGTGCTCAATGGTTCAGGTCGTTACGAGCCTGTGCGCGACAAACTTTATAGTATGGACCGCGCCACACAAGACGTTGCGATGCGTAAGCTGGGTGCTGCCCCGGAATATGTTATAGGCAGTGTTCATGGTGTGACTGAGCAGGGCCAACTAGTTATCGCGTCAAACACTGGAAGTCAACTGCCGGCAGAAAGTTATGGCTCAGCACATGTAATTTTTGTGGTAGGGGTACAGAAGATAGTCGCGAGCTTGGACGATGCAATGAAACGTGTGTACGAGCATAGTTTACCACTTGAGGCAGAACGAGCGAAAAAGGCCTATGGGACTGCGGGAAGTAATGTGAGTAAGATACTTATAATAAATAAAGAAGTGCAGTCAGGGAGAATAATAGTTGTGTTGGTACCGGAAGTTATTGGCTTTTAAAGGTGTGTGCAAGAGAAAGTCGGAAAGGGGATAGTTAGTACTATCGCTCTTTCCGACGAACTGTTTCAGGGCCGCATAGCCATATGCGGTTAGATCTCTTCCGACCCTGTGTTTGTTACTGCCCAGACTGTAAACAGTCCTAAGGCGGTAACAATATGCGTGCCGCTGATATGCGTCACCACCCTCGTTATTTCAGAGGCGTGGGCAACCATAATAAGCATGGTTACCGCATGGGGTATCATCTTACTGGCAGACTGTAGTCTGCCAAACTTGTTGCTTTGTGTTTTGGCCTTGCTTCGGTGTTGAAGCCGGTCTGCGACAAGCGCAATCAAGACGACCCCAGCCAGGGCTAGGAAGATGCTCATATGCTTCCCTTTCAGTCCCACCTAAGTGGGACCTCCTTAATGTAGTGCTACCTTTGTTCTGTGGCCCGCAGGCCAACATGAACGGCGGGTGGCCTGCAAGTATAGCGCTGTAGTTGACAGGTGTCAAGAGCGGCACTTATAGTACATACGTGAGTATGTGATCTTCAATTTATGCGGCCCATTTCCAGTTGCTAGGATTTTGGACATTTCTTAATTGATACATATAAATTATTTGTATTGAAAGTGTTTTATGGATGAATCTACTATACATAATATCGTAATCATTGGCTCTGGACCCGCAGGTCTTACAGCTGCGTTATATGCGGCCAGGGCGGAACTTAAGCCCGTAGTCATAGCCGGCCTAACTCCCGGGGGTCAGCTTACTCAGACAACCGAGGT
>CAZYMS010000014.1:0-35142 GCA_964648985.1 uncultured Candidatus Saccharibacteria bacterium
ACTAACTTCGCGTGATGGCTGATAGCCCGCTAGCCTCTCCAGAGTTGCTTCTCTGCGTACCTCTTTCATATGCAGTCCGGCATTTATTGCGGGAGCTTCGTTTATAATACCATGACCACTCATTGGACGTTCTAAACTCATAAATATTTGTTTCTTTCTACTACTGTATATATGGAATTTAACACTGCTACGCCTACAGGTCAAGATGTATTTTTTGTTTTAGTTATAATCGAACTTAGGTTTTTATGTTTTGACTGAGCACAAAAACTTTTTGTCAACTAGCTAACTCGTAACTCACTCATATACATTTGACTTTTCGCAAATGAAAGTGTGATAAATTATTTCATTATCAAAATCTATATAGAATCTCTCAACTTTTTTAAAATCTTCAGATCTTCTTTTACCTTGTCGTGTTCTGTTTCTAAAATAAGTGGGAACACCCCTTTAGTTTTTGCGGAGTTCTTTTTGAGTTCGCCCAAAAAAGCTTTAAAACCATCTATGCCTATATGACCATCGCCTATATGCTCGTGGCGGTCCTTATGAGAACCGAACTCTGGCTTACTATCATTCACGTGACTCATGCACATGTTTTTAAGGCCAATGACTGCGTCAAACTTTTTAAAAGTTGCGGCCGCATCATTTTTTGTACGAATGTCATAGCCAGAAGCAAAGGCATGCTGCGTATCATAGCAAATACCCCCAAAACCTTTATGCCTTTTTAGAGGGGTCATGAGTTCTTCCAATTCTTCAAATGTATCGCCTATAACCTGGCCTGCGCCAGCAGATATTTCTATGAGCAGCTTTGTAGAGCCTGTGTAGCCCTCTAGAACCTTCAAGAGGCCCTCCTGTGCCTGCTTCATACCAACTTCCTCTCCCAGATCTTTAAAACTACCAGGATGGAACATAACGTAGCTGGCACCAAGGAGACTTCCCCGGTCCAGCTCGCCTCGCACAATGGCTATAGACCCATGAAAAGTACTCGGTTTAGCCGAGCCAAAATTCAGTATATACGGAGCATGGATAACAAACTCTTTTAATTTATACTTTTCCATTTCCGACTTAAACTGCCCTACCACTTCTGGTGTAATAGGCGCTGCTGCCCCACCATGCGGACTCCGACTAAATATTTGAAATGTCTCACATCCTAAGTCCGCCGCGTTCTTTGGTGCGTTAAATATTCCACCCGCTATTGACACATGACAGCCAATTTTTATATCCATACATTTATCTTACACTAGTTAGCCAGTTCTTGAATTTATCAACTTTTCCATATTGCACTAGCTCATATTGTTCAGAAAGTTTTCGGGTAATTGTTCCAACACTCCCCATCCCCACCCTGCGTTTATCTACCGATATTATTGGTGCTATGCGTGCACTGGAACCACAAAAGAATAACTCATCCGCCATATAAAGCTCGCTTCTATCTATAGGGCGAACTACTACTGGCAAGCTGAGATAATCTGCGATTGCAATAATAGTATCTCGGGTAATGCCTTCGAGTATGTCGGAAGTCACGGCCGGAGTTATAAGCACGCTATCTCGAACCATAAAGATATTTGCAACCGTACCTTCTGTTACATGACCATCTCTGTCTAAACAAATAGCTTCGTCAAAACCATTAAGTAATGCCTCATTTTTCATGAGACTATTACTCACATAAAGACCATTTACCTTTGCGCGCGCAGGAATAGCGTCATCTTCCACATGCCGCCACGAGCTTACGCATACGTGTATTCCCTCCTTTTTGTAAAACTGGCCCATGGGATATACGTATACGGAAAAACTGTTTTTTAAATCCTGAATACGAGTACCTGCAATAAGCTCATCTATGAAGATACTCGCTCGTACCAAAACATTTTCCTGAATAACATTCTTCCGTAATAACTCGCGTATGAGCTGTTCGAACTTTTCGTATGGATGGCTTTCCGAAAAATCTGCAAAGCCCATTATGCGCGCAGAATTGCACAAACGCTTCCAGTGATCTCGCAAACGAAATACGTGTAGCTGTTTTTTCTCTGCATCCCAAACCACGTTGAACACTGTATATATGGCAAGGCCATATAAAACCGGCGAAGACGCAATGCTTACATTTGCCTCCGTAAACGGTATAAGTTCATTACGAAATATGGCTATGCTGGTTTTATAATCAAAAGTAGACATAAGAAAATCAAAATTCAAAATGAAAAATGCAAAACTACAACTAAAAAATTTAAACTCATAGGTTAGTTAATAGTTTCGACTTGAAGTTTTGACTTTTGCGTTTTAAGTTTTTAGTTATCTTAGAATTTAACTATCTTTTCCAAACTCTTTTGTAGCGCACCGTCTTTGTACGGCCCCACTACTACAAGCGACAATGTTTTTGACTGAAAAATTTCTTTAGCAACTTTTTGTATATCTGCAGCAGTGACTTTATCTATTCTGTCGAAAGCCTCTTGCGGAGTACGCATTTGTTTTTTGAATGCCGCCTGCTCCAAGTACCAATCGAGTCTGACCTGATTGTCTTCCAGCGCCAGAGTGGTTTTACCTTTCATATACTCTTTTGCCTTGTGAAGCTCTTTATCTGCCACCGGCGTATCTACCATACGTCGCAGCTCAGAGAGAATTACCTGCACCGCCTCTTCTACTTTCTGTATTTGCACTCCAGCTGATACATAAAATTGTCCGGTATCCTGAAAAGTTCCTGGAGCACACCGGACATAGTATGCCAGTCCACGCTTTTCGCGAATTTCATCCCACAGACGACTACTCATACCCCCTCCGAGTACCGTAGACAGTGTTGTCATAGCAGAATTGCGTGGATCGTTATTAGCAAACGCCTTAAATCCTATTAATAGATGGGCCTGTTCAGCATCTTTATAAGTTACTTCTACTCGTGGCCTTGACTGGGCATCTCTCGCCTTAGTCCATCCCCCACTTCGCCGCTTAGGCAAAGCAGCCCAGCGCTCTTTTACAAGCTTGTTTAATTCTTTTTCACTGAACTTCCCTGAAATACCAATAAGCATATTGCTTGGCTGGTAGTGGCGTTTCATATACGTACGGAACATGTCCGGGGTGAAGCTCGTAATGGTCTCTTTAACACCCACTATGTCTCGGCCAAGTGCATGACCGGGCCACATAAGAGCATCCAAGGCATTTTCCGCTACGGCCTGGGGCATATCTTTATACATATTCATCTCTTCAACAATTACCCCCTTCTCTTTTTCAAGTTCACCTGCGTCAAAAAGAGGCTCCTGAATCATGTCGGAGATAATATCGAAAATGAGCGACAAATATTTACTGTGTGATTTTATGTAATACTGAGTGGATTCTTTGCTGGTAAATGCATTCATATCACCACCAATACCGTCGACGATTTCGTTTATGGCTAAGGCAGTTGGGTACTTCTTAGTGCCCTTAAATAAAAAGTGTTCAAGAAAGTGAGAAATTCCCGCTTCTTTTTCTGACTCGCTCCGTGAGCCAGTCTTTATAAATACGTCTACGACTACACTTTCTGCATCGTGGCTGGGTACGGTAATAATACTGAGCCCATTCGGCAATACTTGTTTTGTAAATTTCATAAGTAAAATATTCGGAAAATAAAAAAGCATCGCCCCGTCAACGCTTCCGACTGGCTTTTAGTATGATACTAATTCGGGCACGACTGCGCAAACACCATGCTACTCTTGGATACTGGCGAAGTACTGTTTCAAATACCCAGGAGCCTCTTGTAGGGTATCTACGCCTAAGCGGTCTGCAAGCCATTCCTTGCAGAGCTTGCGCACCTCCCTTCCGTGCTGCGTGTCTGTAATCACCTCTGCTTCAATAAAATATTCCTCCCGTACCCCGAAATTCACCTTATCGAGTGATACGGTAGCAGACCAGTCTCCAATTAAACCAGTAAAATTATGTCTTTTTTTAAATACCCTAGGGCAATCTATGGACGCTAGCGCGAACGATTCACCATATTCACTCTGGCTCGTTACCCGAGAATCCTCTAAACGCACCTTCTTGCCAAAATTATCTTTTGCACTATATTTTCTATCCCACGAATAGCTCACTTGCCCTACATCATCGGTAGTTTTTCGAATGCGCTCAAAGTCAAAACCACCAAGTGTAGAAGGTTCATAGGATACATACGTATCCTCCTGCTCAGCAATTCCCAAGTCGGCAAATCCAAGTTGGGTTATTAATTTAGGAAATTGCGCATAGTCAGATTCAAATATTTGATATTTAACTTCAGCTTCTACATGTACACTCATACATTTATTATTCTGCTGTAATGCGCCAGCAGGAATCTATATGATACAACGTTTTTCGTAGTCACGAAAAACGTTGTATTTGCTTTATAAAAGTGGGATATTTACTACTTTATTTTATTTGCAAAGTAAGACGCGAGATCAACAATAGCAATACGCTCTTGTTCAGCTGTATCACGGTCACGGACAGTAACTGTTTCATTTTCTAACGTGTCAAAGTCAACCGTAATGCAGAACGGTGTGCCAATTTCATCTTGGCTATAGTAGCGCTTTCCGACATTTCCACGATCATCCCACGCAGCATTTATACCCGTCTCGCGTAATGTTTGATATATCCCTCGTGCCTTATCTACTAGCTCTGGCTTGTTCTTAAGCAGTGGAAATACAGCCACCTTGTAGGGAGCAAGTTTAGGAGGTAATGCTAAGTAAGTTCTTGTTTCACCGTTTCGCTCTTCTTCACGATAGAACTCAAATAGCGTTGAAAGGAATAGCCTGTTAAACCCGCCAGATGCTTCAACAATATATGGATTAAATTTTTCATTGGTAGCATCGTCAAAATAAGTCAAATCTTGTCCCGAGAACTTTGAGTGCTGATCAAGGTCATAGCTACCACGGTTATGCAACCCTTCCATTTCCTTAAAACCCATACCGGCGAAGTTATACTCAATATCCCAAGCATCTCTGGCATAGAATGCGCGCTCGTCATCGGCATGCTGGCGCCAGCGTAATCGCTCTTTTGCAAATCCTAAGTATTCAGCAAAAAAATCCATTCGGTATGTTTTCCACTCTTCATAGTATTTATCTGCGTCTTCAGGTCTGCAAAAGTACTGAACATCCATTTGCTCAAATTCACGGGTGCGGAATAAGAAATTCTTTACGGTAATTTCATTGCGAAATGCCTTACCTATTTGAGCAATACCAAACGGCAACTTTCTCCTAGTGGTTTCCTGAACTGCTTTCCAGTCAAGGTATATATTCTGACAGCTCTCACCTTTCAAATATACTAGAGTGGTATCGTCCTCTGTTGCACCCAGATGAGTCTTAACAAGCTGGTTAAACTTTTTTACGTCTGAAAGCGCATTACCATCCGGACTTTTCAGGCCTTTTGCTTTAATGAGGTCGGTAGCTTGGTTAGTGGTTAAACCGCCCGCGTTCTCCATAAGTCCAGCCTCTTCAATGAGGTGGTCGGCACGGTAGCGCTTATGTGTAACTAAATCCTCAACTAAGAGATCTGCAAAGCCGCCTACATGGCCGCTGGCCTCCCACACGCGTGGATGCATAAAAATAGCCCCCTCTATCTCCACTACGTCATCACGCTTCTGAGTGTTCCAATATCGCCATGCCTGCTCCAAATTTTTCTTAAGCAGGAATCCAAGTGGTCCGTAATCGTACGTCGCAGCAAAACCACCGTATATTTCCGATGAAGGAAATACGAATCCGCGACGCTTACATAAGCTAATAATTTTATCCATCATTTCCGTATTGTTTGCCATACTGGCTTAAATTCCAAATTTCAAGTAACAATTTCCAAATAAATCCCAAATGCGAATATCGAAAATTCAAAAACTAATGGCCTAAGCTTTTGAGTTTATATATTGGAATTTGTTTGTTATTTGATGCTTGAATTTTGTTGCTTAATAATAAAAACTCGTCTCTAAATATAATTTCTTATATCTAGGGACGAGTCTTCACCCGCGGTTCCACCCTATTTCCCGGTCGTAAGACTCGGGCTGCTTTATTCAATTTTGCTCCAGCGCGCCACTGCCTTCATAGCTATATGTAGTATAGTACCATACTCTGATAAATGTCAAAATCGCAGCCAGAACCCGTAGGCCCAACTGCGATTGGAAAACCGAACCTCTATGACAAGTCCGGCATATATTTTTGCAACCGGTCAGGAATGGGTAGCCGGCAGACCAGGAGACAAAACAGCGCCCCGAGGCAACACCCAACCCAAGCAAGAGACAAAGCATCACGAAGCCGTATACACATACAACCTCCTCCAAGCTATTTGACCTCCCGTAGGCAATGCTGGTCCTGTTGGGATTGGCGGGACAACTTTCTCCATGGGTTTTTGCCAAAGGGGGAAATACACTCTTCCCTGGCTGCCCCACGCATCAAGCGTTTGTCTCTGACAGAACTGTCGCGCTACCATGCCTTGAAACAGCAGGAGTATATCATGCTTCTGCGTTTCAGTTGGCTCGTCGCTTTGCATCTTAGCCTCAATTTCTGCACAAATTTTTTCACCGTCGGCAAAAAGCTGAGTGAGATACTTTTGCGCAGGCTCGTCGCTGACTAAAGTCTCCGCACTAACGTAGGGCTCCGAAACAAGAACCGCAAAAAATGCCTGATCATGATTCGTGAACCTACCTTTGTAGTGTTCAACCTTACCATCGGGGCTTTGTTGAGTATAGAAGTACTCTACTGCCACCAAGGCAACTTTAGCGTCTTCTTCGGCACCAACCACGCCAATATCAAAGTGGATTTCGCTTCCGTTTTTTCGGCCTTGTACCAGCCGAACACCATGACAACGAAGCCCCTCCGCCTGCTCCGAAGAAAAGACTACGAAATCAGCGCTGGTACACTGACTCGAAGGTGCAGGGGCCTGATTCGCCCCTGGCACGACTGGGGGCTGTTGCTCCAAACCACCTTGTCGATGACAGGCAAAACAAAGTAAGGACACGCACAGTAAAACCATTCGCAAGAGTTGCATACATTTTCCTCCTCACAACCGTAATACCATGACCTTCACCGTACTGTCGTCTGACGCGGCAAAAATCATATAAGAGTACCACAGATACAAAAAGCTCGGCAAGAGTGTACGAAATCAAAATGCTCTGGATATAGAGCCAAGTAACATCTATAAAAAATTTACCGAGTCGCTTTATTAAAATGTATATCTACCGATATGTTACTATATGCTCTCTCAATATCTCCACGCAGCACGTCACCTTTGTCTTTCGTATATGTTCCGGCTGCAGCTTTCTCTGCTATGTCTTGCATTTCCGAATCGAATGGATCTAGCGCAAGATGAAAATTCTTTCGCAAGGTAGTAATAGCTGTAGCAAGCCTTGCATTAAAACCACTAAGCGTTGCTTTAATGCTTGCATTCTTTTCTTCTATTGCCTCAGATGCAGCAACTAGATCTATATATTTATAAATCTCTCTGCTTATTCTTTGTAGTGGGTCAGTACTTCCATCTATCGTAATAGCATCAGCCATCTTTGCGTATGTACCACCCAACTCCGCAACACCCCGCCTCACCTCTTCAGCCACTGTATATGCATTCTGATAGCTATCCCATGGTGCTTCCCCCTCCCGAATACTATACGTAATAATACCGTCCGGGGTGACTGTATTTCCCAACACTTTTGCACCTTTTAAATGGGTCGTTGCATACGCCTGGGCAAGCACACCTTCTTTTGCCACAAAAGATGTTATATCGGGTTGAGGTAAATAGGCAATCCAATGAAATTCTTTGGGAAGTGCGTTTGTCTGCATAGCCTTGGCGATTACCCCATCGAACGTATCATCAGCCTCATCTTTGAGGTCTACTTTGGGAAGTTGGCCTATCTCGTACAAATTTACACTAGCCGCACCTTTATAAGTACCCGTCTCCAATTTCTTCAGAAGCGATATATGACCCTGGAGCTTACCATTGACTAGGGCCGGTTGCTCATGCCAACCCGATTCTGCTTTAGCGGATTGTGCATCAGTTTCTTTTTCAATATACGCCAAGCTACGAGGCTTTGCGTTTTTACTCTTTGCATAAGCCACTAGACGCGCCTCTCCCTGTGCCTGAGTTGCATCGCGAGATATTTCAACTGCATTGGAAGGCGTTTCAACTGAATCAAAAACATCTGCCCGCGCGGCAATTTCCGCAGCAGCAAGGCCAGCAACCCCTAGACCAGCATTTTTTATAAATTCTCTTCTATTCATATACTTGCTTTTTTCTTTTAACTGTTCCTCCCCCCATACGCCTTTACACAGTATAGTCCCTATACTCTGCAAGCATTTTATCAAAATATTCGAATTGTATGGCAGTACGAATTTTTTCCATGAAGTTTAAGTAGAACCGGAGGTTATGCATAGTAGCAAGACGTTCGCCAAGTGGTTCACCTGTTTGGAACAGGTGGCGAACGTAGGCACGAGTGTGATGGAGACACGCATAACAGTTGCAGGTAGAATCTATTGGTACAAAATCTTCTTTGTGTTTCTCTAGACGTATATCTATAGTTTCGTACCCTTCTTCCCCTGTCTCATTCCGCTTTGCAATATACAACCTACCATGCCTCGCCTCGCGCGTTGGAATAACGCAGTCAAAAGTATCGCACCCACGGGCAACACCCTGAATAATATCGAACGGAGTGCCTACGCCAAGTAAATGTTTTGGAGTATTTTCTGGTAAGTACGGCACTGCATAGTCAATAGCCTTCATCATTTCTTCGTGCGGTTCGCCTACAGCAACGCCGCCAATAGCAAAGCCCTCAAAACCAATCTTTGCCATATCTTCTGCAGATTGTTTTCTAAGGTCTTCGAAGTTTGCACCCTGCACTATACCCCAAAGTTTTTGGCCAGGATTCACTGGGTCACCATGTACAATTATTTTTTTATACTCCTGCATTGCACGCTCTGCCCAGCGGTTGGTCAGAGCTATGGATTCGCTTGAGCGAGTATGTTCAAATGGATACCCGGGAAAGTCGTCGAGTATTAAACAAATATCGCTACCAAGATTCGCCTGTATATCTACAGATTTTTCCGGAGAAAGAATTTCATGCTTACCGTCTAAGTCAAACTGAAAGTACACACCCACTTCCATGACTTTGCGCATTTTTGCCAGACTATATACTTGAAACCCGCCGGAGTCGGTAAAGATAGGACCTTTCCAGTTCATGAACTTATGAAGTCCGCCAGCTTTGTATATTAGCCCATCCCCGGGTCGCTGCCATAAGTGGTAAGTGTTCGCCAAAACCATTGTCGCACCCCAAAACTTAAGCTCTTCACTGGTTACCGTTTTTACGGTGCCGCGTGTACCAATAGGTAAAAACTGAGGCGTTTGCACATCTCCATGCGCCGTATGAATTACTCCAGCCCGGGCAGCTGACTTCCCATCTTTCGTTAGTATTTCAAAATAGTCCATATACCATAGTTTAGCTGAAAAACTATCTTTAAGAAAACAAAAGAGCTAATTTATAACTATAAAAAAAGAGGACAGGCTGTATGAGAGCCTGTCTCTTTGGTTTGAAAAACTGGTTTTGTGGAACTAGGCGTAGACGTAACGCCCATTAATGGTCGGCTGCCCAGCCTTGTGTCCACGTTTCCGATTGCCATGACTGCGCTCCCACCGCTGCAGATTGGTCTTGATCGGAACAAATATTGCGCCCCGGTACGTATCTCCCGGAAACTGAGGTTCGTGAGAGTACGTTAAGGTTTTGCGTTCCATAGCAGCAGCCACTTCTTCAGCGGATGCTTCAATCTCCATGAACGCATAGGCAGTTCCCAGGTCGCCGATCCGCTCATCAGGACTCAGAGATTCTTCCAGTTGCTCCATTTCTGTCAGCGGTTCACCGTGCCAAACTGGCTTAATGAACCGATGTCGCCCGTTGTTATGTTCTCGTTTTTTTTCGTTTGAGAACACGGGAGTAAGGGAGGCATCTGAGTTTCGAACCAATGAGGTAGGGAGCGCCTTAGCCTGAGGCCGAAGCTTATGCGGCGCGGTCAGCGCGAGTGCGAGTGCTTGCACATACTCTGAGTATTTAGCAGCCCCGTACATTGTATACACGAGAGCTGCCTCAACAGCAATGGCACGCATTCGGCGCACATGGTCGCTGCTACGACGGGGCTTCTGTTTCTGCGGAGTGGAATCAACCGCACTGCCAGAAATTGACGTAGACGGGTTACTGTTTTGATGAGCACGAAAAGTGTGCAAACCAGGAAAGGCTTGATTTAGAATGTGGTTCCAGTTCTTCGCCATTCTTCGTCCCAGAAGGTTTTGAGACAATTAAGGGTGCAAAATGAGGGATATTCCGGCTGAGGCCAGAAATCAGATAAATACACCCATATTTACCCGACTTAATATTATATAATAAAAATATAAAAATGTCAATATTTTCTAGGACATAAATCCGCATAATTAAGGTAACTTGTATATATTAAATTTAATCCCTCACTCAAAATATTGGGAAATGCAACAAAAAAATGGGAAACTAAACGTTTCCCATTTTAGAATTCGCAGAGGCTTACAGGTTTTCACCTTACACTTTTTTCCGTCGGCGAGCATCCAGCCAATCAGCAAGTCCGCCTGCGCCCACCGCAGCAAGCGCTGCAGTGAGCATCCCACCTCCAATTATGCCAAAAGGCAGCACAATCTGGCAGACGAAATACTTGATAACGGATACGATGACCCAGGCAATTGCCGCAAAACAAAGCAACACAGGGTTGGTATGCCAGTATAAAATCATACCAAGCACTAATGCAAGTAGTCTGGGCGTGATAACGTAGCCAATCCAATGAAACGGATTGAAAAATCCGAAACTCGGCAATAGGAAAAATAAAGTGATTCGAGGAATAACAAGTACTCCAAGAAGAATCAGTAATCCCATACCAATACCATGCCTTTCCCAATAGCTGACTGGCAAAGCTGATATGGAATCCGTAAACATCGCAAACAAAGTCATACAGGCCTCCTGGCTTTTAGGGGAATCTCTGCGCCAGATCCTCAATATTTTATGAGGTAGACGATCTAATGCTTCCCAACATTAGCCACGCACTGTAACATACTTTTTATAAAATGTAAACACAGCACCGTCAATATGACGGTGCTGTGAAATACAAACTTATATTCTATACACTATCTATGCCCATGCGACCTATCGCCCCCGCGGCCGCCGCCGTTAAATGGACGGCGGGGTCCAGAAGGACGAGAACCACGGTCACCACCAGCGCTTGCGCTTGCAGCGAGCTGTTCTGGGGTTGGAGCTGCAGCAAAGGGTTTGTGGGTCAGATTAGTGCGACCTTGGTCATCTATTTCGCTCACTTGCACCTTAAGTTTATCCCCTACCTTAACTACGTCTTCTACATTATTTACGCGGTAGTTGGCAAGTTGGGAAATATGTACCAAACCTTCTTTACCGGGAAGCACTTCCACGAACGCACCAAAGTCCATTATACGAGTTACGGTACCGTCGTACACCTCACCGACTTCAACTTCCTTTACTATATTTTGAATCCACTGCACTGCTTTTTCTGCAGCCGCTGCGTCAGTGGAAACAACCATTACCTGCCCGCTGTCTTCTATATCTATTTTTACTCCAGTTGCAGCAATAATAGCGTTAATCACTTTACCGCCAGTACCAATAACTTCGCGAATTTTATCCGGCTTTATAAAGAAGCTGGTTATGCGTGGGGCATACTTAGAAAGCTCTGCGCGCGGAGAAGAAAGTGCTTCTTTCATTTTACCAATAATAAACATGCGCCCGGGTTTTGCCTGCATAATAGCTTTAGCAAGAATTTCTGGGGTGAGACCCTTAACCTTAATGTCCATTTGCATAGCACTGACGCCCTTCTCATTTCCCGTTACTTTAAAGTCCATGTGACCATTAAAGTCTTCTATACCAGCAATGTCTGTCAGCACTTTAAAGTTAGACGGGTTAGACTCGTCCATAACCAAACCCATAGCAACGCCTCCAATAACATCTGAAATAGGCACACCAGCATCCATAAGCGCAAGGCTGCTTCCGCAGGTGCTGGCCATGGAGGTAGAACCATTGCTTGCAATGGCTTCACTGACTAAGCGCATGGTGTATGGGAAATCTTCCTGCTTAGGCAATACGCCAGAAGCTTCAATAGCTTTTTCAGCCAATGCACCATGACCAATTTCCCGACGACCTGGACCACGCAGTGGGGACACTTCACCTACGCTATAGCCAGGCATATTGTAGTGGTGTATGTAGCGCTTTGGCGTACCATCTACCGGGTCTTCTATACCGTCTAAAATTTGTTCATCGCTCTTACTACCAAGCGTAACAACAGAAAGCACCTGCGTTTCACCGCGGGTAAATAATGCGGAACCATGAGTGCGAGGAAGTATGCCCACTTCGCAGGTAATTTCGCGAGTCTCATCCAAACGACGTCCATCCACACGTTTTTCATGTTCGAGAATTTGTTTCTGCTGATACTTCTTAAGGACCTTATCTATAGAGTCATTTACTTCTTTCTCAATTTTCACACCTTCAATACCTTCGGGAAACGCTGCAGTAACTTGCTCCAACGTAGAAGCTATAAGTGCGTTAATTCGCTCTTCACGCTCATCCTTACTTTTTACATATACGGCTTGTTCAATAAGATCTGGCGTAACCAGTTCTTTCACTTTAGCCATAACTTGCTCGTTCGGAAGTATATAAATACCTTCACGGGCAGGCTTGCCGGCCTGGGCCTTGAAGTCAAGCTGTACCTGAGTCAAAGTCTTCAAAAAACCTTGTGCAAATTCAACGCCGCCAATTATTTCTTCTTCAGTAACTAACTGCGCACCTGCCTCTATCATCATTATGTAATCACCCGTACCAGACACTACCAGTTCCATAGTACTCTTCTCACGCTGATCATGAGTTGGATTTATTACATACTGACCATCTACTTTGCCAACGCGTACTGCAGCTACGGGTCCATCAAACGGAATACCGCTCAGCATAAGAGCCATACTCGCCGCTGTTACTGCCAGCATATCTGGATCATTCTGCCCGTCAACGCTCAGAACAGTGACCACCACCTGGACGTCATTACGCATACCATCTTTAAACAGTGGCCTTAGGGTACGGTCAATAACACGACCAGTTAAAATAGCATCGTCCGTGGCGCGACCTTCACGCTTAACCCAACGGCTACCTTTTATCTTACCCGCAGCGTACAGTCTTTCCTCGTAGTCAACCAAGAGCGGAAAATAATTCATCCCTTCACGAGCCTTTGCGCTCATAACGGCAGTCGCGAGCACAACAGTATCGCCCTGACGAGCAAGTACTGCGGCATCTGCCTGACGAGCCATACGACCGGTCTCAAAACTTATAACCTGGCCGCCGACATCGCATGATATCTCTTTTTTTTCTAACATACGTTCCTTTTTCACGTGTTGTGCAGGTAGACGACGACTATAATGTAGTCTTCGCGTTATCTACACACCACGTGGATTAATTAATAATCCTACGGATTACAGGTTTTTGCAGGTATACGAATATAAAGCTTATCCGTATATCTGCACTGATCCGCAATCCGTAGGAGTTGGCTACTTTTCCATATTTATAAAGAACTCTTCTGCCTCAGGGGTACTACTGTACACAATGTGCTCTTCATTGGTCAGCCTTCTGCCAATCTGACTTGTCGATACTACACCTTTGTGGTTATACCAATGCTTCCAGCGCTCTTTAAACGTTTCAAAACTTTCTGATGCGTCTACCCCATAGGTTTCATGCATCACTTCCATTTTTATCCGATTTGCTACAGCGATAAACTGACTGCGTTGTTCTAAGCTCAATTTATTCCCTGCCTTATAAAGATCCCACATTGAAACAATCTCCGGATCCTTGGCAATACGGTTCACTACCTTAGTGGCAAACTCAAACCATTCGGATTCAAAATCTTGTACTTTGGGATCTGTGCTTTCAGCCATAGAGCCTATTCCTCTACTACTTCTTCTGGTTCTGCTTTTACTGGAGCCTGTTTGGTTGGCACAGCAGTCATAGCAACTTTAATCTTTAAACGATCTACCAGTTTTTCGAACCGCTTCGCGTCTTCTTGGCGAAGATAGCGAAGTAAACGGCGGCGATTACCTACCATTTTCAAAAGACCACGACGGGAGTGATTGTCTTTCTTGTGTACTTTTAAGTGCTCACTTACCTGCTCAATTTCTTTAGTCAGAATAGCTATCTGAACTTCTGGACTACCAGTATCATCTTTGTGAGTACGAAACTTCTTTATAAGAGCATCTTTCTCTTGTTTGCTAAGCATACGTTTGCATCTTTCTATCCCGCCATGACGGGATGGGGTCTACACGTAGCATGCAGCTTAAGCACACCCGTGGGTAAATAATATTGTTTATATTATACAAAAAAGCTCAAAAATAAGCAAACTCCTTAGTCAGTACGCTATACTATACATATATGCCAGAAGTTCCCCAAAAAAGCCCCCTTCAAAACTATGTTCAGGACTTTCTTGAATATTGCGAAATAGAAAAAAATAAAAGCCTTAAGACTATTAAGAATTACGACCATTACCTCGGCCGCTTTGCGGGGTTTGCGCGTAGTGAGGGCCTGAGCAAACCAAGTGAGATAACACTGGACGTGGTTAGAAAATACCGGCTGTACTTAAATAGGTTCATAGATGATAAAGGCAGGCACTTAAAACAAATAACGCAAAGCTACCATGTTATAGCGCTCCGGGCATTCTTGAAATATTTGATGAAGCACGACATAGACACCCTCTCTCCGGAAAAAATAGAGCTGGCAAAAAACCCAAGCCGGGAAGTCCACGCGCTAGATGATGATGCGCTCTCGCGAATTTTGAAAGCTGTAGAACAAGAAAGTGACGAACTCATTCGGCTGCGTGACACTGCCATCCTCCACACGTTGTTCGCTTCGGGTGTTCGTGTTTCAGAACTCGTACAGCTCACGGAACGCATGATCAACCTGGACCGAGGTGAATTTACTGTTCGCGGTAAGGGAGATAAGTTGCGGCTTGTGTTTTTATCACCGGATGCAGTTACTGCGCTTAAGGCATATTTAAACAAACGCACCGACAATCATCCAGCACTATTTGTAGCGCACACGAGCGTAGGACAAAGCGTTACTGCCCAAATGGACGCCCAAGGGAAAGTACAAACTGCAAATCAGCATGAAGCAGTAGGCCTCTCCGCTCGCTCGGTACAACGCCTGGTACATAAGTATGCCATGCTCGCTGGCGTTACCACAAAAGTAACGCCACATGTATTTAGGCACTCCTTTGCTACTGACCTCCTGCGAAACGGCGCAGACATCCGCTCAGTCCAAACCATGCTTGGCCACGCAAGCATTACTACCACACAAATTTATACTCACGTTACCAACGAGCAACTCCGCGAGGTTCACAAAAAATTCCACGATAAAAAATGACTAAAAAAGGGTCACCCTTGCGCTGCGCAAGGGTGACCCTTTTTAAAACCTACAGACTCTCTATCTTTTGTATATATTCAGCAATTTTAAATTTGCTTTTAGCCCCACCGTGCGACATATACCGAATTTTACCAAAGACTGGCCGTTCAAACCAGGCGCGGTCGTGAACACCACCCACAGACCACGCAATGCCTGTGTACCCGTTTGGGTCACGGCCATCAAGAAAATATCTATCATTCAAATGTATGGCGTGTTCCATTGCCTGCTCAGGTGTCCGGCTCCACTCAAATATCTTCTTGGCCCAATACATACGCATGTAGCCATGCATCTTACCTTTCCGTACCATTTCGGTTTGCGCAGCATTCCACAAATCATCGTGCGTACTCGCCTCTTCTAACTGTTTGAGCGTATATATGTATTCTCTGTCATCACCGCGATGTTCATCCAGAGTCTTCAGGGCCCACGCAGGGAATCCTTTTGTTGAATCGTAAAATTTATTATAGAAACAAAAATTATCCGATAGCTCCTTGCGTACCACAAGCTCTTCAATAAACGCCATAGCAGAAAGTCTGAGCGGCACAGTGCTAGTAGTGTGTTTTTCAAGCACCTCGGAAAGTCTAAAGCCTGTGGCATTCAAAACTTCCAAAACCACCTGCTCGCTCGATATGTGGCCGAAATGAAGGTAGGGCGAAAGGTTCGACTGAGCGTCTTTTGTTGGGTCATTCCTGTCTTCGTTATAGTTTTTTAGTTTATGGGTAATAAAATGCTGCAACATCTTTTGAGCAACTTTTTCTCCTGGTACGATCCAGTCCACTTTAGGAACGGCAGGGTCAACATGAATCTCAGAACGGACCTTTTGCCAATTGACCTTCGCCTTCTTAGCTACTGTTTGCATTTGCCTTACCTGTGTCGACCTACCTCCTAGATATTCGGGAAGTAGCTTATGAATTTTCGGGCGAAACGTGTATGCACCAAACTCTTGTTTAGCACTTGCAACCCAACACGGTACTATATTGTGGGCGTCAACTTCATACAAAGGAATTTCAACTATTTCGGATATACGCTCTTTCCAAGTTCGCGCATATTTCAAGGGATAAAAGTCAGAAACCAAAGCGGACGCACTTTGCTCCCGCGCAAATTTTGAAATTTCTACTTCCGGGTCTCCCAACAAAAAATAAAATGGGATATTTTTCTTCCCGAGCTCAAATTCCACTTCCTCCAAACCGGTGAGCATAAATTCCACGAGACGTTCGGTAAAGTGCGCAGCCTTTTTTCGCAGACAAAAAACCACTACTAGTGGTTGATTGTACTCTGCGGCAAGCTGCGCTGCGTATGCAAGGGCCCAATTATGAAACACGCGTTGATCTCGACTCATCCAATACACTACCGGACCCGTAGCAGCACCTTGCTTATTATTTAATTTTCTCACGCGTGAAGGATTAACCATGCGAACTCACTCAAATAGAGACTACTTATTCTTCTTTTTTAGTACAGAAAAAAACGCAGCCCTATTCTCTTTTGTTTTAAGAACATGATATATACCGGGACTAATAGAAAGCAAGACAATTAGAATCACTCCAGGAATAATATATTTTTCTACGTTCGGTATGGTTTGCCCGAGCCAGTAGCCAAGCAAAGTCAGACCAACCGCCCAGAGTAACGACCCAATAGTGCTATAAAGCATGAACTTGGCATACCGCATGCGCGCAAGCCCGGACACCACTGGACTGAATGTGCGAACTACTGGAACGAACCGCGCAATAATAACGGCCTTACCACCATGCTTCTCAAAAAAATCATGACTGCGCTTTAAGTGTTCTGGATTAAACAGTAGAGATTTAGGTCTAGTAAAAAACTTGGGCCCTGCGTACTTACCAATAAGATAGCCCACATTATCACCGAAAAACACTGCAATAAACAACCCAATGCACAGCCAGGTTACATTCAGATATCCCTGCGAGGCTAAAATACCAACAGTAAACAACAGACTATCGCCTGGTAAGAAAAATCCGATAAACAGGCCGGTCTCCGCGAAAATAATGAGTAAGACTCCAATATAACCCGCAGTTTTGACCAAATGTGGTATATCTATAAGCATAAATAGAATAAATAATCAGTAGCTAGTAATAAGTAGTGAGATATGAGTAAATTCATGAAGAAACCAGACCCATATCCAAAGCCTTATTTCTCACGGCCTCTTACTAAGTATACCAGACAGAACTTTAATATCTTCGAGCTGGACCGCGCGCAGATTAGGGTTATATAGAGCCGCAGCTGGGTGATAGAGGGGTAAAATAGTTAAGAGACCATACGACGCTTGTACTGGTATAGCCCTGCCGTGCAGCTTGGTAATTGTTTGACCAAACTCATTGGCACCGAAGTTTTGCAATATATACTGAAGCGAATGCCTACCCAGGGTAGCAATCACTTTTGGCCTAATCGCGTCTAACTGGCGCAGCAAAAAAGGACCATACAGCTCTACTTCTACTGGTTCAGGATCGCGATTCCCTGGAGGCCTATCTTTCACTAGGTTGCCAATATAGACCTCTTCCCTCTTCAGGTTAATTGATGCGAGAAGCTGATCCAGAACCTTACCCGCTGCGCCAGCAAAAGGTCTTCCAGTTTTTGCTTCGTTCTCCCCGGGAGCCTCACCAACAAATACCACCTTCGCATTATGACTCCCCTCTCCCAGCACGGGGTAATATTTGTTTTCCCTTCTATAGGCATATAGGGGAGACTTTTTTAAGTTCCAAACTTCGTCACGTATTTGTTTAAGTCGTTCTTCTTTTGTCATATTTTCCAAATTCATAACTGACTATATTGGCACTACGAAAAGCTCCAAGCGCGAAAAATATACTGAGTACCATATATACACCGGTCATACGCAACACGCCATACTGTCTAAACCTTCTATCCGAAACACCGAGCTGCGTATGGAGAATACCGAAGCGGTACTTCCATGACAAGTGACGAATGAGCTCAATATCATCAAATTTTACTTTGGCGTCAAAACCACGACTATTCTGAAATATTTCTTTTCGTATAATAACGCAGCTCCCCGCGCCACTCGCCAATATTTTTTGTAGCAGATAGAACGTACTATTAAATAGTGCGTAGACTGCATGAATAAGAAGTGTCGACTCATGGGGTACGTACCAAGGACATGCTATATCTAGCTTTCTCCGCTGAAACTCGGAGATAGCTTTTTCCAAGAAGTTTGATTTAAGTTTTGTATCTGCATCTAGAAACACAACCACATCGCCCCTCGCCAAATATCCACCAAGATTACGCTGCCGTGCGACGTGAGGTCCATGAGAGATAACTTTGGCGTTTGACTTACTGCGCGCTATATGAGCCGTATTATCAGGTGAATACCCATCAACCACTAAAATCTCAACTGGCGCACATGTTTGCGCTTCCAAATCAGCCAAAAGACTCTGAATATTTACCTCCTCATTGAGAGTAGGAATAACTACTGTTATGGTAGGAAGTTGCTGCATACATACAGTGTACCATGCATAAACTGGTATACTAGTAGCATGCACACAGCTAATATATACAAAATTAGCAGGCCACGATTCTGGCTCTATACAGCTGGCCCTTTTTTAATTGGGACTGCTGCTGCCGCACAATCTATAAGTGACGTGCACAGTGGCTGGGTATTATTATTTTTGGTCTATTTTTTATTCCCTGCAAACCTTTTCATATACGGCATAAACGACACCTACGACTACGAAACAGACAGGCTTAATCCAAAGAAACAGCAGTACGAGTTACTGGTCACGCCAGGCATGCATGACTCGCTGCTTAAATGGATTATATATACCAACTTACCTTTCTGGATAATTGCATTTGGCTTGCCTATAAAAAATATTTTTACCATGCTCGCCTTTTTACTTTTTAGTCTATTCTACTCAGCGCCACCTGTCAGAGCAAAGACTAAACCGTTGCTCGATAGTATTTTTAACATACTCTATTTATTCCCCGGATGGTTCGCCTACTATCTGGGTGGTGGTACAGCATTTAACTGGAAAATCTTTTTTGCTGGAATGTTGTGGGTCATGGCCATGCATGCGTTCTCAGCAATACCCGACATTGCATCCGATGCAAAGGTTGGTCTGCAAACCATAGCTACCAAGCTCGGGAGAATGGGAACGCTTATGTTTTGCGCGCTTTGTTATATAGGCGCAGCACTTCTTTCTCTACAGTATTTGCATTGGTTAAGCATTGTACTGGGATCTTGTTATGTACTTATGATTCTGCTTGCAGCCAGGGGCAAAAATAACACCCGAATATTTCGGGTGTATACGTGGTTTCCTGTGGTAAACGCTCTTCTTGGGTTCAGTATTTTTTGTTATATTGTGTATCCCTTATTCAAGTTTTAGCAAAGGCTCCGCAGTAGTATTGCCAATCAGACGCTTAACTAGTAGCTCAGCAGAGATTAAACATATAGGCATGCCAATACCAGGATTCGTGCCCGCACCGACATAGTATAAATCTTTTACTTTTTTGCTTATATTATTTGGACGCAAAAATACACTCTGGCGCAACGTATGAGCAAGACCAAGGGCCGTGCCTTTAAAACTATTATAGTCCGCAGCGAAATCTTTTACGCAATAGTTTTTTCTATACTCAACACGACTTCTAAGATTGTGCACGCCCATCTCTTCTCCCATCCAGTCAAGAAGCTTGTTTCCATATTCTTCTAAAAATTCAGTTGTATATTCAAGCCCAGGGGCTATGGGTGCGAGTACAAATAAATTTTCCTTACCTGCTGGAGCCACTGTAGCATCTGTCACGCTTGGGGCGCATATATAAACGGAGGGCTTGTCAGGAAATTTTGGATGGTCAAATATATCTGCAAAGTTCTGGGCCCAGTCTTCCGCGAACAGCAAGTTGTGATGCGCAAGCTCAGGTACTTTATCTGTAATGCCTAAGTACATAATAAACGCAGAAGGTGCAAGCGTACGTTTCTGCCAATACTTTTCTGAGTGTTCGCGGTATGCGGGTGCAAGCAATACCGTTTCTGTGTGGTAGACGTCTGCATTTGATACGACTAGGTCGGATTCGATAATAGTCCCATCTTCCAGCTCCACACCACTCGCTCTCCCCGAAGTTACTACAATACGCTTAACCGCTGCATTGGTTTTATAGACAACTCCAAATTCGCGGCCTATTTTAACTAAGGCATTAATAATTTCATATATACCTCCCATAGGATAAAACACGCCCATATTGAAATCTATATGGTTCATTATGGAATAGAGCGCGGGAGTGTTGTATGGAGAACCGCCAAGAAATACGAGCTGGTACTGGAGTATTTTTTGTATACGCTCGTTTTTAAATTCCTTACTTACATAACGATGCATGGATGCAAGCAAGCGGGGGGAAAGTTTTGCCTTTGAAGCACGCTTATCGTACAGATCAAACACTGAGTCATAATTCTTGTACATGAACAGCTCTTTTGCTGTTTCGTAGGCACGAGCAGTCATTTTCAAATACGCCTTAAATTTCTCCCCTGCACCTGCCTCTAGGCTTTCAAAATACTGGGCAGTCTTTTGCACATCTGCGTACATGTCTACAAAGTGAGTGTTGTCATCCTCGCGCATACGGGGATCCATTGCCGCCTTACCAGCGGCAAAAGTTTGTCGGCTGGCCGTAGGCCGACTGGATTGGGAATGATATCCCCCTTCAAAAAATATTCTGTAGCTCGGCTCTAGTCGCTTCAGCTGTAAATAGTCTTCTACTTTTTTTCCGAGCAACCCAAAATAATGTTCCCACACGTCGGGCATTAAGTACCAGGAAGGACCCTTATCAAACTTATAGCCTGCCTCCTCAATAAGACCGGCGCGACCGCCTAAATAGTCATTCTTTTCTAAAACAGTAACTTCATAGCCAAGCTTGGCCAGCAAATTCGCTGACCCAAGTCCTCCTATACCAGAACCGATAATAATTACCTTTTTAGCCATGTTATTAGAAAATTAAATGCTTAACTACCTGTTTAAAAAACTCATCTCCTTGTAGTTCGTCTACAAATACTTCCGGATGAAACTGCATGGCATATACCGGACTCTCTTTATGACGTACTACTTCAATTCCTATGTCTGATGTAGCCAAGGCTTGTAGTGGCTCCGATACATTCTTTACAGCATACCGATGATTTTCATAGACCTGTATATCTTGCAAAGTAGGAGCAATAGATTCTATAAAATGTATGTGCCGTACTCCTTTTTCGAGCACAGGCAACTCACTGAGCGTTGCACCATAGCTAACAGCAATCAATTCAAACCCCAAACACACTCCTATGAGTGGAATAGAGATTTCTCGAATAAGATCAATTTCTTTTTTATAATAATCTATATGGCCTGCAATAGTTTGCATGTGGCCACCCGAAAGTACCACTAAGTCTACGGGCAGCACATCGGGTACTTTCAATGCCGGATAGTCAATAACGGTAACCTGCAGCTGGAGGGACCGTAAAAGATCTGAAAGCTTTGCAATGTAACTACTCCCGTTATCCACTAAAAGTACTTTTTTCATAAAATAAATTGCGAGAGCACTATGTAAGAAATACTTACCCAATCACTTTAGTTTTAACCAATAACCATACTTTTTCGCCCAGTGATGTAGACGCGCGGCCGATAAATGGATTGTGGCCCTGCTGCTCTAACTTAGTAAGTATACGTGAATAGAGGACACTTGCCATTTTGTAGGCAAAGCGTCCTTGCGGATTCAGAAGGGGTAAACACTTATTGCCTTCTTCATACAAACTCCAAGCGCGCTTAACTTGAAATTGCATAAATGCCTTAAAGTCTTCTGACCAAACTCGGTTCGCTATGTCTGCACTTGAAAGATTAAATTTTGCGAGCTCCTCTTGTGGCATATATATACGCCCCAGTTCTTGATAATCCTTATCTATGTCTCGCAAAAAGTTTGTAAGCTGCATGGCATAACCAAGCGTCTTGGCGTACTCGGGCGCTTGCGGGTCTGTAAAACCTATAACCGAAGCCATCATAATACCCACAGTACCCGCTGAACCATACATATACTCCTCAAGTTCTGCATATGTAGCATATCGCTTTTTGCGAATATCCATTGCCATAGAACGCAAGAAAGCCTCGCCATATTCTTCAGGAATATTGCAGCGCTGGTATGTGTCTACTATTGCGGCCATCTTTACATCTGCGCTGGCACCCACCGCTAATGAAGCTCGCCAACCTTTTGCAAATTCGGATAGTTCCGCGTCCAAGGCTTCGGGAGACTTGTCCAGCTGTTCATCTACAATGTCATCTGGAATTCTAAAAAATGCGTACAACGCCCACGTAGACCGCTTCATAGCGGGGTCGCCAAAAAGACTCGTGGCAAAATAGTAGCTTTTACCGCTGGCTTTCATTATCTGTCTACAGGCTTCATAGCCCTGAGCAAGAATGCTCTGCATTAGCTTTTTCTATTCTCGATAATATTGATAACATACTCCCATTCGGGCTTATGTTTTTTTGGTAAAACAGTAGAAGCTTGTAACAAGTTTCTTGACCGCGCAAAAGCCTTAGCAGCGCTCACTTGGGCATACTCAAGCGCCCCAGATGCTTTATATAAATCTGCAATATCCCCTGCATTTAGTTGCGATACTGGTAGACCAAATAATTTAGCAAACTTATTTCTATAAGTGCTATCTGCTATATGGAATAAGTAGTACGTAAGGCAGGTGTGCTGGCGTCCTGAAACATCTACCAACGCACTTTTACCACTCTCTGCGCCGATTGCATCAAGTAGATCATCTTGTATTTGGTAAGCCAGGCCCAATGCTTCACCAAACTTCTCTGCAAATGCATCGTTTTTTTTCTTACCTGAAGCCAGACGCGCACCAACCCGCAATGGACCAACAAATGTATACCGAGCAGTTTTTAAAATACTCTTTCGGTTTATATCCGGTAACGTGGCATCCTTTTGCGTACTTAAATCTATATCCATCATCTCTCCTACGAATAGCTCATCTATGGTTTCGCGAAAGGCATCAAGGGCCATCTGCCTTCGCACATCTCGCGCTGTATACCCCGATATAAGCTCTTCAGCCCATACCAGTAATAAGTCACCGGCAAGCATCCCCTGCCCCTGGCCAACATGAGCTATATCGCCCAACCTTTTATGATGAAGTAACAGCTCAGTAGCAAATATGTGCGCTGTAGTTTCTCCGTGGCGACGCATGCCTTTATCCACTATATCGTCATGTGCCAAAGCAAATAAATGAAATATTTCTAAACCCAACGCTACTTCGTGTATTGCCTCACTATCTTTTCCACCAAAAGTTTCATACGCAAGCTCGACCAGATACGGCCTAAACCTTTTCCCCCCTGCGAGGGCGATGGTTTTGGTTTGCTCTATAAACTTTGGCACCAAGGTGCCTTTCCCGAGTTTGTTATAGGTTTTTAAGCGGGCATTAAAAAAGGCCGCGAGCTTACGGTCAAATTGTTTTTTGTATAGAGATAGTTCTCGCATAGGTGTGTCTCACTAAAAATTGCCTCAGTAGAAGGCAAGTCATGTGATCTTTTCTCAAAAGCTGAAAAACTAGAGTTCAAACAACGCGGCAACTCTAGACCCCATACACTGTCGGGGCGACACAACCGTCTATAAGAATATTTATACTACTATAATACCACATGCGCGACCTTGATAAAACCTGGCAAACATGGTAGACTAGTTTAGCTTTAGTGTTTTACCCGCATATATTCCATGCCCATGGCATGGTCTCGTAGCTCAGCTGGATAGAGCGTCAGCTTGCGGAGCTGAAGGTCGCAGGTTCAACTCCTGCCGAGATCACCATATGCATGCAATATACGCAAAACTCCCTGTAAGAGGGAGTTTTAGTTATTGAGGCTTTGCATAAATATCGTTACAATATACACATGACCCCGTAGCTCAATGGATAGAGCCGCGGACTTCTAAGCCGTTGATGTTGGTTCGATTCCAACCGGGGTCACCATCTCATTACTATTAGAAAGCTTGCACAGCGAACGAACATAGCTGTGTAAGCTTTTTATTATATTCCGTACGCATGTGTGTCCAAAAATACACGGCCGTGTATTTTTGGACATTGAGGGTTTTATTGATTTATGAATAGGTTGACGATCGGCCTACTGGATACTGGCAGAGCAGCCGTCTACATTCTTTAATCCGGCTAAAATCTGCTTGCAAGTCCTTAGCCTCTCAGAAATATCGGGGCGAGTTAATTCGTTGTTTTTTATGTAGTACGGGAAGAGGTAAATAGTGGCAAAACGACCCCTCTCCCCCCCAGATGCACTCGGGGACTCTCCCCAAGTCTGGGGAGAGAAATCACCGAATACTATGCCTGTACTAAACCCTGACTGGCCGGGTGCAGCAAGGTGTATGATGGGTTTGTTTTTGTATAGTTCAACTTTGGATAGAAAATCTTCTACAAATACCGCATCTGCGCCAGCGTCTATGGATATTTTGGCTTGTGCCAGATTTTTTGTTTGCACTATCAAGTACTTATAGTTTTCTTTAGCATTAGATAGTAACCCCTCAAGGTCATCACCCGGACCTGCATACATGAACCCCACATTACCGGTTTGTATGTCGCTTCCAACAATGACTCTTTCTGCACACTTGCCGGCTCTAAAGATTTGCAGGGAGTATCTTGCCAAAGTTGGAATACCATTCAAAGCACAGTCATCGCCGCTGGTCCCCACTACTTTTAGATCACCCCCACGGAGAAAATTATTTTCTGGGCCACCAAGAGCGTAGAGGGCCTTGTCTTCGTTAGATTTAAGAGTCTTTGCATCAAAATTTCCGAAATGCAAGAAGGTGGCTGTACCCTCCTGTCCTCCCCCGCTTGGGAGGGAATTAGAGGGGGTCGTAGAAACTTTTGATGCATCACCAGGCTTCACTATGACCCCACCTAGCCTCCCCTCCTGAAGGGAGGAAGAAGAGGACTCACCCCCTTGAGAAGGAGACCCGAATGAAGCAGTAAACTTTGCAAAGATATAACTAGTAACGTCATCGGAAAGCAAGTTACCCCCATACAATGCCTGGTTAGTATTTTTATATTCCATGTACAAAGCTCCCCTGCTTTGTAAGTAGCGCATGAGTACTTCTAAACTTTGTGGACTGTCTACTTCCAAATTACGAATTCGGTTAAAGTCTGTGGAGAGCAACGCGGACACAGACTGGCTATCGTGAAAACCAGCTGCAAACCTGTCAAGGTGATGGGAAAAATCTACACTTGCAAGTACTAATGCATCTTTGGGAAGTATTTTATTTAACTCTGCAGCAAGTTGTACTGTACGGGCAGGACTAGTACTACGACGGATTATAATAGGAACTAACTTAGTATTTGGAAACACCCTTTTTGTAAAACCAACAAGTGCTGCTATGGAATGCTCGCGTTCAAAAGCGAATTCCTCATGAGCAGCAACACCATCCGCGACCAAGCTACTTATTAGCGGTAGATCCGACTCGAGCTGCCCAAAGGGAGTGGCATACGAAGCAATAGAAGTTTGTATGTCTGCATTGCCCGCATTAAAATGGTTCGGACCCACTATTACCACTACGGACGGACTCTGATTACGTAATTGCAAAAACAATTTACTTATATCCTCTTCCATGTAAAAGTGGTGCGATACTATACCGCCATAGACTTTTTCAGTCTCGATAGGGACTTCATCAACTTTATTCAAAGTTGGATACAGGTCCGGTTGCATGACAGTGGCGGCATGAGTAATGCCGCCTGAGGTGAGTAATGAGACGTGAGACTTGAGCCCAGCATTATTCGCCTCTCCCAGCCCCTCCTTAGATAGGCGCGGGGCAAGGAGCCACACAAAAAGCACGCCTGCAATTACAAGCGCGCCTAAACTCAAGTATTTTTTGTTTGCATGTTTAAATGTTTTCATACTCTCGGTTTTCATCCTGCACTCAGCAATCCCGCCTCATCGGCGGGTCGCCGATGAGGCGACTACACTCTACTACTGTAACAATGCCCCGCCCCACTCAGCATAGATAAAGCCTTTACGTATAGGTGTTGGAGGTAACTTTTGCTTCGGGATAGATATTTTTTCGTCCAAAGCTTTGGCGGTCATCATAACGCGGATAGTTGATGTTGGTTGTTGACCGGTAATGGCGACTGGCGCAAGAGCCGCAAAATCCAAAGGATCCATAAAACTTACAAGCGCATATGGTTTGCCGGTATTTTGCAATCGAGCGACCCAGTATTCTTTGAAGTCCACTATTTCTTTGCCTACAAGGCCGAGCTTTGGTAATGTTGCATCGAAGAATGTAGACAAATCTTTTGTAGCAACCACAAAACCTTCGGTAGGGTTTGGGTACTGCATACCAATACCTTCCCAGAACAAATAGTCGTAAATCTGTCCGGTTTTTCTATCCGTAATTTTACCAGTTGGGTGCGCAGTTACTTCCCAGCCGTTTCCGTACTCTGGAATAGTTTTGGTAAGCCCTCCATTTGGCGCCACTTCTATTTTTAAGTTCGTGTCTTTGGTTGGATAGAGATAGATAACTGGCTTACACATTTCTGCAGCAACCGCAACACGAGCATTTCTAAACTGTACCCAGCGCCCGAGTGCATCCTTCCAATATAAAAGTGGGTGCAACGCGAGAAATTGCGCATAGGTGTACTTGCTCTTGCCTTGTGGCTGGAAGGAATCCGGAGCAGAACCTGGATCACTATAATATGCAACCGTATTCTCGTCCTTATATATATCCTTCAGCACAGGGTCATTTGGATCTTTAAGGCCATATATAACTTCTCCGTTCGCAGCGGTACCTACTGTTACCAACCGAGTGCTTGGTTGTAACTTCTGCTCGTCTATGAATTCAAGCCACTCGCACAGGGCAGCGCACGTTGGGTGTATGAAATTATAGTTATCTTTATTTGCTGTACCGTCTGCAAAAGAAATTTGTGGAATACCAGTATCTTTGGGCACAAAAGGAACTTCCAAACTATAGGTTACGGCAAGGCCATTTGGTAATGCAGCCACAAAACAGCCACCCTCGTCGGTTAAACTTACATCACCAAACTGGGCAATGGTTGTAATCTTCTTAACTTTCTTGACTCCACTATAGAGAAACGCATTCGAAGTGGTCTTCTTAAGAAGCTGAGAAGTACCAGGTAAAGAAATATATTCCGGAGCGTCATCTATACCTTTTATTTTGACACCTTCTTCATACAAATACGTATTTTTTCCTGCTACTTTTACAAAGTACTGGAAATAAGTACCAATGCTCTCCTCTTGTTGAATGTATATAGTTTGGCCCTTGTACTGCCCGTCGGTAATGATACCTGCGCTATATTGTTTAGTAGACGAAATATCACAGGTTGTATTATCCCCTATGCCACAATCCACCTTCGCCACCGGTTTCCAAGGACTGGTCCAAGTTACGTTAATCCATGTACCTGTGGCGTAATCGGGTGCTGGTGTTGGTTGGGTTACGGGAGGAGTAATGGTGTCTGCTAGAGTAGGTGCTGGCGGCTGAGCTATACCCACACCTGGCAGGTCAGTGGATTTGTTCTTCAGCTGCATGGCCATATACGCGGCAACGCCGAGCAGCACTACTACTACCGGGATAAGTATGTAGAGAGCAGTGCGATGCCAGCCTCGCACTGGTTTTACTTCCTGCACGGGCTCCGCAGAAGGAGGCGTTTGGTTTTCTTTGTCCATAATATATATTTTACTTGGCAGTTATGTTGTTTTAAGTTTATCACACAAAATCTAGCTATAAAATGCTAAACAGGGTAAAATAAGTTCATATGGAACCCATACGCGTACAAAAATACATCAGCGAACACGGTATAGCCTCACGACGTAAGGCCGAAGAGTTCATTCAAAGTGGACAGGTCAGCATAAACGGCAAGCGAGCCAAACTCGGAGATAAAGTAGACCCAGAAAATGATACAGTAAGCGTGTACGGTAAAGTCATTCACCCTACCGAAGAAAAGATTTATATTGCTCTCAATAAGCCCAAGGAATACGTGGTTAGCAAAAGCGACCCTCAACATCGTCGTACTATATTTAAGCTGCTTCCAAAAGAATTGCAAACTAAAGTATGGAATGTGGGGAGGCTCGACTACCACACAGAAGGATTGCTTATTCTAACCAACGACGGTGAGCTTACACAACAGCTCGCA
Organism: uncultured Candidatus Saccharibacteria bacterium; assembly: GCA_964648985.1. GTDB lineage: Bacteria > Patescibacteriota > Doudnabacteria > UBA920 > UBA920 > JAEUSE01. The sequence goes on from CAZYMS010000014.1 coordinate 28,530, forward strand.
CACCCAAGTTTTGAACACCAAAAAGAATACGAGGTACTGGTAAATCTCGCACCAAACGACCAGCAGCTACAGCTGCTCCGTGAAGGCGTAGATATTGCTACAGGCACTACCTACCCTGCCAAAGTAAAAAATAAAGGGACAACTATACTCATAACCATTCACGAGGGGAAAAAGCGTCAAGTTCGCCGCATGATAGAAGCTGTAGGACTTAAAGTAAAAAACCTTAAGCGTACCCGCATCAATAAACTAAAACTCCCGGACATTGCCCCTGGGCAATTTATGCACATACAAAAATCCGATATTCTTTAATTAGAATAATTTGATAATTTGCACATAAACCTCACAGTATGCAATTTCAAAAAGAAATAAAAACACCATATCTTCTCGGCGGCATAGGATTGTGCTTAGTTGTAGCAGTAGTACTCGCCTACATATTTGCGCCCCACTTACTTAAGACTCAGGTTATAGAAGATGAACCCATTACTATAGGCGCAAGTACAAACAACCCGGACGCACAAGGGATGGACACACACAAACCACCACACGGTCTTGTTCGTCCCACTGTGCCAAAAAAGACTGCTTGCGCTGAAGTTATTACCCCTGCTAAAAACCCCGACACTCAGGAGATCCGTGACTTCCCCACCCCATGCGACGTGCCAGAGGGCTGGCAAATAATTGCCAGATAAGATACTAACGACTCGACTATTTATTACTCCTTTGATATACTCATTTTAGTTATGCATACTTATGCATAACTATCTTTTTCTTAGATAATTTTTTAATTAGTCATACGACTTCAGTAATATGCGACTACTTTGGCAATACCTTAAAAACTATCGCAATATCCTTATAGGTGCGCTGGTACTTGCAACCGTAAACCAAGTTTTCAGCCTATTAGATCCACAAATCTTTAGACTTATTGTAGATAAGTACGCCTCAAAGGCCGGACAAATTTCTCACGGGGATTTTTTCCACGGTGTTATTTTGCTGCTCCTTGCTTCTATGGGAACTGCGTTTGTTTCTCGGGTAGCAAAAAACTTTCAGGACTACTATGTAAACGTCATAGTCCAACGTCTCGGTGCCCGCATGTATAGCCACTCAGTAGACCATTCGTTCTCTTTACCCTATGCAGTGTTTGAAGACCAACGTAGTGGTGAATTCCTAAATAAGCTACAGAAAGCCCGAGATGATTCGCAAAAGCTTATTCAAACAGCTATTAACTCTCTTTTCCTTTCTCTTATTGGCATACTGCTGGTACTTGGATACGCTTTTTACGTACACTGGTTAGTGGGTTTAGTATACTTTCTTCTTATCCCCCTCCTCGGAACAGCTACCTATTTCATATCCCGGAAGATAAAAGATGCGCAGCAAAGAATTATTAAACAGACATCTGCACTTGCCGGTAGCACTACGGAAACTATACGCAACGTTGAGCTAGTTAAATCGCTTGGACTAGAGCAACAGGAAATAAAACGACTCAACAGCGTTAATGAACAAATCCTTGAACTTGAACTGGAAAAAGTACGACTGGTTCGGAAACTAGGTTTTATTCAAGGCACTCTTGTAAACGCCCTAAGATCGGCACTCCTTTTACTCATGTTGTGGCTTATCTTCTCAGGGGCCATTACGCTGGGTGAGTTCTTCTCTTTGTTTATATACTCTTTCTTCATCTTCGCACCACTAGGAGAACTCGGAAACGTTGCCACCAGCTACCAAGAAACAAAGGCGAGCATGGAGCGTTTAGATGAAATCCTGAACACTCCAAAAGAAGTAAAGCCAAATGATGCAGTATCTATAGATAAGGTAAAAAATATTGCATTCAACGATGTTACGTTCAAGTACCAATCTGCAACGGATCCTGCGTTGGAAAAAGTCTCGTTCAACATAGGCGCAGGTCAGACCGTTGCTTTTGCGGGACCCTCTGGTTCGGGGAAAACAACCATAATAAAACTCATAGTTGGCCTTTATCCTGCCACTGAAGGAAAAATTGCCATTAATGAGATAAATATGGTCCAACTCGATGCAGAGCATTACCGTAACCGTATCGGCTTTGTTTCCCAAGACACCCAACTCTTTGCCGGCACTATTCGCGAGAATCTCCAATTCGTAAAACCGACCGCTACAGATGAAGAGTGCCTTACAGCATTAAAATCTGCTGCCGCATTACCAATTATTGAGCGCGGCGGTAAGGATCTTGAGACAGTTATTGGCGAAGGCGGACTGAAGCTCTCAGGCGGTGAAAAACAGCGCCTCTCTATTGCTCGTGCTCTACTACGCAACCCGGACTTGATTATATTTGATGAAGCAACGAGTGCACTCGACTCACTAACAGAAGAAGAAATCACTCATACCATAAAAGAAATAAAGAAGGAGCGACCAAACCTCATTACCGTTTTGGTAGCGCATCGCTTGTCTACCATTGTCCATTCAGATACCATATTCGTACTTGAAAAAGGTCAAGTTGCCGAACACGGAAACCATCAACAGCTTCTTGATCAGCACGGTCTCTACGCCGCCCTCTGGCGCCAACAAATAGCAGCAAGAGAATAGCCAGTAATAGAAACATGACGACTTAGGGGTCGTCATGTTTCTATTATCCCGAATCTCTGCCACTTTCACATGCTAACTCTCTCTACTGTAAATCACCGTGTCCATACATAACCGGCCAGTTATGTATGGACACTTTTAGATAACTGGAACATCATATACAAATCTTTAGCGTTGTCTATCTCATCTACTCTGAGTACACGTATGTACCGAATGAGTCCAGACTTATTTAAATAATCAATCGCTGCGCGGGATATTGGATAAGGGTTTATATACACACTAGCCTGCAACGCTCGAAATCCTATCCCTTTCAGTAAAAGCCGTAGTCTTTGTCGCACACCGCTTGCAGCTTCGGGAATATCAAAGATTACCAGACGCCATTTACCATCCCAGGACTTAGCACTACCAACAATATGCATCGTGACAAAAAGCGCCTCCAGTTCTCCATGCTTCGTCAGCTCACTAATTCTCTTGCCCTCTTGGTACTCCTCATGTATCCACCCCTTTTGTTTCAACTTAAACATTAAGCTATTCAATCGAGCACGGGCCTTGTACTTTGAGTACTCTGGGTAAACCGCCGAGCTTAAGCGTGTTCTGTCCATTATTCGACGATGATAATACTGTGCTTCCAATAAATATGTCAGCACCTTGCTGCCTGCCGTGAGTTCTTTACGATCTTTTATAATCATAACCCTAGCCCTTTTTATAAGTATAGCATCGGTGTCCAATATTAACCGGCCAATTAATATTGGACATTTGTGAAATTAGAGAATGCGTAAAGATGATGCAAAGAGACTCCGCGCTTAGAGCGAAGAGCCTCTGTGTACAATGACTAACGAAATTGACTGCTTATTTTTTGGCTTTTATCTTTTCAATTTCGTCTATGAGCTTAGCAAGGGTAAGCTCTATTTTATCTAGGGACTCGCGTGTTTTGCGATCTGCCAACTCTTCTGTTGTTTCACCTTGGGTTATATCTTCTACGTCTTCTTGAATTTCATCAACATCTTTTTGTACCTCGTCTATGTCTGCTTGAATCTCATCTACGTCTTTTTCAATCTCGCCAACGTCCTCGGCAATTTCACCCACATCTTCTTGTACCTCGTCTATGTCCTTTTGAATTTCATCAATATCTTCCTCCACTTCTTCCAAACTTGCGGTGTTTCTGTTCACAGTCATTTGAATGAAAATAGCAAGATATATAGCCTCCAGAGATACTGCGGTAGTAAGCACGAGGAGCACCTTATCAAGCGCCACACCGAATACGACGAGTATAAAGCTAGCTATAAATGCAAGTGTGTGCACTACCAGCGATGAGGTAGACCCAACCCAGTTAGTAAACTTTACTGCGGCCGACTCGAACTTTGACTGTGGTTCTGGCTTCTTAACCATATCGGGAATTCCATTCCATATGCAAAGACAGGATTGGCTGTGCAAAGAGGCCAATCATGTAATTACTATTACTAAATTTAAGTCAGGAGTAATCGACTAATGCCAAGGATAGCATCATTCGAATGCACCCAACTTTTGTACATTGTACAATATTTATCTTTCTTTGTCCAATCAATCTAAAATTATGAAATCAACTACTTGCTTTTAAGCACCGCATATTCGGAATAAGAGGCAAATAAAAGCCTACCGACGGGTGCGTGTCCGCACATCGGAAGGCTAAAAAGGTACTTCGGGTAAGTTTTTTTCATGTCGTTCAAAGATTTCAAGTTGCAGTTGTTGCTGTTCCCTAATCATACCTCGAATTTCTTCGAGCCATGACGACCGCACTATATAGTGGACGTCTAGCTGCAAACTAAGCCCATCTTCGTACAACACCTCACCGTGCGCATCTGTAAAAGGCATTACCCAACGAAAATCCAACTGCTCCTTATGAACTGCAAAATCTGTGGGATTAAGCCCATAGATTTTGAGTACGCCGGGATTGCCACAAATCGCTTGCAGTAATGTCCGAGACACAGTCAAAGACTTATCGCCGTAATGAGCTGTTGTTATATGTGGTTTCAGTTTCTTTTTACCCACTGTCTTAACCCCACCTCTCTTGGCCCTTCTACACATCTGGGCCAAGATACTCCCATCAATAATATAGAGTTGGGTCGCATGCTCACTCAAGTATTTAACAACCTGACGGGTATTGCGTAAATTCTTCAAACCGCTGAGGCGCCGCCTCTGTCCGTTTTTCTTTTTTCGCCTTGATTTGTACCGAGCGACCCACCCCCAATCTGCATACAACACAGCGCGGGGAAAACTCAGCTCGTGAGCCATCAATTGCTTCTCCGGATGAAGGAAACCGCAAGAATCACTTCGACTCTTGCTATCAACTAGAAAACCGTTAGCGGCAACAAGATCCGCGACTTCACTGGCATGAGGAAGCATTTTTCCTCCAAAAAGAAACCAGGAAAACACATGAAAAACACTCCCGACTACATTCCGCCTCTCATCTGAGGCGAATATGACATCGTCTTTAATCATCTTCACCCCCTATGAGTTTTCGATGTAGATACCAAGCAGCCTACGGGACTGCTAGAAAACCAGTCTGCACATGCAGCGGTTTGCCTACCATTGTGCCCTTACATATGATATTAGTCAAATCCCGTCAGTGACATGTATAGCAAATCTTCTGTATAATAAGTCAATGATTCGAGGTTTTTGGAATACATTGCCCAGACCATTTTTTATACTTGCGCCTATGTACGACGTCACGGATGTCGCTTTTAGGCATGTGGTTTCAAAGGCTGGTGCCCCTGACGTATATTTTACTGAGTTCGTTTCCACGGACGGCCTTATGAATAGTGCAGGCAGAGAGCGCCTTGTGTACCACCTAAAAAGAGAAGCTGACCCCACACCCCTCGTAGCGCAGGTATTTGGAGCAAAGCCAGAAAAATTTTACGAAACCGCAAAGTTCGTACGAGAACTAGGTTTTAATGGTATAGATATTAACATGGGGTGTCCCAAGCCTGCTGAAATGAAAGGTGGGGCGTGCGCCGGCCTTTTTAAAAATCCGCAACTAGCAAAAGAAATAGTAGAAGCAACATGGAAGGGCGCAAGTGAATCTATAGGTGGAAACGCTCCTATACCGGTATCGGTAAAGATTCGGATTGGCGATACGAAAATAGACTGGCAGCAGTGGATAGCAACCCTACTTGAAGCGAAGCCAGCAAATATTTCTATTCATTTAAGGACCCGCAAAGAAATGTCTAAAGTACCAGCGCACTGGGAGCTCATGCCCCAAATTGTAAAATTTATTCATGAGCAAACAACACCCGAAACCAGACCCACTATTGTCGGCAATGGTGATGTGCTCACCAGAGCCGAAGGGATTGAAAAAGCCGAGACCACAGGTTGTAATGGGGTCATGATAGGTCGTGGCATTTTTCAAAATCCCTGGGTATTTGCGAAAGACATGAAAGAACATTCCGTAGAAGAGCGCGCTCAGCTACTTTTGCTCCATGCAGAGCAATATGAAAAACATTTTACTGGCATAAAACCTTTTGAGCCACTCAAACGTTTCTATAAAATTTATATGTCTGGCTTCGAAAGTGCAGCAGAAATCCGGGAAGAACTCTATACTGCGAAAAACAGTACTGAGGTTAAAAGTATTTTGCATACACGCGGATTGGTGTAGCAGGCAGAGGACGTGTAGATGGGCACCATCAGCGTCCGCGTTTTTGAAGATAGAAATAAACCAATTCAACAAACTGGTAGATGGACTGCCTGCTGATGGTGCCCATCTACACTTGGAGCTATACTTAGCTTATGCGCAGAACATACGTAGTCATTTGCATACTACTCCTAGCCGCCATTGTAGGCATTGTTATTTGGAAATATTCAAGACAACACCTCGAGCCCACTACGACCCCTCCTGTCTCAGAAAATAATACGAACGTAAGTACAGGTGTCCAAGACATAACCCCTGCAATAGTACCCCCACTCCAAACTCCCACGCGTGCCCCTGTTTCCGACAAACCTACAAGCTACCAGCTGCAACCGACAGGTTACCCCATCCATACCAACATTACCGCAACAGTCTTTTGGGTTGGCGAACCTGTAGGCGATGGAT
>CAZYMS010000015.1:0-34653 GCA_964648985.1 uncultured Candidatus Saccharibacteria bacterium
CGCCATTGTCTACAATGGCAGGGCTAGAATCCAATGCGTCCTGGGCAGTTACCACCATATCTTTAGCCTGGGGTTTAAAACTAAACACCGCCTCCGGCGCAGTTTTGTCTATAGTAAACTTAATAGTTTGTATGTGCTCTCGATTACCGGCATTATCTAAGGAGTAATAAGATAGAATATGGGAACCCTCGGAAGATATGGAAAATATTGTATTGTATACCTGCCAACTGCCATCATCTAATTTATAGCTGGTTTGAAATATATTAGAAGGACTACTTCCCTCTTGAGCAAAATCAGTAGCTGCTAGCTTAACTTGCACATTTGACCTATACCAATCACTTTGCCCTTGGTCACCACTTACATTTATATTTGTAAATGGAGCTGCTTCATCGATCACCTGCGAGGTATTAAGATCCTGCGTAGGATTCAGTACACGCTCTACCACACCATCAGAATTTGTATCGATAGATAGCGATGGATTATTTTTTTGTACATCTAACTCAGCACTTAAATTAGTAGTTACCGGAATATTTGGAAAAACTCTGGTCGCCGTTACTGCATTGTTTTCTATAACCTGCTCTTCCAGTGTGAAAGTCCCTGTATCGGCACCTTTTAGAGATACTTGGTATACCTGGCCAGCATCGTTGGGTAGAAAAGCATATTTATGGTCGCCCCAAATTTCATAAGCCGCACCGGGGATATTATTATGCAAAGAGCCATCTTCCATAACTTTTGATTCATTTCCATCTTGATCCTGCACACGGAGAGATACGGGACTCTTTACTTTGAGACTATAGCCTTTGAGGGAACACTTATCTGGATGCTGCGCTACATCATCATGGCCCAGAATTTTATTGGCCGTATCAAGACTACTACCGGTAAGTAAGTTGGCAATAAGTTGTCGTGAACCATCGGCGCTTAAGAGCTTACCATGTTCAATTTTGGGAGCAAAAAATGTTTTGACATCATCAGCAGGAATACTGTCTGCACTTTCAAATGGCACCGTACCATCGCCAGGGGCAAACTTTGGAAAATCGTACAGGGGCGGCGAATTAGAAGCGAGCTCGCTAAACTCTCCAAAAGTACCAGACTTGCAGCCTACAATATTGTATACGTCTATACCGGTGGTTCTAAGATCAAATGTATCAAAAGCGTTAGTGTGCAAGCCTTCGCTCCGAGACTGTGCCTGGCTATTAATTAGATGTTGGGAATTAAAGTCAGAAATAGCCTCATCAAAACTAGCTGCGTAGTCAGTGCGCGTATATGCACCGTTAGTAGAAATAATGTTTACTTTGTGCAAAAAGGGACCGACCTGTTCCACGTATTGACGAGTAGGCGCAAGATCGTATGCTACGGGAACATTTTGAGCAATTTTTTTCATTTCGGATGCTTCTAACCCGGGAATTTCAAAATTATCTCCTTGTATAATAGCCTTATATGCCTTAGGCGCACCGAGGTTTGGCACACCAACAAATACAACCTTACCAATACCATGAGTGGAAGGGTGTTCCATGGCATATTTTTTGACCACAAGTCCGCCAGTGCTATGAGCTACCAGATCCACCTTTCCTGCCGCCATCCCAGTTTCGGTTTGATGCAGTATATAGTTTACTTGCCCCTCCAACTGGCTTACGATTTCGGGACTAACTCCGTAACGCCAATCATAAGGGAATGTAAACAAGTCTTTACCTTCGACATAGCCTTGAGATACTAGTAGCTGGATAAGGGCATCTGTATAATCATAGAAAGGTTTCTTACGTATTACTCCATTTATAGCTAAACTTGTGTCCAAAGGACTTAAGTCAGATTTAAACTGTAGAGGGTCCATAAAGCTATCATTATTCAATGGGTTCACCATTCTGGAAATATCAGCCCATAACAACGTATCACCCTTAGAAATATCCGTGCCAAACAAACCCGGCACTATTAAGATTGGAACTTTACTGGTTGATTTAGTATTCACAAAATTACAATCTACCGAAGCATAGGGCTGGGCATGAATAATAACTCCGTTTGGTAGCTTATCAAATGTAATGGTAGGGTTAGTTGCCGAACAGACTACTGAAGTCAGAGCCCAGCCAACAGGGACATCTTCTGTAATAGAAAACGTATTCCCTATTGCGGCCCCAGAACTAATATTAAAGGAGCCAGTACTATCTTGAGTTACGATATCGTGATCGTAGGAGAAAAAAGGACTAGGATCATACCCGATTACGTGAAAAGTAAAACTACCATCGCCGCTGGTGGTAGTTTTGTTAATATTAATATTTAGATATGGAGTTAGAAATGCAGCTTCTGCGTATGGGATTATTAGCAGGTTGCAAACTAATATAAAGGCCAAAGACGAAAAATATTTTTTCATAATATTTACCCTCTCACATTATGCCATGCCGCCCCAACGTTATTGATAAATAAAAAAGCCAGAAGACAAATATAAACAGTAAGAATATAAACAAGCTCATGAATATAAATTTTCGATTTTTATTACTTTCAGCGAGAAAGCCCAGGAACAATATTAGCAGCGCAACAACTTGCATACCCAATATTATATTCAATGCTTTAATATGATCTGAATGTAAGATAAAAGTATCTCTCAAATACAAAGAGTTGTTTGATTTTTGAAAAAATTGATAGGTTATATTGGCCACGGGACTCCATAAAATTTCAGGAATAGCGAAGAGGGCGAGGCCGGCATAGAGCCAGAGTTTTTTATTTTTTGTCATAGGAGTAGGCTGCGGAAAAAATTTTCATAGGGTTGTCTTTATGCGCATAATAGCAGCTTCATGAAGATGCGCAAGGAAGTTATCCACTCTCAATGTCTAAAGACAACACTTTTTGCGGCCGCAAAAAGTGTTGTCTTTAGAGTGAGGTTTTGGTTGTAAGTAAGATGCGTATTTGTAATTTGAGCGGTTGACTCACCGTCTTTAAATGCTCGTATGTACGCCAAATAAATATTTTAGAAATGAGAGCAGTGTTGTGGCCACACCTTTCAAAATTGGCACCGATGCAGGCAAAAGAATTATGAGTACTATGAGCCAAATAAACTCTTTGCGGAGCACTTGCACTAGAGCAACGACTAAGCATATCCCTACTGCCAGTGAAATGTACGGCCGGAGCGGCTCAGGAAAAGCAACTAAAAAACTATCATATATTTGCTGTAAGCTTCCCATAAAAACCGTAAACTTAATGTACTTTATTATACCAATATATTTTGCACTCTGCCTACCTCCCCTGTGGTAAGCCGCACCTTTACGCCGTGTGGGTGAAACAAGGAGTTTGTTAAAATGTCTTGTACTACACCTTTCGTGAGCTTACCCGTGCGTTGATCTTCTTTTAAAACTATTTCCACCTCCATACCTTCTTGTACATCGCCTCTGTTTTGTCCGTTCATGTTGTGTGTTTCGTATAATGTTCAATTGCTAAATTAAGTATGGGCTGCATACCTGAGATAAGATCTGCCGGCAAGTTATGCACGGAGTAAAATGTACCATCCTGTATATTATTCACATGCGATACGTCAAGCCAATGGACCAAAGATACCACAGACCCGCGAGCACCGTGCCAAAACCAAGGAGCTACAAATGTCAGTTCAGGGCTACTGGTAAGCCCAAGTTCGCCTACGCAAACGCGCTCAATGGCAGAAGCAAGCGTACCAGGTTCGTCAGTAGGGCGCATAATGCTTCCGGGGTTGTGCCACTGACCTGGCCAGTATGGGTCATTTGCCGGTCTTTGTGTAAGCAATACTTGGCACTCGCCCTCCCAGTAGCGCAGCGGCACTACTTCCACCGCCGCTACTACAGTTAACCGGCTCACCTGAAAAAACAAGTCGGCAGGCAAGTATCCGGCTTGCACACGACTTAAAGCACTGACCACTTCGGGAATATTTACTTCGTTCATAGAAGGCTTTTAAACTTCTAACATTAGTGTCTAACGGTTTTCCAAAATCCTTCGGCCAGGCCCCATAGACGTTGGACGTTTCCAGCCACAAGAAATACTATAGCACCAAAAACTGCTACGTTTATGAGCATGTTATCTGACTTCAACTTGAATGCGCTACCAAACGCTTTGTTAGGTACAAATAGTTTACCGTGAAAATTCACTGCTGCATATATTTCATCCAAAAGTAGGTGTATAAGAAATCCAGCTACCATGGCCACGGCAAGCAGAAAAGCTTCCTGATCTGTAAAGTAAAAGCGCGAAGCAAGAAAAAACACAGCCAGTCCCGCGAGCAGCGCAGCCGGAAGGGAATGCGCCATGCCACGGTGGCGGGTAAACCGCTTAAAAAAGTGACCCACTATAACCCAGACAAATACCGCCGTACCAAGTGTTGCAGTAATAATAATCCTCCAGTTTGAAGGTACATCTCGGTACAAGGAGAAAAATGTAAGGGTTGTAGTAACAACTGTCAGTGACCCAAACGTAACATAGAACGGTATGCCGGAGTCGCTATCCATGTCTGGCAATATAGACCCTAGTGCTGCCATGACAAATAGCACCACTAAGAAACTTGGCTCTTGCGCTACGGCTAAGCTCACAAGCCCAATAATACTCAGTATACCTGCAGCAATACCAAATGAAATATGTGTTCTAAAACTTGCCATACAAAATAAGTATACTAAATTTCACTCTTGTACGACTAAGCGCCGAATAATTCCCAATAACGTTTAGTTAGCAACTCATCATTCTCGCTCGAGGCACTCCATTCGCCTACACGAGTAAGCCGCTCATCTATTCGGGCGGTAATAGGTTGAGCCATCTCACTGTTTGAGAGAATGGGAAGCTCTAACGAAACAGCCCGCGCCGCAAACTTAGCAGAACTCTCTGCCCCTGGAGTACCTGTGAGGTCGTAATTAACTGCATACACCATAGTGTCGAACTGAAGCTTGCGCAGCAATAAACGAAACCCGGGTTCAAATGTAGGATTTTCCATTTTTGCCTCTTTGCCTCCTGTGGGGTAAAGAACTAGCAAACCACCTGCGTCAATGTGAGCCACAGCGCGTTTAAAATTACCTAACGCGTCTTCTTTTGCGTTTGTAAGTAAATGCCTATCAATTTCCTGGGCAGCAGAATCTCCAAAATTCTCTCCAAAAGCGGTCACCAACGCATCCCTAATTCGAGTCTGTACATAAATAAGCGCGTCGTCCCTGTGTATCATACTGAGCGTAATGGGTACATCTACATATCCAGCAGGATGGTTTGCCACGAATAGCCCCGGCTCAGTATGCAAGGCCTCACGCATAGCTGCAAACTGTTCAGAGTCCTGTTGTACAAAATTTCTTTCTACCTTCTCTCGCTCAAGATAGCGTTCCATGACTCGGCTAAGGCCGCTCCACCCGTCTTGAGCAATTTCTGCCCCCTCATGTTTTACCAGTTGCCCCAATGTTGCTTTTTCAAATTCTCTACGAATACCCATAGAGGCCGCTTCTAAACCTGGACGCTCTCGCATATACATTTTCTGTGAATCACCTTATTAATATTGGTCCCACCTGGGCACATATACACTATCAGACCTTACCGTATGCCAGAATCGTACTGAATAGTAATATGAGTAAATACATTCTTTACAACGACCACTTCTTGCGTACTTGCGCGTGGGTAGACCCTACCCACCTCTGGGTCCACAAGGTACGTTCCCGGCGCCAACGCTACCTTAAACTTCCCGTCTTTATCACTCGTAAATTCCGCAACCACCTTTTTCCCGTCTAGCGTCTTTATGCGTACCGTAGCCTGATACGGCTGTTCGCCACAACCCGGTTCTTGGGGAAACCGTTCCACTGGACATGTAGGTCCCATGACTACTTCGCCTTCAATGCCACTACTATTCTGCCCAGGCGGCGTAGTTTTTCCACCCGGAGCAGGTGTTGGCGCTACGGGCGTAGCAGGGCATGCAGCAAATTCACAACTTGGCCCCTGCCTTCCTACGTAGCTTCCATCTGGACACTGTCGTGCTTCCATAGTACAGGCAACCACCTCAGGTTCGTTATTGTCTGGATTCGTTACACGATTACAGCCTGCAGCTAGTAGCAGTATTGCGACCGAAACAAACAGTGCATGTCGTAGATGTATGTTCATATATATTCATTATATACCTTTTAAAAGAGCAAACGATAATTAAAAAACGCAGACACCAATGTGGCGCTGCGACTCGCATTACGTGCAATTTTTACTTATACGCTACTAGAAGGCGCTTAATTCTTTTATTGTGGGGCAGTAAAGAGAGCGCGGGCAGGACCATCGGTCAAATTGGTTTTATAGTTATAGTCATGCATAGAGTTCATGACCGTACTGTACGCATACCGCCTCCCCTTGCCTGCCTTTTCATCGCCATCATCGTTGGTAATAAACTCCTGCGCAACATCATCGTACCCAATAACTACTAACACATGGTACGAAGAACCAGTAGGCAAGAAGGGAATATTCTTATTACCTAAATCAAAACCCTTATGCAGCGTAATAACTGGGCGCTGAGCTGCCAGTTCTTTTTTTATATCTTCCAATGTGGGCTCAGTCACCACCCGAGCCTTAAACAAACCTAGAGAATTCACTATTTCCGCTGTACGTGCTGCGTCTGAATTAGCATTGCTCCCCCATCGCTTGTCTTGCACAGCGAAAAGCCTGTGCAATGCTGCTTTCGCGTCTGTAATACCAACTTCAGTTTGCCCTTTATAAAAGCGCTCAACCATAACTATGGCCGCTTCTTCGCACGCATTCTTCCAGGGACCCGTCCAGTTGCCGTCCGGAGCTTCGTTTACGTAGGGCACTGCTAACGACACTTGTGTTGGTTCGTGGGTGTTGGCACTTCCTTTAACTTCTGTTTGCACCTCCGCCTGTGGTTCATCTTTTTGTTCGGGAATTATAGCTTGAGGCAACATGCGCTCTGGCTCAAAATCGCCAATAGTGGGGGGTGCAAAAACATAATACGAAGCCCCCACGACTAGAAAAATAAAAATAGCAAGTGTTGTGTATGAAAGTAGTTTTTTCTTCATAGTTTCTATGTAGTGAGCTTACTCAGTATACTACATATTTTATTTTTATTTATGAAGCTGCTGAGTGCCTATACAGCATATGAGGCAACTATGATGTTTATATGAAAACAAGTACGGCACCAAAACTATATGTTCTGCAAAAGACGCTTGGAAAGCCACAGCGCTGTACCACCTGTTAGAACAAGTTGAATAGTTGGAGTAAGGCCAGTGTGCAACAAAGGTACAAGCGGCATAGTTGTTGCATATGCCCACCTATTCGTCTTAAGTGCCCATAGTTCAAGTAATATTGCTATGAGTAATCCCCCAACCACCATTACTGCATACATATTTTGTCTTGTGAGTCGCGACACAATGAACAGTCCACAAATAAGACCCGCATCTACAAACATGGCCTGTAATAAAATAAGGCTGGTAATTGGCCCACCCTTGTAATGCACATATAGGGTGCTATGTACTATTTCCCACACAGCATTCAGAAAAAAGCTGACGAGAAATATGATAACCACGTGTTTTATAAACTGCGCAACTTTCATAAAACCTGCGCTACACGCGTGCGATTACAAATGAATAACCCAAAACTACAAGCAGTACTTGCTGAAGCAACAACAGACTTATACCTACCAAAAAATACATCTTTTGTGTTTTGTGACGAAAGAGAAACATACCTGCAAACACACCAAGGGAAGCAAAGCAGCATGCAAGAAAGAAAAAATATACTTCTGGAAAACGCTCAACCCGTTGCATGCTGCGGCGCTTGTCTATTCCTACAGCAACTATTGCCAAAATATTAATAAAAACCAGCGCTGCACTTAGTACGATATATATTTGTTGCATATAGATATGGTACCATAGGCATGCTCTAGAGCCTGCAGTACGCCGGACTACACCCCTCTTATGCGGATAGAAAACCGTATAGTACTACCCTCTGCAATAGTTTCTTTTTTTCTTACTTCTGTCTTAAGTGCGAGAAGGTAAGTTTTAGTTTTGGTGTCGGGAAAAATAGATGTATTCCACGTAGTAGCACCTATGGTGGCAGTCACAGGTAACGAACCAAAACCTCGAGCCATACCTGCAAACAACCTACGAATGCGGGCGGAATCTTTTTTTGAGACAGATACAAAATACCACCCTGCCATACCAGGGTAGAGCCACACTTTTGATGTACTTGTATATACCTGATGCTCCATAGCAGAAGAATTATAGATTATTTAATTTTGTGGCAACTATAAAATCGTTTTCCGAGAACCCGCCGATAGCATGGGTCCACAGTGTAACGGTAAAAACTGTTCACGCGTGAGCGGAGCAATATTTCCTTCGCAAGGAATGCAGCGTTTGTCTATTAAGTTACAAGTTGAATTTGTCATAGAGGTCCATGCCTTACTGCCGTTATAAAAACCGCCCTCATACTACCCCCTCACCTGAGGTACTATTCGCGCGAATAAGGACTAGACCAAGGTGAGCAGGTGCCTCAATGCGGGGCGTTGAGTCTTACTGAGACGATAGAACACTACTAACCCTTTTTGCTCTTTCTCCAAAGCGTCTACTCCGGACAAAATACCCAGATGCTTAGAGGTAGCCTTAAGTGTTAGATGTATCTCCGTAGCTATCTCGCCCACCGAAGCTTGGTGCTGCTTTTTTAGATACTGCAATATATGCAGCCGGCGACGGTTGGCAAGCGCTTTGTATTGTCGCTCCAACTCTTTCATATGTACATTCTACACCCTTTCTCACCCTACCCCTTATTCGCGCGAATAAGGGGTAGGGTGGAAGAAGAAGGTTAGGCAGAAAGTAACGCATGCGCTATTTCAAAAATACTTCTAAAGCGCCATCACCGCCATCGGATATTTTTGCAGTACGGAACTGTATGCCGCGGTCTTTTAGATAGCCTTGCACGTAGCTCCGCAGCACCGGCCCATTCCGCAAATCACCCTTGCCGGTGATAATGCGAATGTGCGCATATGCATTCTCCTTTAGTAAACGCGCGAGCACCTCTCCTGCCTCGCGCATGGTATGCCCATGCAGGTCCACTATATATTCTGGTTTTTGCTCGTATTTGTTCATAGACTATGAGCATACATAGCACCTAGTCTTAGACTAAGTGTGAGTTTAAATGATCTATCGCTTCCGCCAACGAGAAAGCAGTTTGGGTGCCATAGATATGAGTGCGATAATTGTTCCCAGAATCCCTCCCGCAGCTAAATATCCAAGGAAATCTATATTATTTACTATCACTGCAAGTATAACCGCCCCCACTCCAAAACAAAAGAAAACAAAGAATAGTTCCACGCGAGTAGTGCGCCTGGGTGGAAATGTTTTATATAATTCCCACAGCAATAGAAAAACCAAAATAATAAAAATGCAGGAAATATACCTGACGGCTTTTGCGTCTTTAACAAACTCCCCCAAAGCGGCAGCCACCGTTGTAAACACTCCAATAATTTCTATTACATCTTTATGCTGACTAATATATTCAGCAAGGCTCGTTTGTTGATGGTCCATATGATAAAACGTTAGTTTGCATATTATATGTTCGCAGTACTATTCGCGCGAATAAGGGTTAGAGTTCAGTTAGGATGTTTGGTGGGAACTTTTTAGCAATAGCTCCCGAGTTTATACCGACCACGCCCCCTTGTAGCTATAAAAATTAAGCTAAAATGCTAAAACGTTTTATTCTTGCAGAAAGACCAGAAACTAAAACCACACTCGCACGAGGAACTTGAAAGTGTGCAGCAAGGGCTTTTACTATGGCCGCATTCGCCTTGCCGTCTACCGCCGGCTCTTTCACCCACACTTTGAAAATATTCCCAGATGCCATTTTCTCTAGCCTTTCTACTTTCGCCCCCGCTCGAGCATGTACCACTATGTGCATATGTGTATGTAATTTCCCAACTAATGCCAGTGTCCCTGTGCATATGAAACAATTACTGCAACCACACCACTTAAGACTGCGCCCCACACCATATCTACCACGGTAACACCAATTGGCCACTGCTTCATGGTAGCAAGATTGGTTAAGTCGTAGGTTGCATATGCCACCAAACCGAACAGGGCTGCCCGCAAAAACAGTGTACCAGCACCAAGCCCTGCTTTAAGCGCTGGTTCAATAATAAGATAGGTTAAACCTACAGTAAACAGGATATAAAATAACCCCGCCGCCCACAGCACAGGCTTTTCCACCATAAGGTGCGAGAGTTTTGGCCGGTATACCCTTGGCACCATAACCGCCAACCACGCCCCGTCTATTACAAGCAAGCTAACGAGTGCATATACGTAGTTCATAGATTTTTAGTACGTTTAATTATTTACCTCCACGAAAACTGCGCAACACTAGAATCAACTCTCGGAACTATTCGCGCGAATAAGGGCTAGAGTTTGGTTGTGAAAGTAATTTTTGTTGTATTAGAGTTTTGAGTAGGGCCTCATCAAAGCTGCCCACCTCTAAGTGCAAGATGGGTAACCCCGCTTCCGCACACACAGTGTCTTTAAACGCATCCCGTTCACGCTTTTTCGGAATACCATGAGCACTGCCGTCAAGCTCTATGACTAACAAAGGCACAACAGTATTAAACTCACACAAAACAAAGTCTGCAGATTTTCTATCTATACGACTTCGCCCAGCCCGGGTAGCCACAAAGCCATGGCTGTTTGGTTCAATAAGGTGACTGTAGTTTACCTGAGCAAAGATGCGATACTGATCTGCGTATAATCGCATTAACGTCTTATAGAGTTCAAATTCGCTATTTGCGTCAAATAAATATTTTTTCCGCCGGTAGCCGAATGGTCTTGTGCTCGATTCAAAACCCTGACCACCGAACTCTTTTGCAATAGCCCCTACAATTATAACTAAGGCGAGGAGAGCCCATCCTTTCCAACCAATTGAACTTAGAAGCATGTTTTATTTTAAATACTACTCAAGCGACACGGGCCAATACAGCTTTTGCAAAGGCACCAGTGCTTTTGCTTCATTATCAAACGAATCGTAATATTGGACCAATAACCGGGCAAGACTGTCTAAATCCAAAAGTGCGATTGGCGACTGCGCGCGCTGCGCCTCGTACTTTGCCTCTCTGGTAAAACCACCTGTAGAAATGTATACACCCTTTTCGTCCCGCAACGCGCCAAGGAACGACCTAATCTCTGGAGCACCCATAGCACCTTTACGATGCTTTACTTCACAGACAATGCGCGGGTTTTCCAAACCGAGGCCATCTGGCGAAGCCTCTACATCTCTCCCCTGGTCTGGTCCTCTGGGGCTTACTCGTGTTTTATACCCCATGGCTCTCAGTAGACCCGCTACTAACTCTTGCATTTCTTCCCAGTCTAATTGGCTAATTTTGTCTTTGATAAACTCATGCGCTCGAGCGGCCACATCTTCTTTTATAGTTTCAAACTCTTCAGTTGTACTAGATACCACGCTGGGCTGCCCGCTGGTTAAATCTTCAATTTCTTTGGCGGTATCGGGAGCCACTGAAAAAATAGTCAGAACGGACCCAAGCCTATTCCTGCTTTCTACGGTCAACTTAGCTCGTTCAAGCTCGCTTCGCCATGCGACTTTATAAAAAGTACGAAACGCTGGTCGGGCAGGATCAAACTGCACCGCAGATTGTATTTCTCCTATAGCATACACACCAGACGCAGGATTATATACTACGACCCCATCGCCCACATAAAGCTCGTGCAAGAACCGCCAAATCTGACTAACATGATTCCGTACCTGCCCCGCCTTCTGGCTGGGGTATGTTTTTTTGTACGCTTCAATCAACGACTCTCTTGTGGAATACTGCGTTAAGTCTTCCAAGTCGAACCAGTCTACAGCAACCACGCCTGCGGACTTCCACTCCTCGAACTCCACACCACCCTTACCAGCCGCAATTTTCCAATAGTTTTTCATGCACGTAAGTATCTATTCAAAAATTCATAACACACCACCACTATACCCAAAACCAAACAAAAAAGCCAATGGGTAACCACCCACTGGCATCGTTGCAAAAGTGGCAATCACAAGCACCTTTCGAGAATCTAATATTACCCATTCATCTTCTTCACCACAAAATCAAACACGCGATCTTGCACAAACTTCTTCAGCTCAGGACTTTGATCTAACTTTTGATACAAACTAAAGTGGTTGTCGAGCACGCTGACCAGTTCATCTTGAAACAACTGGTCAAACTTTAGCTTGGCTGCGTCCTTACTATTATTCTTTACAGAACCCTGTAGTACTTCACTTTTTAGCAGCCGTTTACTTAAGTCATTTAAAATAACCCTATCACCATCGTTAAAGTTTGTGCCATAACGCTCGTTTACTTCTTTTATAATCCTCGATAATGCATCCTTCTCTTCCTCACCAACACCCTTAGCACCTGCCCCGCCCATTGGTTCAATTACACCTTCACTACTTTCTAACTGTAGATACGTTTCTGCTTTCTTCTCTATTCTATACGTTTCCATATCAATGGCTTGCAGTACTTCGTATGGCAATGGGTTTTCTCTCCGAGGTAATTTTTTAACTAAGAACTTCAAAAATATAAACAGCTTCTCCAACTGAGGGTCTTCAAAAGTTACAATCTGGGAAATAAACGCGTACTTTTTTAAATAATCAAATACAGTGGACTTAAAACTCTCCGTTTCTTCCTCGGTTAGACTCTCTGCATTTATACGAGAAACTACGCTATCTATAATAAAATTCAGCTTGTCTGGAGTTGCTCTGGAGTATAGCTCGTCAATAAACCCGTTCACTTCAAAATCGGTAAAGAATTTAAAGCCCCGCACATCGCGCTCAAGGTCGTGCAAGATGTTCGGGTTAGTCGCCTTAGAAAGAACCGTGGTTGTGTAGTATGGTTGGAACGCTTCGATAATATCATCCGTTTCATTTACAAAATCAAGCACGAACGTTTCTTCTTTTCCATATGCCGTGCGATTAAGCCGTGACAAAGTCTGCACCGCGCTCACACCGCCAAGTTTTTTGTCTACGTACATCACTGTCAAAAGCGGCTCATCAAACCCAGTTTGATATTTTTCGGCCACAATCAAAAACTTGTAGACATCTTTTTTAAACTCTTCAGCAGTTTGGCTCTCGGGCACCCTATTCATTTGCCCTTCTGTATATTCCAACTTAGTATCAACGTCCTTAACAGTACCAGAAAATGCAACCAACGCCTTATGCATATAGCCTTTTTCTTTTAGGTACTTATCAAAAGCAATCTTGTACCGCACCGCGTGCAAACGCGACTTAGTCACCACCATCGCTTTTGCCCGCCCATCTATAAATGGAGCTATTTTTTCCTCAAAGTGCTCTGCCATTATGGCCACTTTTTTATCAATCGCGTGTTCGTGTCGCTCCACATAGCCAACCATAAGCCGCTGCGCCTTCTTTTTATCAAATTCCGGATCATCCTCAACTTTCTTTAAGAGTCCGAAGTAAGTCTCGTAGGTCGTATAGTTCTTGAGCACATCTAGAATAAATTTCTCTTCTATAGCCTGCTTCATCGAATAGAGCGAGAAAGGACCAAACTTTCCCGTTGTGGGATCTTCGGTGCCAAAAAGCTCAAGCGTTTTTTGCTTGGGGGTTGCGGTAAAAGCCAAAAATGATAAATTAGGGTGCGAAACTTTTCGCGCCTTCATGCGTTTAACTATCTGGTCTTCTACCGTTTCAAAAGCTTGCTCGGTTCGTTCATTGTCTTTTTCGGCCTCATCCAAGGTGAGCACTTGCCGTAAATCCGTCGGGGAGTCCCCACCCCACGAAGAATGCGCTTCATCAATTAAAATCGCAAACTTACTACCGTCAACTTTTTCAATTGTGTCTACAATAACTGGGAACTTTTGGAGTGTAGTAGTAATTATTTTTACCCCGGCCTCGAGTGATCCTTTAAGCTCCGTGCCCCCGTTTTCTATGTGCTTTACCAGTCCGGTAATATGACCAAAGCTTTTCACTGTGTCGGAAAGTTGCGCATCTAACACCCGCCGGTCCGTTACCACAATTACCCCATCAAACACATTCTTACCGCCATCGTCATGCAGTTCGGCCAAGCGATGTGCCACCCACGCAATGGTGTTGCTCTTACCCGAACCCGCACTATGCTGTATAAGATAATTTTTACCGGCACCGTGCGCTTGTGCATCTTCCACAATACGCTTTACCGTTTCCAGTTGGTGGTACCGAGGAAAAATAAGTTTTTCTTCTTTCCGCTTTTTACCATTCTTATCTTCTTTTTCTTCTGTTACTTCCTGAATAAAATTCGCAAGCAAATCGAACACGCTGTCTTTAGACCAAACTTCTTCCCACAAATAATGTGCCTTGTATTTACCCTGTGGCGCTTCTGGGTTGCCCGATGCACCATTATTACCCTTGTTGAACGGTAAAAAATACGTAGTCAAACCTGTAAGACGCGTCGTCATGTATGCCTGTTCGGTGTCTACAGCAAAATGGGTTAAGCAACGTTTAAAGGACAGCAACTTTTCTTTTGGGTCTCTGTCTGTACGGTACTGCGAAATAGCATTTATTACATTCTGCCCGGTAAATTGGTTCTTGAGCTCGGCTGTAAATAGCGGCAGTCCGTTTACAAACAATACCATGTCTATAGAATTTTCGTTTTTGATACTGTACTTTACCTGCCGCATTACACTTAAAATGTTGCCCGCGTAGTCAGCCAGGGTTTCTGGGTTTTTGTCGTTCTCCGGCTTCCAGTAAGCAAGTGCAAATCGCACGCCGCGGTCGGCAATGCCTTCTCGAAGCACGCTCAGCAAACCCCGAGAAACAAGCTCTTCATCCAGCCTCGCCAGAAAACTCTCTACCACACTGTCTCCGTACTGCTCCACCAGTTTTTCCCAAGCTTCTTTTTGAGTAGTTTGCACAAACTCCAAAACCAGCTCTGTGTCCATACACAGCTCTTTGTTGTAGGAAGAATTCGTCCGCCTGCGAT
This sequence comes from uncultured Candidatus Saccharibacteria bacterium, assembly GCA_964648985.1. Classification (GTDB taxonomy): domain Bacteria; phylum Patescibacteriota; class Doudnabacteria; order UBA920; family UBA920; genus JAEUSE01. The sequence goes on from CAZYMS010000015.1 coordinate 14,906, forward strand.
ACGCATGCAGCCCCACCAACTCCTGCTCAATAAACTCCTCAAACCCTGATTCTCTTGTGTTAGTTCTTATGGTCATAACTATAAAATTGATAATTGCTCAAGAGCCTTAATATGCTTCCAATGGATTCCTCTAAAAATACTCGCTTTGCCAGCTTCGACCGATGGTGAATTAGAAGCAATTCCTATAACTTTTTTATAATCATTTTTTAATACAATTGGAGAACCGCTACAGCCGCCAATTATTGGCCCCGAAATCTGTATTATCTTGGGTCTACTATTAATGTCTAAAACTTCACTACCGATAACGCCCTCAGCATATGATGGTGAATGTTTTTCGTTGAGTAATTGACCCCCGAGAGGGAATCCGGCATACGCAATCGGATCACCAACTTTTAAAGTATTGTCGTAAATATCCAGACCCTCATTTATTTCTTGCTGAAGAATAGCTGTATCTTGTTCATTATTTGCCTCTACGATTAGCACAAACCAAAAACCAGTTCCGTACACCCTCAGACTAGCCTGGTCAAATCCTTTTGTCTGAGGATTAAAGTTGGGCTTAACTATCCCCACTGTTCTAACTGCTGATAAAAGATTCTTATTGTCGTTTATTCGGTCTTGCATATAACTAATTAAATTTTAATCTTCCCTGTCACCACATTTGAAATTAACGAAGATTTAAACTCTTTTAATACTCCAATAGTAGATTCGACTTTATTTACGGCGATATCAAATAAGCACATCTTCTTACTTAACACATCCACAATTTCTTTTTGTCTTATTACAGTTGGTAATGAGAACTCATAATTCTGCACAAAACTACTCGTAACTCGTTTCTGTCCAGCAGTTCCGCGCATTTCGACTTCTCCAGATTTTCTAAATTTGTCTGAATAGACTACATAGTAAAGATATTCCGCCAGAAGAGAGTCCTTAGGCCGCAGAACCATAAATTCAGTTGTGCCAAACCCAAATCCATTTTTTAAGCCCTTCATTACACCAGCTTTCCCATTTTCATAACATGGGGTTATTTTTGCCAACACGACATCCCCATCTCTAAAATAGGTAAAGCCATCTTTTACATCTTTGTATTTTCTCTCTTGCAAAGTAAGTCGTCCGCTTTCTGAAATTGCCTCCATTGGCACAAAAGAAACCACATCCTCAAGACCAGTAGTAGCAACCACTTTTTTTGTAGGATTTACAAATACATGATTTTTTATTTTCGAAACTTCACCTTTAGCTTCTAAAATCGTATGGTTAATAACCGCCGTGCGCCTCTCTTGCAAAAGTTGAATTAGCTTTTGCTTTTTCTCAGTAATTTGATCAATATAAGAAGTCTTTTCATCAAGATACTTTGCAATTCTAATTTGCTCAGCAAGTTCAGGAGTGGGTACCTTCAATTTTCTAAAACGATCGTAATTTAAATCCCATTGATCATTACGGACCCCGCCAGAATATCTTTCGTACTGCTTAATATAAACGTCTGATCTTAGTAGATAATGTAGGAATCTTGAGTTGTTTTCTGAAAGTGGTCTACAAATAAAATATGCGGGACTTACTATCCCCCTATAATCAGATATCGCAATAGAGCCTTGCCATGCTTTCATTTTATTTATAGCCAGATCTCCAATTTCTACCAACTGATACGTAGATAAGTCCTCTGACGCTTTATTGTGATTGTCGTCTCTGGATGATTTTACAATTACTCCAAGATCGCGATAAACGGATAGCAACGGTTCATTCTCAAACCCTAGACGTTTGACTTTAGTAAATAAACGTTGCAAATTACTCAACCCCCAGTTTTTCGGGACTTCCCCCAACCACTCAACACCTGAATTTTTGTATTCAAGATATTTCTCATATTTCTTTGTAAGTTTGAGCATTTGCATATTATTTATTCCAACCAAACATAAAAACCAAAAAAGCAACCACGAGTCCGCAACCAAGCGTGACGATAGAGATACCCCACCACGTGGTATGCCATCCTAAATTCGGTAAATCTTCTCCTTGGATTATTTTTCCTTTATTGCTTGTGTAATCTCCACGAACATTCACACCAACTACTGCATTTTTATCCGTTTTTATTACTCCATCCTGTAGCATGTCGCCATCAACTTCAAAGAACACTCCTTTTATATTTCCAGGGGTTGATTCAGGAGTTGATTTAACACTTACGGTACCTTTGCCACTGTAGTCATCAGTAACAATCTTTGCGTATGTGTCCGAAGATACTACGCCATCAATTTTAAATTTCTTGGCGTATATCTCAACCCCATTTGTGGGTCCTTTTTTGCTTTGTTGATCTGAATCCATATTTTTATAGCTGCTTTAGGAGAGTAAGTAATTCGTTCTCGACCTTTTCAATGTCAGCCTCTATTGTTTCAAGGCTGCGCGGAGCTTCGTATTTGTAAAAATACCTTGTAAACGGAATTTCGTAACCAACCACGCCGACTTTGTCGTCTTTGTGGTCGCGGACCGACTCGTTTATCCACGCGTCCGACACGTATGGCTTTACTTCTTTTTCAAAATATTCGTTTACGCCCATATCATATGGGACATTTTCATAGTCGCGGAGTGACTTATCTATTTCTACTTCGCCTTTCTTGTTTTTTACAATGTTGCCATTTTCATCTTTTAACGGTCGCTCAACTTGAATTTGTCTGTAAGCAAAGTCGGTGGTTTTAAAAATCTTGGAGTGCTCATTCTCCTCAAATGCTTCATATAGGGCAAGCAGTTTCTTTTTTGACTCGTCGTCTATTTCATGACGCTTGCTACCAAGGCTCTTGCGAGTCTTTTTAAAGAACATGCGGCCGTCTATGAGCTGCACCTTGCCTTTTCGTTCCTTTGACTTTCTGTTTGTTACAAACCACAGGTACGTATTTATACCGGTGTTGTAAAAAAGCTGGTCAGGCAGAGCGACTATGGCTTCTAGTAAGTCTTTTTCCAAAATCCAACGACGAATTTCACTTTCGCCGCTTCCAGCGTCCCCCGTAAACAAAGGAGAGCCGTTGTGAACTATGGCAATGCGCGAACCACCATCTGTTTCTGGCTTCATTTTGGAAATAAGGTGCTGCAGGAACAAAAGCTGACCGTCGGAAATGCGCGGCGTACCCGCGCCAAACCGGCCGGCGTACCCCCGGGAGGCTTCGCGCTCTACAGCGTCTTTGTCTTTTTTCCAATCAACTCCGTATGGTGGGTTGCTAAGTCCATAGTCAAACACTTCGGCAAAAAACTGGTCGTTCGCCAGCGTACTTGCTTTTGAATGATCTTTTTCGCCGCCGCGAATAAGGTCAGGATTGTCGCCCTTAATTAGCATATCGGACTTAGCCATGGCATACGTTACCGAGTTCAGTTCCTGGCCGTAGAGAAAAATATCCGCTTCTTTGTTTATCTTTTCTAGAATATAGTCCTTAGCAACAGAAAGCATGCCTCCGGTACCACAAGCAGGATCATAAATTTTTTTTATAACATGCGGTTTTTTGAGATCTTTTTTGTCGGGTGAAAACAACATTTCCGCCATAAGCCCAATTACGTCCCGTGGCGTGTAGTGTTCTCCGGCGGTCTCGTTGGACATTTCAGAAAACTTGCGTAACAATTCTTCGAAAATATGGCCCATTTCATAGTTGTCTACTGTTCTGGGATGCAAGTCTACCTTGTTAAGTTCTTGAATAACCAAGAACAAAATATTACCACCTTCAAGGCGTTCAAGTTGTTTACTAAAGTCAAACTTTTCGAATATATCCTGAATATTTTTGCTGTAGCCGTTTATGTACTGCTTAAAGTTTTTCGCCAGGTGCTTTGGTTCACCCAAAATGGTTTTAAAATCGTAATCGGAAATGTTATAAAAAGCCGCACCCGATGTCCTTTTTAAAATTGGGTCAAGGTCATTTACTTTACCCTTATACTCGTTGTATTTTTCAAGCACCGCGGACTTGGAGTCAGCAAGAATGGAGTCGAGACGCTTTAAGACCACCAAGGGCAATATAACGTCTTGGTACTCGTGCTGTTTCCAGCCACCGCGTAGAATGTCCGCAATGCTCCATATCATTGCTGTTTTTTGGTTAAAATTTTCCATGGTTTTAGCTGTTAAAAAGGTTAATGTAAGCGGTTAGATAGAAAATTCTATCTTTTTTCAATCCTGTTTTTTCGGAAAAGAGACCAAGTTTTTGAAAGTCCATTGCTATAGCCGAAGCGGTGGGGAATGTTACAGCCAACATTGACTCTATATCTCGAATGGTAACAATAGGACGCGAGAACAAGAGACGTAAAAGCTGCTTTCCCATCTTTTGGCGTTTAACACCCATACCCTTCTCTATAGTAGTTTCGTACTGCTTACGAAGGTCAATAATCTTTTCCAGCGTCTCCCGAGAATTCTTGGCTGTTTCGAGAACTCCTGTCAAGAAAAAGCGTAGCCAATGTTCCATATCACTTGATTCGCGTACCCGCGAAAGACCATCGTAATATTGTGGCCTGTGCTTTTCAAAAAAATCCGAAATATAGAGCGTCGGCTTTTGGAGAATACCAAGGCTCACTAAATGGAGAGTAATGAGCAGCCTGCCAATGCGGCCATTCCCATCGAGAAACGGGTGGATGGTTTCAAATTGGTAATGTGAAATGGCAATTTTAATTAGGTCTGGAATACCTGCGGCTTTATCGTGCCAAAACTTTTCTAGGTCACTCAAAAGTTCACCAACTACTTCGTGGCTTGGTGGTATAAACACTGCATCTTTCAATGTGGCACCACCTATCCAGTTTTGACTCCGACGAAACTCCCCTGGCAGCTTGGTGTACCCCCGTACGCTAGAAAGTAACACTTTATGCGTGTCACGCACCAATCTCATTGAAAGTGGCAAGGTCTCCAGCTGATCAATTGAGTAATTGATTGCCTTTACATAGTTTTGCACCTCATCCCAATCATTTCTTTTTTCTGAATTGATTTCTAGTTCGGGCAGTAAAGCTTCATCCAGGTTTGTCTGAGTGCCTTCAATCTTGCTGGAAGTGGTAGCCTCTTTAGCGATATGCATTTTGATAAAAAAGTCCACGTCTGGAATGAGTTTGGAAAACGCATTAAGCTCGCCTAAATACCGCATAGCATCTGCAAGCAGTATGTCTATACGCCTATCTGACCAGCTAAACTGCTTATTAATTGGACTAGGCTGAAAGTATTTATACCCGTCTGCTTGGCGATACGAGCCAGCTTTAAAGTTATTAAGCATAACTTGATAATATACCTTAAATATACAAAAGTCAAATTAAATATTAACGATTCAAAATTTAATTTAAATGTTATATATTTAAAGTAAATGCTGTGTAAAAACACTATTTATTAAGTAATTCCGTAGTTGTGGCGAACAAAAAGAGCCCGGGCGGGCTCTTTGGGAGGTTACTTAGCCAGTTGTTTCAGTTCTAGTGTTTTTACTATGTCGGTCATTTCGGTGAGTGCTGTGATGAGCTCGGGACTGTTTTGAGGCGGGAGGGAATTTACAGTTTTAGAGTTATAGCCCATGGTTATGACCCAACCTGGAAGGCTACCTTGAGAATTGTAATTTATATAACCATTTTTTACATCCGTAACGTAAGAGAAGTACCACACTGCTGCACTACCACTTGGCACTGCACAGTATTCTACTTTTTTATCTGTACCGCTCACATACCAGTCATGGCGAGTCCAACCAACTTTTACGGGGCTGGTTTTTTCTGTGCCACAGGGAGGGCTTGGTTGTTCTATAACTACCGCGTCTGCACTTGGAGCGCCCATAGCTATTTCGGCAAAACGACCGCCATCTACTCCGCTTGCCTGACTCGCTTGTGGGTGTATATACAAAATGTATTTACCCTTTGTTATATTTACTGCACCAGTCTTTGTAGTCTTTGGTTCGCCAACTTTAACTGTTTTACCGGTAAGCTGGTCATAGCGCTGGTCTTGGAGTGTTTGTATGGCTTCGGTAAGCGTCCACCCTTCCGGAACAGTAACTTGCATGTACGCATTTTTAAATACTGTACCTACCACTGGTGCAACTGGGGTAATAACTGGCGGCTCTGCTACTGGAGTCGGAGCAGGTGCGGGTGTTACAGTGCCGGTGTTCGTAACTGGAGCCTGAGCAATATTGTTCTGAGTCAGCCAAAAACCAACAAGAGACCCTACGGCAAGCACTACCACCACAAACCCACCGAGCACAACTTTTATATTCATAGAATATGTTATTAGAAATGTTTTCTCTATATATAATAGTACTAATTAGGCTTTAACGCGATAGTTAAAACGTGAAGCGAAAACTGGGGTTTTCCATAGTGGCCCAACTGTCCCCCACACTTCCACCAACATCTTGTTTCTTTTCTCCTACTGAATACAGCAGCTTCTCTTTTGCGTTATAACGCAGCGGCTGCCTATTGTACGGGTCCACCGGCAAAGACGACATGTAGTCCGGTACTATTTTGTCTAAACTAGCCGGCACCACTCCATGGTCTACTTTATAGAGCAGCAGTCCTAGCTGGGCTTTGGCAACATTAAGCGCCAAGTCGTTTTGACACTGCTTAGCTATAACACTTCCAAGCGAAAGACCTGTTGCAGAAAACAGTAGCTTACCAACAGCATTCTCTGTAAACGCAAGCTTCCACCCCACAGTGCGCTGCTTCTCCAGCTCCGGCTCACTACCCACCACACACTGCCCCCCTATGTAACCTATTTGCCGGGCATATAATGCTGTATATAAATCTTTTGTTTGGTTGGGTTTATAGTAATAGCCGTGTTTAGCGTACTTTGCCACTGGTTGAGTAAGAGCACCTTCGCGAGCCATAGCGTCCACCTGTTCCTGGAGTTTTTCGTTTATAGACTGGTCTATGGAATTCAATATATGTGTATATTCAAAACGAAGTGCGTCTTTATAGCCTTCTGTTACGTTGCTTGCTTCATCTACTTTCTTTAGAACATTCAGCAGTGCGCCCTTACCCGGGCTGCTTATGTGCAAAATTTGCAATATGGTTTCCGAGCCAAGCCGCTGGGTTGCTATGCCGGCTAGATTGCCTATAAGACTATTGTGACCAACAATGAGATGGTGTCCAAACGTGGTGAGCTTTGCCGCCTCTGCCAACGCTTCATTTGCCTTGCCTTGGCGCGCAAGTGATAGCGCTTTTATGGCCTGTAGTCGCGTAAGTCTTCTCAGTGCGTTAAACGGATACAACTCCATGTCTGTTTTTAAGTTTGCGGGATCAGCGTATGCGGGAAACTGAAAATAATTTTCACTTGCAGCCTCGGAGAACGCCGCCAGTGGCTGTGCGTTTCTTTGCAATACAGAATCCACTAAACTTTGGTTCCAAGCAACAGGCTTTTCGTAGTTTGTATAGTCAATATCAAAATTCTTGTTCGACTCGGGAAGATATATAGACTCATCGGTAATTTTTGCAACGTGTATGTACCCATTATCCCTGTCCGGTACAGTAACCTTGCGGAGCAATAATTCAGAATTTTCTATTTTCTGTTCATCACCCGAAAAAAACAAAGAGAGCATGCGTGGAAGAGCGTACCAAAAAGCCGTACACACTACAGCAATAATGAGAATAATGAGCACAACAGGCTTCCATCTACTCTTTTTTGGGTAGATAAGTGCAGACGGAACAGAGGGTATTGGTGTTATGTCGCGCAGCTCCATAGAATTGTTCTCCTTTGTTTCAAAATACTCACACTGTACTCTTTCACTATACTCTTTTTTTATGACAGAACAAAAAACTATGCGTTCGCTCCGCATAGTTTGCTGTTTTTTCTTTTCCTTGATTTATTTTGGCACAAGCTCGCGCGACCTTTGTGACGCAACCGTCATGAACTGCTTTACTAACGGGTGAATAAATATGTGACTGCGGCGTATGGGGGCAGTTAAGGTAAGGCCTTCTAAACTTCTACAGCGGGACAACGCCACATAGGCCTGGCCTGAGTGGTGCACACCCTCGCTAAAGTCCATAACGACTTTGTCATACGTTTTTCCCTGTGACTTATGTACAGTAAGGGCCCATGCAGGCTTAAGGGGAAGCTGCGTGTATGAGCCATCGCTCACGGCAACTATTTTCCCAGTACTCGCATCGAGCGTATGCCGAAATGCATCCCAGGTGTGCAGGCCAATGTCATCGTAACTACCATCTTCAAATAACACCCGCACACCGTTCCTGCCCAAACCTACCACTTTGGCCACGTCGCCGTTTACCCACTTACCGCCAGGGTCGTTATTTAACAGCATAACCTGCGCCCCCTCTTTTAAGTGCAGCTCAAACGAAGTAGGCATTTCATCTACCCCAAACCCGCCCTCTACTTCACCTTCATATACCCGACCTTTGCCCGGGAGCCGTTCCATGTGTTTGCTATTTACTTCCGCAACCTGCGTTTTTTTAGGCATAAGCCAAATGCGCAATGCTTCGCTAGCGCTTTCTGTAGTTACAGTGGTATCTACTCTACTGTTGAGCAAATCTAAATGCCTACGCTCTACTTCACCTTCCCGCACTGCATTGAGCGCTTCTATGAATTCCGCATCTGACTGACGATAGACTTTTGTAAGTTCAATAGGCGCAAATTGGTAGCTTTGCAAAGACTTGGCAGAAAAGAAAAACTCGCTATTATAAAAACTTTGGAATATATGTTCTTCTTCGCGCTTCACCACTGGTGGCAACTGATAGAGGTCACCAATGAATACCAACTGCACACCGCCAAACAACTCTCCTGGCCGCGGACCATGAAGCTGGAGAAATGCGTTTATGCAGTCTACCCAGTCTGGGCGTACCATGGATATTTCATCTATAACCAATACATCCAGCTTTTTATAGAGCATGGCCTGCTCTCGGGACACGTACTGCTTTACGGTTTCAACTGTTATATCTGGCTTAAATTTAAAAAAGCGATGTATGGTCTGCCCTTGGACATTAATAGCTGCCACTCCAGTAGGCGCCACTACTGCAACATTCTTTTTAGTGGTAGCACGAAAATATTTAAGCAACGTAGACTTTCCCGTACCTGCTTTACCCGTAAGGAACACGCCTTGCCTAGTATTTTCCAACAAGTGAAGAGCATACCGACTTTCTGGCGTGAGGTCTAGTTTTGGTTTTTCTAAAACTAATACGCGCTGAGTTTTTCTACGAAAGCCCAGTCCAAACTTTGCCAAAGTAGAGCGCTGCACAATTGACGCATTCGGATCTGTATTGGTTGAACGCGCATATACCTTTTTGCCCTTTTTAAACTCTCGGACAAGCAACGCAAAAACTATGAAGGCTAATACCAATAATACTAATTCCATATGTGTACTTCATTTTACCGTGTTTACCAAGTTGTGACCATGTGCGTTTGCGTAATATGAAAATGAACATTATACTAGGCCTATCCTGAGGCAAAAGCACGCTTCTGCCTTACACCTTTCCTCGCGCCGCCCAAGGCGCACAAAAAAGGAGTGGACATGAACCAAGCAGTATCGGTTTTAATTGCGATCGCATCTTTTTTGAGCGTTCACCAAGCTCAGGCCCAACAAACCCAGGCCACCCCCAAAACAAAAATAGCGAGCTTCAGCATTTTGGTGCAGCAGGGCGGAACCAATAAACCCATCCCCAACGCATTGGTTACCGTAGACAACACGCATAAACGGTATACCAACCAAAGTGGAGTTGCCACCTTCGAAAATGTGGAGCTAGTGGGAGACTCGCCCGCAAGCGTGGAGAAAAGCGGGTATCAGTACGGTGCCCTTACAGTACGTATTGATAGCCCCGCCAACACCCAATACCGAATAGATATTGGGTACGCGGAAAGAATGCCAAAGAGGAGAAAAAAACACCGATAGCAGCATAAGAGCCGGCAGGATCGCATTTCCTATCGGCTCTTAATTATTGTGCGCTTAATAGTGTTGAAACCGCGCTCACTACTGCATTCTGCTCAAAAACGCATTTGCCCAATTTTGATACCCAGCATCGTTCGGATGAAAGCCGTCTGCTGCATATATGTCGCTCATGCTGAAAAACTGTTCCCAGCCGTAGTCGTGGACGTTCACCACTTTTACCCGGTCAGTTTCCAACGCTACTATAGATTTATTTAAACTACTATTCCGAAACTCAAGTAGTTGTATATATACCCAGGGCAAGAGCCACCCGCCCTTAAAGTTTGGCACTACCGCCAAATAGACAGTGGCATGTGTATTGCTAGTTATTTCTGCAATAATTTTTTCAATATTTGTAAGCGTTGTTTTGCGCGACCACAAGTGGGTGGCATCGTTGGCCCCTATCGATATAGTTACTATGTCTGGGTTAAAACTAATTATGTGAGCGAGCTGCTCGTCTATAACATCTTGCGTCTTAGCACCAGAAACTCCTACATTTTTATAGATAACTGCATTATTCTTGGATAGTTCTCGTAAGAGCAGGTACGGATAGGTTGTATCTGCGCTACTCGCACCCTCACCCACTGCTGTGCTGTCCCCTGCTGCCATGTACCGAAGATCACTCCCCACACCAAGCACCTCGTCTTTTTGCACAAACCGTGGCAAGGCTGGTCTGTGGGTAACCTTGTAGCCGAACCAAACCAACACGAACGCGCTATATAAAATACATACTGCCAATACTATATACAAATATCTCATGAACGATTTAGGTAGGTAATAGTAAGCTGCAGCACAGTCGCAAAACACACCCACAACACGTAAGGAATATTGGCATATACGACCCACCGCGCATAGGGAAATATAGCAACTAGAGCCCACACAAGCGTGCCAAGAACTAAAATAATGTCTATAGAAGCGAGCACATTACTCCTCAGTCCAAACTGCAACGGAGTAAACAGGGCATTGAATACCACATTCAATATAAACGGCAATACGACAATAAATGGTACTCGTTTTTGAATGTATAAGTACGCTACATAGCCATAACTTACCGCAATAATGCCGTACAATACCGTCCACACCGGACCAAAGAGCCAGCTTGGCGGTGCCCATGCTGGTTTAATGAGTTGTGCATACCATGAATAACTTTGCATAGAACTAATGTATTAATACTACAATTACTTATGGAATGATTTCATAAATTGCACTACGCGGTCATCTAAAATTATATCTTTCTGCATAATAGGGTCTTTCAAATAGAGACCCTCCAGAGTACGACAGCGGGAGAGCGCGACATAGAGTTGTCCATGCGCAAATGTGCCAGTGGCCAAATCTACATAGACTTTATTAAATGTCTTACCCTGGGCCTTGTGAATAGTCACTGCCCAAGCGAGTTTAAAAGGATATTGCGTAAATGAGCCGGTTACTTCGCTATCCAGAGTCTGCGTGGCCCCATCCAGAACAAACTTAAACATTTCCCAGGTATGCGGCTGCACATGGACAGTCTCGCCTGTCTCAAGTTCTATGACTACGGTGTCACTACTGGCCTGCTCTTCGGCGCCAAATTCGTACTCGTAGACCGGCTCATCCGTAAGGCCAGAGGGGAACCCTTTGTCCCTGACAGCTGTGTCACTACTTAACCACTCATGTGCAATGGTTGTAGGTCTGGGCGCGTCTACTTTCGTTCGGACAGAGGGTTCCCCTCTGGCACCTGCAGAAGAGATACCAACCACTTTGCCCATGGTACCGTTAACCCAGCGTTTGCGCTGGTCATTGTTCAGCATCATAACCTGGCTACCAATTTTTACTTGTAAGTCCAGGTCAGTGGGTAATTCTTTATTTTCAAAAGTGCCCCGTGCCGAGCCTTTATATGTTTTTAGCGGGGACGGAATTTTTTCTAAAAAGAAATTATTTACTTGCCGGGCGCGGGCATTTGTTGGAGTAAGATATATAGCGAACTGTTCAAACGTAAACTTAGCACCCTGGGACTGCGCGCGGCTATTGAGTGCAGTTAAGTGGTTTTGCGATACCCGATTATTCCGGACTGCATTTAACACATCTATAAACACTGGGTCGTGCTGGCGGTACATGTGTTTGAGACTAATGTGACGAAAGTTCGTAGTACGAAACACCTGAGAATCAAAGAAGTATGGACTGGCGTAGCTGTGGGCTGCACGTGGTGCATGATGCGCATCGGGGTCTTCATCTACGCCGTCAAACAACCCTGCAGCATGCGCGGCGACAGAGTCGCGCTGCCCCATAAAGTCTTTTTCTACTGGAGGCAACTGGAACAAGTCACCAATGAATACCATTTGGATACCACCAAATGAAACATGTCCCGCTGGCCCATTGAGCCGTAGAAATTTATCTACACAATCCAGCAAATCTGCGCGCACCATGGATATTTCATCTATAACTATGGTATGCACCTTTTGCAAAAGCTTTTTCTTTGGCGCCCACGAACCAAGCCGTTTTACTTTTTGTAGGGTAATGTCTGGCCCAAATCCGCAAAATGAATGAATGGTTTGCCCGCCCACATTGAGTGCTGCTACGCCTGTAGGTGCCAATACCACTACATTCTTTTTGGTAATGCTGCGAAAATACTGGAGCAGCGTAGACTTGCCTGTACCTGCTTCTCCGGTCAGAAACAGGTTCTCGTTGGTTTCGTCCATTATGTGCAGCGCCTCTTCTGACTCTACATTACCGGAAAAATCTATATTTTCGAGCGGCTCTTCCAAGCTACTTGCCCGCTTGGGCTTTTGAGCAATTAAGTCGGATCGCTTATACATTTCTATAGCACCAACAAGCTTTTCCAAACGATGGCGAATATGCTTATTTTCAATCCCACCCAGCAACTCGTTCATGCGTTTTACAAATGCTAAATATGTTTCTGCTTTTGCAGCTACATATTGCTCATACGCCTTGCGTAATACTTCGTCTTTCTCAGGACTAAATAAGCTTTCCACTTCTTTTTCTAAACCTTCTGCCCGATATTTGTCTTGTTCGTAGTCCCACCCTGGCACATCATCGAAATGCATTGCTAAACGCGCCTTTAGCCCGCCCACGGCGCGGCCAAAGTCTTTTACGAGCTGTTCTAAAAACGGATCAAAACTACGTCCTTGTTCTGATCGAAATTCTCTGTATGCTGCTTGTAGCCGTTCATCCTCTTCTTTGTCCCAACGCATACCCATGCGCGGGTGCGTTTTGCGAATTTCTTCCACAGAGTATTTTTTTGTTTGAGAATCATCCATATATATGTAACATTATCAACAGAGTCTTTCCTCTACACAATATAGGAAAATACATGACTCTGCCACTAATGAATTATAGTGGATTCTGGTCTTTAAGACTGCAGTAGCCTGTGCCCGTGACTATAACGTGATCTAGGAGCTGAATTCCTAGCAGCCTACCTGCATCGCTTAGCCGTTTAGTCACCGCCAAGTCTTCATTACTTGCTTCCAAGCTTCCTGAAGGATGGTTATGCGCCACTATAATATGCGAAGCTAAATGCTTAATAGCCGGCTCAAATACTTCGCGAGGATGGATAAGGCTTGCATTAAGTGTGCCAATTGATACAATCTCTTTTTGTATAACCTGATTTTGCGTATTTAAGAAGAACACGACAAAGTGTTCTTTTTTGCTCGCGCGTTCACCTGCAAGGTTTTCCCATACTTGCCGGGGACTAAGCACAAGTTCTGCCATTTTATCCTTAAGTAAACGGCGACCAAGCTCAAAACAGGCTACAATTTCAAGCGCTTTTATTTCCCCCACTCCATGGAGTTCTTGTAGCTGGGACACTGCTGCATTGGACAAGGAAGTTCCTTTGAACTTTTTCAGCACATCGTGCGCAACCGCAAGTACATTCTTCTCCTTAGTGCCTGTACGAAGAAGAATAGCTAAAAGCTCTTCATTGCTGAGCTTGTCTGCGCCATATTTCACCAACTTTTCTCGTGGAGAGTTGATTTGCTCAATGTTCCTAATTTTAGATTTAGTCATAATGGGTGCTTCCTAGGCTTATATGCAAAACATCTTACCACATACCACCTCAAGAAAATATAAACTTAAGGTACCTTGCATAAAAAGGTACTATAGTATATACTCTATTTACTAATATGAGACCTATGGATAATGCATTTGACATAGACAACGCCAAAGCGCAGATGCGCAAGGGGATATTGGAATTTTGCACACTACTGGTTATAGCGAAAGGCCCTATTTACGCTAGCGATATTTTAAAGGAACTCAAGGAAGCAAACCTGCTCGTAGTAGAAGGAACCCTATACCCCCTTCTCTCTCGCCTCAAAACCGCAGGACTACTCTCCTACTCATGGGAGGAATCCAAAACCGGTCCGCCGCGCAAATATTACGAACTGACTACCGAAGGTAAAGCAGCATTGAAAATACTTAAAACCACCTGGCAAGAATTTAGTACGTCTATTAACACCCTCATCGGGCAATAAAAAGAATAATACCAGATTCCAGACTTCTCCCGAAGGTTTAGGAACAACACAATCATATGAAGAAAACAATTAACGTAAATTTAGCGGGACGCATATTCTACGTAGAGGAAGATGCGTATCCAGTACTGGATACCTACCTAAGTAACGTAAAAAATCATTTTGCAAAATTCGCGGATAGCGAAGAAATTTTGCGTGATATAGAAGCCCGCATCGCTGAGCAACTCATGCCTGAAGACAAAGAGACACAACCCATAGTAAACCTGGGATCTGTTCAAAGTATAATAGTGGGAATGGGCAAGCCAGAAGACTTTAGTGAAACAGAGCAAGGCCTACCTGAAAAAGAAACAACTGATAAACCCAAGGCAGATGCCACCACCCGACGACGGCTGTTTCGTGATGGCGATAAACCTATTTTAGGTGGTGTAGCCAGTGGTATAGCTGCATATTTCGATATTGATCCGCTTTGGGTTCGGCTGGCGTTTGTAGCCGTTGCCTTTCTCGGGGGATCTGCAGTAGCCATATATATAGTACTTTGGATTATTGTGCCGGAGGCAGAAACAGCATCACAGAAACTAGAAATGAAGGGTGACCGACCTACGCTCAAAGCAATAGAAAAAACAGTTAAAGAAAAAATTATCGACAATGCCGAAGCACGTAAGGGTGCGCGCAGAGTTGGTGGGTTTATTCATGAAATAGTAAATCGCCTTGGTGGAATTGTTAAAAAACTTGTGTATGTAGCCGTGCGGCTTGTTGGTGCTGTCATTCTTATTGGTTCATCTCTTGCCATAGTCGGCCTCATAATAGGCACTATTGGCCTTATCGCTTCGGGCAGTTCTCCGTATGTAGAATTTCCCTTACGCGACTTCTTTGGCCATGGTCTGTTCTACCTTACCGTGCTTGTAGCATTCTTTGCGGCCTTTGTTCCTCTCATTTTTCTCAGCCTTGCTGGTACAAGCCTTGCTACCAAAAAGAACAGATTCCATATTGCTTCTACTGCAAGTCTACTTGCGCTTTGGATTATTGCAGTAGCGAGTGGGGCCGCACTTGCTGCACGCACCGCACCTCGCATACAGGAATTTATAGAGACCAGCCCAGAGTACAGAGTTATTACTACAAATAGAGCGCTTGATGCATTTACGGGTGTTGCGCTGGAAAATGATGTGCAGGTTACGTTACAACAGGGCACTACTTACAACATACAAATAGACGCAGTAGAGAAAGAACAAACTCGCATGCGCATGCAAGTAAAAGACGGAATACTCACTGTATCAAAACAAAATACGAGCAAAGACCAGTGGTGCATATTCTGTATTCATAGACGCCCACATATAACCATTACTGCTCCACTATTTTCGAGCATCACTGCACAAAATGCAGTATCAATAGACGGAAACAAACTAACCACGGACTCCGTGACCGTACACCTTTCCAACGGCAGTCGCGCAAATCTAGACGTAAATACTACTTCCATAGATGTGCTTGCGGAAAATGCTTCACGCGCAGTATTCAGTGGTACTACGACAAATGCAAAACTAGAGGGGCGCAATGCAGGATGGATAAACACGGAGGGCCTGATTGCTGCCAGTGTGAAAGCAGAAGCACTTAATGCATCCCGTATAACACTGAACGCAACGGATAGCCTTATAGCAAACGCCCGTAATGGAAGCCGCATTGAATACACGGGTACTCCCGCACATCTCGAGGGCAACGCAAAACAACAAAATGAATATACTGGCGAAAATAATACTATAAATACCATTCTTGAACCAACCCCGCCCACTAAAACACCCACCCCCGCAGTAACCCCCATTCCAGCACTCCCTAAAAGATAAAAAACGGAAATATAAAACTCCCGCAATGTGCGGGAGTTTTATATTTAAAAAAATACAGATTACTTTGTGGTACTTGGGGTAGTAGAAGGCTTTGCAGGAGTAGTTTTGGTTGTAGGAGCAGGCATAGCATCTTCTTCTACATTGGACTGGGGCAATGCCTGAGTGCGACCACCGGCACCGTAGAACATGACATCGCCACCATTCATGCGCATTACGCCATGCTGCAAGCGAGGGCCATGCATACCTCCTCCGTATCCGCCACCATTGATAAACGTACCTTTAAACTCGCCGAGTTTAAATCCAATAGCAAAGATAATCACCATAATAAGAAGGGCGAGCAACCAGCGAAGTAATAAATATTTGCCAGTAGTCCACTGACCATGTGCGCAGCACATGCCTGAATTCTGACAATGAGCGCAGTTCATACCTTGTTCGTTTTGCATTTTATTTAAGTCCATATAAGATTTAATGATTACCTTTTTACTATACCATTTATTAAAACAGAATTCTATAACTATTCTTCATTATTTAATGCGCCGCGCTTCTGTATCCACCTGCGCTTTAACGGTGGAATAGTAATAGTAGAAAGGAGGAAACCAGCGACTGGCACCAGGGCTTTAAGCGCTGCATTAATATCTTGAATAGCATATATCCATGCAAACGCTATTACATATGTAAATACAGCAATAATCCCACGGCGATACCAGCTTGTTTCCCACGCTTTGTCTAACTCAACTTTCCTATTTCGTGCTGCAATTTTTCTAAACTCCTGTTCGTAATCCATGTATCTATAAAAATATTAATTAAACTGGAACCTCTATAGCAAGCACTGTTGATTGCTCTCTGCCCTCTACCATACAAGATGATACACCCTCAATACCAAGGGCATCACGTCTAAACAAAAGCTCTTCCCCTATTTGGACCTGTCCAGATATGACAAAGAGATACACTGCAGTATTTAGCGCATGTGACTTATAGGTTCGTGAGGTGTGCGGTGCCAATTCTGTAATTGAAAACCAAGCTTTCTGAAATATTTTCAAACTCTCCGCTTCGGCGTCTGGAGACACCAGTAGCTGCCACGAGTTAGGCCGGGTAGAAATATCAAATTTCTTTTCTTCGTACCGAGGAGCAAGTCCCTGCCGTTCTGGAAGTATCCAAATTTGCAAAAGCTCGAGCTGCTCCTCACTTGATGCATTGTATTCGCTATGGGTTACGCCGGTGCCAGCAGACATAATCTGCACTTCACCCACAGTAACCACCCCGCTGCCTCCACTACTATCCTCATGAGCGACTGAACCCTTAAGGGGGATAGTAACTATTTCCATGTTTTCGTGACTATGAGGCGGAAAACCTTCGCCAGGCATAATAAGATCGTCATTCAAAACCCGCAGAGCACCAAACTGGACCCGTTCCGGATTGTACCAATTATTGAAACTAAAACTGTGCCGACCTACCAGCCATCCTGCCGATGTAAGGCCGCGTGTTTCACTTTTGTGTAGTATTGTTTTCATATACCTTTATCTGTAAATACTTCATGCATTGCTTTAACACTCCCCTGTAAACGCGCCAGTACTGGTACAAAATTCTTCGTAACATACTGTATTAGCGCAAAAAGCTTTTGTAACTCTACGCGATTGGCACGAGTACCCGGACCAAATACATATATTTCTTTTCCCACACACTCAAAACTATATTCGTACCATACCTCTTCTATGTGCTCTACAATCTGTGGTGTAAATAGTTGCAAAGATTCTATTTCCAGCTTGCGCTCTGTATACAAAGCTCGCCGCTTTTCCGCCAAGATAGGGAGCGGCACTTCAACAAGTTTTGCGCGACTCAAAATGTGATTATCAAACCAGTCAGTTTCTACGGCAAACAACACGTGGGGCAAAGTCACTCCAACTTCTATTTTTGCCAAAGTACTTGTATAGTGTGTGCTCTTTTTTCCCCGGCCGATAGCATAGGAAAAGCTACCAATAAGCGCGGAGCGCCCTCCCAAATTCCCCTGAAGCACACTGTTCAATTGATGACCGTGACCCACCTGAAGTAACGTGGTGTGCAATGTTTCTACTGACAACTCAGGTACATACTCCCACCCCCACCCATGAGCGATACTTTTGTAAAAATAAGTGCGGCCGTTAGTATATATTACTGCGCTAAAGATGACTGTGCATCCCAAAAAGCTTCCAATGGCTGTCCACCCAAGACCAGGAGTAATCCCAGCAAATACTGCGTAACCCACGAGCAGCAATACAATGCCAATATATACAGAAATAATAAGAGTCTTGTACTTCGCATACCAGACCTTTGCATACGCACTCGACGCATGGTCTACATCCATATACGGTATAAGCGGTATTTCCAACAAGGTTGTAAAAGGGTTTTCCATATGTTCTATTGTAAATTAAAAACTGCTTTTTGCCGAATTGCCGATTGGGGTAGCTTACGGTAAAATACCCATACTATGAGTACGAAAAAGCCTGCCACCATACTTGCCATAGAAACCAGCTGCGATGAAACCGCTGCCAGTGTTTTGCGTGGAGTTGTAGATGCGAAGAACCCGTCTTTTAAAGCGCTGTCCAACGTAGTTCGTTCGCAAATAAAAATACATAGTAAGTTTGGTGGCGTTGTACCCGAGGTGGCTGCCCGCGCTCACGTAAAAGCCATCCGCCCTGTTGTTGAAAAAGCTTTAGCTGATGCTGGCGTTTCTCTCACGTCTCAAGGCTCACGTCTCAAGGCTGGCATCGACTATATTGCCGTGACTTCTGGTCCCGGACTCATGCCTTCGCTACTCGTAGGTGTTGAATTTGCAAAAGCACTTTCTTTTGCTACCGGTATTCCGCTAATTAGCGTGAACCACATGGAAGGGCACTTATACTCACCTTTCGGCGAGTCAATTTCTAATTTTCAATTTTCAATTTTCAAAGAAAGAAAAAGCCCTGCTGGAACGAAGATGTATACGCCGAAAGTTGCGTTTCCCATACTGTCCTTAATAGTGAGCGGAAAACACACCACACTAGTGGTACAAAATAACGAAAGTCACTATAAAGCGCTTGGTGACACAGTAGACGATGCTGCTGGTGAAGCATTTGATAAGGTTGCGAAACTACTTGAACTCCCCTATCCTGGAGGACCACAAATAAGCAGACTGGCCGAGCAAGGCGAAACAGTAGCGCGACTGCCGAGACCAATGATCCACGATAAAAGCTACGACTTTTCCTTTTCCGGCCTCAAAACAGCCGTACTGTACTATCTACAATCCCAGCACCCTGCCTCTACCCTTCCCCGAACTCGCGGGAAGTTAGAAGGGGTGAAAAATAGTAAAACAAACCTCCACAACCAAAGCTTTGGTCATATATCAGAAAAAGATAAAGCAAACCTGGCCCGTTCGTTTGAAGAAGCAGTAGTAGATGTACTCGTAACCAAAACCATGCGCGCCTGCAAGCAATATGGATGCAAAACGCTATCGCTCTCCGGCGGCGTAGCAGCAAACAAACGGCTCCGCGAAGCACTGCGTGCACAATCTGAAAAAAATAACTTGCAATTTATAGTCCCTGACTTTCGCCTCTGCACAGACAATGCGGAAATGATAGCTCTTGCCGCCTACTTCAAACTGCGTG
>CAZYMS010000016.1:0-33629 GCA_964648985.1 uncultured Candidatus Saccharibacteria bacterium
AAAAAAGAAATGGAGGAAAACTTTCTACGAAAGGAGAAACGTTATGGCACAAAAGACAAGGCAGGCTTTGTCTGTATTATTTCGGAACCTTGGCGCACTAGGTTTTTTACGCGTAGCAGCGTGTTCTCCCAAGATCTTTCTGGCTAATCCTTACCGGAATGCCGAAGAGATATTAAAACACATTACTGCTGCTGCTAAAAAAGGAGTGCAAGTACTTTTGTTCCCTGAATTATCGCTTACGGGTTACACTTGCAAAGACAGGTTTTTTCACAGGACTTTGCAGGATGCAGCGTTGGGAGCGCTTGAACAAATTCTTAAAAAAACTGGAAATATAAAAACGTTGTTTACGGTGGGGCTCCCGCTTAAAATAGGGAATTCACTCTATAACTGCGTTGCTGTTTGTGCGGGCGGTAAGATTCTGGGTATTGTGCCCAAAACACATCTAACCTCCAGCGGAGAGTTCGAAGAGTCTAGGTGGTTTGCGAGTGCAAAGCATCTGAAGGTTTCCGAAATAACTCTCTTCGGGAGTAGTATTCCAGTAGGAACCGACTTACTGTTTTTTGACCCTGAACGGCCAGAAGTCAAAATCTGCGTCGTTATTTGCGAAGATGATTGGCGACCAGATAGTCCCAGGGTTCGTTATGTAATGAACGGTGCTACAGTTGTGCTAAACCCATCAGCTTCAACAGAGCTAATTGGTAAGGCGCGGTTTAGAGAATCATTCTTTACAGCACGGGCTGCGGAAATGTTCGGCGTGTACGTGTATGCTAGTGCTGCACCAACAGAAAGTGTAGACGATAATGTCTATGGCGGACACAGCTTTGTCGTCCAAAACGATACTGTTGTCGCCAGGTCCATGGGTATTGTTGACTACAGAGAGATGGTCATTGCTGACGTAGACGTGGAGCGGACTATGCAGGAACGAATTCGGGTAACCGATTTTGGTAACTGGAATGATTGTCGCCTGCAGAGCTTCCGTCTTGCTACACTAGATGCTTCTAATGGCCTGTTTTTGCAGGTCCCTCGAAGTCCCTTTGTGGCACAAGATCCAAAAATTTTGGCCGAAGATATAGAGACCTTTGTAGCTATTACCGCTGCAGGTCTGGCTCGGCGTATGGCAACAATTGCTAAGGCTGGAAGCAGGATGTGGTATATTGCCTTGTCCGGAGGTCAAGACTCCACACTCGTTACACTCATTGCACAGAAAGCCCAGCAACTAGCTTTGTCGCAGTACGAACAAACAATTGTGCTCAAAGCAATTACTATGCCGGGTACTGGCACATCGGAAAAGACGCTTGAGAATGCAAACGTTTTAGCTAGTCTTTTGGGCATTGAGCTTGAAAAGCATCCCATAGTTGCGGCTATCCAAGTCATTCTGGCTGAGCTTGGCCATGAATGGTGCGGGCGCTGCTATAAATGTGAGAATATCCAACCAAAACTTCGTACGTTGTTCGCCATGCTAGAGGGTAACCTTATTGGTACTGGACATGTATACGATGCTTTTGTTGGCAATACAACACTCTATGGTGATCATGCCAGCATGTACAACGTGCTTGCAGGAACATCAAAGACGTTTATTCCCGAAGTGCTTCGATGGTATGCTACCCAGTCAAGTCGTGAGCTTGCCGACGTGCTGATTGCAATTGCAGGCTTACCCCCAAGCGCAGAGCTTTTGCCTTTGGCAGGAGATGGCGCAGTCCAGCAGCTTACTGAAGAAGTTATGGGACCAATTGAACTTCTTGAGTTCTTTTTGTACTACGACTTCCGATTTGGATTTACTGCCAGAAAAGTTATCTTCCTAGCCGCATTGGCATTTGGGGATGACTACTCAGCAGAAGAATTGCTCTATTGGCTGGGTCGTGCATATGATCGGTTTCAAGGGCAGCGCTTTAAGCAGCTATCTATTCCACCAGGGATAATGGTAGGCAGTATTTCCCATTCTCCCCGGGGGGCATTGCGTATGCCATCCGATGCTTCGGCAGAGGTTTGGTTCGCAGAGGTGAACCTTTTGGCTGGTGAAATTGACTTGCCAGAAGATTGGGTTACGAAGATGGTCGAGCGCCTCCGCAGCAGTAGAAAGTAATGCAACATTATTTCAATTCATATGGATACAGGGTAAATCTTGTATCCATATGAATACTTTAGGTTACTACTAGATTGCTAAAAGTTTTTAGCGATCTTGAGTGTTCTAAAAGTAACAAATATATAATTGCTCGTTTGCGCGAGCATCAACATGCAAACAACCAGTAAGACTATGGTGTTTTTAGCGTAGTCTTACCCTCAACCCTGAGGAGGCTTTCAATGAGGGCGAAATTCCCGTTCTTTCCGAACTTTGGAGCATATCGTCAGTGGGCAAGGGAAACTCTTTTCCCGCATGACATATTCCTTAACGACCCATTTTTCTCTCCATTTATAGATTATGTGCTGGCCCATGCAGCGCCAATCTTTTACTGGGCAGAAAATGAAGCTGAACGTTTAGCGTATTTGGGTGCGTACCGGGTCATCCCGATTGTTCATCCAAATGGTCCGTATCTTGGGCCAGGAGATCGGTATAAAAATCCGGTTATCTGTGGTCTTACCCATGGCCATGAATACGGTCATAACTTGTACGGATACCCCACCAGTTTGGCAGATCTTACCCCTACTGCCTTTGACAGGATAATGCAGGAAAAGGAACAGGCCGCGTCTAACCTGTCCGAGGTTCTCTTTTACTATTTGGTGAAAGGACTCCGGGAAGTAGTGGGCAATGCTTTCTTTATGCCAGGCTGGTACGATAGGCTTATTGAGATTGGTTATACCGATATGCCTAAAGTTTCACAAATTGCTAGTTGGCGAAGGCAATGGCTCATTGACCCCAGTACGTGGGAAGGTGTTTGGGCGCCAGGGGAGAGGTATCGAAATCTCCGTGAATACATGCGTCGTTTTCACGATGGAAACGAAGATTTCAATCATCGGCGAATGCAGGCTCTCCTAAACATTGAGGGTTTCGATGGGCGAGATATTCCCGGTCTAGAGCCAGACTCCTACTTGTCCGTAGTGCAGGGCTACAGTCTTCCCGGGGTGGATTTGGTGTTTGAGGGAAATTGGCAAGCCAAACAGCTTGCACATTTCCAGCTTGTGTGGGCACTATTCAAAAGCTCTGGGCAGCTTAAGAACCCTACCCCTCCACAATCGTACGCCGAACTTGGCGCACGAGTCGGCGAGCTTGACTCACTGGTAATAGATTTGTAAAGAAGGGGATCATCATGTCGTTGGGCTTCATTGTCCACGAGCAGTATTTGGCTCTACACCAGCGGTGTAGAGCTTTTCTTATTGTCTATATATTATGTATGTATTTTTATATATACTATAGATAAGGTGGTTTTTATTTAAATGGAGTTATTTTGCATGGCGACGATTTATTATGGCAACGAAACAGACGACAATAGATTATTTGTTAGATCAACTGAGTACGCTTAAAGAAGTGAGAGCCCGAAAGATGTTTGGCGAGTATGCGCTCTATTGCCAGGATAAAGTAGTTGGGTTAGTGTGCGATGATGAGTTATTTATAAAAATAACAGAGCCAGGAAAGAAGTTTGTAGGGAAGAACTATATGGAAGGCAGTCCATACCCTGGGGCAAAACCAGCCATACATATTAGTGGGGACTTGCTGGAAGATAGGAAATTTATTGCTCAATTGATTGACATTACCGCAGAGGCCTTACCAGCGCCGAAGCCTAAAAAGAAATAATATATAAGCTATCAGACATGTGTGAATGTTGGGTGTGTGCATGCGCAGTTCATACTAACGTCATCCGGAGAGTGAATAATTCCGGTATATCATTTAGTTTTTCAAAAGCATACGGCAATGTGGGATAAAATATCAAGTCGAGGAAATGTAGAAGATAGGCGTAGCGCAGCATCGAGTATCGTACTTGGTGGCGGAGGCTTAAGCGTGCGGGTCTTATTATATACGCTTGATAAGCGTACTTAGTGGTAGAGATGGTACGGATATACTGAATCAACTGCCAAATGTGCAAACACAAAGTCAGTAGGTAGATACTAAGGCTTTAGGTGAAGCAGATAATTATCCGGTATTCGCATCTACAGTGCTTGGGTCGGCGAATGATATGTGGGAAAAGACTTTTGCGGGAAATAATCGAACTTACTATCCTCCATAGCTTGTGCTACTTCGTCATGCCACTCAAAGTAGTTGTGGTGTGGCAATTTCCGAGCTTGGCCCGCATTATTGCTCTGTAGACCACACTATTTATTTGGATGAAACATTCTTTCAAGAATTACAAACACGTTTCAAAGCACAGGGGGTGATGTGGCTGAAAGGTATGTTATAGCCTATGAAGTAGGTCACCACATACAAAATGAATTGGGTGTTATGGCTGAAGTTATGCGTAAGGAAGAAGCAAGTCCTCGCGAGGCTAACCAGCTATCAATTAATTCAGAGTTACAAGCCGATTGCTTCGCCGGCCTATGGGCGCACTTTGTTAAAGACCGGGGTGTATTTGAAGTGGGAGAAGTGAGCAGTGCTTTGGACGCAGCTGCAAGTGTCGGCGATGATCGTATACAAAAAACAGTTGAGGGGCGTGTGCGCCCAGAAACGTGGACACATGGATCAGCTCAGCAGCGCGCATTGTGGTTTGCGAAAGGATATGAAAGCGGTGCAGTTGAGAGCTGTGATACTTTCTAACGAAAATCTAGCTTAGAAGATTGCTCTATCAGTGTCGCAAAGTATAAATGTACAAATTGCCTCTTTTTGGGGCGATTTTTGTATATAATTCCTCTTCATCTTTTATTTACATTTACGCATAAATATGTTACAATTCGCAATTACCTTGTACTTGTGGGGTAGAATGCGTTTTGCAATTTGGTCATGAGATCGGATTTGCAAGCACAAGCATAACACTTAAAATAATTATTTTTTTCAACATGAAACGATTGATTCAAGTAGCAATCTTGGCCGCAGTTTTAGCGACCTCTTGTATATTCCCTATTCCGGCACAGGCGGCGCTTCCCACGGGCTTTGAAACACAAACAATAGTTGCGGGCCTAGCATTTCCTACTGGTCTGGCGTTCGCTCCTGACGGGAGACTATTTGTTTCCGAAAAAGCGGGCGCAGTTCGGGTGATTAAAAATGGCCAGCTGTTACCAGCTCCTCTTATCCAGCTTACCGATGTTAATACGTACTTAGACAGGGGGCTTAGTGGGATTGCGGTAGATCCCAATTTTGCTACGAACCACTATATATACCTTGCGTACACCTACGAAAACACCCCTGGTGCAAATTATGCGCAAAGTAAAACAGGTCGCATTGTACGCATAACGGTAAACGGTGATACTGCCAGCGAGTCTTCCAAAGTGGTTCTTGTAGGCACAGAAGGTGGTCATAGTGGTGGTGCTTCGTGCGAAAATTTTCCCATTGGCACAGATTGTATCCCTTCTGACTCATCCAGTCACAGCATGGGTGGTCTTCGGTTTGGCCCAGACGGTAAACTATATGCTGCTATAGGTGATGGTGCAAATTTTGATACTATCGATCCTCGAGCTCTTCGCGCACAAAATTTAGATAGTCTTGCGGGCAAATTATTGCGTATAAATACAGATGGTACAGGTCCAGCAGATAATCCTTTTTACGATGGACTGCCAAGCTCAAACCGTTCAAAGATCTATGCCTATGGATTTCGTAATGCATACCGTTTTAACTTTCGTCCAGCAACAGGCGCGCTGTATAGCGGCGATGTAGGCTGGGATACATGGGAAGAAATAAATAAAGTTACTGCTGGTAGTAACTATGGGTGGCCATGCCGCGAAGGCAACGGTGCAACAACATATGGCTGTAGCGCCGCTGCACATGTGAATCCTTTCCACACGTATGTACACGATCCTGAGGCTGGTGGTGCAGTTACAGCTGGAGTGTTTTTAGATTCACCTGCGTATCCTGCGCAATATGCCAATACTATGGTTTTTGGCGACTATGCGCTCAACTGGATGAAACTTCTTACTGTTGGTCCTGGCGATACATTTACGAGCGTGACCGACTTTATGACTCAAACAGATGGTGCAGACGGGCCAGTTGAATATGTTATGGGTCCGGATGGATATGTATACTTTATTTCTATTTATACTGGTGACGTGCGCCGCATTGTCTATACCTTGGGTAATAGGCAACCAATTGCACAGGTAAGTGCTACTCCTACTGCAGGCCTTGCTCCGTTAGTGGTTTCGTTTTCTTCGGCTGGTTCTAGTGACCCAGATGGCGACACGCTTTCGTACGTTTGGAATTTTGGCGACCAGACAACAAGTAATCTACCAAATCCCCAACATACCTACACTGCGAATGGTACCTACAACGCTTCAGTAACGGTAAGCGATGGACATGGTGGCGTGAGCATCCGCAGTTTAGTTATTCAGGTTGGCAATAGGCCTCCAGTACCTAGTATTAGCTCACCACTAACTGGCGAGGTATATGTTCCTGGTGAAGTGTTAGACGTGGTTGGTTCAGCTACAGACCCAGAAAATGGTACACTCGCAGGTTCAGCGCTTGCCTGGAAGGTTGTGCTTCATCATAATACGCACACGCATGTTCTTGAAACACATGCGGGTAATTCGTTCCAATTTATCGCACCTGACCACGGAGACCCCGATGTATATACTGAAATAGAACTTACTGCAGTTGATGGGGGTGGGCTTACGGCTAAAACAAGTATTAACTTGTACCTAAACAATAGTATTAGCCCAGACGGTAACATGGTACAAAACAATTCCTTCGAAGAGGTAGATACTACAAATCCGAACTTGCCAAAGCTTTGGTCGCAATCCGGGTATGGTACCAACAACGCAGTGTTTACGTATCCAATCACTGGTTTCGATGGTGCAAATGTGCGCGGTGCAAAAGTAGATATTACAGGCTATGTGGATGGTGATGCGAAATGGGCATTTGATCCCGCGCGCGTAAAGCAGAACAAGGATTACGTATTTTCCGATTATTATAAAGCCACTGTGCCTACTCGGCTTATTGCAGAATTTGGGTATATAAATGGTACCTATACCTATCAAGATTTAGCCACCCTGCCAGTTGCAGCGAATTGGACTAAAAGCAATGCAGCGGTGCATACACCAGCAGGTGCAAGAACTTTGTCTATATACCATGTGTTAGAGTCAAATGGTTCTTTGAGCGTAGACGCATATTCTTTAAAATCGCAATCCACTGCTCCACCGCCCGTAAACAACTTAATTGTAAATGCATCACTTGAAACAGCGAGCGGCGCAGGTACTTTGCCTGCAAACTGGCAGAGCAGTAAGTGGGGAACGAACACTGCTACGTTTACCTATCCTGTTGCTGGTCAAGACGGAGCAAAAGCAGCTCGCGTAGTGGTAAGTGGGTATACCAACGGCGATGCT
This sequence comes from uncultured Candidatus Saccharibacteria bacterium, assembly GCA_964648985.1. Taxonomy (GTDB): domain Bacteria; phylum Patescibacteriota; class Doudnabacteria; order UBA920; family UBA920; genus JAEUSE01. The sequence continues at coordinate 7,396 of CAZYMS010000016.1, forward strand.
AAGTGGTATTTCCAGGATGTGCCAGTCACTTCCGGAGTTACGTATAATTTTTCTGACTATTACCAGTCAACTGCGGTGAGTAGTTTGGTAGTTAGATTTGCTACCAGCGCAAATGTGTACAGCTATGTTGATTTAGGCACGGTGCCTGCTTCTACTACCTGGGTGCAGGCGACAAAAGCCATAACCGTACCAGCTGGTATTGCGAGCCTTACGGTATTCCATTTGTTGAACAGAAATGGCTCGCTCACTGTAGATAACTTTAAGCTTTCTACAAATACACCACCTCCTGCAGATACTACTGTTCCTGTACCAGCATTTACCAATCCGCTGAACGGGCAAACTGTTTCTGGAACTCTGACGCTGTCTGCAACCGCTACCGATAACGTAGGCGTAGCTGGTGTATCATTTAGTGTGGATAATGTAGCGGTTGGCTCGGAAGTTTTAACTTCACCATATGCGCAATCTTGGAATACCACTACTGTAGTAAATGGCGCTCACACGCTTAAAGTTACCGCGCGTGATGCAGCGGGTAATATTGGTACGCAAACAATTTCTGTAACAGTCAATAATACAGTTACTCCACCCCCTGCAAGCAATCTCATCGCTAATCCATCCTTTGAAACTGCGAATGGTGCAGGTACAGTACCTACCAGTTGGCAGAGCAATAAGTGGGGGACAAATACCACCACCTTTACGTATCCAGTCGCTGGACAGGAGGGGGCTAAGGCGGCAAAAGTAGCCATGACTGCGTGGACCAACGGCGATGCTAAGTGGTATTTTGACGATGTTCCTGTTACTGCTGGCGCTCAGTATACGTTCCAGAACTACTACAAGTCTTCCGTTCAAACGGAGCTCGTTGTCCGCTATACGGCTACCGGTGGAGCATTGAGCTACGTATTTCTTGCCGCAGTGCCTGCGTCTACTACGTGGCAAGCTGCGACTGCTATATTCACCCCGCCAGCAGGAACTGCCTCTGCTACAGTGTTCCATGTGCTTGCAAAAGTTGGAAACCTTACCGTAGACAACTATTCCCTTACTGGCCCCGGTGGTACACCGCCTCAGCAGCCAACCGCAACATTTTCAGGAAATCCCCTTACCATAACACCAGGTAGTTCTTCCACCTTAACTTGGTCTACCGGTGGTGCTACCTCAGTAGTAATTGATCAAGGCGTAGGTACTGTATCAGCATCCGGTACAGTTACGGTGTCTCCAGCAACGACTACTACCTACACGCTTACTGCTACCAACAGTGCTGGGCCAGTCACTAAAACAGTAACCATTGTTGTACAGGCTACGCCACCACCTGCAAATAATCTTGTTATAAACCCATCGCTTGAAACTGCGAACGGCGCACTTCCTTTTGGGTGGCTGCAGGGTTCGTGGGGTACTCTTACGAAAACCTTTACGTACCCAATAACTGGCTTTGATGGGGTAAAGGCTGCACGAGTGGATATAAGTGCCTATACAGATGGGGATGCGAAATGGGTATTTGATCACGTATTGGTTACTCCTGGTGCGCTCTATACCTATGCTGATTACTATCAATCTTCTGTTCCTTCGATCATTGTTGTTGAGTATATCTTAAACGATAATTCGTACGCATATGCTGAATTAGCCACAGTGCCAGCGGCAACGGCGTGGACAGCATATTCTGGAGTAATTACCGTGCCGGCGAATGTAAAATCTATGACCGTATTCCATCTTATACAAAGTGTAGGGTATATCTCTATAGACAAAGTGAGTGTTACCCCACAATAGTGGGGGGGAAATATCGCCCGTTCAAGGGCGATATTTTTTTTACAGTAGTATACATTTGGCTGGTTTTAAGGTGTCACATTCTATATACTACAGGTAAGTAAGTCTATGCAGGGTATGGAGTGCAGCAGTAATTTTTATGTCCTGCAGTAGTAAGGCTATATGAACGAACAAGAGTGGATAGAAAAATTGAGTAGCGAGGGCTTCAAAGATCTCAAAACCGAAACTCATGAGTTATATACAGAATTTCCCGAACATACTCATGAGAAGCCAGCAATATATGTGGTACTAGAGGGTTCGCTCACCATTATAGACGAGCTTGGATCGCGCACTGCCAAAAGGGGAGACTGGTTCAACATAGCTGCTGGCGCAACGCACACAGCAAAATGTGGTTGGCAAACGTGCACACTAATAACTGGTCACAAATAGTACTATTTTTTGTGTAATGCAAGAAATAATATATAGTGCTGTTGCAAAGTGGCATGTATATGAAAACACCGACTTATGTCGGTGTTTTTGGTTCTTTGTTTCAGTTGGTTTAGTTTCCTTGGTCAAAGCTTTCGAGGTATGTAGTGAGTTGGCGGTTTACTCGTATAAATGTTGCTCGTTTAGAGAACTCTTTAAGAATGCGCGCGCCAATATATGTGCCGGTACTACGAAGGCTTCCAAAGAGTTCTTGGATGAAATTTTGTACGCTTCCTTTATAGGGCATGAGCACGTATCTACCTTCAGATGCTCTATGTGTTTCTTTTTTGCCGTAGAAATCTAGTAATGCTTTATTAGAAGAAGAGCCAAAGTATTCTTTGTATTTTTTACCATCTTTTTCCACCATTTTCCCATCACTTTCGTCATAGCCGGAAAATAGAGACCCCGCCATATTAAAGTCTGCGCCAGCGCAAAAAGCTTTGGCAATGCATGAAGGATACTGTTGTCCGCCGTCAGCTATAACCAAACCGCAACCTTGCCTATTGGAGATACCGTGTGCGGCATCCGCACATTCAATAACTGCTGAGAGCTGTGGGTAACCAACTCCTGTCATGCGTCGGGTGGTACACGCTGAACCCGGTCCAATTCCCACCTTTACAATGTCTGCTCCAGAGAGAATAATCTGCTCCGTCATTTCATTGGTTACGACATTTCCAGCAATGAGAATGTGTTTTGGTGCAAGGCTTCGAATAAGTCTTATTGCATCAAGAAAGCTTTCTAGGTACCCATTCGGTACATCAATACAAATAAATGAAAAATGTCTAAGCAGGTCGGCGGCTAACATGGCTCTGAGCTGCTGTATATCGGCTTCACGAATTCCGAGCGTATATACAATATAGTCGGGGTTATTAAAATCTTTAAAGAATTCTTCGTACTCGGCTACCGTGTAGTACTTATGGAGTGTCGTAATAATTTTGTGGGGAGCAAGTGCTCGGGCCATTTCAAAAGTCCCACAGGTGGCCATGTTTGCGGTCATTATTGGTACTCCCGCCCATGTTTTAGGAGAGTGATAAAAGCGAAATGTTCGTTCTAGCATTACCTCTTTTCTCGAAGTAAGTGTGCTCCGCTTGGGCTTAAGGAGTACATCCGCGTAATCCAGTTTTATATCTTCTTCTATTCTCATGGCCTAAATGTAGCGTATTCTCAGCCATTAATCAATGTCGTTTACCATGTTTTCAAGTCGTAGGTAGGTATTATTTAAGTGCTTAGCTTGGCCCTTTTGTGCGCAGGCCGTATACGCCATGGGTAATAGAGAGTATGCTTACTACATCAAAGTGAAATTTTTGTGTCAAACTATTTTTACACAGAACCTATTAATGTTGGTAGCGTATATATGATTCAAAAAGAACGGGAAAATTTGTTTGTGTTACTAAGAACATACCACGAAGGTCCTGTGCCAGAAGGTCCTGCAGAGGGTGTGGTATCGGGCCTCCTTGCCGATCTTGAAAAAGTACAGGATAAAGTTATTAGTATGGCACTCGGTGTATTTGGCGGCAAAAATGATTTCGTAGACTGGTTACCTGACCTTAAAACATTTGCTATGAAAGTAAAGGTGCAGACAAAAGAAGCAAAGCTTGAGCAGAGTGAAGGAGACCTAATTAGTGCCAAGGTTACCCTGTTGCAAGAAGTAGTAGATTTTACACGCAGGGCGTCACTCGTGGCGGCGGTATAGAGGTGTATAGATGCAGAGCGTATTCAGATTTTCTGGGTACGTTTTTTGTATGCGTAATTATTGATATACTACCTATATGAAATACACCGCTTTTCGGCCCACACTCATGAATGTAGTTAGGGGAATAGTGCTCCTGCGTCACTACAGCATTCGCCATGGGCTTGGCACAATTCTTAAAAATTTTTGGCGAGAATACTATTTGGTTGAATTTGAGCGCGTAACAGTTATGTATAATGTTACTTTGCCCGTAGATGGTAAAATACCATTTAGGTCTCGCGCATTTGGACCGTATATAAATTTCGTATTTCCTATTGCAGCACTTATTGGGTACGTATATAAAAGCGGTGGTAAGCAGGCGCTTCCAGATTTAGAAAAGTTTTTATTGGCTATTGCAGATTTTTATATTGATGCAGGTAAAGTGTTTCGTAGTTCGCAAACTACTTTTAAGAGAACTGGAAGTGAATGGCAAGTAACACTTCTCAGATTGCTGGATAAAGAGAAAAACTCCGCTCCTAGTTTGCATGTAATCATAGCATCCTTTGTGTATTTTCACGGTGTTGAGTTGGTTCGGGTATACGCCCCCGAAACAGTAGAAAGAAGCACAAGTGCGCTTCTTAGATATGCATGCAGAGTCATAGACTCTACTCTTCTCATAAAACAACACTGTGTACAAGATCTTGCACTGGCCTTTGCAGTAGTAACTTTTAGGTATGCAAGCTTTAGGCCAACAGAGCAAATTCTTATAAACGGTTTATTTACTCATTCGAGAGTGCGTATATCCGCTGCGGTGGTAGATGAAGTAAGGCAAAATATACGCAGGTTGTATACCGCCATTACCAAAAAAGGTGAAGGAATAGATGATATTATTTCCTATCTTTCAAGCCTGCCTGTCAATGGTTAGCATTGTCTAGATTGGATCGCTTTACGTAACAGGGCTTAGCCTATATACTTAAGCCCTTCGGAAATACTGCAAGGAGGATTTACAATATAATGTCTGGAGAGCTTTTTTCTTTTTTGATGCACCACAAGTGGTTCATCAGGGTAGAGTGTTTATTGGCCGTGACAACGATTCTGTCTACGACCATTTATCTTCACCGTCATCTTTCGCATGGCGCGGTGAAGCTGGTTAAGAGCTTGGCACTCGTATTTCAGGGTTTCCTGGCTTTCATTTTAGGCGCAAACGCGCGCGAATGGTATGCAGGACATGTAATACACCATGGTAAAGCGGATACACTTAGTGATCCCCATACTCCGTGGAGTTTCCGTTTAAGATGGGTTGGTTTTCTGTGGGTTTTGGTGGGGGCGTTATTTGCTCACAAGCGAGCCAGGATAGATCATCCCGAATTGTTTGCCAGGTTGGTGGATAGCTGCGAAGTTACTGTGGTAGATAAGGCTGTGGCATGCATTAGAATTCCTAAGACCAAATATACTTTAAACAGTTTTGGTTTTTTGGGGCTTGTCACATTTAGCTTGATAGGTTGGTGCGTGGGCTATCCTTATCATGGCATTCTGCTGTGGTTAATAAACGCGCTGGTCTGCTTGCTGTTCTTTGGCCTAGTAAATTGCCTTGGTCATTGGCGAAATAGTCTCAATGCGCAAGGTAATCATGCCACAAATTTGAATTGGGTAGGTCAACTGTTCTTGTTTGGAGAAGGTAAACATGAAGATCACCATGCCCATCCTCGACGTGCCTTTCATGGGTTCTGCGATGTCACAGGCTGGGTGATTAAGCTTTTCGTCTGGTGTGGTCTCGCAACTCTGCCTGATCCATCGCATCAGGAAATATGAAAAAGAAAAATCCAGACATTGGCTTTCAAGAGTGTGGGGCGTATGCATTCCACACTCTTTCGTTATGAATAGGTGGTATGCCTATGATTATTTATTCAATAAGGTCTTTGATATACTGTATGCATGAAACCAGTTGCATCATTGCTTAGTTTGGAAGAGCTTAAAGTCCTCGGGTCAAGGTCGAATTTTAGATATGGCCAGGACATACTCAAAAAAGGAGAGATTGTTTTTGATACGTCTAATACTTTCCACCTAGTTGCTAAAGTAAAGTATGGTAATAAAGAAGTCCGAACAGTAGACTTTTTATCCACTCCTAAAGGACTGCGTATAAAGTGTTCTTGTACTGCACGTAAGGACTTATTCTGTGAGCATTGTGTTGCAGTAGGTTTGGCCTTAATAACACCAAAAGATTAATAGTATGCCTGCGCTATTCTATAATTTGCCTAAAACTTTTATTGCTATATGCTCACCCCGATACTTGGCGTGGTTAGGCGTGGCTATTGCGTTCACCGCACTATTGGTGCTTACAGGTTTTGACTGGGCATATTTTATATTTTTTCAGCACACTCTCGCGTATAGGTTTTTCTTTCCGGGCGCTGCTATTATAGGCGGTCTGCTTCCTATATTGTTACCTCTCGTTTTGCTTCTGCTTGCGTCTATCCAAAAAAATAAAAATGTAACAAATACAGCATGGGCACTAGGGCAGGCAGCGTTATTGGGTTTGCTTATATCATCATTTTTAAAAGTATTCACAGGTAGGCCGGGACCGGAAATTGGAATAATTACACCGCTCGTAGACATAAGCCAGGTGTTCCGTTTTGGAATTTTGCGTGGTGGAGTATTTTGGGGTTGGCCGTCTTCCCACACCACTGTGGCATTTTCCATGGCACTTGCAGTAATTGTCCTTTATCCAAAAAAGACTATTATAAAAGCTTTTGCTTTAGTATTTGCATTGTATGTGGGAATAGGAGCCTCCATGAGTTTCCATTGGTTCTCAGATTTTATTGCCGGTGGTATACTTGGGGCCATTATTGGTACGGTTGTAGGCAAAAATTTTACCCATAGAATTGCTTCGTTGCATATTAGTGATAGATAGACATTCATTACTACAAGAGTGAGAGACACTATATGAGAATTGTCACTTCGGGTTGGCCATATTTAGATATAGATGCGTATGCAGGTATTATTGCCCATGCTGAGTTACTGAAAAAACAGGGGATTGATGCTCTTGCGGTGAGTACTGCTCCGTGGAATGAAAGTATTCCTCAAACTGTTCGCGCGTGGAATGCTCCGTTGGTAACTGAGTATACACACTCCTCCAAGGATACGTATACACTCATAGATCTATCAGACAAAAACTACTTTGATACTTTTGTAGACTCAGAACGCGTGGTAGAAATAATAGATCATCATCCTGGATTTGAACAGTATTGGCAAGGTAAGCTAGGTACAAATGCTCATATAGAGGCTGTGGGTGCGGCATGCACACAGGTATATGAGTTATGGCACGCCGCAGGTTTGGTGGGGGAAATGAGTGTACTCAGTGCTCGTCTACTCATATGCGGTATTCTCGATAACACGCTTAACTTCGGGGCGAAAATAACTACTGAGCGTGACAGATTAGCGTATGCCGAGCTGCTTAAAAAGGCTGACCTGCCAGAAGATTGGACGACGCTCTATTTTTCTGAGTGTCAGAATTCCAGCTTGGAGCGTATAGATAGAACTTTGGAAAATGATACTAAGCATATTACCTTTAAGACATTCAGCGAGCCGGTGTATGTTGGTCAACTCATAGTGTGGAGCGCCCCAGAAGCGCTTCAGGGGTATGCACATTACTTTCACGACATTCTTTCCGAAATGGGCCCTGCGTGGTATATGAATCTTATTAGCATACGTGAAGGCAAAAGTTATTTTATAACAGATAATGCCGAAGTTAAAGAGTGGCTTTCCACATTACTCCATGTTCAATTTGCAGATGCAGTGGCTGTGGCAGACCGTATGTGGCTTAGAAAAGAAATGATAAAACAAGATATAGAGCGTTACGCTGCCAATACCTAATTTCTAATATATAATATCCAAATAATAAAACTAAAATCAGCCGAGAGGCTGATTTTAGTTTTTCTAAATTGGAAATTAGATATTGGAAATTGGATATTTCGGTCCACCTATTTACTTGTATGTTTTCTGAATAAAATTGTTGCAAGGGGTATTGCTACTACAAGTGCGCCAAGGCACCAGACTACAGCAAGCCACGCGTGGTTACCAACCGGGGTGCCAATCATGTATCCCCGCACTGCTTCTATTACATGCGTTATTGGTTGGTTTTGAGCAAATACTCGTATGCCTTTGGCCATGGTTTCAGTTGGGGCAAATGCCGCGCTTGCAAACGTCAGGGGGAATACGAGTATGAATCCCATCCACTGCACTGCTTCCACGGTTTTGGCGATCAGGCCTAAAATGGCGGAGACCCACGAAAGTGCAAACGTGAAAAGAAGTACAATGCCAATAATGGCAAACCAGTCGCTCACACTCGCCGTAGGGCGGAACCCAACTATAAGCCCAACGCCAATCATTATTATGGACGACAGAATATTACGGAATAAATCTGCAATAATATGGCCGATAAGCAGGCCACCGCTAATAATTGGTAGGGATTTTATACGGTCAACAATGCCCCGTTGCAGGTCAATGGCAACGCTATATGAAGTAGTGAGCGCCCCAAACGCAGCCATTTGTACGAGTATGCCGGCCATGAGAAAGTTGACGTAAGTTACCCCACCAGTACTAATGGCGCCACCGAATACATAGCGGAACAAGAGCAAGAACATAATAGGCTGAAAAGCTACGCCAAGCAGCTGGTCCATATTTTTAAAAATATAGGAAAGGCTACGTTTTATAAGTACGAGGGAGTCAGACACAGCCCAGTAGAATTTACTGTGCTGTTCAGGCTTTATTGTGTCGATGTTTAAAGTTGTTGTAGACATAGAGTTATAAGGAAATGTCTAATTACTAATTCCTAATTTCTAATGTTCGGACAACGCTAGTCTTACATAAGAAATTAGATGTTAGACATTAGAAATTATTTACAGTGTTATTTTCTGTTTCTTTACCAGTAAGTCGTAAGAATACGTCATCCAATGTAGGCTTGTGCAGGTTTAGGCTCTCTATTTCTATACCGGTCTCAGCCAGGCGGTCGAGTACTCGTTTAACCTCGGCAACACTTCCACCTATGGCAACGCTAATGCTTCGCTCGTCAATATTTGTTTTGATAGATTCGCCACCAATAACATGTACTGCCGTATCGAAATTGCTTTGGTTCGCGATAACTACTTCCAGACGTTCCTTTCCCACTTTATTTTTAAGTTCATCTGCGGTGCCTTCTGCTATAACCTTTCCATGGTCTATAACCGCAATCCGGTCCGCCAGTTTATCTGCCTCCTCTAAGTACTGTGTAGTAAGCAATATAGTGGTGCCAGATTTTTTAAGCTGATCTACAATATCCCACACTGCGAGACGGCTGCGCGGGTCAAGTCCCGTTGTTGGTTCATCTAAGAAAATAATCGGCGGAGTTGCTACCAGGCTAAGGGCTAGGTCAAGTCTACGTTTCATACCGCCTGAATATGTTTTTGCAGCACGGTCTGCAGCTTCTGCAAGGTCGAACTGTTCTAGGAGCTGGGTAGCGCGCAGTTCCGCATTACTTTTACTGAGGTGATATAGCCGGCCCATCATAATGAGGTTTTCTCGTCCGGTAAGATATTCATCTACAGCTGCATATTGACCGGTAAGACCAATGCTTGCCCTGACGTCGTCCGCATCCTTTACAACGTCTAGGCCATTTACCAATACTCGGCCGCTATCTGGGGCGAGAAGCGTGCTCAGTATTCGTACTGTTGTAGTCTTGCCGGCACCATTAGGACCGAGTAGTCCTAGCACAGTACCGCGTGTTACTTGCAGATTAATACCCTCAAGCACTTTAAGAGCCTTAAATGATTTTGTTAAATTTTCTATAATAATTGCTTGTTCTTGCATATCTTTTCTGGTTACGTTAGCTAATTATAGTATATTTATGAGCCCGTAGGAATACGCTCTTGCAGATAATCTTCCGGGCTGGTTTACCATTGTGTGAGTCTTTTCTGTATACATAATCTTTAGAAAAAATTGATCACCGATGTGATATGTTAGAACTAATAAGAACCAAACAATATGAAGATAAATATGTGTCATATGGGTGTGGCAAGTGTCGCAGTCCTGACTATGCTATTTCCACAGAGAGTTTTTGCAACCGGGGATAAGAGTTTTACCGGTGTTGTAATTAAACTAATTGGCAATCAAGTTGTTTTTAAAACAACAAATGCAGTTGTATACTCGGCGGAGACATCTAATACGGTACTGCTGCGTAGAAATGGTGCGCCGTTGCGTTTTTCAGAGTTTGCGATAGGCGATAAGGTGGAAGTATACGGGCAGGTATGGAAAGATAATAGTATAACCACTACGCGCATTCGCGATCTTACGGTTTATTCGCATAGCGGTACATTTACAGGTAAAATTACTGCATTTGATGTAGGGGCCAATACGCTTACCTTGTACGGCACGCAATACGGGAGTCAAAATATTCATACAAACCTACAGACTGTATATATGAAAAATGGTTCCATAGTGCCGGCCCAGCAAATTGCCGTTGGTATGTCGGCGACTATAAAAGGCACTTGGGAACGAACCCGCACTGAAGTTTCAGCAAGAGAAGTAAGGGCTACCGTGCGGCTCCGTAATATAGATATAACTGGCGAACTGGTGCTTAAAGATGGTGTGGCCTTAACCGTAATCTCAAATGGCGTACTCTATGGGATAGATGCCTCTACTTCTAAGGTTCGTAGTAAAAATAACAAACCGATGAATCTCTCAGAGCTCTCCATGTCTACAGTACGGGTACAAGGAAAACATATTCCGGAAAGTACGAATATAGTGGCAAGTAGCATAAAAGATCTCACTAAAAATAAATGAGCATTTATATATACTGAAAATAATTTTACTTCGCATGGGCCAGCGAAGTTTTTATTATACCTTCCCGCTTCTTCATTCTTGTATGATAAGGTTATACTATGCATATAAAAAACATTTTTTTACATATCTGTGCGTTAGGTATCTTATGTATGCCGCTGACTGCCTCTGCACTTCAGTTTTCGGAAATTGCTCAGGTTGGCAGTAATGCGCTTGTCGAGAGTCAGGTGCGTGCTGCTTTTGCAGATATACCGGTTATGAACGCGATTGCCCAGTGTGAGTCTGGTTTTCGCCAGTTCGCCCCGAATGGCATGGTACTTCGTGGAGGAAATGGTACCGTACTTGGAATTTTTCAACTCAGCGAAGGTCATACAGCAAAAGCGCTTTCGTTTGGGTATGATATACGAACAGTAGAAGGTAATATTGCTTATGCTCGGTACCTCTATGAGAAACAAGGGACTACTCCATGGATGGCTGCATTTCCATGCTGGAATGCCGTAGCGGGTTCAGCTGGTTCTTTGCCATCTGTGCCCGTGGCTCCAGTGCCGGTAGCTTCTCCCGTAGTCTCATCGACTCTTGTCGCTACCCCTATCCTTACATCCGACCTTAGTTTCGGAATGAATAACCCTGAAGTAAAAGTTCTTCAAGAGGTCTTAAATAAGATAGGGTTTCAGGTGTCTGCTTCTGGTCTCGGTTCAGTAGGGCAAGAAACAACGTCATTTGGAAATTTAACCAGAGCAAGTGTGCGTAAATTCCAATGCGCCAAAGGTATAGTATGTAGTGGTGACGAGCATACAACCGGGTATGGTTTAGTAAATGCGCCAACACGCCAAGCTCTGTTATCCTTGCTGCCGACTGGTGTATTGGCCTCTCAAGCCCCTGCCACGCTACCTACAGTTATCCCTGCCACGCTCATTCGCGAGCTCGAATATGGTATGGAGGGTAGCGATGTTGCATACCTCCAGACTTTTCTCGCAGGTCAGGGACTGTTTAATGCCGGAGTTAACGGCACCTTTGGTCCAGTTACTAGAAACGCTGTTATTTCATTCCAGAAGAAATATGGCCTTAGTCCAGCGGTAGGGTATGTGGGCCCGAAAACTTTGTCTAAAATAAAACAATTGAGCAATTAGGTGCTAAGGTCTCAGTTTGTTACGAATCAATAGGGGAGCTTGCGTTCGGTCCCGGCTTTGGCGATGTTGTCTAAAAATATGTGCTAAAATACTTAGAGAGTAGGTTACGCACATATACAAATGCGAAACAAAAACAATAAAATATTTAAAGAAGATCACGGTTTTACCATACTTGAAGTTGTGGTAGGCGTATTTATTTTTACTATTTTAGTAGCGGGCGTTCTTGGGTCTATCTCCGCTCTTACCCGTAGCGTGAAGGCAGCGCGAGAAAAAACAGAACTTTCTAGTTTGGTCTCGGCTGACTTGGAGGTGGTTCGGAATTTGCCCTACGTGCAGGTTGGAACTGTAAACGGTAATCCGTCCGGTAGTCTGCCAGATGCAGCAAATCCTCGCACAGTTACAATCGAGGGTCGTGCCTACCGTATTTATTATGAAGTAACATATTTCGATGATCCTGCAGACGGGACCGCTGTACTTGGTACAGATTCGTCACCCGCAGATTATAAACAAGTAAAAATGTTTGTTCAGAGTACCGTTACAAGTGCACTTACCACCATTGTAACGAATATTTCCCCAAAGGGGCTTGAGGGTACTCAAAATGCAGGAGCACTACTTTTAAGAGTGTTTAATGCAGTTGGTAGCCCAGTGCCTAATGCGTCTATACATATTAGCAATACTGCGCTTACGCCAAACATTATTTTGGATCGCACAACGGATAGTAGTGGGAACTGGACTGAGGTTGGGCTGCCTCCGAGTGTAAATGGGTACAATATTACCGTTACCAAAAGTGGATATTCAACGGATAGAACATATCCCATTACGGTGCAAAACCCAAATCCTATAAAGCCTGATGCAACTGTGTTGGTGGGGCAAATAACACAAGTGAGTTTTGCTATTGATGCCCTTGCAAATCTTACAGTCCGTACCTTGGATCAGAAGTGCCAGCCAATAAATGGAGTAAATGTGAATGTGGCAGGCGCCAAGCTTATTGGAACTGCGCCGAATGTATATAAATTCAACCAGAATTTTACTTCTTCAGTTGGACAAATCGCCCTTACTAATATTGAATGGGACACGTATACTCCCACCTTACTCACCGGTCAGAATCTTATGGTCATAGGTACATCTCCAATCCAACAGATAGATGTGCTACCTACCACCTCCCAGACGTTTACATTAATCTTAGGCCAGCAAAGCACTAATACGCTTCTGGTTATTGTGAAAGACGCGGCAACGGGTTCGGCGGTTGAAGGTGCGCAGGTGCATTTGCAAAAAGGTGGGAGCACTCCTCAGGATTATTATGGTATTACGGGGGGGAGTGTGCTTATCCAGCAAAGTTGGACTGGCGGGCCTGGACAGACAGACTTTATAGACGATACTGCATATTTCAGTGACGACGGCGGCGTCGATGCAAATAGTGCTCCTACTGGCATGCGGCTCAAGAAAACAAGTGGAACGTATGCAAGTACCGGCATATTTGAATCTTCTACATTTGACACCGGTGCAGACACGACTAATTTTACTACTTTAAGTTTCGCTCCTGCTGCACAAGATGATGCAGCGGAGCTGCGGTTTCAGCTCGCAGCAAACAATGATGGAACTACCTGGGACTACGTCGGTCCCGATGGTACCAACGCTACTTTTTACACCGTATCCGGTAGTAATATTAGCACAGCGCTCGATGGCAATAGGTACGTGCGGTATAAAGCATTTCTTAAAACATATGATGAAGACCATATTACGCCTGTGCTCACAAGCTTGAGTATAAATTATGTGTCCGGTTGTTTCAGTCCGGGACAGAGTGTGTTTTTAAACCTTACTTCTGGCAATAATTACTCCTTGGATATTAGTTTGCCTGGGTATCAAACCCAAACAATAAATAGCCTTACTATTTCAGGCAATCAAGTTTTGCAGGTACTGCTTAGCCACTAGATTTTATTTCGTAGCGTTTTAGTGGAGCTCATAACTATATGGCAATGGAACAACGTAGTAACATAACAATTCGCCTCGGGTTTACTCTTATTGAGCTTATTATTGCTATAGCTATTTTTAGTCTTCTCATTTTAGGGGTGATGGCATTAATTAGTAATACTTTTACGGTTAATAGGCAGCAAGGTGGGCTTTTGGCCGACCAGGATCAAGTGCGAAAAATAAGTTTTCAAATTATGGCCGAGGTTCGCAATAGTACTACCTCGAACGTTGGGGCCTATCCTATAGATACCGCTGGAGACCAGCAGCTTATCTTTTATAGTAATGTTGACGGTGGAACAGATATAGAGCGGGTACGCTATTATGTCCAGAGTAATAAACTCTATAGGGGTATAGTAAAACCGGTTGGCTCGCCGGGTACCTATACGCTGGCTTCCGAAGTAGTCACACTGGTACAGAATAATCTTGCACTAGGAAGTGCTCCGCTTTTTTATTACTACGATGACACGTACAATGGTGTAACGGGCTCGTCCCTTACTCAACCCGTAAATGTAACTGCGGTGCGTTTTATTCGTGTGGCGTTTCCTATAGCAAATAAAGCAGGGGTGAATAATACCAATAGTTATACGGTCACTGCCATGGCTACTATCCGTAATTTAAAAACGAATCTAGGTGCAGTGGCGCCTCCTCCTGCACAAGCTCCTACAGTAGATTTGAAAGTAAATACCGTAGATGGACCTATCACTATTGCCTATGGGGCGAGTGCAGGCCTCGCATGGAGTACGACCAATGCCACCACATGTGCCGCAAGTGGTGGTTGGACAGGCAGTCCCGGAACAAGCGGGTCTCAATCTACTGGTGAGCTCACTGCTACCCAGACCTACTCTCTTCAGTGTACGGGTCCTGGAGGTTCGGTAAACGATAGTGTGACTGTGCAGGTAAGTCCTCCACCTGCTCCCACAGTAGCGCTGCAAGTAAATGGCTCAGATGGCCCTATTACCATTGCGTATAATACTACAGTTACCTTGATATGGAATAGTACCACCACCACGGGCTGTGCTACCACTTCAGGTAATTGGCCTAACAGCACTATAGGTACAAGCGGGTCACAAACTACGGGGGGGCTGACGAGCAATCAGACCTACTCTCTTCAGTGTACGGGTCCTGGAGGTTCGGTAAACGATAGTGTGACTGTGCAGGTGAGCCCCCCACCTCCGCCTGAGCCTTCGTGCGTCAGCGCCGCACCTGAATCGAACAGTGCGAATGGGAATGGTACGTTCTATTTATACGCATATGGTGTGGCAGATACTACCTCCTTGCGTTTTGATGTGTATAAGGCCGGGACTAAAGTATTTGTCACTGGCACGAACCAGGGCGGTGGAACATGGCGTGGGTCACTCAATCTTGGTTCTATTCCAAGCAAGGGTTGGTATACGGTTGACGTGCTCGTAAGCAATGCTGGGTATACGGATGAGTTTTGTGCCAGTACATTATTCAGAAGAAAATAAAATTGTAAGAGTTTGATTGCTAAAAATCCTAGTCACAAAATAATCAAACTCTCAGGTCTTGCGTCGACGCTCATGGGGTACATACATGCTATATGAATAATAATAAAGATTCAAAACAGAATAGAGAGAAAGGCTCAGTACTTATTTTTATAGTAGTGCTTATCTTTATTGTGTCGTTAGTTATTTTGGCGTTGCTAGGCAATGCTACTGCACAGCTAAGACTTGCTCGGTCCAGTCAGGATAAAGAGCTTGCGTTCCATATTGCAGAAGCAGGAGTTAATTATTATCAATGGTATCTGGCGCACTATCCAAAAGACTATAGTGATGGTAATGGGCATCTTGGATGTAATCCGTGTGGTCCCTATGTACATGACTTCAAAGATTTCGATAACGCAACGGTTATTGGTCAATATAGTTTGCTCATATATCCTCCCTTGAGCGGGACTACTGTGGTAACTATTCAATCGACCGGGTATACCGTAGCAAACACGAAAGTGAAACGCACGGTCACTGTGAGGTATGGGATTCCCAGCCTTGCCCAATATGCTTTTTTGACCAATGAGTCAATCTGGATTGGAACTAGTGAATCGGTCAATGGGCAAATTTTTGCGAATGGTGGTATCCGTTTTGATGGCACAGGTAATGCTCCCATCCGCTCCGCAAAAAGTACGTATACGTGCCCTTCCTGGTCTGGAAGTCCTTGCCCTACTACCAAGGCTGGAATTTGGGGTGCTGCTCCCGCGTCTACCCAGAGCTATTGGCAGTACCCAGTTCCGAGTGTTGATTTTTCAAGCATGACATCCGACCTGGCTACTATGAAATCCGCTGCCCAGGCAAGTGGTATATACTTGGCACCCTCCAATGCACAAGGGTATAGTTTAGTTTTCAACAGCAATGGCACAGTAAGCGTGTATAAGATAAATACCCTGCAGTCTAACCCTACTGGGTATGACGTAAATAGCGTAGCGCACAATGAGTACTTAGATTATAATACGCGTACGCTTCAGTTTACCCAGGCCATACCTTCTAACGGGCTCATTTTTGTAGAAGATAGAACATGGGTCGAAGGTACGGTTAATGGCAGGGCTACGGTAGCAGCTGCAAAGTTTCCTTATAATGCGAGTAGCGCTCCCAGTATTCTCATTCCAAATAATATTGTGTATGCGGCAAAAGATGGGGCACATACGCTCGGGCTTATCGCACAGCAGGATATCATAGTAACGTATCGTGCCCCGACCAATTTGGAAGTTGATGCCGCACTTATAGCGCAAAATGGTAGTGCTCAGTTTTACTACTTCCCTGGAACAATAAAAAACAGTATTACAATCTATGGTACAACTGGCAGTTTTGGAGTTTGGACGTGGAGCTGGGTGAATGGGAGTGGTACGGTTACATCTGGGTATACCAATACTTCCACTATTTACGATAGTAGTTTGTTATATGGTCCGCCTCCAAGCTTTCCTTTGACAACGAATGGATATCAGCAAATTTCCTGGAGCAGTAACTAATTATATTTTTGGTAAGCAGGTCTTAGTATGAGAAATATAGAAACTCCTCAATTCAATTGCAGAGCAGGTGGGTCTTTTCAAAAAAAGATTCTTCTATTGGTTTCCCTGTGTATATTTGTTATGTGTTTCGGGGTTGTGCGTGCGACCACCACTGTCCCTGGTGTTGTGCCCTCGCAGGCACCTCTACAGCCAATACCGCAGGGGGTAGGTCCAAATATTTCGAATAATATAGTACAGAAACCAGAAACCGGTGTCCCTGACTCCGCAAGTACTATACCCAAGGTTCCCGAACCCGTAGGTGATAGTACTGAAACCGTGTCAGATACGTCTGGTCTTCATGCGTCGATGCCCGGAGCCCCAGCACAATCTTCGGGCCTGGCGCGGTATATACTAATTGCTGCCATAGTTGTGTGTTGCCTTATTGGACTGGGGCTGTATCTGTGGCGTCAGCGGAGCGCGGAGACTGCTTCATGATCAAAACAACGAGCATAAAAAACTTTGATGGGTTGGCTACAAATGCGTTGCGCAAGCAGGCACTTCTCGTACTAGAGGCGGGTTTGTCTGCCATACGTACCGAGCGTGCGGTTAAGACAGAAGTTATATACGATTCCCAGAGCGATGTCCTACGGGTTGCTAATGGCGTGTATCCGCTTGCTCTAGTGAAGCGTGTCGTTGTTGTGGGTTTTGGTAAGGCGGCCTACGATGCAGTTACGGCTTTGTATGAGATTTTAGGGTCCCGCATCGCTTGTGGATTCGTACTTGACCTTAAAGGCGGTAGCCAAGGGAGCCTTACGTGTACTATTGGTTCTCATCCTTATCCCACCCATATAAACGTGGCAGCTACAAAGCAGATAGTGGATGTGGCAACCGACCTCACAGAAAACGACCTGCTTTTGTGTGTGGTGAGTGGTGGGGGGAGCAGTCTTTTGTGCTATCCCTATGAAATGACCTGCGAGAACGAAACCAAAATGGTTGAATCGCTTATGCGGGGCGGGGCAGATATTCATGAGCTTAATACGGTTCGCAAACATATTAGCATGGTCAAAGGCGGCCAGTTAGCACAGGCGGCATACCCTGCCCAGGTCGTAAACTTGGTCTTCTCAGATGTACCGGGGGATAATATGGGTATGGTAGCCAGCGGTCCCACCATAAAAGATACCACTACAATACACGACGCAGCTGCGATTCTTAAAAAATATAATGTACTCGCCTCGTGTAATATGCCGAGCTGTCGTTTGCGTGAGACTCCCAAAGAAGAGAAATATTTTAGGAGAGTTTCATCCCATATGATTGTCTCTGCCTCAAAAGCTGTGCGCGCTATGCAGATTAAGGCCCAAGACTTAGGGTTTAATGCACGCATATATAAAGAGGCATATAACGGGCATGCACAGAACCTTGCTAAAGAATTCTTAGAAAATTCAGTACGGGGTGAATGTCTTCTTGCGGCCGGAGAAAGTACAGTGGAAGTGAAAAGTGCATCGGGGAAAGGCGGTCGGAATTTGGAAATGGCTCTTGCAGCGCTGCCTTTTTTAGGGGATAAGCAAGTATTTTTGGCGATGGATACGGATGGGCATGATAATACGCCATTTGCGGGAGCGCTTGTAGATATGCAGACCCTCGTAAAGGCAAAACGGCTGGGTATTAATATGGATGCTGAGTTAGGAAGCCACAATAGTTATTTGTTTTTTGAATCCGTAGGGGATTATATTGAGACTGGGCTCACTGGCGCAAATGTGGCAGACTTGGTTATTGTGCTGAGCGAGAAGTAATGCCATCCATTCTATTCTCGAGCTGTCATATTATGTAAGGTGCTATTAACGTATGAGTATGAACGTATTATTTTGCGAAATTGAAGATACAACTAAAGAGTATATAGAAAAGCACGCAGGCGAATTGACTGTTGCGTATGCAGCTGACAAGGCTCAGGATGTAGCATCTTCCACAACTGCTGAAGTGCTTTCCGTGTTTGTAAATTCGAGAGTAGACACAGCCGTCCTTGAAAAGTTTCCAAACTTGAAACTAGTTGTTACTCGCAGTACTGGTTTTGATCACATTGACCTTGCGGCGTGTCAAGCAAAAGGAATTGTGGTCTGCAATGTTCCAACCTATGGAGAGCGGACCGTGGCCGAATACGCCTTTGCTCTGTTGCTTACTCTGTCGCGAAAAGTGTACCCGGCTATTAAGCGTGTGCATGAAGAAGGGCGCTTCCATACCGATGGGCTTAAAGGTTTTGACCTAGCAGAAAAAACTCTTGGTGTTATTGGTACCGGGCGCATAGGGTGTCATGTTATAAAAATTGCAAATGGATTCGATATGAAGGTGGTGGCCTATGATCCATTTCCAAAGCCAGATTTAGAAAAAACATGCAGTATGAAATATGTGTCGCTTGAGGAGTTGCTTGCGGAGTCCGACGCTATTACTATGCATGCGCCGTACATGCCAAGCACTCACCATCTGTTAAATAGTTCCAATATGAGGTTAATTAAGCAAGGAGCAGTTTTAATAAATACAGCTCGGGGCGCGCTTATAGAAACTCCCGCTTTGGTAGATGCGCTGAGTAATGGCATACTGTCAGGTGCTGCTCTCGATGTTCTGGAAGAGGAGGGGTATGTGGGGGAGGAACAAAAGCTTCTTACTTCTTCCAAGCAGCAGGCTGGTCAAATGGAAACGGTCCTTGCCGACCACCAGCTTATGTCATTTCAAAATGTCATAATAACTCCCCATAATGCATTTAATACTCAGGAAGCCTTAGAGCGAATCTTGGAAATCACTCTGGAAAACATTAAGGCATTTGCTAAGTCTACTCCACAGAACATGGTGAAGCCGGTTTAATAAGCTTTTATCTCCTTGCGTGGCTTCTAAACCCCTTAGTTATTACTTAAAACCACTTTTGTCCGCACAAAGTGGTTTTAATATCTGCATTAGGTCCATGCTTACGGTATATTTCTTCTTTTTGTTTTAGAAATTTGATCATGGAACGTAGGCAATTCCAGAAAAAATTAATTTAGGATAAAGAGTTAGCTCCTTGCCAGTAGATATTTTTTGTTGCTTCCTATAGGAATGTTTTCGCTTAATTTTTATAATAATTACAGAGGTGTCGGTTATCCGATATAGCCAAAAGAGAAACACACAGAACTTAAAACGTGTCACAAAAAAACGAACATATAGACTTAATATCCCTGCAGACGCTGCTAAAATTTCTGGGTATCACCAAGACTACCTTGGCTCTTTATGTCGTACTGGGAAACTTTCTGGAAAAAAATTGGACGCAATCGGGTTGTCTCCAAAGATGCACTTATGACCTTCATGAATAGAGGCTTAGGACCCGAGGTTTTGCTACAACAACCAAGCCAAGAAGAGGTTTCCAGTGCTGCTCATGTCCCAACTCCTGCACTAGCTACTATTTTCAATTCAGAAATAGAATATAAATTATCCGTACTTAGCTACAAAGCCCACGCTGCTCGATTCGATAACAAATTAAATGCGCTTCAGCACATAGTAGAGTCGCTTACCCGTAGGCTTGAGTCTTTGGGCGAGCACTCTGTACATGTACAGAAATCACTAGTGCCGGTAGAAGTAGTGGTGCAGGTAATTTCTGATGAGAGTAAAGCCACTTCTGCGTCAGCCTTTTCGACCAAGCTTGCCTCAGCCTTTGATCTTAGAGGTTCGGGAGAGGGGGTACAATCAGAAAATAGTTCAAGTGTCTCATCAAAACAATTAAAATCGTTGAATGTTGGTCAGTCAAAAAAAATTTCTAAATGGCTCTTGGCTGCAAACTGCGGTCATTGCTTTTATTATTCTGTGTATAGTATCGTTCGGTGTATCCGAATACAGTAAAAGCCCACGGGTTGAAAATGTTTCCATATTTCATACTCAGGGACACGGAGCACCGCAGCCGGTGTCTAGCTACTGCCTATCAGAAATAAAAGAAATAATATTCTCTGAAAAATTATTCACACTCTGCATAATAGAAAGTGCAGAGTGTGTATTTTATTGGTAAGATACATAGAAACAAGTGTGGCCGGTTTTAGTGAGGGTTCCATGGTATACTATAGAGGCAATGTTTTACTTTCGAAATAAAATAAAACTCTCTATTTTCTTTACTTTGGCAGCACTTGTGGGGTTGAGTACTCCTCCGGTTGCTTCTGCAAAGACTGAACCGGCTCCAGCCCCTGTAGCTTCGTTTTTACCACAAACAATCACTGTTGTTACTGCTCAAGTGCAACGAGATGTGAACGTTTCTTCGGCCTTATCCGCTGCCGCAGGGTGTACAATTGATTCAGATTTTATTTTTGAGAACTTGCAAGCCGTAGTTTCTTTAAATTTAAACCAACCAGCACAGTGTTTCACTGTTGCGCTCCATATTCCGGAGGTGCAATCAAGCCTAACTATGGCTTCTCCTCCGATTTACACGCTTGGTTTTGTAAATCATTCTTCAGACGTTAGTTTACAACACAGTCCAGAGCTGGCAGCTTCCTTACCGCAGACGCAACTAGTAATGCTTTCGGGCTACACAGTTGAATACCAAAAAAGCAGCGGACTTGCGAAGGTTGAAGTGACGTATAAAGCATTTTTTGGAGGAAGTACCCAACGTGTATCTAATACTCCTTCACTGAGTATGCTGAGCATCCTGCGTTGCTAAGAAATTATTGTTACGTTAAAGCTTTTAATAAACAATAAATATATACATTTTATGAATGATGAAGTACGAGTAAATAGGCCAATGGGCTCTGCGATTCGTTCTGACATGCCAAGTGACATGGGCGGACGCCGCAGTGGTAGTAAACTGCCATGGATAGTATTGGTTATAGTGGTAGTGGTAATTATAGTTGTTGCGGTGTTGTTTCGCGATAAGTGGGGTGGAAGTAAAACCGCCAAGTCTTCTGACTACCAGGCAGTATTCCTCACTAATGGCCAGGTATACTTTGGTAAATTATCTGACTCAGGCAAGTATTTAAAGCTTAACGACATCTTCTATCTCCAGGTTAATCAGCCACAAATTCAAGGTTCTCAGCAAACAGAGCAACAGGCTCAAACTCAGCCTCAGCTTCAGTTGGTAAAACTTGGCAATGAACTCCATGGTCCTATGGATGAGATGTCCATTAACCGAGATCAGGTCCTCTTCTTCGAGGACATGAAGGCAGATGGTAAGGTCATGAAGGCAATAATTGAATACAAGGCGAATCCTAATGCTGGTAACACAGGTGCTCAAACTCCTCCTCCAGCAACCGGATCTCAGACCCCTCCTGCAACTCAGCCAGCACCTGCAGTAAATCCTACACCAACGCCAACACCTACTCCAGCTCCTGCTCAGAAAGCTCCTACAAATACACAACAGTAGTAGCAATACTAGCTTCCAAAACTTCGTGAGCTAGACAGCTTCTAAAGCGTGCCAAAGCTAAATACAAAAAATCCCCGAAAGGGGATTTTTTGTATTTAGCTTTAGAAACTGTCTATGCCTTGATAAGTTCTTTTACCATGGTGTCGAAGCTCTCAGGAGCGTTGATGGCGATTTCAGAAAGCATCTTGCGGTTTATGGTAATACCGGTTGTCTTAAGTATGCCGGCGAATTTGCTCCAAGTGGTACCGTTGTCGCGAAGGGCAGCATTTGCACGCTGGAGCCATAGTGCGCGCATGTCGCGTTTACGGTTGCGGCGGTCTCGGTATGAATAGGTATCAGCATGGAGAAGGGCTTCGCGAGCTGTGGTAAAGTTGGTAGAACGGCGATTATCAAATCCTTTTGCGCGCTTAAGCAGATTCTTTCTTCGTTTGTGAGCGGCAACGCCGCGTTTTACTCTGGTCATAGAATAGTTGTCAGTTGTCAGTTGTCAGTTGTCAGTAGCTCATTACAGACTACTATATTCTGACTACCGACTACTAGTTATTTATATGGTATTAATCTCTTAAGTTTGTCGTTGGTGGTGTCGAGTACCTGGTCGCGACGCTTATTCTTAGTTACTTTACCGGTTTCGCGGGCGTTGAAGTGATCTTGTCCCATGGTGCGGTGCATTACTTTTCCGGTCGGAGTAAGTCGGAGACGCTTGCTTGCTCCTTGGTGAGTCTTTACTTTAGGCATAATTGAATGACATTTAACCTTTGACTTACTGCGAAGAGCTGTACGTCGGGTCAATTGTCAAATGTTAATTGTTAAATGTTATTTAGCGGGTGCTAAGGTCATGGACATAGTATTGCCCATGCGTTTGACGGGTACTTCAATTCTATTCGCTACCGTAACCTTGCTATGAAAGTTTCGAATTTGCTTTTCGGCAATGTCTAAGAATGCCTGTTCACGGCCCCGCATGCGGAGTTCAACGCGAACCAAATTCCCTTCGTCTAAGAATTCATCGGTCTGCTTTGCCTTAGTGGCAATGTCATGTTCAGAAATGCGGACCGAAAGGCGAATGGTTTTAACCTCTACCTTCTTAACCTTCTTCTTTTGCAGCTGTTCCACTTTCTTTTGTTGATAGCGGTACTTGGCAAAATCTATTACCTTGGCCACTGGCGGGTTTGCGTTAGGGGAGACCTCTACTAAGTCGAGGCCGTGCTCCGCTGCCAATTTTAAGGCTTCTGAAAGGCTAAGAACTCCAATTTGCTCGCCATCTTCGTTTACTAAGCGAAGTTCACGGGCTTGAATTTGGTGATTGATTCTGGTTTTTTGCAAAGGTTTTTAAATTAAAGTTTGTTAAAACTTTGTGGTAATTATACGGTTTTCTCCCATTTCTGTCAAAAAACCGATAAATGGCTCATTCTTGAAGATTACTTGTTAATTATAGATATTGATGGGCACATATAAGGCCTTTTGGTCTTATGAATTTGCTTATTAAGGTGGAAATCAAAAATTAAACATTCACTCTTGGTACTGTATAATACATAGTATGATTGTTCTCTATTTTATCTTTTGGATGTTGCTCGGCATTCCATTTGTAGAAGTGCTTGGTTACTGGGTGCATAGGCTAGTTTTCCACCAGGGCGCGTTGGGTTCTAAGCTTCGCCGCATACATATTCATCACCATTTAGTGGAGTATCCACCAGAATCTCTCCGGCCGGTTAACAAAATAGAGTACTCGAATGCGAAGGATCCACTGTGGCATGTGATTGGCGCTATTGTCATAGTTATACTGTTAACCCTTTCTGCATTTGATGTCCTCGCCTGGTGGCAAGGCCTCGCACTTATTATTGGTTCCGTTATATATGCAAAATACGTGGTAAGTATTATGCACCAGCAGTATCACTTGCCTGAGAGCAGGCTGAGTAAATACGCGCATTTTAAAAGGCTGGTAGTTCATCATGACGCGCATCATTATGTACAAGCAAACTACGGCATAGTATTCATCTTTATGGATAAACTATTTGGCACCTACCGAGCTACAGTACCTGCAGAAGCAGAAGATGTATTCCCGCTCAGCCGCTACAGCGATGAAAAGTTTAAAAAGATGTTAGAAGAGTAAACACTACATGTAAAAACCTCAAGATAGCTTCTTGAGGTTTTCGCTTTCTATGGAAAATAATATTGGGTTTCTTATAACAGTCTATACACTACTGCACAACGCTGGCATTCCAGTTACTATTTTTGGCGGTTGGGCAGAAGAGTTGCAAGGCGTAATAGCGCCTAGGCCGCACAAAGACATTGATTTTCTCTACGAAGCGGAAAGTTTTGCAGCAGTAGATGCATTTCTGGCCACGTACAAAGAAGTGGAGGAAATAATTCCTAAACACTTCCCACACAAACGCGCGTTCATGTTCCAAGGTGTTATGGTAGAGCTCTTGCTTGTGCAAAAAGAAGAAGAGCGCTTCGCCACTACCTTTTGGAACAAATATAAATATGAATGGCCAGAAAATTATTCTACTACTATTACTTTACCGGAGGGGGTTGTACTCTCTGTGGCCACACCAGCAGTATTGGCTTTATATCGAGAAAAGTTTTCGGAAATCGATAACATTAGGCAGCAATATCTTGGAGCTTAATAGGCAATAGAAATTCTATATAAACCATGGTGGTCATGGTTTTGGGGGAAAGTATGTTCTAAATATGCTGGGGGCATCCCTAGTCAATTGGTACAAGTGGCAACGTCTTCTTTAAGTATTCATTAGGGTTTTGAAAGATTTCAGGTGAGGAAAATTTGGCTACGAATTCACTCACATATTCAGGTGTATACTTGGGGGTGCTGTAGCATTGACTATATAAAGTATATATGGTGTAGTATTTTTTCCATAATTACTCAAAGTACTTAAATTATGGACAGTCATTTTTATAGTAAGTCCGTTTAAGCGAATATCCTATTGCAATTTGGCAAAATGGCGAGAGTGTAAAAAGGGTATTTAAACTATAACTGGCTAGTGTGTCACGCACTAGCCCTCACATCTTAAAGGAGTCGTATCGTGAATGAAAAAGAGTGGTCCTAGAGTTTTCAATGCAGGAGGGTACTATTGCTGGTGGCTGGTACCAAATTATTATCAAAGACTGTCTGGATAATGAAGTCCTTAACGTTAAGGGCTTCACAATGAAGGGGGCTTATCGGCAAGCTGCAGCAAAAGGCTATAAGCTGCTTCCTCAAGGCGTTAAACTTGGAGATATGGAGGTGTGACTTGAACCCATACAGAAGACTTGTAGAACAGTATCTGAATTCGAGCAAGGATATAACAGTTGACCGCCACGGTGCCGCAAGTGTTGCCGGGAAGGTGCACGATGTGGGTGACGAACTTTGTGTCATCAAAAGACCATCTGGGGACGAGGGCGCTGTGTATACGCATATTGCTTACCGTGACATACGGGGAGTGAGTATCACAGACTGGGATCTAGATACTTAGACCGGGCGCAGCTTCACTGTTATTAAACTAGCTTACTCTTCATCCAAACTTTTTGAGCTCTCGTACTGACCCGCAAGCGAGAATAAATAAGGGTCTTTTTTATTTATACGTACTTTTCCAATTGTAAAATCGGAGTATACAAGAAAAATAAAAAAATTAGTACGTTTTGAAATTTTAAAGACGTAAAGTAAAAAATACTGAATGCACGGAGTCTTGATATTTCCTAATATTTAGAGTATATTAACCCTCATGGGGATGACGGATTTCGACAGTTCTTTGATACGTTTGTAATATGCAAGACGAGCACGCCTATTGGTCTCGATAATCCCGTGGGCATCCAACAAATGCAGCTCAAACTGCTTGGAACAAAGTACAGCAAGCTTTCGCTTCTGCTACTCTCGCTCCAGTATACGCCTAAGTCAACTTAGGTGAATACCTAGCACCTACGTTTTTTCCGTCGTAGGATTCGCTAGTTCATTTGGAAATATATGTACAGTGGTTGATTTACCTGCTGTGCACGAATTTCGTAAATCGACTGTTCTGGCTTGTTGTCAGTTACGATACGGAACAGTACTACTAACTGACTAATCTTGTGAATAATTATGGCGTTGATAACTTCTGGACGGGGGTTTAACTCCCCCCATCTCCACCA
>CAZYMS010000017.1:0-33219 GCA_964648985.1 uncultured Candidatus Saccharibacteria bacterium
TTTAGTGAGTGTTTTCTTTTATTCTGGAATGAGAGCGAGATCATCTTCGGGTGTGGGTTCAACTGACCATTTGTTATTGTCTAGGCGTTTTAAAGTTCCTGGGAATACGAAGCCAGCTGCAAAGCGATGTCCGCCTCCCCCGAACGCTTGCGCCAGGTTGCCTACGTCTATACCCCCGCCTCCCTTTTCTGGGTCGCTCCTAAGGCTGCCTTTTATCACTTGTCCGTCCTGTTTTAAAAATAAGGCGAAATCAGCTTCGGGTACTTTGTTAAGGGTTTCCACTATCCCTTCAAACGCAGCTAGTGGTGGGTTCCCAAGCTCCTCCAGGTCGTCACTGGTAATGATGGAACAAATCATCTTTTTTTCTATGTCCAGCCAAGCATTCTGAAGCGCTTTTCCCCACGCGCGTAGCGCTGCCGCATTTTTTCCTTTAAATGTATGCTTTGCTACGAGCGTCGTGCGTGCACCCTTGCGCATCAGTTCACTTGCGGCTTTGAGAGTCGAAGGTTTTGTATTGCTATGCAAAAATGAGCCCGTGTCTGTAATTATCCCCGTGAGGAGGCAGGTGGCAATGTCAGATGTTATGGGCCAGCCAATCGCTTTGAAGAAATTGTAGGTAAGCTCTGCAACCGAAGACGCATTCTGATCTACCACGTTTATATCACCGTATTGTTGATTGTCGGGGTGGTGGTCGAAGTTTATTATGGTTGCTTTAGCCTGTCCCAGCCGTAGTATCCCCGTCCGTTCTAGGTTAGAACATCCTGAGATTACAATAACGTCTGGCGAGAAGGTTTGCGGGAATTCGCCAGTAACTTCATTGTAACCAGGGAGGAATTTTAATTGACTCGGCACTCCTCCCTTGATTCCTATTAGGACATTTTTCCCACTTTTTTTTAAAGCGTGATACAGCGCAAGTACAGTGCCGAGGTCGTCACCGTCCGTTCGTTCGTGGGTTGTAAAGAAGATGCTCTGCGCTTCTTGTAGCGCAAATTGCGCTGTGTGAAATGCAGTAATAAGGTCTTGGGGAGCTGGTATTGTCATGATGCTGCGTTTTCGAACCGGACCTAATCTAACTTATCAAGTATCTCCGAAATATGTTGGGCGAAACGAGGGGATGTATCAAGCTCAAACTGTATCCGGGGGATGATTTTCATGGGAAGCGTTCTATTCACATCACCTTGAATATCGTAGATATTTTTTTTAAGTACCGCTAGAATGGTGGCATCGTCGCCTCCGAGAATAGACAGCCACACTTTAGCGTGGCGCATGTCACCACTTACCTCTACTTTGGTTACTGTTACGAGCGCTTTTTGGTCGCTTGTATACCCAGCAACGAGAGGGCCTAGCAACTCCTGCATTAGACTTTCAAGTCTTTCAACACGCAATTTTGGCTCTTTAGTAGATTTAGGCATATGAATACTCTGTAGTGAATGCTAAGTGCAAAGCCTTACGAGGCTCTTGGGCGGCTTTTATTGTATACTCAAGCGTATTACAGGCTTTTTTGTTTCAGGGTTTCTTCAAATGACTCAAGCGTATCTCCAACTTGAACCTTTATAGTGGTTTTAAGCTTCATGCCAAATTCTCTTCCGCTGGCAACTTCTTTTGTCGCCACTTTGCTTTCCTGTAGTTCTAAAATTTCAGCACGGCCGAGCTCTGTATCGCCTCGCCATATGCTAAGTATCTTATTTTTTCGTAGCTCGCCACTTTTCACGATTCCGCCAATAATCATTTGTCCTTTTTCAGTACGGAACAAAGCAAGGACTTCTCCTTTGCCGAACGTGGTATGCTCGTATTCAGGCGTAAATAGCTTGACTACCGCACTAGTGATATCTTCCAAAAGTTCGTAAATGACCTCATAGGAGTCTATGTTTACTTGTTTTTGCTTGGCAAGATTAATTGCTTTTGGATTGGTTTTCGTACGGAATGCAATTATAGTAGCTCTACTGCTCGATGCTAGAAGTACGTCAGATTCGTTGATTTCACCTACGCCCTGGCTAATAACTTGTATGCTTACTTCGTCGTTTTTTAGCTTTCCTAGCGACTGCGAAATGGCTTCAAGACTACCAGCCACATCCGCTTTAATAATCAAATTCAAGCTTTTGCTTGTGGCATCACCCTGAAGTTGCTTTTTGGTTCTTAGTTTATGGCTTCGAGTCTGCCTTAAAACAAAATCTGCAGAAGCTTTCGCTTTCTCAATTTGGTCCATGCTCTGCAAAATATCACCCGCTTCTGGTGCTATTGAAAAACCAGAAATTTCCACAGGAGTTGCTGGAGTCGCTACTTTTAGTTTTCTGCCACGTTCGTCTTCTAGGCTCTTAACGCGACCAAAGCTACCACCGGCGACCACTATGTCACCTAAGCGCAGAGTTCCATTTTGAATTATCACGGTAGCGACAGCGCCCTTACCTCTCTCTGTGTGGGACTCGATAACAGTACCAACAGTTTTACCATTTGGATTTGCTTTAAAGCTTTCTACTTCTGCTAAGAGAAGGATCATATCTAGTAACTGATCTATTCCTTTACTCTGCTTAGCAGAAACCTCCACTGCGATGGTTTTACCGCCCCACTCTTCGGTAACTACCCCAAGGTTTGCAAGCTCCTGCTTTACCTTCATGGGATTGGCATTCTCTTTATCTACTTTATTGATCGCTACTATCAGCGGGACATCGGAAAACTTGGCGCGGTTAATTACCTCAACAGTTTGAGGTCTCACGCCGTCATCGGCCGCAACTACCAGTACTATAATATCAGTTACATTTGCTCCTCGGGCGCGCATCTCAGAGAACGCCTCATGCCCAGG
Organism: uncultured Candidatus Saccharibacteria bacterium; assembly: GCA_964648985.1. GTDB lineage: Bacteria > Patescibacteriota > Doudnabacteria > UBA920 > UBA920 > JAEUSE01. The sequence continues at coordinate 2,801 of CAZYMS010000017.1, forward strand.
TGTGTCTAAGAAAGTGATTGGTTTATTTTGATGTACTACTTGGTAGGCACCAATGTGCTGAGTAATACCACCCGATTCGCCGCCTACTACGTTTGTGCTTCGTATTGCGTCGAGAAGAGTTGTCTTTCCGTGGTCAACGTGTCCCATAACGGCCACTATAGGCGGTCGCACAACAAGGCTCTCGCTTGCTTCGTTGTTCAATAGTTCCTGTAATTGGCCTGCACCAAGATCGGTTCCTGTTTTTTCTTCCGCAGTTACTTCGAAACCCATATCTTGGGCAATAATGGCCGCAGTATCGTAATCAACTTCTTCGTTAATGGTGGCCATGACCCCATTTTGAATAAGAACCTTTATTATTTCAGTAACGGGTCGGTTTAACAGTGTTGCAAATTCCCTTACCTTGAGGAACGGAGGTATTTGGACCATTTTTGGTCCTGTAGGTAATTCTTGTGGTTCGTTCTTTTTTGCACTGAGGGCGTCGCTTATCTTACGTGCTAAAAAATTATCAATCTTATTGCTTCGAGGGGGTATGGCAAAGCCCGCTGCAGCGGCTTTTGTCCGTAGCTCTGGGATTGACATGTTTAGTTGAGAAGATAAGCTGGAGAGATTCATGAAAAAATTCCTAATCCTTATTCTTTGTTTATCTAGAGTAAAGCTAGATAAACAAAGAATAAGGATTAGTAGGTATTATAAGCGCGTATCTGTTAAATTGTACAGAAAATGTAAGGAAAAAGCAAGTAAGTGAAACACAGAAGGCAGAATCACGAAGTATGAATTATGTAACACATATAAGAAAATAGTCCCATCATCTTTAATTCTACATTCTTAATTTATACTTCCGCAATCAAAAGGTTCTTTGTTTCCCTACAATCATTCTCTGCCTGCGTCCCGTCATGGTAACAACAGCCGGAAATTTGGCTACAGTGCGGCCGAACATGGTAAGAGCCGAGCCTTTTGGCTCTAGAAATTCAACAGATTTGCACTTTATCACTGTTGGGTTTGGCAGGTCTTCCAGTTGGCCACGTACTAATGTGTCTCTCAGTTTCAACGTGTCTGTTTTGCTCATTCGCTCGATGAGGAGTAAGTCCAGAAAACCATCAGTGGGATTGGCGATTCTCTCTTGTTTCGAAGATGTGCTGCGACTATTCACCAAAAGGCCGCCAAGTCCTTGTATGTCTAATGTATACGAGTCATCAATTTTAAACCTCCAATTCGTGCTCGGTCTTGATAAAAGTTGTATGGTTTTCCATATGCCTGCCTGCTCAAGATTGTGACTCGTAATGCCAAATTCGAGGAAGCTCATAAAATGGAAGCTGCCGGTGGCGGCCAGATCTAGATTAACTATACGCCTTGCGGCAATAATCTTTATACCCGTTTGCAAGTTGGGTATGCCCAATATGGTTGCTAAGTAGGAGTTTTCAGGGTCTAATGGAAGGAATCCCAATAAAAAATCTCGACTTTTAAGACCAGCCAGTACTTGATTAAGTGTGTCATCGCTGCCGCAGGCAATTATAGTAGTGGCTCCACGACTGGCTGCCGCATCTACCAGGTCCGGAATAGAGCGCAGCGTAGTGACCCTTCCTATTTCTCCAGAAATATTAAATTCGTGCAATAAACCCTGCAGCTGGACTTGTAGCTGTTCAAATTTCGGTAAGGATAGTTTCCCCGGGTCAAGGATGTAGTAATACATAAGGAAAAATTCCTAATGAACTAATTTCTAATGTCTAATGAAGGAGCCTATAAAGCATAACTTTATAGTTACATTAGGAATTAGATATTAGATATTAGGAATTGGCTTCGGTTTAGCTTTCTGGTTCTGGATCGCCAACTTTTTTGGTTGTTTGCTTCTCATTGGATACAGCTCCCATATTACACTTTCCCGAGAACTGTGCCCCATCTTCTACTCGGAGGATGCCACAGCTAATGTCTCCTACAAGTCTACCCGCGCTTTCAAGAACAAGACTGCTGGTTACTTTTATATTTCCTTGTACTTCGCCAGCTATGGTGCAATTACCAGCTAAAATATCGGCAGTAATTTTTGCTGACTCCCCTACATATACGTTTTGTGTCGTCTTAACTTTTCCATTTACCTGGCCTTCAATTCTTATGTTGCCCTCGGAATTGAGATCTCCTTGAATTTTAACAGAAGGCCCAACTACAGTTTCTGCGGCGTTTGCGCCGTTATCTTCATTTTTATCCATATGGGGGGTGCCTTTTTGGGCTTTTAATAGCAACGAATGTTTAGTGCGCTGTGGCGCTATTGTACCATCGTTATCCATTGCTTTCAAATTGATTTTTTGCTATGTTTACTGTGTTATAAATTACAAACTACCTTTCTATTGTATGTCAAAAAAGAAGCATTCTCAGACAAGAAATACAGAAGTCACACATAGTTCTGCTGAAGCAGCAGAGTATAAAATTATAGGTCATGATCTGTCTCGTGTAATCCTTCTAAATGTGCTATACCTTGCCGGTTTACTCATTATCTATTACACGAATCAAAACTCTCGTTATCTTGAGCATTTTTTTAGTCGAGTCTTTCATTGGTAATAGAATACAGAGACCAAACAAAACACCTCACATACGTGAGGTGTTTTGTTTGGTGGACCTATGGAGAATCGAACTCCACACTCATCCATGCCATGGATGCGTATTACCACTATACTATAGGCCCATTATTACAATCTACGCGTGCGTATTGTATCGCGGCTTGATTTTGTAGTCAACTAGTTATTGTAGCGAGCTGGTTGGTTTAGCACTTGGTAGTTTTTGCTGCTGTGTTTGTTGTAAAAGTTGTCTCCAGCTGTCCACTTCTCGCCTAAATGCTGGTATTATTCCAATAATATTTAAGGCCCAACCTAGTACGACAAGTGCTATAACAAAACCTAATACGTATCCAAATCCAGTAAATAACCCGTGGAGTAAAGACCGCCACCATGAATGGCCTCGCTGAATTCTAATTAAGTTTAGGTTTAAATTTTCTAAATGCTTCTTGAGCTCTGGATCAATCATGTTATTTCTTTGCTTGGGTTTTATTTTATCAAACTTTTATGAACGTACCTAAAATAAATGGGAGCTTAGTCTTGATTGGTCTCCTCGGTAGGAATCGAACCTACATCTAGACGTTAGGAGTGTCTTGTTCTATCCATTGAACTACGGGGAGGAAAGGGATCGGTGGCTGTATGTATTTTATAATGTAATCAGCTTAGGCAATTGTAACATGAAATTGTATTTCAATCTCATTTAAGCCGGTTTGTGGCTGGCCGAGAGGTAGAACAATAGTCTACAATTAGCTTATGGCCCTCATAATGGAAAAAAGCACCATTCCTACCTCTCAGGATTTACGTATAACCTTTGCTAGACTGCTTTTTGTTTTTATTGTTTTATGTCTGTTTATAAACATACGATATCCTATTTTGGATAGTTTTTCTGATTTTCTCGGAGAGAAGAAAGATTTTACTATATTCTTCTTTAATGTAAGCGACATTTTAATTTTTTGCTTATTGATAAGCTGTTTATTTTTGTCTAATTCATCAAGAAAAAATTATACCACGTGGCGAGATTCCATTTTTTACAGTTTTTTGCCATTATCGCTCATGGTTGTAGCATTCATCTCATTCTTCAGTAATTTTAGAAACTTAACGGTACCTATAATATCTTTATATTATTTACTATATATTACTAAAGGAATTGTTTTACATGAAACAATTAAAGATTTGAAGATTAGGCTGTATAACCTTTTTATTACTATTTTTTTAGGTTCTCTTTCATTAGTTTCCTTGCTTGCGATCTACCAATTTACAACACAGCATGATTTAGGCTTGCAAGTTCTTGGGGAGTCAATCATTGGCCCATATATATGGGGAGTTGCTAAGGTTGAGGCTCTGGGCCAGGTTTTTTTACGGAGTTATGGGATTTTCCCGCATCCAAATATCTTGGGTGCCTTCTTGGTTTTTGGGATCATATTGGCAACAGGCAGTGCCTTAGGGAACGCTGCTCAAGGCAAGGTAAAGGAATATCTTGGAACAATTTTTCTCATTAATCTCTTTATTTTTGCTTTATTTTTGACATTTTCCCGCGCAGGCTGGCTTGGGGCTGGCTTAGGACTAACTCTTTATGCATATTTCACGTGGAACAAAAGACGATTGGTAGGTATTAAGAGATATTATTTGATCTTTACTTCAGTGTTTATTAGCACTCTGGTTGTCGCCTCCATTATGCTTCCATTTATTAGGCAGCGGGGGAATGTTTTCGATAAAGCCTACCAGGAAAGAAAAAGTTATAATTCTGCTGCGCACGAGATTATTGTGGCCCATCCGGTTTTAGGAATTGGGCCGGGTGAGTCCTTGATTCACATGAAACAATATCTGGGAGTTGGTTTTAGGCCTTGGGAGGTGCAACCAATTCACAACTATTACTTATTGCTTGGTGCAGAAATAGGATTGCTAGGTCTTGCGCTTTTCATTTTGTATTTTGGCTATGGTTTTGAGCTTTGGTGGAAGGCAATTAAACAGAGTAATTTTGCAATAATGACCCTCGGCATAGGGTCTATAGCTTGTTTGATTCTAATGTTTTTTGATCATTATTTTTATACATTTCAATCCACAGTGTTGCTATTCTGGATTTGGAGCGGTTTGTTTATCGCGGAGGTTGCACATGAAACAGTTCCTGTTGAGTAGTCTTTTCAGTTTTTCCTCTTGGTCTTTTATAAAAACACTAGGTATAGGCACCTAGTGTTTTTATAAATTCAGTATCGTAGACGGGACAGCTACTTATGATACTCTTTGCCACTTGCGATAGTACATGCTCTATATAGTTGCTCTTCTAAGAGCACTCGCGCGAAATTGTGAGTGTAAGTGAGGGGACTTAGAGAAATTATATGGTTAGCCCTCTCTTTTAATAGTTGGTCCGTGCCTGCGCCGCTACCTATGACAAATGTAACTTCTCTGCCAAAACCCGTTATACGCTCTATAAATTGCGAGAATTCAATGGAGTCTCTGCTTATGCCTTTCTCGTCTAATAAGACTACTACTGCATCTTTTGATAGGCGCCTTAGAATAGTCTTCGCCTCTTCTACTTTTGCATGCTGCATCTGATCAGCTGTTTTATATGAAACTTCTTTGAGCTCTTCAACTACAATTTTGCAAAATGGTTTCAGACGCTTTAGATATTCTTCTTCCAAACTTTTGAAAGCTGCTTCTTTGAATTTACCTAAACAAATTATTTTTGCTTTAAACATATGTTATTTACAGGCTACTAATTTCGTATGGCTTCATTAGAGCTAGGTCTGCTGGTACGCAAGTATGATTTATATCTATCATTATTATACCCATCTGTTCTTTTAATCCTAACACTTGCAGGGGTTTACTACTATAGGGTGGTGATATAGAATATCAGAGTTATTTTATATTATTTCTTTGGGCTCATAGTAAAGTGGTATTACACGGCATTCGCATTGCTGAGGCCCGGGTTCGATTCCCGGTGAGTCCACCAAACATCATACGTATTTCTGTCTTTATTTTTGGTACGCGGGATGTAGTATACCGGTAGTACATACGCTTCGGGTGCGTGGAGACCGGGTTCGATTCCCGGCATCCCGACCAGTAATAAGAACAAATTACAATTTTTTTAAAAGGCTCAATCCACGATTGGGCTTTTTAAAATTCACTGTCACTTATGCAAGCACTATCTTTACATTCTGATTGGCTTATCCAACTTAATCGAACCGGACAAATAAAATATGCGAGTCATGTTGTAGGCTGTAATTTTTTTGGGCTTCATGTACAATACTGGCATGATAAAAGTTGGTGTGGAACAGATTGGGTTTAACGATGCTGTCGGAACAGAGCCACGGTTCGCTTTCAGGCGGTGGTTTGAGACCTGGGTCGATGCAGTGAATGAAGGGGCTCGTGATTTGTGGCAGCCTGCACTTTTAGATATTGTAAGTGTCACAGATTTGGTCGATAGAGAATTGGACTATAAAAAATTTATTTATTATCTTACAACTCCGCCTAAGCAGCTTCGGATGCCAAGTGTGCGAGTATCAGTGGAAGATGGTTTGTACGTAGTTCGTGGTTCCCTGGAATTGTTCTCAGATAGCATGATGGTTTTCGAAGGAACATTTGAGATTGTGGTTCATGATATAGGTGTCAATGATTTTAAAATTTTCGGCATAAGCTGCTATCCGCACTTTCGAGTTTCAACGTAGAAATTTTTTATTTATTTTTTAAATTCTGTGTGCGCTGTGACCTGGTCCGGTCTGCGAGGCGGCGGCACAGAATTTATTTTTTGGTTGCACATGAAACCTTTAGGATTCAAATTCGAAAAAAAGTTTTTGTCAAAAGACTACTCGCATATAGTTGGGTGCGATGAAGTGGGTAGGGGAGCACTAGCTGGTCCCATTGTTGCGGCAGCAGTTGTTTGGGGCGAAGACGCAGAATTTAGAATTACGAATCAAGAATTAAGTAAAGTTCAGGATAGTAAATTGCTTAAGGCGTTAGAGCGAGAGAAGTTGGTGTTCCATATTAAACACCATGCAGTCGCGTGGAGCATTGCACAAGTCTCTCCACAAGTGATCGATAGAATAAATATTCATCAGGCAAACTTGCTCGCGCTCTATCGTGCTGTAGAGGGCGTACATAAAAAGTTAGAACATTATCGTTCAGATAAAACGTATACACTTATTGATGGACGCTTTACTATTCCTCAGTTGCACAGCGCACAGCAAGCAGTGGTTGATGGAGATGCAAAAGTTTTTTCTATAGCCGCAGCGTCAATCCTCGCAAAGGTGTATCGCGATGAGTACATGATGAAACAAGATCAAAAGTTTCCCGGGTATTATTTTTCTGCTCACAAGGGGTACGGAACAGAACTGCATAGAAAGGCGATCGCTGCATTGGGACCCAGCCCGATCCACCGCCAAACATTTTGTACTCGCATTCTGATACCGGTTAAAAAATGAGACTTGTGAGCACGTGCTATGTGGTTCCATACAGAGATTCACAGGTATGAAGTGTTGACGATGGCCCTGGTAAGCCGGTATAGTATTAACGTTGCATGTATGTTTAACATTAGTATTTATTAGTGTTTTACAAGCGTTCCACGTTGTATCTGAAGTTTGCAAATGTAAATAAAACATGGAGAGGTGCCAGAGTGGTCGAATGGGACGGTCTCGAAAACCGTTGTGCTCGCAAGGGTACCGAGGGTTCGAATCCCTCCCTCTCCGCCACGCTAAGCGTGGCGATAGTCCCGCTCAGCGGATCCGCCATCTTACAGGTTCATCGCTAGAGTTAACCACCCTAATTCCTGCGCACGAACAACACAAAAAGATACTCATGTTGGCGGTGCTCCAGGGGTAGGTAAGGGCACTCTTGCTGAGCAGTTATCGAAGGTTACGGAAATTCCTTACGTTTCTACCGACCAGATACGAGCTGTCATAAAAAGTATTGCGACTGCCAGCGAGTGACCCGATCTGTTCAAGACAGCTTGTAGAGCAGGATGTTGAGGTATGGGTAACACGGGATTATGCTAAAACAGAAATTGTGTGACAAGGTATTATGGCTTTCGTAGAGTACTGTCACCCATGGAGTGGTTGTATCGTTGAAAGTGTTGAAATTTTGCCGCACTTAAATAAAGCGTGATTCAAGCTCGCAAAATATAAAACCACTTTTCTGATTTATGCTGGTGGTGACCAGATTGTAAATGTGGTGTCAGAGAAGAGTAAGCTTCTTTTATAAAAACAAAATCACCTGCTTAGCAGGAATTGCAGATCGCAGAAATCAAATTGCTAAACCATCGACTGCGGGAGGGGGCGAAAGAAAATAATTTCCTACCTTCAATGCCTATGCCTCTGATGCGTTTGACAGTATTCCAAAAATAATAGAAGCAGCATAAGTATTTAGTAAAGAATTTTTTTATGAGCAATAAATCACAGTTGAACAGTTTGTCAAAAAGAGAAATATTGGAAAGCTTGCTTGCGCGTCAGCAGCAAGATAGTACAACCATGAATCGTTTAGTCTTGGCCATTGCCCTTGCTGCCGGTCTTGATGCAGAAACCGTTGCACAAAAATTTGCAGACGCTGCAGCGACAGGTGAGTACGCAGAAAAGTTTAACAAGGCGCTCGACGCAGAGTTTGGTAAGAGACAGGCGCACGTATCAGAAAACTCTGAGTCGGTTGGAAGTGCGGAAGCAGAAACAATTACCGAAGAAGATAAAAAATAATCTGCGCACAGAAATTCGTTGCACCATGTAACGAATTTCTTTGTTTAATTTTCGTCTGATACTTTTTGTATAACACTATGACCAACACACTTTCAGGAAAAAAAATTCTTATTCTCTACACTGCGCACACGCTCGGCCATCAACGGGTAGCGGAGAATATAGGGTGGTGGCTCTCCCAGGCTGGAGCTGAGGTTGTGCTCCGAGAAGTGTTAAGGTCCGATCCTTCGCCGCTTGTTAAGAGATTTTTAAAAGTTCATGTATGGGTAAACGAACACGCACCATGGCTCTGGGCATTTTTATATGCTTGGGGTTTTTGGGTTGTGATGATGCCGTTTCGTCTTATGGCTGCAAATCTACAAAAGGGAGAGATTGTAAAATTACTGGCGCAAGAAAAACCTGACATGGTTATTACTACCCAGACCGCTCCGTCGGCAGTCATAAGTGTCTTGAAACGGCAGAAGACTTTCCGGGGCCTGTGGGGGATTGCGTTTAGTGATTATCATTTTCATCGTGCCTGGGTATATCCCCGTGCAGACTTTTATCTCCCAAATATAGTAGAACAAATGTCATCACTTCGAGGGCTTGGTGTGACTGATAAAAACATGTTTCGTATTGGCCTTGCATTGCCTCCTCTGGTAAGTGCAGATGGCAAAGATATTCGCAGCCTGCTCGCTATACCAGAGAATGCTAAAGTGGTGCTGGTTGGAAGTGGTACGCTCGGCGTTCGTTTGCCCAGTGAACTATATGAGCTGCTCGATGTGGTACGGGCAAAAGGGGTTGAAATAGGGCTGGACGTGTGGGTTATTGTTGCGTGTGGAAGAAGTGAGACTCTTTATCAGTCTGTTAAGGAGCAAGGGTCTTCTCGTCCTTGGCTCAAATCCGTTGGTTTTCATGAGCCAATGGCAGAGCTCTATGCTGCTTGTAATCTCATGCTTACTAAGCCAGGTGGACTTACTATAGCTGAAACACTCCAGCGCGACTTGCCTGTATTCGTAACGCACTATCTCCCTGGACAAGAAAAGTTAAATATCGAATTTCTTACAGCCCATAATGCAATTATTCCACTATATAATAGGCCAGTGGGTGAGTGGGGCGACCTTATTGTAAGGGAGCTTGTGCGTGGCGATCATCGTAAATACTTGGTTTCACACTCAGATATTAAGGCCCTTGTGTTCCCTTCCGAGCTGGTAAGTTTGGGCGATTATATCAACCAATTGTTTCATAGAAAGTAGACTTACTTATAGGTAGTTTTTAGTGTTTGACGGTATGTATAACATGCGGTAAGATTTGATTAGATAAGTGTATTTATTCTAGTCCCGATAAGCTTGTCTATACTAGAGTAGATGGTCGCGGGTATAGCCCCGAGTAGGAGCTTTTTGCGCTCCAGATGAATAAAATTATTATCTCAATAGTAGAGAACGTAGAGAGATTTGTATGCCTAAGGAAAAACGCTCCTTTTTCGGAAAAATTATAGGTAGTCAAAATGAGGATGCGGATATGCAGCCTGTTTCTAGCTATCAAGCCCCTGACAACGACGATGTAGAAGATGAAGATATGGAAGATTTAACCGATCCGGAAATTTTGGAAGAAGAGGTTATAGAAGAGGAAGAAGGGATCGCCGTAGAAGTCCCCGTAGACGCCCCTGAATCCAAGCCTGCACCGGTAAGAACCGAGGTGAGCCAACATGAGGAATGGCTATCTGATTACGAAGGGCAGCTTAATATAGACATGTATCAGACTAAAGATAATGTCATAATTAAGTCGACAATTGCTGGCGTACGACCTGAGGATATGGATATCACAGTGGCAAATGATATGGTCACCATTAAGGGCGCTCGCAAACGGGAAGAGGCAATTGGAGACGATGACTATTTCTACCAAGAGTGTTATTGGGGAAACTTTTCTCGAAGCGTAATTATTCCGGTAGATATTGACAGTGAGCATATTGAGGCTGATCTGAAGGACGGCATTCTAACAGTAGTCGTGCCAAAGGCTGCCAAGGCTAAGACTAAAAAAATCAAGGTAAAAGGCTTATAATAGCGTTTACCCTATCTGTTCCCAGAGAGCAACTACTGTGTAGTTGCTCTCTGTATTTTTGGGGACCTGCGTGATACAATAAATTACTTGAAATAATGAGCAATATGGCAAAAAAGAAAAAAGAAACAGCGAAAAATAAGAGTACTTCTAAAACAAAAGCTGCTTTCGAAATGCATTTGAGCCCTGATACAAAGCGAGCTTTGGCGGTTATTGTGCTTCTGGCTATCGCACTCCTTTCGGTTATGAGTTTTATAGGTGTTGCAGGGGGGTTCGGTTCGGTATGGAGTAGGGCTGTTTTTATATTGCTTGGTCATTTCGGATATGTACTGCCGTTAGTCTTGGCAGGTTTGGCAATAGGCCTTGGTTGGCCACGCGCACTAGAATCTTTTGAGGGTGAGTGGGGGAAACGGGCAGTCTTGGGGTCTATTATGAGTATTGTTGCCGTTATTGGCGCTTGGCATATAGTAGAGGCAAAGATATTAGGGCTTGCTGGTTTTGACGTAGCCACTGCTGGAAAAGGTGCTGGCCTTCTTGGGGCTGCTATTGCTGTACCGATCGTGAGCATATTTGGCTTTTGGGCTGGTTTGCTCATTGTAGCTGTCTTGCTGTGTATTGGTTTGATTATTGCGCTTAATATTCCTTTTTTTGTCAAACATAAAGATTCCCCAGTGGTCCAGTCTGCTACGGTGGTGGGCCCATTGCCTGCAATCAAAATAAATAGCCCACAAGATGCGGACTTTTCTGCTACTGAGCTATCTGCTCCTGCTGCAATGAAGCAGCAACCAGTTAAACCCATTACTGTTCCCCCTATACAAAAGTCTGTATTGGAAACTGCTCCCCTGCCTGATGCTGTAATTATTGAAGAGAGAAAAGACTGGAAACTTCCTCCATTTGATTTATTGGATGACAGTAAAGCCCAGGTAGATAGTGGAAATATTGAAGCAAATGTCGCTATTATCCAAAAGGCGTTGGCAGACTTCGGTATTGAAGTTGAGATGGGCGAGGTTAATGTAGGACCTACGGTTACACAGTACACTCTTCGTCCCAATACCGGTGTAAAGCTTTCCCAGATTGCAGGTTTGAAGAATGATCTTGCCCTAGCGTTATCAGCGCACGCGATTCGGATGGAGCTGCCTATTCCGGGGAAGCCTCTTGTTGGTATTGAGGTTCCAAATAGGACGAGCCGTATAGTGTCCCTGCGTGAAGTCTTGCAAACAACAGACTTTATTAATCATCAGAGCAGGCTTGCTTTCGCCCTCGGAAGAGATGTTGCAGGTAAGCCGCAAATTGCAGACTTGGCCAAAATGCCCCACATGCTTATAGCTGGTAGTACGGGGACGGGAAAAAGCGTTGCCCTAAATACTTTTATTATAAGTTTGCTTTACAGGAATACCCCTCAAGATGTAAAACTCATTATGGTGGACCCTAAGCGAGTGGAGATGACACTCTATAACGGTATTCCGCATTTACTTACTCCTCCCATTACAGAACCAGAAAAAGCTGTTAATGCTCTTAAGTGGGCTGTTAGTGAAATGGATAGGCGCTATAAATTACTAGCTGAGGCGAAAAAGCGTAATATCCTAGAATATAACGCTACGGCTCCTCTCCCTCTTTCGTATGTCGTTATTGTCGTTGATGAACTGGCTGATCTTATGGCAGTTGCCCAAGCTGACATTGAAGCAGCTATTGTGAGACTTGCTCAAATGGCCCGTGCTATTGGTATACATTTAGTACTTGCTACGCAGCGCCCAAGTGTTGATATTATAACCGGCCTTATTAAAGCTAATATTACTTCGCGTGTAGCGTTTGCTGTAGCGAGCCAAATAGATAGTCGGACCATTCTCGACAGCAGCGGTGCTGAGCAGCTTCTGGGTAACGGTGATATGCTGTTTGTTTCCGCGGAGTTTAATAAGCCTCGTCGCATACAAGGATCATATGTAAGTGAGAAAGAGGTGGCGAAAGTTGTAGATTTCTTCAAAGCGCAAACAGGTGCAGTTATCTATAATGATGACATTGTGCAGCGACCAAAGACCCCCCTCTCTATACCAGGGTTCGAGAGTAATGAGGGTGATGGTGATGATTTACTTGAACAAGCAAAAGAAGAAGTCATAAGGGCAGGTAAGGCCTCTGCTTCATTTTTACAGCGAAGGTTAAAAGTTGGGTATGCGAGAGCGGCTCGGTTGCTTGATTTATTAGAAGAACAAGGTATTATCGGTCCGGGCGATGGTGCCAAACCTAGAGAAGTATATGGTGCAGCTCCCCGCGACGAGGGTTACGGTGAGGCGAGCGAGGCTCCCGAAGAATACTAGAGCTATATATCCTTAACCTTTAGTTCCCCCTTTGATTATATGAGGCTAGATTTTGTCGCTGCTCGGCCTGGCTTTATTATTAACTGATCCTTAACGATTAATCATTCAGAGGGGTGTAGTATAATACATACATGGTTGACTTTGAAATTCATAAACTTGAACTGGAGACTTTAGCGGAATATTTGTTCTCAATCCGTACCGATTTAGGTCTTTCGGAAGATGATGTTGTGCAGAAAACAGGTATTACGTTAAAACTGCTTTCAGCCATTGAGACGAGCAACTTTAGAGCAATGCCAGAGCCAGTATATGTGGTTGGATTTATTAAGAAGTTGGCCGCTTTGTATGCAATACCTTGTGAGCCTTTGGTGCAACAGTTCTACCGCGAGGCACTTATTGCCGATAACGATGAATCTTCTGGTGCTTCAGTTGCCTGGAAAACGCTTGCCCAGAGGTTGACTCCATTCAGGTGGACTCTTCTTGTGTCTGTTGCTGGGGGTGCCTTGTTTGTTGCTGTATGTGTGTGGCAAATTTTTGCAATTGGCAAAGTGCCGAATGTCTCGGTTATTACTCCTAAGGCAAACGATAGAATACAAGGAAGTCTTATTACTGTTTCTGGTCTTGCAACTCCAGGAAGTGAGGTCGCCCTGAACGGACAAACTGTATTTGCAGGAAGTGATGGAAAGTTTTCTAGCAGCATTAGTTTTTTTTCCGGCGCTCAAACACTTACCGTGACAGCGAAGAGTCGTTTTGGAAAAGTTGCTACTAAGACAGTCCAATTTGTAGTAGATGCGGGGGGTGGTAGTCCAGTGGGTCCGTTTTTGCCCACCGCTACAAATGCGCTTCCGCATGCTTCGTCCACAGCTATGGTTGCCGATGGGGTAAAATAATTATTTTTTCAGGGTGGTGAGTCAATATAGCAAGACAATAATATAACAAGTTTTCGACTATCTTCGTACTAGTAGTGACCTTGGTATGTTGTTACATTGTTAAATTGATAAAGTATGGCAAAATCTTCGAAAGGAAAATTGAAGGCACCTGCTTCTGACTCAGAAACAGGTCGTTGGAAAGCGGTTGCGAGCGCCCTTGATCAAATACGGGACAAATTCGGTGAAGGAAGTATTATGAAGCTTTCCGATTCCCGCTCTTTGAATGTAGATACTACTCCAACCGGTAGTATTAGTTTGGATATTGCCCTGGGTGTTATGGGTATTCCCAAAGGTCGCATTATAGAAGTATATGGTCCTGAGAGCTCCGGTAAAACAACTTTGACACTGCATATGATTGCTGAAGTACAAAAGCGGGGAGGTCTTGCAGCATTCATAGATGCAGAGCATGCATTGGACCCCGAGTTCGCCCGCAATTTGGGTGTAAACGTAGATGACTTATTGGTTTCCCAGCCGGACTCTGGTGAGCAGGCGCTAGATATCGCCGAAACATTGGTTCGAAGCAATGCAGTTGATCTTATAGTTGTAGATTCCGTTGCCGCGCTTACTCCTCGGGCTGAAATTGAGGGAGAAATGGGTGATAGTCATATGGGTCTTCAGGCTCGCCTTATGAGCCAAGCTCTGCGCAAGCTTACTGGCATAATGTCTAAATCGAAGACTACAGTAATCTTTATAAACCAAATACGCATGAAAATAGGGGTTATGTTCGGTAATCCGGAAACTACGACAGGGGGGAATGCGTTAAAGTTCTACGCATCTATTCGGCTTGATGTCCGCCGTATTGCGCAGATTAAAAGCGGGGAAACAGTTATTGGTAGCAGGGTAAAAGTAAAGGTGCTAAAAAATAAAGTAGCTCCTCCATTCAAGACCGCAGAATTTGATATTATGTATCAACCAGGGAATTGGGGAATCTCAGTTGCTGGAGATGCATTAGACACCGGAGTAACATTGGGTGTCCTTGAAAAGAACGGAAACACATACGTATTTGAAGACTCAAAGCTGGGTGTGGGCAGGGAAAATGCAAAAACCTATTTAAGGGAACATGCCGATATGCTCAAAGAGCTAGATGAGGCCATTCGTGCAAAAGTTAAAGAGGGCGGAGCTGCGGCTGTGGCAGTTGAACCTGCTGATGAAGAGTAGTGATGGAGGTGGTTACTAATATCTAAGTTCTCATATCCAATATTAACGTGAAATGCGGTGCCAATAGGCATCGCATTTCACGTATTATGCTTTAAGGTAATGAGCACAAATTTTCTTTATGAGTTTGCCACATGTGTGGTGTCCCGCTATCATATACCTATGAATGATGAGCAACAAATCTATGCGAGTGTTGATTTAGAACTGAGCGGATTCGATCCCGATGCTGATGAAATTATTGAAATAGGAATACTCAGGTTTCGGCTTGAAGCAGGTAGGCTTACCATCATTGACTCGTGGGGGACGCTGATAAAACCAACGGGAGAAATTCGAACCAGGGTATTGGGCTTAACCGGTATAGATTCTGTGGAAGCGAATGCAGCGCCCGAGTGGTCGGAAGTTTTACCTATTGTGCAAGATCTTTTAACAGGAGCAATTATATTGGGTCATGGGGTGGATTTAGATCGCAAATTTTTAGTGGCTAAGGGTATTGATTTGATCTCCGATACTATAGATACCCTTGAACTAGCACAGATATTTTTGCCTACGCACCATAGCTACAACCTAGAAAATTTAGCGCAGGAGCTACAGGTGACGCATACTACTGCACATCGTGCATTGGCAGATGCGGAGGCCACGTATGGGGTGCTCGCACAGCTCGTAGGTATATATCAGGATTTGCCCAAGAAGTTACAGAACACAATCAAAGAGGTTGCTGCAGTTAGAAAAATGCCTTGGGTGCACTTATTTGCTGCAGTCACCGTCCGTAACGCGCCCCGCGTTGTCATGCTGGATCAGAGTAACCTTTTAACACAAGGGGTGCTGGCTGTGCCAAGGGGTTCGGGTATAGTCGTAACTGCTCCAGGTACACGTCTCGTGCCAGATATTCAGGCAATGCGGACCCATGTTCCTACCTGGGTTGTTGCCTTCGCGGATCGCGAAAGGGTGTTAAGTTTTGCACAAAGTGAGTCCGTGGAACCATACTTAGGAGCGTTTGAATCGGTCTCTGCTCGTGCCTTGGACGAGCTGCACGATCGATTCGCTGAACTTTCCCCGCGCGAAATGATAGCCTTTTTAAAAGTTCTTGTTTGGCAGGCCCAAGGTTCTGCGCACGGTATTTTAGCGGAATTGAACTGGTCCATTATAGGAACTGATTTAAAACGGCTATTTACGACTGGTTTTGTATCCAGAACACCGAACGGAGTTGCAGTTTCTGACTTTCGTTCTTTAGTTGACTTTAAGGATGGAAGAAATGTTTGGATTGATCAGGCAGATAGCTATATTCAGTTTTTAGAGCAAAAGAGCGGTATGCAGATTAGCTGGAATAGTATGCTCACGGGCCTTAGACAGATATATAACCCTGAAACAGGCTATGGAGATGCATCAAAAGAAAAAGATATAATAGAAGGAATTGCCCATGTTGATATCTTTTACGCGAGGGTGCTTGTGCTTATTAAGCAAGAACTCCACCTCACAACCGGAATTGCTTCGCCCGATGATCTTGGTCAATATGCGTGGTCACGCATTACCTTAGCTGCTCAAAATCTCTCGAAAAAACTGCAGGCCATCTGGGGACGGGGTAAAGATGCGTCGCTTGCGCGTGTTATCGACAGTCTGTCTGCGTATTTTCATGCAAGGTCTGGTGAAATGGATGTTCGTTGGATTGAATTCTCGGATAACCGATGCGCATTCATAGTCAGGCCAGTTGAGCTTTTAGAAGCTTTTAAGCAATCAACTGTACAAAAAAAAGATGTAGTTTTGCAAACAGATGTTCGGAGTACATTATTGCAGGGTTATTTTTGTAAGCGTTTAGGGCTGTCCAACGCTGTCGTGCATTCTGGGGGCGTAGAAAATAAAAGTACTTTTCCAAAAAAACTTACTGTTATTGACGAAGGTTTCGAATTGGAAGTTTCGCACAGGCTCCCAAGTATAAAAAACGGTATTGTTGTATTTCCGACTCTAGACAAACTTAAAACATACTATGACGTACATTACGCGAAACTTTCTTCTGTCCCCGCAGTTGTTGCTGTGGGTATCCATGGAGGCGCCAACAAAGTCTTAAGAAATTTTAGTCATAGTAAAAAAACAATTGTGCTTGCTGCGTTGCCTAGTTTAATTTCTTTTGCCGCTAAGCCTCTTGATTTGTCCCATATCCTCTATGTAGGGTTACCGCATGTTGATTTACATCATCCATACTATAGTAGGCTTGCAAAAGAGTATTTTTCGGAATTGCATATCTATGAAAAGAATATGCAGCTTTTGGGATTCATGCAGTCTTTGCGTGCATTCAATATGGAAAAGATTCAATTTTTAGAATTGCTCGTGGAAAATAGAGAGCAGCAAACTGCTGAATTTATTTTTGCTGAGTCGTTTACATGAGAAAAAATGACTTATCCACAGTTTTAGAAAATTTCATTTTGAGAAAAAAATGAAAAAAATGTGTAACTAAAATTTCTTCTGCTCATGAGTATGGGAGAAACAGTCACTTAGCTATATAAGAATTGACATAAGTTGGTATCAATTCTACAATACTTAAGTAGACAAAAGAAGTAGCTCTTTCACAAACGAATAAGTGGTGTCGGTCCTACTTTGTGGGACTAATAATTGGACGAAGGAAATCTGCGCACGAAATAAGAATTGATATTATCAAACTCTCATCATGCTCAGCTCTCCTTTAGCTCTTCGTCATAGCTCAACCAGTCTGAGCTGACTGTAAAAAACAAAAATAAAAATGTAGGTACTCCTTTTTATAAGGACAAAAAAGTCAAAAATAAAAAATCAAAAACTTTAAAAGTACAATTTGTTTTAGGTGAAAGATCACCGGAAGAGGGGCTTAAGGTTCAGTTTGGCACCAATGACTGGAATGTCAGACGCTATCTCATCTTAATTGGTGAGACAATCCCTTTAGTGACGAAATTGTAGCCTTGCAACCTGTGTTAAAGACCTAGTTGCAAAGTTGCTCAAGCTATGGGGCTCCGCGCCTCTATTGGGCACTTTACAACCGTGGCCCTTAATAGGGGCGCATTTGCGTTATATAGGGCATTTTATGGTATAATTTTTATATTGAGACACTTCTCTACCAATTACTAGTATGTACGAATATACTATACTGAGAGCCTTCTCAAGGCTGAATGGACTATGGGGAATTAGTATATTAGTGTTAATTCGTAATTTTGTGGGATATATATGTTGTCACATGAATTTATAGAAAAAATGAAGGCTCGTCTCTTGGAGGCAAAGGTGAAGCTAGAAAACGAGCTTGCTAGTGTCAAACCTCATACTGAACTCGGCAATGACTACGACGATACAGCTTCAGAGCTTCAAATTGATGAGGTAAATCAGGACATTATCGCGCAGCTTACGAGCGATCTTGAGAAAATACATTTGGCACTTCGCAAAATAGAGGAAGGTACTTATGGAGTTGATGAGGAGGGCCGTGAAATTAGTCAGGAGCGTCTTGAAGTAATGCCCTATGCCGACAAGGCAATCTAGTACCATGAATATTCCTCCTATGCAGGGACTGACGAGCGGGTTCACACGTGTGAGTCCGCTCGTTTGGTATGTTTCCGCAGTACTTTTGGTCACAATAGATATTATGAGTCGCATTATCTGTTTCTCTTATTGTAATGTGACCTTTGGTAGGTATCTCGGATTGCACCCATTTAGAAATCAATATTTTGCATTCAGTATACCGTTACCAACTTGGAGTATGTATATGCTGTACGGTGTGGTGTTGGTTGTGCTCATTTCCTATATTGTAAGGCAGTGGATGGTGTTTAGCGTATATCAAAAGTCCGCATGGTTTTTAATTTTGGCAGGCTCCTTAGCGAATGTGGGTGAACGAGTTATGAATGGGTATGTCCGTGATTTTATTCAAATCGGTACCGGTTATTTGAATATGGGGGACGTATATATACTCATGGGCGTCGCCTACCTGCTCTATTCAAATCTTGTGCATACAAAATAGTGAAAACTCATCAAGTTTTTCAATATTCAAAAAAATTAATGAGTTTTCACTGTTCTTTTTAGGAATTAGAAATTCTATTTGAGCGGTATGGTGTCTAGAGTTACAACTGCAACTGTAGTCGGCCTTGAATCGGAGGTAATTGAGGTTGAGGCCGATGTGACTAATGGTCTGCCTGCAACTATTATTGTGGGGCTGCCAGATGCCGCGGTACAAGAAAGTAAAGAGCGAGTACGGAGCGCGCTTAAGAATTCGAGTTGCCAATATCCCCTGACACGAGTTTCCGTTAACCTTGCTCCGGCGGATACTCAAAAGATTGGTACACTATTCGATGTTCCCATTGCCCTTGCCATTGTGTTGGCTTCAGGGCAATTTTCTTTTGATGTATTGGGGCGTTGGTTTGTAGGGGAGCTATCTCTTGACGGTGCTGTCCGACCAGTTTCCGGACTACTTGCAATTGCCCTCAAGGCAAAGGAGTGTGGGGTAGCGGAGCTCTTTGTTCCTTCCCAAAACGTGGCGGAAGCTTCGCTCGTACAGGGTCTTACAGTATATCCCTACAAAAGTCTAAAAGAGCTGCTTGCTCACTTGCTTGGCACGGCGTTTATAGAGGCTCAACCTCCAGCAGATATCAATTCGCTCTTTACACAAGGGCCCGTGGCCTTGGATATGGCCGAGGTTTCTGGGCAGGAGACAGCAAAGCGTGCGTTGGAGATAGCCGCAAGCGGGGGACATAATGTGCTTATGTCTGGCCCCCCTGGTTCAGGGAAGACGCTTCTGGCTAGAGCAATGACCGGAATTTTGCCGGCTATGGAGTTGTCTGAGAGTCTAGAGCTTACGAAAATATATAGTATCGCTGGCCAGCTTCCTTCCAGTGGTATGGTGACGCAGCGGCCTGTTCGTAGTCCGCATCATACTACTTCCAGTATTGCATTGGTGGGCGGCGGTGCCTCGCCAAAACCAGGTGAAATTACCTTGTCACACAGAGGAGTGTTGTTTATGGATGAATTACCTGAATTTCCTCGCAATGTACTTGAAGCTCTCAGGCAGCCTCTTGAAGATGGTGTTGTTACTGTATCGAGAGCAAAGAATACATTCACATTTCCTGCAAAATTTATGTTGGTAGCAGCGCTCAATCCATGTCCCTGCGGCTATTTTGGCGATACCAGCAAGCGATGTATTTGCACCCCAGCTCAAATATTCAAATATCAAAAAAGATTATCTGGCCCTTTGTTGGATCGCATAGACTTGCACATAGACGTCCCGCGACTCCCCTATGAAAAAATTGTAACATCAGCGCGTGCTGAAAGCTCTTCTACTGTACAAGAACGAGTGCAGGCCGCGCGAAAAATTCAGTATGCGCGTTTGGGCGGTGCTAAGACTAACAGCGAAATGAATGTTGTAGAAATTCGACGGTGTTGTGCTTTGGGCGGTGCTGAAAATAAACTTCTTTCTTTAGCCACTCAAAAGTATAGCCTATCTGGTCGGAGTATCCATCGCATGCTCAAGGTTGCTAGGACTATAGCAGATTTGGCAAGTTCAGAGGTGATTACTTGTGACCATCTAGCTGAGGCATTTCAATACCGCCCTAAAGAAGACTAACAACAAGGGTGCTCCTTGCGTTGCGCAAGGAGCACCCTTGTAGCTTATTATGAACTTTAGAGATTATAAATCCTTACGGCCTGGATCCTTCTATCATGCGTATAATCGGGGAAATAACAAACAGGGTATATTTCTAGATGCGCAGGATATGCAGGTATTCCTCAAGCGTTTGAAGCAAGCATTAGGAATGTCTGTAGTGAATCCTGTGCGTATTAAACCGTTACCTCTGGGATCTTTCAGTGTGATCTCATATTGTCTTATGCGTAACCATTTCCATCTGCAGATTCGACAGAATAGTGATATTGGTATTGATAAACTTATTGCCAAAGTATGTACGAGTTACGCTATGTACTACAATAAGAAGTACGGCCATGTTGGGAATGTCTTCCAGGACCGTTTTAAAGCTAAGCTCGTAGAAAATGATAGTTATTCGATGTATCTATCTGCTTATATTCATAACAACCCAGGGAGTTTAGACTATGACTATTCAAGCTTTAAGGATATCGTCGGTGAACGTAATGGACAGCTGGTTGAGAAAAGTGTAGTACTATCTTGGTTTAATCAAAGCACAGATAACTACAGAAAGTTTGTAGAAGGTTTTAGTTTGCTGGATCGTGAAAAAATAAGGAATTTATTATTTGAAGAATGACCCTACAAGGAGCACCCTTGCGCCCGCAAGGGTGCTCCTTGTTTTCGTTGTGGTGTTCAGCGTATTGTGTAGACCGAAGTAGTAGTATCGGTATATGAGAGGTGAAAGTGCTCATCCGACTGATCCAGAATCTTTTTGAGCTTGGGATTCCTTTTGTTTTCCAGAAATATGTAGTCAGCGTAAAAGGCGGTGAGTGTCGTGTGGAGTATGGGCGCGGCTGGGGCTATATCATTCGAAACCATTTTATAGAAACCGTATTCCTCTTGGTTCTGTAAATACATAAACACTGGATCCAACCCCACAATATACGTATTATGCGTGTTCCAATAGAATAATTGCGGAAATTCGTCCCATTGCGTATTCCACACTGTAGTTCCCTTGGGCGTGTTGCGTATGAGCCACTCTGCCGCAGGCCTAAATTCTTCTGTTGGTGTCCCATGTTCGAGCATAAGAAAGCTCAAAGTAATATTTCTTGCCAGAAGAGCTATTGCACCTATGCCCATGCAGCCGTACAGTATTTTTTTATATACAGGCAAGTGTAATACGCTTCGTACTGAAATTTTATTCAGCACCTTACCATACAGCGTGCTATATACAACACCGGAAAACAAGAGGGCCAGTGGTACCCAATATTCTATGTATCTACCACTTTTAAGCATGACCAAGAATGTTCCTATGCTTAAGATACCGAGCCAGCATATGGTGGTAGCTATGTATGGCTCTAACTTCTTATGCAGTAAAGCTTTTATTGCGCCATACACTGCCAAGCTCCATGGAATAAATAGCAGTATATCTTGCACACCATCATGCAAGCGATAGGGAAGCCATTCATAGCCTTGCTGCACACTGCTGTGACTCTGTAGGCCACTCTCTATAATCTGTTGCCATAGAAACCGAGGAAGTGCGGCATGATAGGGGTGCAGTATAAAACCAAAACTCATCCCTATGCATAGAAATAGTAACGGCTTATAATCTAGTTTTTTTGTGTATACATATACAACTATAGCGTGGAGAGCAGTAAATAGTGGTAGTAATACAAATCCTCCATATAGTAATACTCCAACGAGCCCTAGACAGATGAGTGGCCACACATGTTTCTGGAGCAGGACGCAGAGGGTTATGAGTAGCAGCGCAGAAAAGATCGGTACGGCTTTGACCAAATTAAGACGAAGAAGAAATGTGGCAGACCCTACTACGTAGAGGGTAAGCCATGCTGGTTTCCAGGAAATTTTGAATCTATGAAGCGTGTACAGAAAAGCGAGTATATTAATACTCGCGCATAGTGCCGTGGCAATGTGCAGCTTTGTAGGAGAGTTAAAGGGTTTTAATAGAATATGGAATAAATATTGCTGGTCTGCAAAATCTTTGAGCAGTGTAGTATTTTGTAGCCAGCGAAACTCCGAGATGGAATGCCACAGTTGAGTGAGCGACGCCATTCGTCCATGGTAAAAGGCATCGGCATCAACAAATACGTGGCGGGAAGCGTATTGCAAGAACACTATGAGCGTAAGATATCCGGCAACTGTTAAGGCAGTCATCGGGTGTTTAAGTATGTGTTGTAAGGCTTGCTTAAATTTTATGCTGAACGTGCTCATTGGGCTTTTGTATTGTCCCATTTAGTATACTGTATTGTTTCGTTTTCTAATTAGTTAGATATATACACGTATGTAATATGCCCTTTGACAGGGCGCCCTGGTTTCGTCATCATATAGAAGTGTCTTTACTAAGTGCCAAGTATCAGATAGCAAATTTCACACACATAACTAATGCTAAATTCACAATAGTCTAACTGAAAACTTATTTGGTATTTATCTGAAATTTATTGTCTTTCCGCCAATTGGTGGATTGGAATTATATAAATAATATGAGTCAAAAAGTTAAAAAAGCAGTAATTGCAGCAGCGGGTTTTGGTACCCGATTCCTTCCGGCCACTAAAGCAATGCCAAAAGAAATGCTACCCGTAGTGGACAAGCCTATTATTCAATACGTTGTAGAAGAAATAGTGGCTGCGGGTATCACAGATATCTGTATTGTAACAGGTTGGCACAAGCGTTCTATAGAAGACCATTTTGACTATCCTTTTGAATTAGAAAAGCGTCTTGAAGAGTGGGGTAAGCACGAGTATATAGATGAAGTACGGCGCATTGGTGACTTGGCGAATTTTCACTATATTCGTCAAAAAGGGCCGTTCGGCAATGCCACCCCTATTTGGAACGCCCGGAGTTTCATAGGAGACGAGCCTTTTCTATATCTGTGGGCAGATGAGTTTTTCGTGTCTGAAGGTGCTTCTCGGTGCCAACAACTAATACAAGCCTACGAAGACTTGGATGTAAGTGCAATCTTAGGAAGTTTTAGAAAAAGCGAGCCGCGAGACTATAAGCTCTGGGGCTATGCTGTGGGTAAGGAATTATCGGATGGGATACTCCAGGTAGAACATACGGTAGAGAAGCCGGGCCCAGGGGTAGTAGATTCAGATTACGCACTGTTCTCACCATTTGTGTTTGGTCCAGAGATGGTCCCCGCAATTGCTCAGGCCGTGGAAAGACTTGAGGCTGATGGAACCGGTAGAGAGTTGTATTATGTTGAAGGTATAAATATCTTATTGGAACAGGGTAAAAAGGTCTGCGCAGTAGAGATGAAAGGCGGAAGCTATTACGATTGCGGTAGTAAACTTGGTTATCTTAAAGCTACGGTAGAAATGGGTCTGCGCCACGGAGCTTTGTCCGAAGAGTTTAGAACCTATTTAAAAAATCTTTCTTTGTAAGATATAATATCTAGCCATACAAACACCTACCTTTTTTTAAAAGGATAGGTGTTTGCTATACTATATCTATAGCAGTTTATAGATATATTATGAAACTAACATACAAATCATTTATTAAACCAATTGCGACCTGCCTGGCCCTTACATTAATTGCTGCTGGTTGCGGTGGGGGTGGAACCAAAAGTGCTGCTGTTGAATTAGTGGTATGGAAGGTATTTGAAGACAACTCTCATTTCCAGCCTCTTTTGCAGGCTTATAAAAAAGCGCATCCGAACGTTCGAGTTACCTTTGTAGAAAAAAACGCGACAGGGTATAAGGAAGAGCTTATTAACGCACTTGCTTCCGGCCAGGGTCCAGATATTTTTTCTATAAATAATGCGTGGCTTCCAGAATATATAGATAAAGTTGCACCTACCACTGAACAGCAGTGGACCTTTAACGATTATAAAAATACGTTTGTAGATGCGGTAGTGAATGACTTTACCCGCGATAGAAAAATATATGGCGCCGCAACCTATGTAGATAGCCTTGCTCTCTACTATAATAAAGATCTTTTGGGTAGTGCGGGTATTGCTACGCCTCCGCGCACCTGGGACGAGCTTGCCCGCGATGTACAAAATTTAACTAGGCAAAACCAGACGGGGTACTTTAGTCGGAGCGGTATAGCGGCAGGGCTTTCCAGCGCAGCGCCAAGCGGGCAGGTAAATAGGGCAGAAGATATTTTGTATCTTTTTATGCTCCAACAAGGAGCACAGGCCTGGTCTGCAGATGGTACCCGTCCATTGTTTAATGGCACGGTAACGAATAGCCAAGGTCAGCAAATATATCCGGCGCGGGAGGCATTGGGTTTCTATACATCGTTTGCTAATTCAACATCGCCGTACTATGCATGGAACACCCGTAGCGATTATTCTATAGATGCGTTTGCGAATACTCGTGCTGCCATGATGATTAGCTACTCGTATGCCCGTGACCTTATAACTCAAAAAGCTTCTACATTAAACTTCGATGTAGCCCCAGTTCCTCAGCCAAACCTTGATCAGCCAGAGGTAAACTTTGCTAACTATTGGGGTGAAGTAGTGAGCAAACAAAGCAAGCACCAAAAGGAAAGCTGGGATTTCTTAAAGGCTATAACTGGCAAAGACGCTCTGGATAAATATTATGCTGGTCATAAACTTCCTTCCAGTCGTAAAGACCTTATTGAGCTCCAAACCTCAGATCCAGATATAGGCGTGTTCGCTCATGCAAACCTTACCGCTAAAACATTCTATAGACCTGATCAACTTAAATTTGACGCCATAATGGCTAAGGCAATAGACGATGTAGTTCTGCGAGGTGTCTCCGTAGGCCAAGCTGTTTCTGAAGCAGCGAGCCAAGGCGGCGCTCTGGCAGTTCCGAGACGTAATTAGGAAGGACTATAATAAAAGACCCGCAGGAGGGTCTTTTATTATAAGCGAGATTTATTTTGCTTTATATGTGCCTAGGGCCGCCAGGAATTTGAGGCCGTACCGCACACTTGGCCAAAAGCGAATGCTGGAATGTTCATTTGCGTACCTTGTTGCAACAGGCACTTCAATAACCCTGAATTTCTTCTTCAGTAAATCTAGCGCAAATTCTATATCAAAAGCAAAACCATCATCAAAACTTTGTAGTGGCGCCTGGGCCAGGGCTTTTGCTGTATAGGCTCTATAGCCACAATGCCATTCGCCGTACTGTTTTCCAGTAATGCCATTCGCCATTTTTGTTAGCAGTATATTTGGAATAAATTTCCATAACGGCATACCGCCTTTGAGCGTATTCTTCCATGAACTTACTCTATTGCCGAATACGGCATCTGCTCGTCCGTTGGCTAGTGGCTCTATAAATTTCGGTAAGTCTTCCGGGTCATATTGCCCATCTGGATGAAGCATGACTACAATGTCTGCACTTGATTCAAGTGCAAGCCTATAGCATGTTTTTTGATTTCCGCCGTAGCCCTTATTAATTTCATGTCGTACGGTAAAAAGTCCGGCTTTGGTAGCTACCTCAACCGTATTGTCCTTACTTGCGTCATCTACAACAATGACTTTGCCTACTGACCCGGTTTTAATACGACTTGCTATGTTGGTTATGGTTTGCGCTGCGTTATATGCAGGCATAACTACTACAACGTGTTGCTTATTGTTCATAACTTCTATGAATAGTATACCAGAGCCCTATGGTCATACGAATACATAGCCAAAAATCTCTCTAATGTGTCTCATGGTATTATTGCTGAAAGTGGTAGTACTGTGCTGGCTCTGGCTTGTTGTTGTTTTTCATATTTGCTATAGTTAAGCAAAGTTAACATACATATATGTTTCGAGATACAAGAGCTGAGCTAGGACCAAGAAGCGCTGGTAAAGAGTCGGGGCGTAAAGAGATACTTCGAGTTGAAACAGAAGATCAACAAGAATCTTTAGATCTAGCTAGAGCTGGCACAAAAGAACTGACCCAGGGCAGTGAGAGTGAGCCTTGGGGTGTTGAAATGCAAGCGCAAAGCGAGAAAGCAGTAACAGAGTTAGCAGCTGCCACAGCCAATGAATTGACTCAACTGCCTGACGTGCCCCCATTGCAGCGTAAGCAATTAGCAGCAGGAGAGTTCTCACAGGTGGTAGAACAGGAAACCCAGAATGCGGTTAGTTTTGGTACAAAGCTAAGACGTGTAGCTGCGCCAATTCTGACCGGGGTCGGCATAGGTGTTGCAGCGCGCATTGTCGCAAAGCGGGTTGTAGATGTGGTTGCCCCAGGGTCCAGTGTGGCAGTTGGTGGTATTGCTGGTGCGGCAATTAATAGTATTGGCGCTTATCGGAGAGAGCGGTTACGTATAAAAGGTGTTAAGGAATACTTGGAACAGTCAGCGGGGAAGCCCGCAGTGGAGCTTGCAGCAGAATATGTTGCCTTGTCAGGGGAGGTAAATAAGAATCCCGCAAGTTTAGAGAAGCAATTACGACTGCTTGAATTGGCGGAACAAATTCATTCAGCAGACCTAAAAGAAGTAAGGGGCGCGGATTTAATACTGAAGGATATTAAAATTCGTAATGCCGCTGACACAGAGGCATTGGGCGGTGATAAGCAAAATCGCGAAATTTTACAGCAGCTGCAAGCGCATTATTCAACAAAAGCAAATAAGGCCACTATAGCGAAAGCAGCAGCACGCGGTGCAGTGCTTGGAAGTCTTGGAAGCGTGCTTGGTACTGCAGCAGCTGCCTATCTTGGTTTAGGGGCTGAGGCAGTTGCGCATGCAGAAGGTTTGAAGCAGGCTGCGAGTGCTGCCAAGGAGACCGTACCCGATGTCTTGCCTATGCATGGTACAGTATGGGGTACGGCAAAAGAATTTTTACGTTCACAGGGTATTGAGCCGAGCAATCAAAATATACTGAAAACAGTAAAGCATTTAACAGGTACCAATGATATAGATGTAGCTGCATGGGGTGAGTATGGTCATGGAGCAGCTGATACAGCTATGCAGGAGGGTTTTTCTCTTAAGGGCTTTCATGAAGTCTTGCAAACATTTGGTAAGACTGTTCGGGAGACCGCTACTGAAACTGTAGCGAATGAAAGCGTTGTAAATGCTGCGGGTCAAGTGGTAACAGAGCATGGTACAGTACTGAGTGCCGAGACTATACAACATTCTGCTCAGGCCACTGCCTCTGCGGCAGCAGGGACGGGTGGGCGAGGTGCCATGTTAGGAAAGATTGCTTTGTTGGCAGGCTTGGTTGGTGCTGGTGGCTACGCATTATATAAATGGGATCGATCTATTCCCCGAGGCGCGCGTGCAAAGGCTGCGCCGTCTGTTGGTACAGATCCTCGTGCAGAAGCTGGACCAGGTCCAACTACCCCTCCTCCAGGTCCAGAGGCAGGCCCAAAGCCGGGTGGTGGTGCATCTGGTGCAGAAGCAGCCGGTGCTGCAGCTGCTGGAGCAGCTGGAGCTGCGGGTGGTGAAAGAAGCAAGAAAAAAGAGAGGGGTCATAACCGCCACGAGCGTCAACGGGAACGAGCAGAGGAGGAGGCTCGACGTCAGGCAGAACAGGAGCGGCAACGCGCTGAGGACGAAAAGCGCCGAAACGATGAAAAGCAGAAAGCAGAAGAGGAGAAGCGCAAAGCAGACGCAGAAAAGCAGCGACAGCGAGAATACGAAGAAAAAAACGCAAAAGCCAAGCGCGATAAGCAAGATCAAGAGCGTAGAGACGCAGATGATCAAAGGAAGGCAAAAGAAGCAAGAGATAAAGCTGACCAGGAAAGACAGAAAGCAGAGCAGGAGCGGCAGAAGCAAGAAGATGAAGCTCGGGCGCGTGCAGAAGAAGCCAAGAAACAGGCCGATCAAAAAGCTAAAAGTTCTGAAACACGTACAGGCAGAGAGCAGAAAGAACAGAAAAAGGCTAAACTGAAAAAGATTCCAGACTTTGATCCTAAGAATAGTGACGCAGTCTTTACTGCTCATAAACTTTTAGGTGTTCAGTTTGGGGCAAGTGAAAAAGCTATAAAGGATGCATGGAAGAAGTTGGTTCAGCAACACCATCCTGATCGCTGGCCAGAAGACTATGATGTTGCACTTAACAATACAAAGAATATTAATCGCGCCAAGGATTATTTGCTCGATAGATTCAAAAGAGGTGGGGGGAGAGGGGCCCAATAATATTTATGAGCACTCAAAATTATATTGAAAGTTTGTTGCAAGAAATATCTCACGATCTACATTTGGATGCTATGAGCGAGGTAGAAAAGGAGAAGGTCTTATCTGCGGTGTCAGAGCGTTTGCATAATGTGGTAATTAACACATTGTTACGCTTAGCAAGCCCCGAACAAAAAACCAGATTGTTAGATGCGTTTAAATCTGGTGCGAATGTGGAGGCGGTCATTACAGAAATATCCTCCGAAATTCCCGACTTCTCTACAGTTCTAGAAGAAGCCTTGCGGGTTGAGTATGAACACTTAACGAGTATGGCAGCTTAGGTAAGGTAGTGTTTTATAAATAAAAAGCACCTAGTGAAAGGTGCTTTTTATATTTGAAAAGAGTTAATATACTTTGAATATACTGCTATATGCATCATTATATACTTGTTCACTATACCCCAGTGTTGCTTCTTCTGTAAGATATTTTACTAATTGAGGGTTCCTTGCGTTTTCAATAAATATATAGTGCGCATGGAAATCGGACTGTACTATTGCTTCCACTGCAGTGTACTCCCATTTGGTTCGGTCTTCATTGGTAATCGCCTTCCATTTTCTGTATAGGTCGGAGTTATAGTTATACATAAAGAGCGGATCTAATCCAACTGTAAAATAGTTATGCTGATTCCAGTAGAAGAGCTGAGGAAAATGATCCCAGCGTGTATTAAAGATTATGTCTCCTTGATTTGTGTTATGAGTCAGCCATTCGCTTGCGCCTTTATATATATCTGCCCGAACAGCGTTGTTTAGATCGAACTTCGTTACATGTATGTTGTACCACGTAACGGCAACTATGCAACCAAGTAATGCTATGGATCCTGTAGTAACTTGCCAAGAGGTTTTTAACAAATGTATAAGATGGCTTTTGTCCATCTTTGCTATGTAGGGCGAAATAAGTATTGCTATAGGAAGAGTGGCTGCAGGTACCCAGTATTCTACAAAGCGTTTACTACTCAAGAATAAGCAGAACCAGCCAATACTAATAAGCCATAGCCATGTATTGGTCGTACGGAGTTTAGTGAATATTACCTTGGGAAATAGCGTTTCAGTAAGCCACCACACCAGTGTGGCCATCCATATATATAGTAGCGGTGAGGTAAACTTGACCAAATTAACAAAATCGTAGGCGTACCATTCGCTCCCCACACTTGCGGCATGTTTACCGGTAAATGGTACTGCGAGTTGTGTATACAAATAGGGTAGTAATACAGCGTGTTGTGGGTGCAGTATATATCCAATACATAAGCCAGCGAGGGTAAGCAGAAGAATACGAATCGCCTCAGGTCGCGATGTTTTTACAATAATAATGTAACTAAAAACTAGCGGTAGGCTAAGCACGAATGAGCCATGGAGTAATACCCACGCGGTAGTTATAGGTAATAACAGCCAGTATTTTTTGCTCAGGAGCGAAAGTTCAATGCAGAAGAATAGTAGTACACCAATCATACTGCCTTTGACTAAGTTCGCTCGGAATAGAAAGCCGCCAGTTGCAAAGAAACACAATAAACTCCACCACATTGCTCCCTTTACCCGCTGTGTGCGGAGTATGAAAGCAAGTACGACGAACAAACAGAGTGCTACTAGTGCAGTGATAATTTTTGCCCATACAGGAGTAGGGTGAATACTGAGGACTAAGTGGTATAAATACTGTTGGTCAAAAAATGTATGCTGTAAAATTGTCCCTTGTAGCCAAGGGAAGTGCGTACTTATTTGCCCGGCTGAATACAATTTGGCGATTCCTAAATGGTACCACCCATCCGGATCCCCAAAACCATTTGGGGTAAGGGCTTGCATGACAACCACAATAACCGCGCAAAAGAGTAGAGGGGATAGGTATAGGATTTTTTTAATATAGTGCACTACTCGTAATTAACTTTATAAATAATAATAGAGTCATGCTCGTACACGGGTGCATACGCGCTAGGAAAGTTGGTCATCCAATTCGTGCCAATCCGCTGCTCTTCTGGGCCAAAGTAAATATAATCAATATTATTTTGTTTTAGCCAGTTCAGTGCCCTAGGTTGACTCATTCGTCCTTGGTAAAATTCCATATCCATTTGGTACTTTACCGGGGCATTTATTGTTTGCGCCCAATGCCCAGCA
>CAZYMS010000018.1:0-27647 GCA_964648985.1 uncultured Candidatus Saccharibacteria bacterium
TGAATAGTGAAGAAATAGTCGAGGAACTAATTCGTACTTTAGCGGGCAGTGCAGCACTTGTATTGGCAGTACCTGTAACTACGTTCCTTGCAGCTTGGTTTTATACAAGAAAGGCCCCTCATGAGCAAGTTGTGTAATACTACCAATTAGTTACAGTTCAAGAAGCTGCACAGAGTTTAATATTTGCAGATGGTGCCCCGTAGAATGTGCCTTCCAAAGGCGTGTGCTCGGTGTGAGAAGTTTGTGATCTTTACGTTTTTTATTCACCCTTTGTTCTTAAGTACCTGCTCCCGCGCCCACGTGTTTGCTCGGTAGAGTGATTCAAACGTTCCAGCATCTATCCATTCACCGGTAATAATGGCAGCCTCCAACTCCTGTTTTTGCAAGTACCACAGATTTAAATCTGTTATTTCGAGTTCACCTCTGGCTGATGGTTTTTGTTTTTTTGCAGCGTGTACCGCTTGGTTGTCGTAAATGTAGGCGCCTGTTTGCGCGTACGATGATTTCGGTTGCTGCGGTTTTTCTTCAATACTTACAACTTTGTTGTTGGCATCTAATTCGACAATACCAAATCGGGTGCGGTCCTGTTCCGGCACCTCCTTTACAAAGATTTTTGCTCCCTTTGTGAATGATTGTATGTGTGCGGATAAGTCATCTTCGAAAATATTATCTCCGAGCAAGAGTGTAACGTTATCGCCATCGTCGAGAAAGTTATCGGCAATAATGAGTGCTTGCGCAAGACCTTCTGGTTTGTCTTGAATTTCGTAGGTGAAGCGAACGTTTGCTCCGAAATCTTTACCACTACCCAGTACTTTCATATAGTCACCGCAGTGGTCTGGTGCGACTATGATCATAATTTCCGTAATGCCTGCATCTAGTAACTTTTGCAGCGGGTAAAAAATCATTGGCTTGTTGTAGACCGGCATAAGTTGCTTGCTGGTCACGTAAGAGAGCGGGCGGAGCCGGGTTGCGCTGCCGCCGGAGAGAATTATACCTTTCATAAAAATAGAATAACGAAGTAAGAATTAGGAATTACGGAGGGCAAGCTTGGCCGCCGTCTCATTTTTGGTTTTGGTAACCATTTCGGGATGGGCTTCCAGGTCACCCTTGAGTTGGGGTAAAATTTCTCGCAAGCGTTCTTCGGCGGTTTTTAAAATAATGCCGACTGAAGCGAGCTTGCTACAATCAAGTACCGAGTCTATACGTTCAGCCAAGGTCATTTTATTTAGCTCGGATTTTTGTATGAGATTAATTTGGAGCTCGGGATTAATATATTCTTTAAGTAATTGAGCAATCTTATACGGACTTGTTACGCCACCATTGGCTACGTTATATAGGCCAGTACTATTTTGAGAAATAAGTTTTTCCGTGACGTCAATAAAATCTTCAATGATTGTTATGGAGTTTGGTGTATCAATAAACTTATTAAACGTAAGCATTTTTACTAGGGTGTTTCTGTTGGAAGCTTTCCCACTCACTGGTTGTCTGGGTCTTAAAATGAGTAATTTTAGGCCGTTCCGATTCATGCGATTCATAAGCATCTGGTCGGCCCAATATTTTGACCACGAATAAAATGATGTGGGAGTGGGTGGGTCATCTTCTTTGTGGGTATCATCCGCTGTTTTGCTTTCTTGTATGCAGCCTGTTGAGATGTGTACTAAATACAACTTAGCTTCCTGCGCCGCACGCCCTACGGTATCTGCACCTAAAACATTGGTATCAAAACACTCGAGTCGATTTTGTTCGCACCAATCAAGGTTGGTTTTTGCTGCCGTATTGATAATGACTTCCGGCTTATGTGCTTCTATGACAGCTTTTACTTGGTCTAGTTTTCGAATATCTGTTTCAGTCGCTACTGTGACCTCATGTCCTCTGGTAGGTAAAAAGTTTTTATACCATTCCGCGAATTGTCCATGTCCTAATACAAGTATTCTCATATAGTATGAATTTATAAATGGTTTAATGTCCTTTCGCTAAGTAGTTTGCTTCTATTTGATCCTTTACTGGTTTCCACCAGGCTTCGTTTTGACGGTACCATTCAATGGTTCCAAGCAGGCCTTCTCGAAAATTTGCAAGCTGCGGTTTCCAATCGAGCTCCGAGCGTATTTTACTTGAATCCATGGCATACCGCATGTCATGTCCGGGTCGGTCAGCTACGTGTTCATACCAGTCAACTGGTTTGTCCATGAGTTCTAAAATGAGCTCTACGACTTCCTTTGCATTCCGTTCGTCACCAGTGCCTATAAGGTACGTTTCGCCACATGTACCATGTTCTAATATTTTCAATACTGCTTCATTATGGTCGTCCACATGCGTCCATTCGCGTACTGCTTGGCCGCTGCCGTAGAGCTTGGGCTTTATGCCCGAAAGAATGTTAGTAATTTGCCGAGGGATAAATTTTTCTATGTGCTGGTACGGTCCGTAGTTGTTTGCGCAGTTGCTAATGGTGGCCTCTACCTGGAATGAGCGTATCCATGCGCGTACCAGGTGGTCGCTACCTGCTTTTGATGCGGAATAAGGACTGGACGGATTATAAGGTGTATCCAGATTAAACTTCGCGTCAGGTTGATCTAGCGGGAGGTCGCCAAATACTTCGTCGGTAGATATATGATGGAGTCTCTTATTGTGTTTACGAACAGCCTCAAGTATGTGGTAGGTCCCAATAAGATTATTCTCTATAAATGGCCATGGGTTATTCAAAGAATTATCATTGTGGCTGTCTGCAGCAAAATGCACCACTATGTCTGTATGAGCAACAAGCTTCTCTAAAAGTACCACATCGTTTATATTGCCTTCTACAAAACTAATACGATTTTGGGCAATTTCTATGTTAGCTTTGTTGCCTGCATAGGTAAGGGCGTCTATCACTGTAATTTCCCACTCCGGTCTATGCTGCAAAATATAGTGAACGAAATTTGATCCTATAAATCCCGCACCACCTGTTATTAAAAGTCTCATATATTTTTTCCAGTATGAATAGCTGCTCTATATATCGTATCGTACCTTTACCTAAAATTAAACTTGTCTATATGACCAAAAAATGATATAATACTGCTGTTTATGGATAAGTATATGGTGGGAAAGGAAAAAATGGCCTGTTGTGGTGCTGATCGTTGCAGTGCTTGTGTGGTTGTGCGAGTCGCAAGGATGGAGTGTTGTAGAGTAAGCAGCACCGCGTGAAGCGGTTTTTTTAATTTAAATAAGTATGACAAACCCATTTCTTAAGAAAAAAATATTAGTAGTAACTGCCCATCCCGATGACGAGTCTCCGCTCGCAGCTGGAACCATCCGCCAAATAGTAGATAGTGGGGGAGAAGTTCGCCTTCTTTGTGCTACGCTCGGTGAGAAAGGTCGGTCGCATGTTGCAGAGCATATTTCACATGAGGATCTTAAAGAACTAAGACGTGCTGAGTTGGAAGAGGCTGCAACTGTTCTCGGTTTTTCTAAGGTGCACGTTTTTCAATTCCCCGACGGCCAGCTTACAGATTCAGTTTCCGAATTTTCCGAGCATATTATAGAGGAAATTAATCAGTACAAGCCTGAATATGTATTTAGTTTTGGCATGGATGGGTATACCGGCCACTACGACCATGTTGCTGCTCATCGCGCAGCCGTCATGGCAACCACGTCTGAAGGTGTAGACCTCGTATGTTTTAGTTTGCCACCTGAACCTTGGCGCACGCCGTGCATAGAGGTACTACAGGCAAAGAGAAGGTTCGGAATCTACCATGATTCTAAGGAGTACGCGGAACCTACCGTAATGGTCCAGGTAGATGAACAAACCAAGTTGCGGGCGATTCACTGTCATAAAACGCAATTGGCGGGCCTTGATCCGTATAAGCTGTTTACTGCAGACCTTGCCCAGCACTTTCTGACTCATGAATATTTTATTCCTCATATCCTAAAAATATAAATCCCACAAAGTGGGATTTATATTTTCTATATACTATTTTTCTTTAGTATTTGTGTGAGTACCGTACTTGCGTCTATGCCGTTTCGCCATAATTTTGTATACCATAAAGCTAAACAACGCTCCACCAATCATGATAATCCATAAATTATCCATGTACTGACTAAAGTATTCCCAGTTTTCTCCAAATGCGTATCCTATGGCAAAATTAGTACCAACTTCCGCTATTTCCCCTGTTGCTTCAAAGAAAAAGTATTTTTTGAAACTTACTTTCCCGAGGCCCGCAATAATATTTACCGTAGGTGCAATCGCAGTAAGATATCGACTCCAGAATACAGTCAGTAGCGGGTGGTCGTCTATTTGTTTTTCTACTACTTTAAAACGTTCAGAATGAATGAGCTTTCGAAACCCTAACCGCTCAAGGGTTTGTACACCGTATCTTCTCGCAAGCCAGTATCCAGTGTTGTCACCTGCAATATTGCCCAGTGTGCCGACTAGAAATACCATCCATGGATTTAGGTATCCTTGGGTGCCGAATGCCGTGGCCGCAGCTATAATGGTTCCTGAGGGAAGCGGCAGCAAGAGGGCGCCCGCATACGTAATAATAAATATAGCTATATATTTATATGAAAAAACGTAGGGGAGTAGTATGTCTGCAACTGAATGCATTACCTTCTAAAAGTGAGGGCAGTTTAAGAGTATCGTCATTGTATCAGAGTTGGCCCTGTCTGAATATAGCGTTTTTAAAATCCCGCCGAGGTACACATGGTGATGTGTACGGGCGTAGGATTGAGAAGTGCAATATGTATGGTATGACTTTGCATCGCTCTTGGGGTGCGTTAAGATGTGTCCGCAAAGCGGATGAGAGAATTCCAGCCAAGGCACTCTCCTAGGTAACAGGTAACAAGTATGTGGCGCAGGGCCTGGACAATGCTTTGAGTGCAGGTGTAGAATGTAAACCTATAAAAATATACGTTTATATGTCACACGAAGAATTAATTCAAGTTGTAGATGAGTTTACGGGTGAGCCTATCGGTATATCCGTTCCGCGGAATGAGCTATTTGCAAAAAATTTATGGTGTCGTTCCACGAATATTTTTGTCCTGAACTCAGAGGGGCAAATATTATGTCATCAGCGCTCGCTTAACAAAGAGCGGTATCCTGGTGTGTGGTCCACCCATTTTGGTGGCCATGTATCCGATGGAGAAAGCTTTCGCATAAATGCGGTCAAGGAAGTGGAGGAAGAAATTGGCTTGCCCGTTCATATGTTTCAGATGGTACCATGGCGAACCAGTCGAAAAACTCAGCAGCGGATTTGGATGCGCGACTTTATAACCGTATACAATGGCCCTGTAGAAAAATTGGAACTACAAGAGTCTGAAATACAGCAAGTTCGTTTTATGGCGCCCAATGAGATTCTTGAAACTATTAACGATAAATCTTTGGGTTTTGAATGGGGCGAGTTGGCTGGTGCCTATAATTTTCGGGAAGATTATCAGTGTCT
Source organism: uncultured Candidatus Saccharibacteria bacterium (assembly GCA_964648985.1). Taxonomy (GTDB): domain Bacteria; phylum Patescibacteriota; class Doudnabacteria; order UBA920; family UBA920; genus JAEUSE01. The sequence continues at coordinate 5,415 of CAZYMS010000018.1, forward strand.
TCGGGCGGTGCTTACTGCGTGTCTTGATGCTGGTATTTTTAATACCAATTATCACGAATTATCTAAGTGGGCTCCTATAAGTGAGGAAATAAAAACAATTGTCTAACCATAAAAATACTCTTCCGTAGAAGAGTATTTTTATGGTTAGTTCTGTGTTGCAATGATCTGCATTGCACGTCGTTAGAATGTCCATTTTGAGTTTTTTCCAAGGGGGGATTGATGATCAATTTAGAAAATCTAGGTACACTTGTGAACACTGCTGTGCAGACCCGTATGGTTGTAGTAACGTACAATGATGTGAATCGCTACTCTGCTGGAATATATACTCCTGCACCTAACCTGCGCATGGAGGTAGTTTCGGGGGGGGGGCTATGTCCCCTATAACGGTAGTCCTCTGGGGTTGTTAGCAGATATAGTAGCTTTTCACGCGGATAATCAAGCTGCAATGTTGGCTAACAATGCCGTTTAGGCTGCCGCAGCCCAGCATGCGCAGACCATGGTGGAAAGTCGGGTTCGTGTCACGGACACAGAATCCGTGTTGGCCTTGGTGTATGCAGGTCTGCAGGCGTTTGATGGAGCATTCGGGTTTGCTCGGAGCCTGAAACAGCGGAGTCCACATAGCGCAGTAATCGTGCTGACTTGTAGCTGTGAGAGTGGTCACAAGGCTGACGTACTGCAGGTCGCCGTAGATGAAGGGCATATTGATAATTTTGTCATGGTCCAGGACTGCGGCGGGCGCCTTGCCATGGGGGTGGCCATTGACAAGGTCATTACTGCTTTCCAGCAATAACAATCGCAAATTTAATATATGTTTGCGAAACGTACGACGCCTTTGAAATCCACTTCAAGGTTCACCAGCGTTTCTGTGGTGATTAAAGTCTTTTTTTATTTTGCTTATTTAAAAAATTTAGGTTAACTTGAAGACGTCATAGTCTCTTCATATGTACTATAATACTTTATAGTAGGATAATTTATTTAGTAAGGAGAAAACTTTTCATGTATGTGAAGCGTTTACAAGGTAGGAAAGTGATTGTCGTAACTATTTTAAGTATCGTATTGCTCGCTGCGGGTTGTGGTAAGCAGCCGAGTGCCGAAAACGTCTCGCCCACTACGACGACTCCGACTACCTCAGCCACGTACACTATGGCTGAGGTGGGAGGCGCAAATACAACACAGAAGTGTTGGACTACGATAGATGGTAACGTATATGATTTGACCACATGGATAAATCAGCATCCAGGCGGCAAGGCGAATATAGTCAAGCTCTGCGGAATTGATGGTGCTAAAGAGTTTGTTGCGCAGCATGGGGCGCAGCGGAAACCTGTACAGGAATTGGCGAGTTTGCTTATTGGAACTTTGAAGCAATAAAGTACAAAAATATCGAGACTTTCTCGGTATTTTTTTGTACGCGTGTGTGAGCAGGGTTTTAGTAAATATGTTAAAATATGAAGTCTTATTAACATATTTTATGGAAGAAACTACACAACAAGGCTGGAATTACCGCTTAGTTAACTACTTTTTGCACAACCGCCAGCTGGCTACATTGTGCTTAGTGCTTATTATTGTGGCGGGTATTTTTTCGTTTACTCAACTGCGCGTGGAAGGGTTTCCTAAGGTTACCGTGCCCGTAGCTATTATTACCACGGTAGCCCCTGGGGCGGGACCTGAAACAGTGGCCACTACAGTTGCGGCACCAATAGAAAATGCAGTGCGTGACGCCAAAGGAGTCAAGGAAGTTAGCTCAGAGTCTCAGAGCGGGTTTGCTTCAGTACTGATTCAATTTGATAGCGGCGTGGATATTAATACAGGTGTGCAAGAAGTTCGTACTAAGCTTTCCTCGGTAAGCTTGCCTGAAGGTATTCATACGCCTGAAGTATTCGTTCCAGAGACCAGTGGTGCCCCATTCGTAATAGCCGCAACTGGGAGTAAGCCGGTTGCAGAGCTGCTCGGACAGTCAGGAAAACTTAAAGATGCGCTTTACGCGGTTGACGGGGTTAAAAGTGTTGAACTTATTTCTAAAGCAAGCGAGAAACTGTATATAGAGGTATTCCCACAGTTTATGTCTCCTGCGGTTATAGACCAAATTACCGCAAGTAATGTTGGTTTTCCACTCGGACAAGTAGAAGTAGCAGGGAGCCAAGCGCAGGTAGTCGCGAGTAAGTTCGCAGGGTCTATTGAAGATGTGAAGAATATCCCTATTACTATTACTCAGCCGGATGGCAAGAGCGCTATTTTTCGTTTAAAGGAGATTGCCAATGTATATACTGGAGTTGATTACGACAGCCAGATACACCGCATTGGTTTTAGGGACAGTGATGCATTTAAAATTCAATCCGCATTACTTTACGAAGTGCGCCTCACTCCAGCTACCGACCTGCTCGAAACGGACGAGCAGATTAAAGCGGCACTTACTCAACTTCAGAGCACCGATAGTACCATCCAGTATGTAGTTGTTATGGACGAAGCTGCAGAAGCGAACAAGCAGGTAAATGAAATAGTAGAAGCTGCTATAGGTGGCAAATGGGACTTTTTAGGTAATGCAAGCGGGCTCGGATATGTATTCGGCGGCATTTGGCTTTTAGTCATAGCTATGTTTTTGTTCGTAGATTGGCGCAGCGCAATAATTTCTGCTTTGGCTATTCCACTTTCGTTCTTTTTTACATTTATCTTTTTGTATTTTGCAGGCATACAGCTTAACACTATAGTTCTATTCTCTATGATACTGGTGCTGGGGCTTATTGTAGATCCGGCAATCGTAGTGCTGGAATCTATTAAGCGATATTTGGAAGTGGGATACAAGGGCTCATCCGCAGTGCTCAGGGCTATAGAAACAATTGGCGGCGGGGTATTTATGGCCGTATTTACTTCGTTCGTGGTATTTGTCCCATTTGGTATAGTCTCAGGAACGTTTGGACAAATAATTAAATATATTCCGCTTACGGTAATACCTGCCTTGGTTGCCTCGTATTTTGTACCGCTTTTATTTTTAACTTGGTTTGCGTCGCGTTTCTTGCGCGCCAGCCATGTAGTAGAAACTCAAGACGAAAACGACCAAACATCACTATGGAAAGCGGCACAGTGGTTCATTCGTGCCAATCGTTACATTCTTCGCCATTGGTTGCTTAAGATAACCATAATCATATTGGGTTTGGTTATTCCAATTGGTGTATCTGCGTTGCTATTTGGTTCAGGAAAAGTACAACAAGTACAATTCGCAAAACCAGACGACGTAGAGTTCTTGACCATACACGTACCGCTCAAGGGTAGTCCGAATCAGGCTCAGCTGCTAGAACAGAATAAAAAATTGGAAGAGGTCTTGGGCGGACAGGCGCGGTACATAAAATCTTATTTTTATGGGTCTCTTGACGGGAGTGGTGGCAATGGCTCGCTTTCGGTCGTAGTAAGTTTGGTTCCCCATACGGACCGTGATAAAAATAGTGGAGAAATTTCAGATAGCGTGGAGCGCGAACTACAAAGTTTCTATGGAGATAAAGTAACCGTGGGAGAGCTGGGCGCCGGTCCGCCCGAACTAAGTTATCCTGTATCGGTGGAGATTTTTGAAAGTGACAATCAGAAGCTGCTCGATGCGAGCAGAAAAATTGCCGATGAGTTGCATACGTATTCAGAAGTATCCGCAGTGAGTTTTTATGGAGAAGAAACTACTCAGGATATAACTATTGCTATTAAAGCTGACGAAGCAGCACAGGCTGGTCTTACAGCACCGAGTCTTTACGGTCAACTCGCTAGTATTCTTGGCGAGCGTACTTTGTTTGTACTTGGTGAAACAGATGTTGTTATTCGCAGTCCAGAAAATGTGAAGCCTCGTAGTGTAGCAGATATAAGTCAGCTTACTGTGTTTGGTGGTCGTGGTCCGGTTAGTCTAGGAAGTGTGGCAGAAGTTAAACAAATTACCAGCGCAAGCCAAATACGTAAACTCAATGGTCAGCGGTATGCTACTGTGTCTGCACGAGTAACGGACCAGCGGGATGCAATTGCTGTGCAACGCAAAATAGACCAGTGGTCCAAAGACAACGCAGAGAAGCTTGGTGTATCGCAAAAAGCGTTTGATAACCCTGCATCGCAAGATGAGTTTGAAAAGTCATTCCAGCAACTATTTCTTGCCATAGTCCTATCTATTCTTATTACGTATATAGTTTTTGTACTGTTCTTCCGCTCATTTATTCAGCCGCTTATTATTCTCTTCTCTATTCCGTTGTTGTTCGTTGGTGCATTTCCTGCGCTCTATGCATTTGCACGAGGCCAGTTAGGTTTTCTGGAAGTACTTGGTGTAATTATGGTTATAGGTATTGTAGAGAATGTGGGTATATTTCTTATAGATTTTGCGAACCGCAAAGTCGCAGAGGGGATGGATAAAAACGAGGCCATAGCACTAAGTTCCGGTATACGCCTCCGCCCAGTAGTCCTTACGAAACTCACTGCGCTTGCAGGGCTCTTACCGTTGGCAGTATTTGCCCCATTTTGGCGTGGCCTTGCAGTAGTGGTTATTGCAGGTATTTTAAGCTCAGGCATTTTGAGCTTATTTACCACCCCGGTCTTGTACTCATGGTTTACGCGCACACGAAAAGTCCGAGTTGAAATGGAGTAGCTATGGGCCGCATTTGTTCTCCCACTAAGAGGGGAACCCGACAGGACATCTAAATTACTAACCCATATCCTATGAAAAGAATTATTCGCGTTATTATCATACTCATCCTTCTCGCAGCAGCGGCTTTTGCTGTGGCAGTAATTGTGCAAAAGAATAAAGACAAAAAAAATAAAACCACGGATCAAGTATCGGTAATTGTGCAAGATCCAGCTGCAAGTCAGCCGGGCCAGCACCCAAATGCAGCCGTACCGTCTGCGGAGCCAAGTACGCCCACTCCTGCTCCAGCTGTAGTGCCACCAAACGAGCCTGTTGCAGGGCCGGCTCCAGTTGTAGATATGCCGCCCACTGTAATGCCAGCTCCAAAGCCAGCTTCCAGTGGTAACATACTATATAAAAGTGCAAATGGAATACGGGTGACCATACCAGCAAGCTGGCACCCACAAGAAGAAATGCGTGACAGCAAAACGTACACTGTCTTTTATAATATACAAAATGAGGTAGTTGCCTCCATAGAGTCATATGTGGATTTCGGTAACACCCTGGAACTCATAGAACAACAGCTCAGGTCAAGTCCGGTGGTTTATAATATACAAAGAATATACATTTCTTCGTTCTCCGCGTTGCAATATGAAACCCCTCAGGGCCGCATGGTTGCTTTGGTACACAACAACACAACGTACTATATTTCCGGTCAGCTCGCGCAAGATCCTGCGAAAGTTTCGTTTTAGTCCAGTCGAATTATTATGTACACTGCCTCACATGCGTACGCGTGTGAGGCAGTGTATTGTATATGTTTTGGATTTGTAATACCCAGAACGCTATATGTATGGTTCACTTCTAGCCGAAAAATTCTATGCGGCCACCAAGAGGGATGCCGCGTATGCTAGCGCCTGCGGGGTCTACAGCTATTTGACCACTCGGTACCGTTACCTGTAAGTATTGGTGAATAAAAAAGTTAAAGAATACACACGTGGGCCGTATGTCTGTGGGTTTAAAAAACTTACTCCCAGCAAGTAGTAAAAATAGTATATAGTTCTGGGTATTGCAATGCGCATAGCCGGGCTGGTGCCAGATTGCAGATATATCTGTACGAAATGCGAGTGGAGCATAACGCACCGTAGCGAACCTTCCCGCGTGCCAGCGGGATACAACAAAGTTGTATGCAGATGTAAGATACGCCTCAGGAGTTTCGGCGTTGCGTTCTAGTTCTGTAATTGCATCTATTACTTCCTGCGGTAGGTGGTGTGGCAAAGAAAACCGGCCAAAACCCATGAACGGGGTTATGAGTCGTAATATAAAAAATATAAGCAAAAAGTAGAATGCAATAACGCCAACAACTATATATAAAATAAGCATAAAGATGATACGCTGCGACAAACGCAGGAGTAAAAGACATGCAATGCGGATAAGTTACAACTTACGTGGGCAGGTGTGAGTATTTTATTTTTGGCCAGCTTTTATATTTGAAACTACCCGGAACACTTCTGATGAAATATCTCGTGCAACCGCCTGCTGGTCTTCTAGGTTGTTTCCTTTTGTCATGACACACAGAAAGTAGGGTTTGCCAGGGTAATATATTATTCCGCAATCATGAAATTCTTGACCGGTGCGGACTCCGTTTTCTTCAACGACTCGTTCACCAAACTTGTGACTAACCAGTGTGTTCGGTGGTGTGCCTGCAACAATGCCATTTTTGAAGTTTGTTTCTGAGAGCGTACGCAGGACTTCCTCGGAACTTTTTCTATCGAGGTATGACGCATTGTACAAAACCAAGAAAAATTTGCTATCTTCCTGGGGTGATAAATAATCGCTCAGAGCAATATCCGTTTTGGAGTCGGGCAAAGGGGTGTCTAGATCTTTGAAAACGGTGGGGAGGGCATCTTTGCGAAATTCATACAAGAGTTCCAGTGCGTTGTTATCTGAGTTTGTTATCATTTCATGCAACAATTCTTTTACAGCATAGGTGTTGCCCGGTTGTATGTTGCCACGCTCCCCAAGGTTCTTGAGGTCGTTTAAGTTAGTTCCGCTAAATATAATCTTTTCATCAAACAGCGTAGGTTCGGTCTCTAGTAATTTATAGTAGGAAATGATCATAGGTACCTTCAACAGGCTTGCGGGTACAAATTTATCACTTTCGTTCAGACCAGTCCACGCGGAGTTAGTGAGGTCACGGAAATATACCCCAGTACTTATGTTGTGGTGCTTGTTGAGTATGCCGTTTGCCGCACTTTGGATGTCATCTAAATACGGGTATTGCTGGGCACTTTCTTCTTTTGAGTCGTACTCACTATTTAGGAGTGGTTTAATAAATGTGTAGGTGGTGTTGTTTTGGCGAATGTTTGCCAAGTTTGTTTTTTGTACGGTACGAGTAGTGGGTCTTTGGTAGCGGTGGTGAACAAAGCAAAATACAGCAATTCCGCCCAGGGCGCAGCCTGTGAGGATATAGAGTAAAGGAGCGAGTACTCTATGACGATGCATGTTTATAGTATAGCGCAGTTATGTTTGAACAGTCGTACGGCACAGTAAACCCCGCAATACCGTGGTCCAGCATTGCAGGGCGTCGTAATTTATTTGGGGGGCTTATATAGCTTTTTTCCCAGTAAGAAAATGTACAATAGCTAAAATGATAGCTACGACGAGGGTTATATGTACAAAGCTGCCAAGTACATGGAATGAGAAGCCGGCAATCCACAGAATAAATAATATGAGGGCGAATGTTCCAAGCATGGATATATAGTTTTAATATATAGTTGTATACCCATACTAGGATAAATCCCTGAAAACAATATGAAATCTTTTTAATGGTTCTTTAAAAAACACCAGTATACACTGGTGTTAAATTTACCGTTTCTCGAGGTTATTTTTTCTTCGCAGCTACTTTTTTCTTGGCCGCTGGTTTAGCTGCTTCTTTTTTGGTAGCAGAGGCTACGGGATTGGCGGCTTTTTTAGTATTAGTTTTGCTTGCGACTACCGGAGCTGTTTTTACCTCAGGTGCGGGAGTTTTTTCCACAATCGCTGACTTCGGTGTTGTAGGGGCTACAGCTGTTGTTTTTGCCTGCGGACCGTGCTGAATCATATTCAAAAGTTTGTCTACTTTTGAGTTAAGCAAATCCAAGCCTTTCTTAAGATCGTCTATGCGTTTGTCTTCTACTGCGGGGGATGAGGTATGCTTTTGTGGAGCGGGGGCGCCAAATGAAAAACTGTCGGTTCGTTCGGAGCGGCGAGCTGAGCTATCGCTTGGAGCGTAGCCATCACGTTTTGCGCTGAAACAATTGTCACAGTACACCGGTTTACTGCCGTTTGGTTTAAATGGTACTTGGCACTGATTGCCGCACTCGTCACAGGTAGCGGTAAACATTTCTGAACGGCGTTCATCGCGGTCGCGACCACCACCAAATGAAGGTCTACCACCAAAACTTGGGCGCCCACCTGCGCGCCTGTCTCCGCCAAACCCACCCCTACCTTTATTACCGCCAAAACCGCCACCTGGTCTCTTAAAATCACCCATAATGCTTTATGTTGTTATTAATTAGAGTATTAAAGGCAAATCGCTCATGCAATTGCTGTTTATACCTATAGTGTACACGTTTTTGCCGTACTGGTATATGCCCGTAGAGTACATTATTGCCTTGGTTTCAAACTGAAGTTGTTGGACTAAGATTTAAAATATTCCTAATACCACAGTTCCTGAGATGAGAAAATATATAGGTAAAAATAGTGTTTTAAAACCTGTACAACAACATGACCCAGCTATATACAGCAAGCGATCTAATAAGTGTAAGGCTACGGGGGATATAGGTGGGGAATAGAATAGTCAATGAGTCGTAGTCGTCTGTGGTTAAAAGGGTAGTTATACATACTCAAAAAGGCAAAAATAAAGACGCCGTACCTTACGAATAAGGTGTGGCGCCGTTTGTGGGTATTAGTGGGTACACAGCCAGATCAGTATACCCAAAAAAATAAATGCAAGGAATAACTCCCAGAGAGGAAACGAAAAGGACTGGGTAGTGAGAGGTTCTACCGATTCAAGCGCCCTCCACGGGACGCATCTATTTCCAAAGTATATCCCCTTGTCCGTGACTCCGTCCACGGCTACAAAGGCTCCTGGCGTATACTTTTCTCCCCCTATGTAGAGTTTACGGCCATTTTTGGGCTGCATTGCTATAAAACTCTTGCTTTTCAAGCACCGCAACGCAATTTTTTGCATTTCGCTTTTTTCCATAAGTCCTCCTTTCTGTGTTGTTGTTTTAATGGAAAATTATATAGTAATATCCTAGTCTCGTCGAGGGCTTGCGCAGTTAACACCAAACGTTGATATTTGGTATGGCTTACTTACGCATTCCTGTACACAAAGGTGCTCATTGTAGGGGGGTGTTGTTGGGTGAATTAAAAACACGACATAGGTCGTGTTTTTAATGGGGTCAGTATGTGAATATGGTTCGGATGTATTTTGCGAAAGCAGAATTAACTAATTTTTATGTGGTTGATTAATAAGGGGATAGAGCTCAGTATATTGATTTTCTGCATCTGCATTTCCTTTGACTACGTCATCGTACAAAGTTATGTAGGTGTCTAAGGTCCGAGCCTTATCCCATGCTTCCTTGTGAGCCGTCGTGGGTTGTATTGTTGTGTCGTAACTGTTTCCATATTGTGCATTGATTCCTACTTTTTCTAGTTCTATGTCTAAGAGTTTGGTTGCAATAATTTGGAAATACATGGCTCTAAATTCATCTTTAAACGTGTCACCTTCTGGTGGATAAAAACTATGACCTACTTCATGGAAAGCTAGAGGAATAGCGCTGCTTTCCTTAGAGCCTTCTAGAATGATTAGTCCTCCTCCAAAATGGATACCGTGAAATTCACCCATGGTTTCACCGTTTGCCGCTTGCTCCATTTTAGCTTTAGACTTAATATAATTAAACTCATCTTTAGACATAATGAAAAGATGCGCAGAATTTTCTACAGCGTTACCAGTAATTTGCTTAACAATTTTATTGACTATTTTTAGAACCAGTTCTTGAGCTTCGTGGGCTGTTATCCTATTTTCCATGAAGTTTTTTACTTCATCTTTATCGGCTTCGAATAATGTTTCTTTACTGGCTTCCTGGTTAAAAATAGGAGTTTCTCCATTGTGGGGCGGCCGTGTGGGGCCATGTAGTATGCCGTTGCCTTCAAACCATATTTCGTACTTCGTTTTGATTTGTTCAGCCAAGATATGATTCTCTCGTTCTTGATATTCACTCATCTATAATTAACTTTATGGACTTACGAAATAATCATATTACGATTCCCTTGAGGGGTCAATGAAAAACACCCAGCATATGCTGGGTGTTTTTCATGGGGTCGCGTGGTAATGGACGTTCGGAAAATATTTGAAGAAACGGAGGAGTATATTTATATTCCGGATTTAAAAGCGTGAGCTAGGAACACTAAAAAAGTAAAAGGCTGATAAAGGAATGAATCCTTAGCCAGCCTGTTTAGAGAGACGCTCTCGCCTATGCGCAATTTAGCCGCTCCCAAGTAATGACACAGCTAGGGCATATAACTTTTCCAGAATCCCAATTCTTGCTTGCAGGAAGTCCTCCGACATATTCGCAGCAAGTATATTGCGTATTTCTGGGTGTGAGATATTCTCTACTGCGAGCCATTCCGCAGCGGATAATTCTAGTTCTGTGTTGGTCCGCAAGGCAGCGACCGATTGTACGGCAGTATAACCATGGACATCACGTTGCCCTGCTAACCATAATACATCCTTGACCGCTTTCATCATTCGGCTGCTAAGTTGATAGTTTTGCGCTATGCTTCGTTCTCGGTTTGATTCAATAAACATGCGGCGAGCTGCCCATGTATATTCTGCAATCTTCCGAAACACACTTGCGCGTATGGCTGTCTCGGTCGGTTCGGGGTAGCTGCCAAAGAAGTTTTCTCCGTAAATGAGTTGTGCTTTTTTGAGCACCGCCAGGAAGTAACATCCATGCGTACCCATTTGGAACAAGTCGGGGTTGGTGGGTAATTCTTCTTGTTGGATAATAGGCATGTCCACCAAGAAGTCGATGTTGCGTACTGCGTCACGGATTGCTCGCAAGTCCGTAGTATTTAGGTTGCTTGCCAGCAAAATTAGATCAACGTCAGATAGGGCTGTTTGGTCCTGGTTTTCACTGGAACCAATTAGGAGCAGGCCAAGCATCTTATTGCCTAGTAGTCCTACAAGCCGTTCCGCAAATTGAGAAATCTTGTCGTCCATTTTGTTTCCGCTCCTGTTTATGGTTTGGATAGTCGCGCAAGGGCATTGCGCAGACTATGGCCTCTTAATTCCACAATATCATCGGGCGTGGCTGGCAACACAGCTTGCATTGCTTGTTCCAACACATCCTCTGATTTGGTGGCTAGATGTTTGAAGTATCTTGGGTCAACAACGGCTTCTTTCTGTGTCCAGTTTAGCCCGTTTACCAGAAACGCTTGCACTGCATAGGGTCCGTATTTGGTCACGAGTTCGTCAACAGAGCCAAAGCTTTTTACGTTTGCCTGTTTTGGTCCTGTCATGTAGGCCGGAACTATGAATGTCGTATGCAGCGTACTTGCGAAGATTTGTCCCAGGGTGCCCAGTAAAAAGCAGGCGAGCAGGTTTCGCTGGCTCGCAACTACATACCGGACTGCATATTCTTGTGCATGCAGATATGGAATCATCAGTGCCCAGAGAAAGTCCGGGTCTATGTCAAAGTCGCGAAGCCCGGGCAAGTTTAAGCTGAAATGAGTAACCCGCGTGCGAGATACAAGACACTCGATTCCGCTAAACTTAACCGCGAGGTTCCTTAATTCCTGCTGTGCAAACTGTGGTATGGCCAAAAAGCGTTCTGCCACGGCGCCGTAGACGAACAGACATACTTCTGCATGTTCGGTATAGAGTGCGCCGCTGCAAAGTATGCAGATTTTTCCACTCCCACCTTCGCGAAACAGTCTGCGCCTGTGTGAAAAGTTTTCTGCTCCTAGGAGGAACTCAACTTTCCCACAGGGGCATTTTACAATATGGCGCGTGTCAATCTTGAGCCAACCCTTTTCCAGTAAGTAGGTAAGGGCAGACTGCGCGAATGCTGCAAAGTCATTTAAATCGTCCCGCCACACGTACTGTGGATGGATGCCCAAGTGCCCAAGGCTTTCAGTGAAACTGTGGGCCACCTGTACTTTTTCTGACTGCGGGCTGTCCGGGCTATGTTTCAGTCCCTGGATGTTTAATGCAAGAATCTTGTGTATTCCCAGACCAGAACCAATCAACTCCATGAGTAAGGGTATAAGACCCAGACCCAAATGCGGAGTTGCCACTGGAGATATGGGCAAAGTCGTAATAGCATCTCTCATAAGTCCTCCCCTAAGTTGAGAATGTGCAAAAGACGATACCACAAAAGTGATATCGCTATATTCTATAGGCCTCTACAGAGTAGGTCAAACCATGAAATCTATGGTTATTTGAGTAACTCTAATAGTTTTTCTGGGGCTAATTTTGAGAATGAAATGTGTCCAGTGTTGGTTATGGGCTTCAATTGTATGTTTTCGGTGCGGCTGTACTTTTCTATGTATTGTGGTAAAGTTGTTGTGTCTGACTGGTCATATACAATAGTAATTTTGCGAGCAGTATTCTTTGCTAATCCTTTCGGCGCATTAAACAGTTTTCCAGAAGCAAACTTTGTCCATCCGGCATCGGTAAAACGATAGCCTTCGCCAAAGCCTTCACGTAAAAACTTTTTTAAAAATGCCAGCTCTGCTTTTGTCCCACTGCCCGTATATGTACCCCAATCTGTGACAGGGGAGAGTGCCACCACTTTTTTTACGAGAGGGTTAGACGATGCACAGAGCGCAACTGCTCCGCCAAAGCTTGTTCCTACGAGCATTAGATTTTGGGTAGTCACACGGAATTCTTTGTGCGCATACGCTTCCACTAAAACTCTTTTTTTAGATAGATGGGTGATGAGGTTCTCTATGTCTTTAACGGGGGATTGCGCCAGAAACGTACCACGACTTTCCCATGTGCCAGAGTATCGAGGATGTAGAGCCATATATCCATCTGCAGCTAGTGCCTCAAGCAAGTCTTTGAGTTTGGGTACGCTTGGCATTCCGTCTAGTAAGACAACAATACCTTTTTGTTTGCCTGCTGGAATGGTAAATTCAAATATAATGTTCTTCTCTCGAGATCTATATACCATATCTATAAAACTAATTTCTAATATAATAGTAGCATATTGAGTTAGCCTGTAGTAGGCTGCTTGCAGCAGTCGTCCCACTCCAAATCCAGTTCGAACTCCTATTAAGGGTATACAAAAACCACTAGTAAATACTAGTGGTTTTTGATGGGGTGCCTGACGGGAATCGGACCCGCGTAGCCGCTGCCACAGAGCGGTGCTCTACCATTGAGCTACAGGCACCACGAGTATGAGCTCTAAATCTCAAATGACAAGTATCAAACAAGAAAGGAAAAATAAAATCCTACACAGAATGGGTAGGGATTGGTCCTTGGCAAATGCTGTGTCAAATGCCGGGCAATATATAATTGCCTCGGTATTATAGTAGAACCGGGTGCGGTAGTCAATGTATCCTTCTTTGGGGGTGGATGCTAAAACAGGCCCAATACGCGGAAGGTGATAACAAAAGTAAGGCCCACTACTACAATCGCAATGGCTGCGGCTTTAAGGCTGTAGGCATAAGACATGCCTCGGTACTTTTTTGAACGCTCCCAGAGCTCTTTTGGGTCCGGGTTTATGAGTTTGTTTTCTAACTCAGAAAACTTTTTGTCTATATATTCTTGTTCTTCTTTGTTCATGGGAAAGAGTGCACTAAGCACGTACTAATTATTTTTACCAGAATGCATTTCAATACTAATATTACAATAACAGAAAAATGGTTCATGTGCGAGAATAGATTAGTATATTGTGGATCGCTTCTAGGAAAAGTGATACTATCAGTGTATGGCGTATTAATAAAACACACATGAAAAAAGCGGTAGGTATCTTAGTGGCTATTTTATTTCTTGCAGCGGGATGTGGCTCGCGGCAAGCGGCTGTTGTGCAGACTGAAAAACCCGATACCGAAGCACCAGTAGTCGGTGTGAGGACTTCCGAGGTTGCAGCGTTTTTAAATGCTAAACTGGATTGTTCTTCTGCTAAGGTGTCAATTCCTACAAGAGAGTGTTTTAGTGCGGACTTGCAGCCATTACCGACTCAGAGTGTATACAGTAAGCCAGAATACTTACTCGAGGATTTTACTGGTGACGGCGCTAAAGACGCACTCGTTACGGTGTACTATGACGGCACCGGAGCGTACCGTGATTTTTATGCGCTCACTCGGGACCCTGCGGTAAAAGGTAATCCAGTGGGTCCTGTTACAGTAGTGTATGAAAACGAAGGCGTGGGTTTTTCCAAATCCACCCCTCAGAAAAATGCCGCAGGGGACTACGTAGTATTTTGTGCAGACCTAGATAAAGACGGAGAACCAGATTGTCAATTGAGTTTGCATTGGGGTGGAAATTTCGAACAAAAATATTTTCTAGAACAACCCGTACCTTCGAAGAGTGGTGTGGGTACACATAAAAGCCGACGGTACCCATACCAGTTTACGTACGCGACAAAAAATGGATACGCAATTCATCATCTGAGCCCAGATCACACCCCTGTGCTAGAAACTGTGGAGATGTTTGATCCCACTGCTAACCCTATAGACGCTTTTGGTGTTTTAGTATATGCAAATCCTGGCAAACTTTCTGCTACAGATTTTTTAAAAAAGAACTATGCTTTTTGGGCGGAAAGTTATGCAGGGCTTCATCCAAAGACTGCAACATTTCTTACAATTCCCGCTGTCCGCTTTGATCCGAGCGGTATAAGCCTTCGCACACTCTTTACTCATGGTGAGTACGCGTACGTGGTGGTGGGCAACGTAGCTGCCTTTAAAACTTTTAGTTTCACTGAGTAACTACAGCAATACATAATCTCACATGCTTACATGTCTCCGGTATCCGCCAGTAGGCAGAGTCGGGGGAAGTATGTGAGATTATTTAGTTAGTTTGAACGTTGGGTGTGCGTATCGGTGTCCGGTTCGGGTTGGAGTTGTGGGATGCGCTTGAGAATAAAGCGGTCAAATCCAAGCCAGCCAGCAGTCCGCCAAGCAAGCAAGAGTAAAATTTCCAACACCAGTAATATAGGATTTATGCTGACTGTTCCTGCAAGCAGATAATTTACATTCATAAATGCGCCAAAGAATGCTGCGAAGGCAGTAAAGATTCCGAGTATAAGAGCAACCCCCACCAATACCTCACCATACGCAACTAAGTGGGAAAAGAGTATTGTATGATGGTCTACAAAATTACTGAGGAATTCTGCGTACCAGCTCTGTACGTCTGGGTGGAGGCCATGCGTTTTCTGTAGTGCACCTGTAACGAAGCCGTGTAACGCGCTCCCGGCTTTGTCGCCTGTCCAGACTGGGCTCGTAACCTTATCCCAGCCCGCAACGAGCCATTCCCAGCCAACATACAGCCGCACTATAAGCCACACGAGAGAGAGACGAGTATTGGTAAAAAGAAACTGTGTCAACGGGTTACGCAGTGGCTGCGACGGGCGAGAAGAGATGTGCATATGGTCCAAATACTAAACTTACTAATATAACTATATATAGTGTAGCAAAGCCCGCTCGTGGTGGGGAGGGTATTACAATGGTGCCCATTGTAATCTTGCTTGTGTGTACATTTTATATTCGATACAATGATTATGTTGTAATTTTATTCAATGCGCACAATTTTTCTCAAAGAAATAAAAACTTTTTTTATACAGGCAGGCAAGAAGTGGAAAAGTGATAATTCTTCTACGCTGGCTGCTGCCTTGGCGTACTATACGTTATTTTCATTGGCACCTTTGTTGCTCATAGTAATTGCTATGGCAGGTATATTGTTTGGGCGGGAAGCTGCAGAAGGAAAAATTATCGAACAAGTTCAGGGAATTTTGGGGCAAGACGGTGCAGTATTTGTGCAAGATTTAATCCGAAATGTTCGACATTCGTCCAATAATGTTATTGCTTCTATAGTGGGTATTGTCGTACTTATGCTGGGCGCCACGGGTATATTTTCTCAGCTCCGAAGCTCGCTCGACACCATTTGGAATGCTCCTCGGCGAAAGACTCATGCACTAATAAAGTTACTAAAAGAAAAGACACTCTCTTTTGGCATGGTTCTTGTTGTAGGACTATTGCTTATAATATCGCTACTTGCCAGCACTATTTTGGCAGCGTTTAGCCCTTATTTAAATAATCTTATTCCTGGTAGCTTGTGGGTGTTTCAGCTGGGTGAGGTGTTATTGTCGTTTGCTATAATTACCACGCTCTTTTCTTGCATGTTTGCGTTTTTGCCAAATGTACACATTCGTATATCAGATGCGTTCGTGGGGGGCTTCATAACAGCCTGCCTGTTTATGATAGGTAAATATGGGTTGAGTTGGTATCTTGCATCTCGTGCAGTGGCATCTTCGTACGGTGCTGCAGGCTCAGTAGTGCTTATATTGCTCTGGGTATACTACTCATCTATTATTTTCTATTTTGGTGCTGCCTGCACCTATGTGTACGCTGGTTCTAAGAAATAGCCATGGTCATCTTCTCATAAAAATAGTCTCACATTCTTAAGAATGTGAGACTATTTTTTAAGTGAGTTGTGGAACAGTGATGTGGAGTGTATTATGCGAAGAATTTTGCTATAAGAAACGCTATAGCAGCTGCAACGCCACCAATGAGTGCGGTTTGCACCATGCCCTTAAAAGGATTAGCACCAATAAATTTTGCTTTTACATATCCAAATATAAGTAGTGCGCTTATGGTAACTGTAACAGAAGCTATAAGCGCTGCGGTAGGCGAGTGCATAAAGAAGTAGGGAGAAAGGGGAATGGCGCCGCCAACTAAATATGCCACAGCTATGGTGAGCGCGCTCGTTCGTGCGCGGCCTGGGTTTGGTTTTTCTAGCTGTAATTCATGGCGCATCATAAACTCTACCCAGTGATCTGGGTTTTTTCTAAACTGTTCTATCACTTGTCCAAGATGTCGTTCTGAGAGGCCGTATGGTTTAAATATTTCTACTGTCTCTTCTATTTCTTTTTCTGGTACAGTAGCTATTTCCTCGTGCTCTCGTTTTTCTTCACTTGCATAGTGCTCTGCTTCGTTTTTTGCCGCAAGAAAACCACCAAGTCCCATGGAAATCGAACCCGCTGCAATCTCGGCAAGTCCTGCCACCATAATAAGTTCCATATGACTGCCCGCACTGGACAACCCGGCTGCAAGCGCAAAGGGTACGGTTAATCCGTCGGACATGCCAAGAATAATGTCGCGAATAACTTCTTTGGAAGTAAAATGTTTTTCAGAGTGTGATGCGTGTGACATAATATTTATTTAGTAGGTGCCCAGGTGCGAAATAAAACATAGTCATAAAAACCAATTATGTCTCGCGCGGTGGAATATATATCGCGTACTTCATAATAGTCGGCATGTGCATGATAAATAGTGGGTACCCCCGCTCTGCGGAAGGAATATATACTCCTTAGAATGTGATAGGTCTGTGTGACCACAATAGCAGACTGCAGATTCTTTTTGCGTAGAAGATCCCGGGTGTGCTCTGCAGTCGCTTGAGTGTTGATACCCGTGTCGTCTACAATAATAGCATGCTGAGGTACCCCTTGCTCTAGTAAGTAACGCTGCATAACTTGCGCCTCGTTATATCCTTCTTTGCCCATACCACCGCTGACTACAATAAGAGGGGCATAGTGGGCGTTGTAGAGTTCCAGCCCTTTATCTATCCTGCTTTTTAGTCGGTTAGAAATGCTTCCGTCTGGATTTACGGTATTTGCAAGAACAACTATGACATCTGCTTTGTGGGGCGTATCGTGGAGTCCTACTCCCCAGAAAATGATAATATGTAGAACAGTAATAGCTATCATGCCTCCGCATGCAATGGCGAGTTTCTTTTTAAGAGTCATATATACGCATTAATGGGTAAGACGTTGTAGCTATTAGCTATGATTTTCCGCTATTTTCTCCGGCAAGGTATCCCGTGGTCCAACAAATCTGAAGAGAGAAGCCACCGGAAGGACGGTCAAAATCTAATATATCGCCAGCTAAATATAGGTTAGGATAGAGTTTGGATTGCATAGTCTTGAAGTCTATTTCTTTAAGGCTTACCCCTCCAGAAGTAACAATAGCTTTTTCTACTCCCAAAAACCCGGTGACCGTGAGCGTAAAACTCTTGAGCTGCTTTACGAGTGTTGTCCGTTCTGTTTTGGTTATGGCGTTACAAGTTTTTTCTGGGTCGATGCCTGTTAGTTCTAAAATTGTGCCTATCATTTTTGGCGGCACTAATTCTCCCAAATTGTTCCGAATTTTTTTATTGAAGGCGGTAGTAAGTACGTCTAGTACTTTCTTGTCTAGTGCTACGACATCGAGCTCTGGAAACAAGTCAAGCTCCAGTCTTACTGGTGCGTACAAATATAGCTCGCGAATATTCTTACTCATGTTTAGCACGAGGGGGCCGCTTATACCAAAGTGTGTAAGGAGAAGTTTGCCAGTCCTGCTTTCTACTTTCTTACCATCCTGTACTATGCTCAGTTTCGCATTGGTAAAACTGAGACCAGAAAGGTCTTTGAGCCATTGTTCTTTAATGGTCACTGGCACCAGAGCAGGGTCGGACTCAGAAACGCTATGGCCAATGTTTTTCATCCACTCAAAACCCTCACCAGTTGAACCCGTTTCCGGTCTGGATTTACCTCCGGTAGCTATAATGTAATTCTTACCAGTTATAACACCTAATTTTGTTTGCACACCAGTTATTGTATTATCTTTCTGTTGCACACTTACTACTGGTGAGTTAAAGGCTATTTTTACGTTTCCCTCACGCATATAATTCACGAGCACTTGCCATACATCTTGCGCCTTATTGCTTTTTGGAAACGCCCGCTTTTCCGCCTCTATCTTTATTTCTAATTTTTTTGAGTTAAAAAATTCTAAACTTTCAGCAACACCAAAACGACTGAAAGAGCCGAATAGGGCTTTACCTTTGGGTCCGTACTTTGCCACCATTTTTCGTATATCAAGTTCAGCGTTAGTTATATTACATCGCCCACCGCCAGTAATAAGTAACTTTTTGCCGAGCTTAGCGTTTTTTTCTAGTAATATAACTTTGGCCCCAAGTTCCGCGGCCCTGCCTGCTGCAATCATGCCCGCTGGTCCGCCGCCAATAACAACTACGTCGTACATATGCAAAGCAGAATTATGAATTACGAAGTAAGAATACGGTGGTCAGAATATTATTGTCTGCTGGTTATTTCTGACAACTCAGTACCGACACCTGGCTACCTATGTACCTGGCTTCTTTAAGATTTCATCAGTGAGAAGTCCAACGTTTATTTTCTTTTCTGCAGAGTAGGGGATGAGTTTGTGCTGCCCTATTTCACCCTGTATGGCTGCAATTTGCTTTTTAGCTTCGCTGGGTTTGAGCTTGTCTATTTTATTTGCAACCACTACTAACCGACGATCTGCTGCCTCGAGCAATTCTATCATGGCAATATCATTCTTTGTTGGGCCAACTTTGGCATCTATAATGAGCACCACTTTTTGCGGGTCAATATCTGGATTTTGTAAATACCAATGAATGAGTTCTATGAGTACATCACGTTTCTCCCACGACCCTTCCGCATAGCCATACCCTGGTAAATCCACTAAGTAAAACGATTTATTTATAAGAAATAAATTTATTTCGCGAGTCTTGCCTGGGCGGGGGCTTGATCGTGCCAGGTCTTTCCGACCTACTAAGGAATTTATAACACTAGATTTTCCCACATTACTACGACCGATAAATGCCACCTGTGGGGTATCATCGTGTAGTATTTCGTCGTCGCCAGTGAGGCCTTTTTTAAAGTCTGCGGATCGAATAATCATAATGTAAGTTCCTGTCTCCTTATGATGGATAGTGCATGCCCGTGTTCTGTTGCAGGCCCTTGAATTGCTTAAGTATACCAGAAAAGTTTGTTCTCATGTTAACTGTATGTATGAGTACTATACTAGTAGTTTCATTAAGCCTACCGCGTTATGGCGTATTATATGGGTACTTCTGGCTGGCAATTGTTGGTTTGTAAAAACAAGGGTGACCCTTGCGCTGCGCAAAGGTCACCCTTGTTACCTATAGCTTTTGCTTTTCCCAGAGTTCAAAGAAGCGTCCACGTTTTTCATATAGTTCATTAAAGCTTCCTTGTTCTACTAAAGTGCCTTCTTCTATTACCAAAATTTTATCCATTTCTTTTATGGTGGTAAGGCGGTGGGCTATAACTATGGCAGTGACATTTTCAAAAAATTGATGGAGCGAATCTTTTATTTTTGCTTCTGACTCTATGTCCAGGTGCGAAGTAGCTTCATCAAGTAAAAGAATTTGAGGTTCTTTAAATACGGCGCGTGCTATGCCGAGCCTTTGTTTTTCTCCGCCAGAAAGTTTCACTCCTTTTTCGCCAATAAGGCTATCTACCCCCTCGGGGAGTTTAGGCAGGAAGTCGGTTACATGAGCAATGGTGAGGGATCTTTCCAGTAGCGCTGTATTTTCCTTTTGTTCATCGTTTGCGAGAGTTACATTGTCTTTGAGTGAGAAGTTAAATACCTCGGTATCCTGTAATACAACTGCTACGTGCTGGAAGTAGTCTGGTTTTCGAATCTGTTCTAGTGGTGTATTGTCAAAGGTTATGCTGCCACGAAAGTCTTCGTACTCTTTGAGTAACAACTTAAACAGTGTAGATTTACCAGCGCCAGAGAGCCCAATAATACCTATTTTCTCTCCGCGACGCACAGTAAAAGAAATATCTTCTAGTACGGTGTTGTCTCCGTAGCTAAACTGAATATTTTTCAAGTTTAGCTGCTGCCAATCTTGCGGAAACTCTATTTTCCCGGCCGTGTCCTCAATAGGTGTTGGTATTTTAAGAATATCTTTTAATCTACTTACAGAAAATTTTGCAATAGTTATATCCTGACCTAAGTCAGAGAGATTGCTCGCCAGGTCTCGTACTGTGGTAAAGTATCCATTGAATAATATTAAAAACCCAATATCGTATTGGCTGTGCGCAACGCCGACTATTATGTATACAAGCGTGCTTACACGTACAAAATTTCCCCACAGGCCCAATGCGGTACCTCTAATCTGGAATAGTAGTATGCGCCTCCGTACCTTATTGTAGAAGGCGTTGACTTCTTCCTGTATTTTGCGGTGAAGTGGCTGTCCCAGGTTCATTACTTTGACCGTGCGAATATTGCTTACTGCTTGGACTTCCAGTCCGTGCACGGTTTCTGACTGTACGCTTGCTGCATGGGCACTACGAGCTGCTGGTTTGGTGAGAGTGTACGACAGAGCGTAATGAACCGCAATGAAGACGACTATTATTACCGCAGTGAACGCGTTAAATTTTGCAATTATGTAGATAGTACCACCAAGCGTAACGAGAATCTGGATAATAGATCCGAGCCAGAGTCTGATAATTTGCTGTACGCCGTTCGCGCCGTTGCCTATACGACGTAATTTGTTCCCCGTGTTTTCTTTTTCGTGCCACGCTATGTCTATATGAAATAGTTGTTGTATGCCGTGCAGCTCAATATCGAATCCCATACGCTCTACCACGTAAGCAGTGTATATTTTGGAAAAGTATGTAGATATAAACTGCCAGACAAGACTCGCAACGAGTAGCGCAATAACGCGTTCGATTTCTTTCAAGTGAGCAAGGGGGTCCTTGCTAAGAAGTGATACCACACGGGCGAATGCGTATACGGGGTATAGTCCGGTAAGTTCGCGTGACGCTATGAGCAGACTTAGGAAAAAGAGCTTTATTTTATAGGGACGCGCAAAATCCCATACATCGTGGAGAAGCGTGAGTAGTGGATAATCAGGAACTTTTTCGTCTGGATTGGCGTATCGAGGCATGGGTGAGTATAGAGTTTAGAACGACGAATGTCGAATAAAGAGTCCGGTCAGAAGAAGGTAACTGTTTTGATTATTTCCAATTTATTTGTGAAGTAGTAACGAGCTGTTTCCAGGGGCCAGTAGGCACTTCTGATTCTTTGACAAATTGCCAGCTTACTTTATTTTCGTCGTTATTGAGTCCTTGAAATTTAAGGCAGTCGCGCAGTGCAGGGGATACGTCCATGCCCGCGCTGCTCGCTTTAGTGTTTTTGGGTCGTTCGTCGTGTGTGCCAAAGACATATTGAGCATCGTCATATGCATAGGGTCCTGCGTCTTCTATTTGTCCATAGCAGATTATGCCGTTCCGAATAATCTTTACCCATTGGTTTTTCATGAGTGATTCTTCGGCACCCCATGTCTTTTCTTTTGCCCACGGTATAGTCTGGAACGCATTGGGTCTCCGATCGCCTTCGTCAGCAAAGTCGTTGTAAGGAAGATCTAAATAAAAGGGGTTTTCTTTAGGGGTGCAGCCAGTAGGGAAGTAACCGTTTCTTTTTTCAGGATTATCAAAACAACCAAAGTGTTTTTGCCACTCATCGTCCCATGCGCTTATGGCGTTGTTTTCCGAAGATCCATCGCCTACAGGTTCGCCAACCCAAAAGACTGTTGCGGTAATGTTGGTATG
>CAZYMS010000019.1:0-5576 GCA_964648985.1 uncultured Candidatus Saccharibacteria bacterium
GGCTGGTAAAATTGAAAGCACTACATATGGGAAAGCGAGAGAGAAAGACAATTTATCTAGATTATGCCGCAACCACACCAGTACGCCCGGAGGTTGTTAGGGCTATGGCGCCTTTTTTGGCTAAGAAGTTCGGTAATCCGTCTGCGCTATATAAGCTCGGGTTAGAAGCTCAAGAAGCGCTAAACAGTTCGAGGAGTTCTATTGCTTCTGTATTGAACTGCAGAGCAGATGAAATAGTATTTACTGCAGGAGGTAGTGAAAGTATTAACCTTGCCATTCTAGGTGCTGCAAAAAATTTCCGCAAAAACCATAAGGCTGGTGGACATATTATTACCTCTACTATAGAACATCATGCGGTCTTGCATGCAGTGGATGCACTTGCCGCAGAAGGTTTTAGCGTAACTAAAATTGGCGTTACCGAAGAAGGATTTTTTAAGCTAGACGAGCTAAAAAAAGCAATTCGTCCAGATACTTTTCTGGTTAGCCTCATGTATGCCAACAATGAAATTGGCACCATAGAACCAATAACCGAAATTGGCAAGTTAGTTAGAAAAATAAACTCTGACCGCATTAAACTCGTCACCCGTCACCCGTCACTCGTTACTCCTATTCTCTTTCACACTGATGCCTGCCAATCGGGAGGATATATAGATATAGATGTTCAAAAACTCCATGTAGACCTGCTTACCTTAAATGGAAGCAAGTTGTATGGCCCCAAACAAACAGGTTGTTTGTTCGTACGCAGAGGAGTACGCTTAGAACCAATTATCTATGGGGGTGGGCAAGAAAAAAACCTTCGCAGTGGCACAGAAAATGTTCCGGGAATAGTTGGTTTCGCTAAAGCGCTCACACTTGCACACCAAGAACAAGAGCAGGAAACGCGGCGGCTAGAAGCACTGCGAGATTATTTTATTTCCCGCGTAGAAAAATCCATTGCACACATGCAGCTGAATGGCCCCGCCCCGCGTACAGGAACAAAAAAAGCACCAGCATACATACCCTCAAGACTCCCCAATAATATCAATCTGTCATTTGCCAATATAGACGGCGAAGCCCTGGTTATTTATCTTGACGCCCACCACATAGCTGCCGCAACAGGGAGCGCTTGCACCTCGCAAAGCACCGATCCTTCCCATGTACTTGAGGCCATTGGCCTGTCCAAGACCTACATCCGAGGTAGCATTCGCTTCACCCTCGGTAAATACACTACAAAGGCAGAACTGGACTTTGTGCTTAAAACTCTTACTGCTTTGGTAGCCCAACAGCGAAAAACAACACAGCAGATACTCTAACATATTATAAAAAGAACCCCGTTCAACATAGAACGGGGTTCTTTTTATATGTAAACCACTGGGTGGGGGTTGTGGGCGCGGCGGCTGTACATGGTCATAGGCATGCTGCAGCCGGAACAGAAACGGTATCGCGCAGAAGCTGCTCCACACGAATCACATATAAATTTATATCCGTGAGTGTTCATAGGCGTGTACCGGTTAATTACCTTTACAGTACCATGGTAGTCTTAAAATAATATGAAAAGCAGTTACTGTGTTTGCTGAGGGCTTTTTTGGGATTTTATTATCTGTAATGCTCTATACACAACCGCTCCATAAACTATATACCACGGAGCAAGAAAAATATTTATAAGCGAAACCGGGTTAAAATTTTCGGGAGTATATACACCATTTATATTTGCCATGTGCCAGAGATACCCGGCAATGCCCGCCAGAACTATATACACAAACAAATACACCAGACCGCGGACAAACAATGCTCGCAAATGACCTTTAGTCAAAGACACACTTCGTTTAAGCGCTTCCCGTGCGCCAACATTTTCATCGACAACAATAAAAAACGCCATACTGTACCGCAGGGCAAGCCATATGCCAGGAAATACCAACAACATAAACCCAATTGCAACTCCAATACTATATATAAAACTCACAGCAAACAGACTACCTGCATGTTTCCGACCGCTCGACAGTAATTCGATAAATGTTTTGCTGTGCGCGGGCACAAGCGCAGCCATGACACTACCCGCCTGGGCACAGAGACCAAGGACAAGCAATATAACAAACGCCACAACTGCATATACCACTATGACCGCCGTCGACTTAGTCGACCAAAAAAGGAGCGCGCCCACAAAAAGAGCGAGAACGACCGCTGCGGTTGGCAGCAGACTCAGGCCCAGCATGGCAGCGTACCGTGATTTAGTTTCATGAAGCGAGATACTAAGCAGCTCACCTATGCCCGGCAACTGAGGGGTAGCACCGATAGGGCTTGAAGGAATGGAAGATGTTTGGTCCATATATACTATATAAATAAAAAATTATGTATCGCTGCGATGCGAGACAAATCTGCCAAAAACAATTAAATATATCACTGGTGCAATAAGCCATACAAAGCTAGCGCCAGACTGCAAGAAGATAAACCGAACGAGAGGATGGAGCGAGGACTGGACTGCGACTGGTAAGAAACTGAGTACAATGTTTATAAGTAGTCCAATCTGCAAAATAGAAAAAGGTACGCCAAAAACTAAATGCGCCCCACTCTTCCCCTCTGCAGCAGTACGGAATCCGTATTTTGAGAGAAAGAAAAAGAGTACAAGAAAGAGACCACCGAACAAGGCCAAATGCTGGAGTGACACAGTAACAATATTCAGCTTAGCATTTACAATCTTTTGTAAAAACGGCGCCTCAATTACCAGAAGCTTTGCCATGTATACAGAGACAAGAATGGAAAGAATTCTTCCGCGGCCCGAAGCAAAGGCATAAAGTACGGCCGCCACAAGCCAGAATAAAATAATAAACAAATCCCAGCTTGGTGAGTGCCAGTTGAAACTTCGTATTAAATGTTCTAGTTCTATGTATTTATCCATTTTGTTTCAAAGCAATCATACCTTTTGTTTGGCAGAAATACCTTCGCAGCATGAGTCCTGGTACCTATATTTTACCATACAAACCTCCTGTAGGCACTGGCATATGTACAACATACGAATTAAAACACTAAGAGAGGGCTTTGGGAGAAACAAAGTAAGGCATTATTAGGTCCTTCTTTGGCCAATGCTTTTTTATAAACCATACCAGTATGGGTAATGCAACTATGACAAATATCCACCCTACTACATATGATTGCTGTAAATCTGCAGCGTTGAGCGCGCCGTCAGATGATGCATGTGCAGGCCAAGTGGATATTACATTATTCACAAAGTGCAAAAGCACTGAAGGCAAAATACTTTTTGTGTACAAGTATATCACACACAGCACTACAGAAAATGCCGCCGCCCCAAAGAAATTAATGTGCAGTACGCCAAATATAATTGAGACTACCGCAATAGATTTTGCTATTCCCCACTTCTCGGCAAAACGGTGCAATAAGAAACCGCGGAAGATAAACTCCTCAACAACAGGTGCCAGAATTAAGGCACCAAACAGTTCAAGCAACGTTGCCCATAAAGGATAGGAGACTGCTGCCTGCACATCGGAAGACGGTCTAGAAAGAAGACTCTCGACCACGTGCGGGGCAACCCGCGAGAGAAGACTATATATTACAATTATGGACCCAATAGACAGCATGAAAATAGGTATATTGAGCAATACGTAAGAAAGCCAGGTTTTACTTTGAGGTAAAGCACCTCCTAAAGATCCTAGCTCAAGACCTTTACGGTGCGCGCGTATACAGAACCATAATATAGGAACCCCATATACCCATACGTATACAGCTATTGTCTGCCATAGTGCTCCAGTGACGTACATATTATATACAATCAGTACTGGGAAAGTAGCCAGTATCCAGCCAACCAAATGTCGAGTCTTGACCCTTTGGAAGACACTAACTTCTGATGAGGTGTGAATATCTGTTGATTCGTTCATGGTAAAAACAGTATATCATGCCGAAGCCACCCTAACCGGTACATCATACGGTATACTACTAACATGAATATGGGCATACTACTTGCGCTCATGGCACTGATTGCATGGGCATTTGACGATTTTTTTATTGGACGAAGCACAAAAAAGTTCGGGGACGTAGGCGCACTCTTCTGCCTTTCTGTGTTCGGTACTCTTGTTCTTCTACCATTTACCTATCACGAAATAAATACCACCTCTCTCTGGTCACCCTCAGGGAGCATTGTATGGATACTCTGCGGCACAGTTGTAGTAACCCTTATTGCCGCACTTACAGACTTCGAAGCACTCCGCATTGGAAAACTCTCAACCATAGACCCCCTCTACGCTTTAGAGGTCCCTCTCACTCTTCTGCTCTCATACCTGATTATTCACGAAACACTTGGGTCAACCCAACTTATACTGGTTGGGTGTATCGTATGTGGTATGGTCCTGGTAGCAGCACAATCATTTAAAGGATTAAAAAATATCCGCTGGGAACGCGGAGTTCGTATGGCTTTAGTCTCAATATTGTTTATGGCCGGTGTTAACTTTTTAAGTGCGTATAGCGGGAGGGTCGCAGGCCCCATACTGGCAAACTGGTTCTCTTACCTGGGACTTGCAGTATGCACCGGAATATATCTACTAACCACAGGAAATATGCGGTCCGTACTACAGGCAATACGTGCAAACCCAATACTTGCACTGGCGTTATCTATTGCCGATGTAGTTGCCTGGACCAGTTTTATTAAAAGCGCAAGCCTTATCCCCATTGGTCTCACCACCGCCATCAGCGAGGCCTACATAGCCTTTGCGGTATTGCTCGGTATATACATAAACAAAGAAAAAATTCGCAGACACCAAATCATAGGCATCTGCATTGTAGTAACCGCAGTCCTCACTCTATCAATTATTTCTGGATAACTACCCTACTCGACAAAAGTGACCATACATTTCATTGCCTGCCACATTTAGTACTTATTAAACTTTTGCGCGGCCGCGCATTTTACCAATAACACTACGGAAGCTCTTGAGTAAATCCTTATCATCATCAAAAGCTTCTACTTTTGCCATACGGATGTAACGCATAAGTCCGGACTTCTTTAAAAAGATAGCGGCATCCGTATTAAGAGCGAATGGATAAATATACACACTTGCCTGTAAGGCCTTAAAACCAAACTCTTTTAACATTCTTCGAAGTTTATCACGGACGCCCACTGCATGCTCCGGTATATCAAAAAGTATCATACGCCACTTACCATCCCACACTGCAGACTTTTTGTTCAGCTTAGCTTTCTCTAGCAATGCTTCCAGCTCCCCCTTCTTGGTAAGTTTAATAATTTTATCAGCCTCCTTATACCGGTAAGTAATATACCCATGACGATGAAGATAGAATAATATATTCTCCGCTCGTCTATTTGCCAAATAATTTCTGTATTCCGGATAAAAAGCTTTACTCAACTGACCTCGTAATTTAGACCTGTACATAATGTCACTTGCCGCAAGCACATACAACAGTGCTTGGCTCGTTTTTGTAAGTCGCTTAGTATCAGTATGCATACATATAACCTTTCATAGTATTGGGCTTTTTGGCGGGCGCGCCCAAGTCCAAAACGATATTTTTTTTTTTTTTTTTTTTTTAAAATAAAAAAAAAAACGGTTTAAAAATGTGTTTTTTTTTTTTAAAGATTG
>CAZYMS010000019.1:5586-21197 GCA_964648985.1 uncultured Candidatus Saccharibacteria bacterium
ATTTATCAATAATTATAACATTGCTTTTTTTTGCTTTTTGGGGCGGGCGCCAAAAATACCAATACTATATTTATTTTTTATTGTTTTTATAAAAATATAAAAGACAGCTGTTAAAAGCTGTCTTTTATATTTTCCCAGAAGCTTTTGTTTACTTCCACGGATTCGCCGTTAAGGGCGGCGAGTTGTTCTATTAGGTCTTTTTCTTGTTTGGAAAGTTTATGGGGGATAATTACCCGGACCGTGAGGAGTAAATCTCCTCTCCTTCCAGAGTTAACTACTGGCACGCCCTTACCGGAAACTTTGAGCACTGTACCGGGCTGGGTCCCCGCTGGCACCTTTACCTCTATAACTCCATCAATCGTACTAACATCTAACTTTGTGCCAAGAGAGGCCTGAATAAAACTCACAGGGACTTCTTTATGCAAATTGTGTCCATCACGTACAAATTCCTTAGAGGGAGTTACTCGTACGGTTATATACAAATCTCCAGGATTTGAACCCCTATATCCTACTTCTCCTTCTCCTTGCATGCGTACTCGTTGACCGTTATCTATACCAGCCGGGATCTTTACTTCCAACGTTTTTGGCCGACGCAATACACCGCTTCCATGACACACACTACAAGGAGTTTCTGGAATTTTACCATCCCCCTCACAGCGATCACAGGTAGCTGCAGACTGCATATTACCAAACACTGTACGACGCTGGGTTATAATTTGACCCTGACCATGACACTGAGGACAAGTGATAACTTTAGCACCTGGCGCTGCACCGCTGCCTCCACAAACATGGCATTTATCTTGTTTCTCAATGGTAACAGATTTAGTTACTCCATGAACTGCTTCGTCGAAGCTAATAGTAAGCGGCATTTCCAAGTCTACACCGCGAGTTCTCCGTGATTGACGTTGCTCACGACCACCAAATATATCTGAGAAAATATCGCCCAAATCGAACTCTACACCCTGCCCGCCAAACCCTTCAAATGGGTTAAATCCTGCTCCGCCCTGCCCGCCCCAGGCGGGTCCGCCTTGGGCAGACTGATAATTATCACCAAAGCGATCATACTGGCTGCGCTTGCCTGGATCAGAGAGTACTTGATACGCTTCATTCACTTCTTTAAACTTGGCTTCATTTCCGCTTCCCTTGTCTGGATGAAACTCATGTGCTTTTTTTCTGTAAGCACGCTTAATATCATCTGCGGAAGCAGATTTAGTAACCCCTAAAATATCGTAAAAATCTTTAGCCATAACAAAAAGTAATAAGTAAGTAGTAATTAGTCATCAGAGCCTCGTCTTCCTACTAATTACTTACTACTAATTCCTACTCAGTTCTAAACCCTATATGCGGAGCAACGTCACTACCGCCTTTTATTTCACCAAACTGCTCTTCATACCTTTTTACATTCTCTTGTAGGGCTGCAACTATGCGCTTCATGTGAGCCGGGCTCAGTATAACGCGTGCAGTTACCACCCCAGTTGGAGGAAATAGATTCATAAAGTCTACCACAAACTCTTCTGGAGTATGTGCGACCTGGGCCATGTTAGCATATGATCCTTTGAGCATTTCATCGCTCACTTTTACTTGCATCTGCTGGCCTTGAGGTTGATTTTGGTCCATAAACATTCAATTTTAATATAAAATTTGCACCAATATTACCGCTAGATTATTATAGTTGCATCAGCTCCCGCCTCTCTACAGATAGCCGAGCGGCTATCCCTGCTATACAACCTACCTTTGGCCACCATGGCCTTCCTAAAAATAAAACTTTTTCACGTCCATAGGAGGTGATCCAAAGGCAGACAGCTGCAAAAAATCTGTCCGCAAGGACAACCAAAGGAGGAAACAAGCAGAACCGCGCCTGGCTCAACATACTGTTGAGCCAGGCGATCTTTTATTACTCCTTTTCTTTAAACTCTGCGTCTACAGTTGGATTTGCATCTGCACCAGCGGATGACGCGCCCGGATCTGTTGTCCCTGCTTCACTAGCACCGGCAGGCTGTTCACCTGCTGCTGGCTGTTCTTGGGCATACATAGCAGCACCGACTTTCTGAATAGCGTCGGAGAGAGCTTGCATAGCTGTCTGGATAGCGGTTGTATCTTCTTTATCTTTTACTTCCTTTAAGGCTTTGACCTTTTCTTCTACTTCGGTTTTGTCTTCTGCTTTTGCTTTATCACCGGCGTCCTTGAGAGTCTTTTCGGAAACACTAATAAGCTGGTCGGCTTGGTTACGCAGGTCTATTACCTCACGACGCTTTTTATCCTCGGAAGCGTGAGTTTCGGCTTCTTTCTTCATGCGCTCCACCTCATCTTTGGAAAGATTCGAAGAACCTTGAATAGTAATGTGCTGCTCTTTACCGCTTGCCTTATCTTTCGCTTTCACAGTCAAAATACCATTTGCATCTATATCAAAGGTCACTTCTACCTGTGGCACACCGCGAGGGGCGGGTGGCATGCCATCGAGTATGAATTTACCAAGGGACTTGTTATCTGCTGCAAACTCACGCTCACCTTGCAGAACATTTATCTCTACAGATGTCTGGTTATCTGCTGCAGTAGAAAAAACCTGGGACTTAGACGTCGGTACAGTGGTATTTCTATCTATTAAAGGAGTGCGAATACCCCCCATGGTTTCAAGACCAAGTGTAAGTGGGGTTACATCCAAAAGCAAGATTTCTTTACCTTGCACGTCGCCACTTAAAATACCAGCCTGAATAGCAGCACCCTTTGCCACTGCCTCCATGGGATCTACACCTCGTTCTACCTGTTTGCCAATGAAATCTTCTACGAACTTCTGCACTATTGGCATGCGCGTTGGACCACCGATAAGAATAATTTTATCTATTTGTGGTGGAGTCAGTTTTGCATCACCCAAGGCCTGTGTTACTGGCTGGCGCATGCGCTCGACTATAGGCTTAATAAGATCCTCAAGCTTGGCGCGTGTAATTTTCATCTGCAAATGCTTTGGTCCGCCTGCGTCTGCAGTAATGAATGGTAGATTAATCTCAGTTTCTAAGGTAGTAGAAAGCTCTATCTTAGTCTTTTCCGCTGCTTCACGCACACGGTTCATAGCCATACGGTCGCTCGTTATGTCTATACCATTTTCCTGCTTAAAGGTATCGGTTATATAGCCAATGAGCGCAGCATCCATATCTTTACCCCCCAGCTGTGTATCACCTGAAGTAGAGAGTACTTCAAAGGTTGCCTGGTTATCTACTTCGGAGAAATCCATTATCGTTACATCCAAAGTACCGCCACCCAGGTCGAACACCAAAATTTTCTGATCTTTTGCCGAAGTCTTATCAAGACCGTACGCAAACGCAGCAGCCGTAGGTTCGTTTATAACACGCACCACTTCAAGACCAGCAATTTCGCCAGCGTTCTTTGTTGCCTGGCGCTGTGCATCATCAAAATATGCAGGTACGGTAATAACTGCTTTTTCTACTTTATCACCTGTATAGCTTTCCGCATCACGCTTTATTTTCTGCAAAATAAACGCGCTAATTTGCTCAGGGGCATAGTCCTTACCGTTTACGGTGTATTTAAATGAAGTACCCATCTTGCGCTTTGCTTCGAAGATGGTTCCATCTGGATTGGTCACTGCCTGACGACGCGCGGGCTCACCAACGAGAAGCTCGCCTTCTTTAGTGAACGCAACGTACGAGGGAAACGCTTTACCGCCAAGGCTTGCACCTTCTGCAGCAGGAATAATAACTGCCTTACCGCCTTCCATTACGCTTGCCGCGCTATTGGAAGTTCCTAAATCTATACCTATAATTTTACTCATATTTGAATCTCCTTATTGTAATATATAACTTATGTAATTACTTTATGTATAGGAAGTTAAGAATTACGAAGTAAGTACTACGCAGAAAATCCATGATACGCACTTCGTAATTCTTGCCCTACACTGTTTACAATAAACTAATGATTATGCCAGCAACCGCTGCGAGGACAGCAATTATTGCAGCAAGCCTAAAATTTTTATTATTGGCCAACCGTCCAGGCGCTTGACTAACTGAGCCACTCAAAACTTTTTTGGGGATATTTACACCCCTTTCTTTAAACGGATCGGGTAATGACATACATAGTTCTCCAGAGCTTAGAGCTCTTCAATGTCCAGCTTCCTAAACTGATTCAATGAAAGCCCAATAACCTTTTTACTCCCTAGTAGTTTTCGTGAGGTGGCAAACTGATTACCAAACTCATCGCGCAGTTTTACAAAAACATTTCCCTCAGAACCATCACTCATCCGTTTCATGTGGAGAATAATTTTATTCTTGTTCAATATCTTTCCGGTTATCTCACAATCATCGGCACTCAAGGCTTTAATGTTCTTTGCTTTGTCCTCCCACTCTAGTATCTCCCCCACTTCAAACATATCTTTAACCTGCATACCATTCTGTGCTTTCTGCTACATGCGTGAGCTAGCGTTTATATGTAATTATTGCTTCTTAGCGATTGCCACCTGGCTCGGCCTAATGAGCTTGCCATTTAGTTCAAAGCCTGTCTGATACTCTTCCATTACTAGACCATCTTCCTCTCCAGGGACCTCGCGAACAGCCTCATGAAAATTTGGGTCAAACTTCTTACCAACTGCTTCTATCTTTTTAACACCCAGCTCTTCCAATGCTTTATCCAACTGCTTTACCAAACCATCGAGCCCGGCCTGCCACTTCTGATACTCTTCGGCCAATCCTGAACCTTCTGCAGTTGGCCTGTGAACTAAGGCCTGAGTAAGCGTATCGAGACTCGGTAACAATTTTGCGACAGCCACTTCGCGAGCAAACTCTACCAGCTCTTTGTTCTCTTGCTCTTTCCGTCGCTGGTAGTTCTGAAAATCTGCCTCGCTCCGTCTCCACCCGTTTAGATTCTTTTCCGCCTCAGCACGTGCTTCTTCTAACTGCTGTTCAAGACCCAGAGGGGAACCAGAAGACTCATCTACAACCGCATCTTCATCTTGTATTTGTTCATCCATATATTAATTGCTCAATTTTATTTACTCGTGGTCAATAATTTTATTCCTTATCTTTGCCTCCACCGACAAGCTTGGTAATGTATTCCATGAGACTCAAATTCTTTTCGTATTTCATAGCTTTAGGGCCTATGAGGCCGAGCACCCCTTTTTTACCCGATGGCAAGCTTAGGCCGGAAACAATCATGCTATAGTCACTCTCCTTAGACAGAGGAATTTCTTTTATCTCACTTCCTATAACTGTCTTAGGAGAATCATTGCCAGAAAACTCTCTGAGAAGCTCAGGAGCTTTCTCATCTATATTGTCGAAAAACTGTGCCACTGCTTTTGCATCATCCCCGCTGAGCTGAGGATTACTAAGCAAATTAGATATGCCTACCGCAGACGAATCTTCCGGGAATAGGGCGAAGCTTGCACCTCCCGAAATTTCAGCTGTAAGCTTTGCCAGCTTACGACTCATTTCTACCTGAGCCGCCTGAAGCAGCGCGACTTCCCTACGCAAGCGTTCCTGCTCTTTTATAGAAAGCTTTACGCGCTCCATAAGCTCACTTACAAAGTAGCGGAAACCCATATCGGTCGGCACTCGCCCAGCAGAAGTATGCGGCTGCTTAATGTATCCAAGTTTTTCAAGCACTTGCATTTCATTGCGAATACTTGCCCCAGAAAGGTCAAAGTAGTCTTTATCTACCAAGTCCTTACTCGCTACGGGAACACCAGTATCGCAATTCTCTTTAACGATTGCTGCAAGGATTTTCGCTTGTCTCGATGTAATTTCAGGATACTCTGCCATATGTATCTAGAGTATAAAAAAATTGGCACTCTGTCAAGTAGAGTGCCAATTGCCTGCTGTCGCCATATGCCACAATCAGACCGCGCAAGACGGCTAATCCCAGCACTATTCACGTTTAATCTTCAGCGTCAAAGTCATCATTTTGCTGCTGGATACTCCATCGCCGGTCAACTGTATAGATATCGGATAGTCAGCAGCGCCTTTTGCAGTACCTCCTATTTTCACGCCGGTACGGCCATTGGCAATCGTTACCACAACACCAGTTCCGCCAGCGACAATCACCCCGGGAGGAAGACCCGCAATGTACGCGCGGACATTTTTCAGACCACAATCCTGACTAACATCTACAAAAATATCAGCGGTAAACGGATAGTCAACGCGCCGAGAGATGGCACTTTTCACCAAGACAGCCCCAAGTCTGCACTGGCCAGGTTGCGATTTTGTGCTTGTCTGTACAGAACCGGATTGTGTTGGAACCGGCACCAGCAAAACAAGAAGCACAGAGAAGAAAACGTTGGTCATTCAAGCCTCCTACATGAACAATTTTTTAAAGAAAACAGCGAAAAGACAAGTTAGCTTTTCGCTGTTTCTTTGATTTTACGTTTCAACACTATGCACTTTTATGAATTTTTTGTCAAGCAGTATGCTATAGTGTATAAGAGAACATTGATGCATTACTATGAAAAAAGAAATACTTATCGTACCTTTTATATCCCTTGCACTCTTGGCAGCAGGGTGCAACAAAACTACCTCTCAATCACCGCCCTCACCTGAAATTACCGAAACCACCAAACAGAGAACCACAGTAGACACAAATGTTAATAATAGTAGTGGGACCACAGGAGCCATAGTCAAAAATACAGATACTGCGAGCGACGGCGTACCCACCACTACACATGGCAAATACCAAGACTACTCCCCCGACACAGTAAAGACAGAGCAAGCAGCCGGACACAAATTAGTACTCTTCTTTCACGCTGATTGGTGTCCGTTTTGTGTAGAAGCAGATAAGCAGTTTAAACTAAAAGCAGATCAGATCCCCCAAGGAGTGACTGTTCTCAAGACAAACTACGACGCTGAGACAGCACTTAAGAAAAAATACGTAATTACCTATCAGCATACCCTTGTGCAAATAGACGGAAATGGCAACCTGGTTAGCAAATGGAATGGTGGGGATGTGGACAATCTGAAAAAATACCTGAAGTAGCTGCTAGGTCCTAGCCTCTAGCTACTAGGAAGGAAGTATGGTAGAAAGTCATAAAGATCTTGTTGCGTGGCAAAAGTCCGTTGAGCTTGTCACACAAGTCTACATACTCACTAGGACATTTCTCAAGAGGAAGTGTTCGGATTAATTAGTCAGATGCGTCGAGCAGCGGTATCCATCCCCTCAAATATAGCAGAGGGCCGAAATCGAGGAAGCAAGAAAGATTTTAGGCAGTTCCTTATTATAGCCTTTGGGTCCGCCAACGAACTTGAAACGCAACTACTAATTACAAGAAATCTCACTTACGCCACAGATGCCCAAACGGGACGGATAGAAAAACTATTAACAGAAATTTGCAAAATGCTTAGCTCTATGATTAATAAATTAAACTAGAAGCTAGTAGCTAGCACCTAGAAGCTTTTATATGATACAAATCCTTCTCGCCCTCATCGCCGGCATTCTCACCATTGCCGCACCATGCATACTTCTCCCTCTCCCTATTCTTCTGGGTTCATCCGTAGGACAAAAAAGTAAAACTAGACCACTATTCATTACCCTGGGTTTTGTTATTACTTTCTCAGTGCTAGGCATAGCACTCAACTATCTAGTACAAAACGCTGGAATAGATCCGAACGCACTACGTACTATCGCGGTTATTCTGCTCGCAATATTTGCCTTATTCATGATATGGCCAACTCCGTTTGAAAAGCTTACCGCGCACCTGAGCGGCCTGCTTAATCGCGCCGCAAGAACCGGCCAAGCAGCGGGTACTGGCAATTGGGGTGGGTTTGTTATGGGGGTCGTAATAGGTATTATTTGGACACCTTGTGCAGGCCCCATACTTGGCTCTATCCTTACACTCATTGCACAAGAAGAGAGCACGGGCAAAGCTCTTGGATTACTTCTTGCCTACGCCATAGGCGCTGGCATTCCTATGATTCTCATAGCATATGGTGGCCAAGCAGTAACAGGAAAAGTGAGAGCAATAGCCAGGTACGCCACTAGAATACAACAAGTATTTGGTGTTATATTACTGCTCTTAGCTATAGCTATTTACTTCCAATACGACACCCTGCTCCAAGCTAAGTTAATTAACAAATTCCCCGTGCTTAATGGCGGCGTGGAAACAAATGTGCTTTGTAAATTCAACTTCTATAAAGCTCGCGGAGACGAATGCGAGCGTCGCGAAAAGAATACCAACACACAATCTTCAAATGTAGAGTTGGAAAATCTCGGACAAGCACCTGAATTCGCTGGCATTGAAAAATGGTTAAATACAGATAAAGCCCTTACCCTAGCTGACCTCAAAGGTAAGGTTGTACTGATAGACTTTTGGACATATTCATGCATAAACTGCATCCGCACGCTCCCCTACATCACTAAATGGTACGACACGTACAAAGACCAAGGGTTTGTAGTAATTGGTGTACACACTCCGGAGTTTGCATTTGAGCGTGATACAAACAACGTCCTAAAAGCAATAAGCCAATTCAACATTCACTACCCCGTTGCTCAAGACAATACATATAGTACCTGGAAAGCTTACGACAACCATTACTGGCCTGCGCACTATCTACTCGACAAAAATGGCACTATTGTGAAGACGCACTTTGGCGAAGGGAACTATGCAGAAACGGAAGCGGCTATTCAGCAGCTCCTAGGCATGCACAGCCCCCTTACCGAAATTACCACTAGCGGCCCAGGCAAAGCCAAAACACCGGAGATATATTTTGGCCATGCACGGCAGGAATTCTTAAGTAACGGCCACAAAGAGCAGGCCGGTATGCAAGAATTTGTTATTCCAAATTACCTAGCACCAAACAAATTCGCCCTCGGTGGCACATGGGACATACAACCGGAAAAAATAGTATTAAATAAAAAGAACGGCACCATAAAGCTTCACTTTAATGCGGGCACAGTGCACATGGTTGCAGCCAGTCCAACACCACAAAGTATTACGGTGCGGGTAGACAGTTATCCTGCTCGCGTTATTAATATTCAAGACGCAACTCTATATACGCTGTTCGATACGAACGATTACGGCGACCATGTATTGGAAATTACCGTCCCCGAAGCTGGGTTTGAGGGGTATACGTTTACGTTTGGATAGATAGCAGCAGGTACATCGCTAAAATAGGATTCAAAAAATACCTCCCGTATAGGGAGGTATTTTTTTAATCGTGCTTTTCTACGCCTGTAGCTTGGTCGATAATTCGTTTCATCTCTGGAGTTATCTTGTCTGGAAGATCAACTTCAGTTACAGCACTAGAACCGTCCAACCTTTCCGTTGGAGCGCTGTGCATTTCAGGGTTAAATGATGACTCACCCATATTTTTTGTTTCTTGTTATTAATTCTCTTACTTTATGTATTATAGCATAATTATGTTCTTTATGCAAATAAACCAAGGTTTTTTATCTACAACATCTTTTTCAAGTACTGACCAGTGTAGCTGCCTTTGACTTTCGCAACATCTTCTGGAGTACCAACAGCAACAATTTGCCCACCCTTATCTCCCCCTTCAGGACCAAGATCTATGAGCCAGTCAGCGGTTTTTATCATGTCGAGATTATGCTCAATTACCACAACAGTGTTGCCCTTTTCAACAAGTTTATTCAGTACATGGATTAAACGTTTTACATCGGCAAAGTGCAGACCAGTGGTAGGCTCATCAAGTATGTACAGTGTCTGTCCTGTAGACGCGCGCGATAGCTCAGTTGCAAGCTTTATACGCTGCGCCTCACCACCAGAAAGAGTGGTCGCATTCTGCCCTAAGTGCATATACCCAAGACCTACTTCGGAAAGAGTTTCCAATTTCTTTTTTATAGATGGAATGTGTGCAAAAAACGCCGCGCCCTCATCCACCGTCATTTCCAGTATGTCAGAAATGGTTTTCTCTTTGTAGTGAATTTCCAAAGCCTCGCGATTGTACCGCTTACCCTTACATTCTTCACAGGTAATGTAGACATCGGGCAAAAAATTCATTTCTACTTTTATAACGCCATCACCAGCACATTTTTCACAGCGACCACCTTTTACGTTAAAGCTAAAGCGGCCAGCAGAATACCCTTTCATTTTTGCTTCGCGCGTTTCAGCAAACAAATCACGAATAGGTGTGAACAAACCAGTGTACGTGGCAGGGTTGCTACGCGGGGTACGACCAATGGGACTCTGGTCTATGTTTATGAACTTGTCTATGTTGTCTATACCTAATATTTTTTTGAACTTACCCGGTTCATCTTTGCTGTCGTAAAAATAATTACCGAGATGCTTTGCCAAAATATCATTAAGCAAGGTAGATTTACCGCTTCCGGACACACCGGTTATGCAAATAAATTTGCCAAGTGGCACATCAATATTTACATCTTTGAGATTGAACTCGGAGGCACCAATAATAGAGAGCTTGCGGCCATTACCAGCACGGCGACGTTTTGGGACGTCTATAAACTCTTTTCCTGCTAGGTACTGTCCGGTTACGGATTTGGGGTTCTTCTCAACTTCTTTTGGGGTACCTTCTGCAATAAGCTCTCCTCCATGCTTGCCCGCCCCAGGCCCTATATCTACCAGCCAATCTGCTTCACGCATAGTTTCTTCATCATGCTCAACCACAATTACCGTATTACCAAGATCACGCAAATTCTTGAGCGTAGACAGCAAGCGAGTATTGTCCCGCTGATGGAGTCCAATGGAAGGCTCATCCAAAATATAGAGCACACCCGTAAGCCCGCTTCCAATTTGGGTTGCCAGACGAATACGCTGCGCTTCCCCGCCAGAAAGCGTGTCTGCAGTGCGATCTAGAGTTAAATAAGACAATCCTACATTGAGTAGAAACGATAAACGAGCGCTTATTTCTTTTAGAATAAGTTTTGCAATTGCAAGTTCTTTGGCAGAAAGTTCTTTAGGCAACTTTTCAAAATATTCTGCGCTATTCTCTATGCTTAGTGCCGATACGTCTACTATGCCTTTTCCGCCTACTGTAACAGCAAGTACTTCTGGCTTCAAACGCTTGCCCTGACATGTTGGGCACACTCGCACACGCATGTAGTTTTCTATCTCACCACGCATGAAATCTGAATCTGTTTCCCTATAGCGACGTTCGAGGTTAGGAATAACTCCTTCAAATACCGCTTCATAGGAGTTCTGACCATAGTCCATAGGCATCTTTATCTTCTTTTCGCCCGTGCCATAGAGAACTATGTCCAAATATTTTTTAGGAAGATCTTTCACCTTCACTTCAATTGAAAAACCATACTCCTTACTGAGGGACTGCAACACGCGCATGTACCATGTTTGTCTGCCTACGGTTTTACTCCATGGACGTATAGCTCCTTCTGCAAGGGTTAGTTTAGTATTCGGAATAACCAATTCAGGTTCCACTATAAGTTTATTACCAAGGCCCTTACATTCTTCGCACGCACCATGAGGACTGTTAAAACTAAAATTGCGTGGATCAAGCTCAGTCATTTGTATATGACCTTCCGGACAGGCAAAGTTCTGGGACATAAGCGACTCGCCAAGCACCTTCCCTTTTTCATCTACAGTCAACACAACCACTAGACCGTCACCAAGGTCGGCAGCTTTTTCCAAACTTTCCGCTACGCGGCCCCTATCCTCTGGCGTAATAGCAATACGATCTACTACAACTTCTATAGTATGCTTTTTCTGTTTGTCTAAATTGAGCGTCAGTGCTTCGTTTAGGTCCATGACCGCACCGTCTACTCGCACACGGGCAAACCCTGCCTTACGGACATTTTCAAACACAAGCTTATGCTCCCCCTTTTGATCCCGAACAAATGGCGCAAGCAGCATAATACGCGTGCCCGTAGACAGACCCAAAAGCTGATCAGTCATAGAAGTTATGGTCTGACCGGTAATCTTCTTACCGCACACTGGACAATGGGGCGTGCCGACACGGGCCCAGAGCAGCCTCATGTAGTCATATATCTCTGTTACCGTACCCACTGTTGAACGAGGGTTATGAGATGCCGATTTTTGATCTATGGAAATGGCGGGAGACAGACCTTCAATCTTATCTACATCTGGTTTATCCATGAGGCCAATAAACTGGCGGGCGTAGGCAGAGAGCGACTCTACATACCGACGTTGACCTTCTGCATATATGGTATCGAATGCCAAACTTGATTTACCACTTCCGGAAAGTCCTGTTATGACTACGAGCTTGTTACGCGGTAAATCTATGTCTATCCCCTTTAAATTGTGCTGGCGAGCGCCACGTATGCAAATAAATTTTGATGAATCTTTGGTTTCTTTAGGCATATAATCCTGCAGATTACGGATAAATACAGATATACGGGTACGTATATCTAGGTCTCTACAAGCATTACGTTTTAATATACAATATCGGCAAAAACCTATAACTTACTAGAGACTATACTAACGTACACCTTAGCATAAATTTAACAATCTATCAAGACTCTTGTGTACAATCATATATAGATTAGAAATTAGATAATAAAAAAGCAGGACTAGAGTCCCGCACGAAATTCATACCCACTTGCAAAAATCGTTACCTGGCGCCGACGACACTGAAACATTGTGTTAATTAGTATTAAGCACCGCCCCCATGGCACACAAGACAAAAAACAAAATAAATAACACTATTTTGATATACGACCTGCCGCTTAGCAGACCGCCTACT
Organism: uncultured Candidatus Saccharibacteria bacterium; assembly: GCA_964648985.1. GTDB lineage: Bacteria > Patescibacteriota > Doudnabacteria > UBA920 > UBA920 > JAEUSE01. The sequence goes on from CAZYMS010000019.1 coordinate 18,210, forward strand.
GAATTTGGCATGCTCAACCTCCTATACGCTGCTATGCAAATAAACGCGTGCAAACAGAGTACAGCACTTGGATTGCTTGGATAAACCAATCTGCTTTACCCGTAGTCATCCAACCAGTTACCTGCATGACACCAACTGCCGCCAAAAGGATTATCGTCGCATCACGACGCATGTGAGTTACACCGACTTTCGATATTGCTGGTCTTGGGATACTCATGAAACCTCTTTAAGAGTTGGAAAGTACGCTACAAAACCACCGCGATGGTGGTTTCATTTGCTATAATTATGGCACAAATGACAGAACTCAGGCAACAAATTACACATTTCCCCCATAGCCCTGGATGCTATTTGTTTAAAGATGCATCTGGACTCGTCCTATACGTAGGGAAGGCAAAAGATCTACGCAAACGCGTAAGTCAGTATTTTGGACAGGACAAACGCCCGCAGTTACCGTTCTTAATAGAAGATGCTCGGGATATAGATTATATAGTCGCACGAACCGAGTTAGAAGCGCTGTTCTTAGAGAACACGCTTATAAAAAAACACTCTCCTAAATACAACATTAAACTTAAAGACGACAAGAACTACGCATTTATTGTTATAGATTATGGTACACAAATTCCCCAAATAGGATACGCCCGAAAAATAGAAGAGAATAGAGAACTCCAAGTCTTTTTGAACCCTTCCGCTGCATGGGGAAGCGGAAAAAAACAGTTTAAAGTCACAAAGTCTAAAGTCAAAAGTAGGATAATAAAAACTGACGGCCCAAAGCCTAAGGCCAATACTTATTTTGGTCCGTATTCTTCGGTGCGGAAAATTCGCGAAACTCTCGATTTTGTCCGGCGTATATTCCCTTACTGCGCTAATACAGAAATTGGCGACCGACCATGTTTTTACTATCACCTACATCGGTGCCCGGGCATATGTGTAGGAGCTATCAGTATTGAGGAATATCAAAAAAACTTACAACGGATACAACTATTTTTAAACGGCAAGACCCGTGAAGTAAAACAAGAAGTACAACATGCCATGGAAGAGGCGTCTAAGCAGACCAGGTTTGAACTTGCTGCTCGGCTCCGCGACCAGCTGCGAGCCTTGCAGCTGTTAGACGAACGACAGATAGCGCAGTTCCCTACTAAAGTAAATTACGACCTTATTTCTCTTGGCATACAGAGTGGGCTCTATTGTGTGAATCTATTTAAAGTTCGTGATGGTAGATTAACCGACAAAGAAAATTTTGTGTACGGAGATCCCACAAAACTTATTGCAAATACAACACCGGAACATACCACCTCAGATACCTTAGCATCTGCTGTTATACAGACATTTACTGAAACATACTATACGGACACTACGGACCTACCAGATAAAATATTCACCCAATACCCGCTTTCTGAACTTTCACTTGTAAACCAATTACTAAACCAGAGAAAAGGGAGGTTAGTATCAATCACAGTCCCCCATCGTGGTAAATTATTACAACTAATAAGGCTGGGGCAACTGAACGCAGAAGAATGTGTGCGCAAGCAGCTTGAAAGCGACGCCACTGATATAGATAAATTGCATGAGGCGTTAGAAAAACTTCAGAAGCTTTTAAACCTCCCGCAACCTCCGAGAAGGATTGAGTGTTACGACATGTCGAACACCCAAGGAACAAATCCTGTGGGCAGCATGGTGGTATTTATAGATGGGACACCCGCAAAATCTGAATATCGTAAGTTTAAAATCCGCAGTAAAGATACCCCAGACGATTTTGCAATGATGCGAGAAACACTCACTCGCAGACTCGCAAGGCTAGAAGTTACGGAAGTTACAAGTGACAATTTACAAGTGACAAGTAAAGAGGAGGCAAGACCTGATTCGTCGCCCACCAACTCCTCATCAAAGACTACATGGCCCCGGCCCGATCTAATAGTTATTGACGGCGGTAAAGGACAACTCAGCGCCGCGCTGGAAGCGCAAGAAGAAGTGATAAGTGGAAAGTTTAAAGTGCAAAGTAAAAACACTCCGGACCTACAACCTACAACCTACAACCTACAGCCTATCCCCATGATTGGCCTAGCTAAACGCATAGAAGAAATTTTCTTACCGAACAATCCGGAACCAATTATTTTGAGCCACGACGAACTTGCCTTGCAAATACTTCAGCGCCTACGCGATGAAGCTCACCGGTTTGGTATAACCTTTCACCGCCAGCTCCGCAGCAAACAAGCCACCAAATCTGCGCTCGACACCATCCCGGGTATAGGTCCTAAAACGAAAAAACTCCTGAAACAGAAGTTTGGCACAATAGCAAAAATCCGCGAGTCAAGTCTGGAAGAACTCACTCAAGTAGTCGGTCAAACAAAAGCAGAAATAATTAAAAAAAATTTATAACAAGTAAAATCGACGACCAGCAAAGCTTGCTCTGGTCGCCGATTCGCTTTCGAATATTTCGCTTCTTCAGAACTCTGCCTTATACAGGTGATCATTTACCTTCGTAAGAGTGTTCGTCTGGTCAGATCCCTGGTTATGCAGAATAATGTTTGTCCCATGGATCGTAGCCTCCAGATCAGTACACTCCTTACCAATCCTGAGACAGACCCTCAAAGCATTCTTGGGGAGACGGTAGCAAAAACCGGTGTTATACTTCTTACCGGCGATCACAACCTCCACTTCTACCACGTTTGATCCGAGGCAGATTTCTGCCTTGGCGGGGACCGCACTGACGAAAGTCAGGATGGCAAGTAAAACAAACGCCGGGAAAGTCCGCTTTGCGAAATTCATAGATCTATTCTCCTGTGATGATGTTTGTTGCTCTGTGTATGTGGTGATCAAGCCAAAAAACAAGTAGTACCTACCGTTGAATTGCTTTTTGGTCGATCGTTTTCGATTATTTTGACGGTAGGAATTAAGACCCTTATATAAGCCCCAATTCCAACAGTCAAATTTAGTTTGTCCATGATTATAATATGAAATTAATATTATGTCAATAGTTGACCAAATCGC
>CAZYMS010000019.1:21297-23668 GCA_964648985.1 uncultured Candidatus Saccharibacteria bacterium
TTTGTCCATGATTATAATATGAAATTAATATTATGTCAATAGTTGACCAAATCGCTTATTTTACGTATTCTTAAGAGGCAATTTACTATCAAATTCTATTCGTAGTTCATTCGTATAATTCGCATGAATTCTTAGATTCGCATCGCAACCATGAAACTTCTTCCTCAAATACTCCAACTTGCCAACATTATAGTAATGGTTCTCATTATTATTTTTATAACCCTTCAAAACCGGTCTCAAGGTCTTTCTACGGTATTCGGTGGTAGCGGTGGCGTAGTAGCAACTCGCCGTGGGTTTGAAAAATGGCTGTTCTATGCAACCATTGCTGCATCGGTGATTTTCGCCGGCCTCAGCATTGCAAGTCTTATTCTCGCAACTCGCTAGCACTATTATTCGCTCCCCCTTCCATTCGCCCCACCAATTGCGGAGCACCAATTTTGTGACTACAGACAGTATAAAAACTAAACCGAGTCTAAATCTTTCCGCTTTGCGGAAAGTTTTTTCATTACTAGCTGCATGGGAAAAATGGCTCGTAGCAGTATTGGTTGCAGTAACCATTATAGGCATTTACTGGGACTGGAATATTTTCTATGTGCGCCATACCACTGAAGTACCCGCAGACGGCGGACAACTCGTAGAAGGCCTGGTAGGGCAACCGCACTTCATAAACCCAATTCTCGCCACCACTCAAACAGACGAAACAATTGTCCACGCAGTGTTTAGTGGTTTATATCGATATGACAACACGGGAAACTTAGAGCCCGACCTGGCCACAGCGCTCCCGGAAATAGGTAACGATGAAAAACATTACACCGTGCGCTTGAAACCAAACCTTACGTGGCACGATGGTAAGGCGCTCACTGCGGACGATGTCTTGTTTACTATTTCAAAAATTCAAGATGAAAACGTCCAGAGCCCGCTCAGGAATTTATGGCTCTCCACCAGCGTTCAAAAACTTGACCCCCTCACCGTAGTGTTCATAACGAAAGATGTGAGCGGTCCATTTATCCAAAATCTTACTGTTCCTCTACTGCCGGAACACGCCTGGAGGAACGTTACTTCGGACAGCTATGCGAGCAGCCCCCTCAATCTTCAACCACTAGGCAGTGGACCATTTGCCATACGCCAAATAGAAAAGAACCCGGATGGAAGTACAAAGCGCATGGCACTGGCGAGCTACGCTGGACACCCTCTTCGTTCTCGTCTAGACGGCATTACCCTGGTATTTTACGCAAACGTCGATGATATGCGCCAAGGTTATGCCGCACAGGAAATATCCAGTATGGGCCTTGCAACAAACGATGTCGCTTCTGAACCAACCGGGCCAAATGTTCATACATTTCGTGTGCCACTGCCCCAATATCAAGCAATTTTCTTAAATACAAAGAGTCCGGGACTAAGCGAACCTGAAGTGCGGAAAGCGCTGGCACTTGTGGTGGACAGCAAAGCACTAACGGACGCTGCATGGGGAAAACGAGCACGAGCCATTACCGCGCCCCCATTAGGCCTGGTAACAACCGAGCCTGTACTGTCATCTATAAACAGTACAGAGGCAAATATACTGCTCGATAAAGCTGGTTGGATCAAGCAGGCAAACGGTATTCGGAGTAAGGGAGCGGCAACCCTGAGCATAAAACTTCTTACAAGCGATACCGCAAGCTTTGTGGTGGCAAGCCAATTACTTGCGCAGACCTGGCAAAGTCTGGGCGTTGCAGTACAAGTACAATCCGTGCCAACCACCAGTCTTATTAGTGACTATGTACGCCCCCGTAAATACGATGCGCTGCTATTCTCGCAGCGCACGGGCGTTGATCCTGACCCCTTTGCCTTCTGGCACTCTAGCCAAACAAAAGATCCAGGACTAAACGTATCGAACTTCTCTTCAAGTGAAGTTGATAGCCTTATTACAAACGCTCGTAGCTCCACGAATAGCGTAGAGCGCCGTGAGCAATATGCAAAGCTTGCAAGCATACTTAACACCAGCGCTCCTGCTATTTATATTAACCAGTCGCTTTACACGTATATTCTCAATAGAGACATACAGAGTAGTGAACTCAATGCGCTAGTAGATCCAAGCTGGCGACTTGCCGAAGCATCCCGCTTTTACATACGCACTACGAGGACGTGGAAGTAAGCGCGGCGCAGAATCAAGAATTACGAAGTAAGAATTAAGTATAAAAACCAAAAGTTAGCTAACTTGGCAGGAAGAGTTAGGTCCGGTATAATTGGTAAATTGAGAATCTGTTTACTTGCTTCGTAATTCTATATTCTTAATTCGATATAAGCCCAAGTGGTGGAATTGGTATACACGTACGCTTCAGGTGCGTATGGGAGCAATCCCGTGGAGGTTCGAGTCCTCTCTTGGGCACCA
>CAZYMS010000020.1:0-22982 GCA_964648985.1 uncultured Candidatus Saccharibacteria bacterium
CCGCTCAAAAAATTAGCCCATTCGTTCCAGGTGTCGGCACCTTCGTCTTTATACTGCGCCCAAAAGTCTATGGCCTTTAAAATTTTGATATCGCCGTAGCCACCAAGGCCGAGCAGATCGCGGTCGCTAGTTATGAGATAGTCCGCACCCGCCTCAACCGCACTTTCCAATATCTTATTATCTTCTTCATCAGGAACTATATGTATGCGACGACGGTTTATTACATGAGTAACTTGGGTGAAAAAGTCATTCAGCTCCTCCCGATACTCAGGATTCTCCAATAGCTGATCAATGATGAGCCTATTTTCCTGCAGGGTCTGCTTGTTCGCATATGCATCTAACCGGCCGGCAATAACTTCGTTTATTACCCGCTTTTCATAACTATATTCGTCTTTAAACCCGTCTATTAAAACGTTGGTGTCTAGTACTACTCTCATAAAACATCCTGTCCGAAACAACGAATGTATCCGAATCTACGAATACAATACGATTAGCTTTGATGCAGAATCTGCACTCTTCTTACTCGTTGATTCGTATTATTCGCAGATTCAGATAGTGCTGAATTAATAATCAAAGATACTCTTAGCCTTCTTTGGCGCTGGTATAGCTCCTCGTTTATTGCCAGGCCCTTTCATAGGCATAAGAAACTTTTTCGGGTCTTCGTCTAGGTCTATAAAATGATCCGTTAGCTCTTTGAGCTTGGAACTCGTAGACTTACCGAACGATAATGTCTCAGCCAGTTGGCCCGACATTTGTAAGTATTCAAGTAATGGAGCAAAATCGCCATCACCACTACATAGCACCACCACATCAAGCTTGGGCATGAGTTTAACAATGTCCATTGCAATTCCCACATCCCAATCCCCTTTTTGATGCCCACCCGCAAAAGTCTGCAGTTCTTTTCGCTTCACCTCAAAACCTGCTTTATGCAAAGCTTCAAAAAAGGTATTTTCCTCAGGCATATCTGCTTGCACCACGTAGGCAATTGCACGAATAAGCCTGCGGGGTCCTACTGCTTCTTTTAAAATTTCATTAAAATTTACTCTGCTGTTATACATGTGGCGGGCAGAATAATATAAATTCTGCACATCTACAAACACACCAACGCGTTGTTCCGGATTTCGAATAGACATATAAAAGTAAAAAAAAATTATGTATTATGAATTATGTAAAAAGTCGGATATACAAACTCCGACCCGCCTTTACTCAAGCAGCTTTTCAACAGTAGCCTCTGCTTTAAGTTCCAAATTTGCTGCGTTTGAAATACTGCTGCGGAGCTTTATAAAATCATTACTTACCGTGCCCATAGTATTGTTCACATTTTTTACGTGAGTGGCAAGCACATCTAAGTTCTTCCCGAACTTATCACTTTCCTGCTTTATACCACCAACCATAGCAAGAATTTCTTTCGCTACTTCGTTTATTTGCTGGCCACGCAGAGACACTATAATATTTTGCAGATACACAAATAAACTATTGGGCCCTACGGGCATTACGCGTTTAGCCCGAGCGTATTCAATAATATCTGTATCTAAAATAATTTCCTGGTACACTCCTTCGCTTGGAACATACATTAAACCAAAGTCAAATGTCCCCTCTTGTGGTAATAAGTATTTTTTGTGTATTTCGTCTATACGCTTTTTAACGTCTTTCAGAAAGAGCTTCCGATAATCTTCAGCAAGCTTTTCATCTTGAGCTTCACGGTGCAAACGGAAGTTTTCCATGGAGAACTTGCTATCTATAGGAAGTATATTATCGCCAAAGCGTACAATAGCATCTACGGTTTCCCCATTCTTAAACTTATACTGCACTGTAAAGCTGGACTTAGGCAGCACTTGTTCGAGCATAAGCTCCAACATTTCTTCACCAAAGTTTCCTCGCAGCTTAGGGCTTGCAAGCGTCTCCGCAAGGCGCCGAATATCTGGCCCAATCTGCGTCATTTCACCAAGCTTACCCTGAAGTCCCGCAATATATTTAGCGGCATTGTCCAGTCTTTCATTTATTTGCTTATTTGTTTCAGCAAGGTTACGGTCCATAGCTCCACGAGCGGCTTCAGTATCATCTTTCATCTGTCGCATCCAGTCAGCCATCACTTTAATTGACTCACTTTCTTGAGGAGCATCAAGTTTCTTTTTAAGGCCGAAAATTATTACAAAAAGCGCAACTAAACCCAGCGCAAGCACGGAAAAAATAGTGTATATAATAGGACTCATAGAATAAGTATATCATTTATGCTTGCATAATTAAAAAATTGTGTATTTACGTAAGGACTTGACAAATTATCACTCTAAGGTGTAGAGTGATAATATAATTAAGACCGGTACTACCTAAGCCAGTACCGGCAAGGAGTATATATGTCACTAGAACTTATCCCTCGCTCCTTCTGGAGCATGCCAAGCCGCCTACCATCCATATTAGATGATGAAAGCGACTGGGCCTCATTTCTCCCTTCGTCGGGGCTTACTGTTTCAGAGGACGACAAAAATGTCTTTGTAGAAGCAGCCATGCCTGGTCTTGATGGTGACAAAATTGAAGTCACTTTCGACAAAGGCGTTCTGTGGATCCGCGGTAACGCAGAAGAAACGGAAGAAGATAAGAACAAAAAATTCTATCGCAAAGCCTCGTCCTCGTTCTCGTACCGCGTTATGGTACCTGGTAAAATAGACGAAAACCAGGAACCAGATACCGTATACAAAAACGGTATTGTAAAAGTTACCTTTAATAAAATTCCTGAGACCCAGCCAAAAAAACTAACAGTACGAAAAGAATAGTATCAATAGAGAGTTTCTGCATGAAACTCTCTATTTAAATTTATTCGGGTAAAAATACGAGCACCTCTGGAAGAAGTATGCGAGCTTCTTCAAAGGTAAGGTATTCATACGGTACATGATATTGGGAGCCAAACTCCACTGACGGACTAGCGTGGACCGTGCTAAATACAATTGTAAATGGAAATCCTTCAATAATACCGTGAACTTCTTTCATGTTTTGCAGCACCTTCTCAGGATAGAACTCCCCTTCTGAATTCAGGTATAAAAAAATCCCCTTTTCTTTTGGGGACACACGAGGCGCAGCCTCTTGGGCAGAAATAAATTTTGAACCAGAAAACACCGACACATCCACACCCGATAATACGCGGCCAGACCCCTCTCGATCATTCGTCATTTTTGGCGACAAAGCAAACCAGCTTGTTTCACTTAACTGATTCCACAGCCCTATAAGCATTATTATTGCAATAAGCCTAATAGTTATTGCTTGTGTACTCATATATACAAATAGCCAAATTAAGGCGCTTCGCCATTTGCGCCAGTTTACCTTTTTCATCTAGAAACGTCAAACATATACTTATCCACAAAACAAAAACCTGGCGAGAAGCCAGGTCATGGGACAACTAGTCTATAAAATATAAAGGCACAGAAAGCTGCTTTATTTCCGAAAGTCGGAAGTCAAGTACTCGTTTACCAGCGAAAACTACCGTGGCGTTCTTATTTTCTGTAGCTAATTCATTTATATTTTCTTGCAAGAACCCTTTGCGGCTAACATAAGCGAACTTTATAGGCAACTTACGGCGAAGATCTCTCTCCCGATTAATTTTAGCAAACTCCCCTTCCGCCTGAATTCCAATTTCTTCAGCCAATACTGAAGAATATTTATCTTCTAAACAATGGAGCAATACCACTTTCCGTATACCATGTACCTCGGCCCACTCAACCACTACCGGCAGACGCTGTACGTACGATTCGCCCCGTGAACCAAGCACCACAAAGGGTTCGGTACCGCCATTAATATGCAACCCAACAGCATCTCCTATTGGCGTACCAACCTTTAGAAACTTAGCCACAAGTGGAGTAAGCGGCGGCTGCAATATCAACGTTCCTAATATCACCCACATACCTATTGGCACTAACCCATCAAGCCCAGCTATACCAGAAGCAACAATGGTAACCAATAATACCGCAGGTATGGCACCTGTTTCCCGTACACAAGAAATAAATACAAGTTCACGCCACCCTAGCTTATTCTTACCAAAGAAGAAAAATGGACCAAGTGTAAGGAATACAGATAATGGTCGAATTATAAACATAAATACAAGCGCGGCCGCGATACCGATGGGCGCATAGGTAAGCAATGCATGAGGCTCTACCAGGGCACCCAGCAGTAAAAATATAGCTGGTTTCAGGAACCCTTCTATAGTTTGGTTAAAAAACTTTTCTGTTACATGAAGTCGCTCAGAGAGTACGAAAAGTAACCCAGCAATAAATGCTGCCAAGTAACCGCTGCCACCAAAAATAAGAGCGAAGGTAAAAATAACTACTGGAACAAAAAGAAAGAATGCGGCATCTGCCTCAAATTCCTGATCATGCTGTTTTTTAAACCGAGAAAGTAAATCAAGCAACAACCAACCTACTACCCCAAATATCGCTCCAAATACAATTTGCCGAGAGGCAAATACCAACGTTTCTTTACTCAACAAAGAAGTATACCCGCCACTAATGGAAGTGAACACCATCCCGGCACTGAGCAAGGAAATAAGTATTACGGTAAGCAGCGTACCAGTTACATCTGTTACTGCACTCTCGGACACAATAATGTCACGAGTATCTCGATTTTTAAAACGAAATTGCTTCAATATAGGAATAATGGATGCAGGATCTGTAGATGCCAAAACTGCACCCAAAAGAATTGAAACTGTAACCGGGATATCGATACCAAAAACGCGGCCAAGAAATGAAACGGCAAATGAAAAAAGTATGGCTGTAAATATAAGGCCAACAAAAGATAGTGATAAAATTTTAGCCAACAACCGCTTAAAATTCTCCCACGGGGTTTCTATGCCTCCCCCAAATAAGATAAGCGTAGCACCCAAACCTACAATCTCGCCGAGTACAGAAGACGATCCAATAATCGGCGCCAGCACATCCCGCGCAGCCATACCAAAAAATATGGCTATAACAAACGAAGGAATAGATGTACCCTCAGATAGATAGTGCACTATAAAACTGAGTACAAACAGTGAGGAAAGCACGAAGAATCCAGCCGCCAAGTGAGGGTCAAGGCTTTTATGGAACAGCTCGTACAAATGCGACGCCTGGAAATTTAATAAATACACCAACGCCAAAACAATTCCTAACCGAATATATCGTACAATATTTGAATTTTCCATGATCACTAATTAATAACCGACGACCCGCATGCGTGAACCGTCTACTCACTGTTATCTGCAACGGAAATAAATACACGCTGGTTTAGCGTGTAATAACAGTTTATTTTATGACATTTGCGTCACTTTGTGAATAGCGCAATTCAACGCCCCATATAAACCAAAAACCAGGCCCTCTAGAAGCCCGGTTTTTGAAACTAAAATGTACGCACTATTTGCGTAAAATTATTATAACACATCTTTTTAACCTGCAATAGGGACTTGTGGATAGAATTGAAGGATAAGATGCATTACAGGACTGAACGGGACTCGGTTACCCACGGCCATGCTCAACTCATTTGAGCTCGTTTCGCATAACGCCTGACCCGACCCCGCCACTATTTCACGCTCCAAATATTCGCATGAAATCCTACTGGCAGCAGAACGCTTTTTTCGAATCCCCCTCAGGCTATCGCCACTAAAAAATACCCACTTATGTGAGTATTTTTTAGTGGCGGACTGAACGGGACTCGAACCCGCGACCTTCCGCGTGACAGGCGGACGCTCTAACCAACTGAGCTACCAGTCCGAATTTGCTGTACCATTTAACAGCTGACATTTGACAATTAACCAGTCTGGTCACATGTCAAATGTTAATTGTCAAATGTATCCCGCCAAGCGGGATTGGTACCGGTGAATGGAATTGCACCATTGACCTTGGGCTTATGAGTCCCACGCTCTAACTAACTGAGCTACACCGGCGCGTCGTATTTCTCTACGAGCTCCTGGTTTCGACTTTTGGTCAAAAGCCTGTCGCTCTCCTCTAACTTTTACGCTTAACCTCAGATGCATTCGGCCCAAGTGTAAAGTCAAAACCCTCGACAGAGGGTAAAATCTGTCACGATTTCTAGTATGGTTCTTTTTTCTGAACCATGGCTCGACTTCGCATAAAGCTACGTCGGACTCAGCCTTCGCAGCGTACGAACAACATCGGACCAAACTTCGCAAAATCTACATAGTGGCGTAAGCCAACTGTAGCCTTGGCGAAGGCTGGTTGCGGGGGGCGGACTCGAACCGCCAACCTCAAGGTTATGAGCCTTGCGAGATGCCAATTTCTCTACCCCGCGTCGTATTATTTGCATATTTACAAGCGTAAAAATGCCTAACTATTATACAGAAGCTCTTAAATAAAAGCAAGTTTTTAGGCGTTGACAACGCACCTAGCAAGCGGCTAGTATACTAAAGCATCCTATAATTTAAAATCAAACCTATGGCAGAAGTAGTTATTACTAACGATAATTTTGAAAGCGAAGTACTAAAGTCTGAATTACCCGTGCTTGTAGATTTCTGGGCAGTATGGTGCGGACCATGTAAAGTACTCAGTCCTTTGGTGGAAGAGCTTGCTCACGAATACGCGGGCAAACTTAAAGTGGGAAAAGTTAATGTAGACGAAGAAAATGACTTATCTACCAAATATCAAATCCTTAGCATTCCTACACTCAAGTTCTTTAAAGGCGGTGTAGAAGTAGGCGAGATTATTGGCGCTGCCCCACGAACCACGATAGAGGCTGAAATTAAGAAACATATAGCATAAGCACCAATAGTAACACACGAAGAATAAATTAAGACCGGTCATTGTATGACCGGTCTTAATTTTTTATTGCTACTTGCTTATTACCTTCTAGTAACTGCTGACTATTCTTTAAAAAGTATGGACCTCGCCGGGCTTTACCACCTTGTTGTGAGTCTCAGATACTGGAGCAGGTTTCTGCATATCGTGTTTTACCGGTTCGAATTGTGACGATGCGGGACGAGTTCGCTGCTGTGTCACTGGCTGAACCACCTCAAGCGCACTACTTATCTTATTTGCAAAGTTCACAGACTTTTCTTCATGGAGTGATTCCACTGTGTCCCATATATTAGGCTTAACCGGCGCACCCTTCTGAGAGTTCTGCTTATTAGGCTTTGGTTTATTATTTCGATAGTTTTTACTCTCATCAAATCTAGACGGCATCTGACGGGGCCCGAATTGCTGTTTTGGGGGCGCAGGCTTAGCTGATTGTCCATAGGATTTAGGTTGCGCAGGACGCTGCTGACCTTGAGGTTGTCGACCACCGGTAAACTGACTTGGCGCTGGCTTTGGCATCTCTGGCATTTTATATACCAATTCTGTAACCGGAGACTGTGAGGGCCCATCTTCGGATACTGGAGTTTCTAATACAGCACCATCCCCCCGATCTTCTGGAACTAGATCGAGCACCCGGGGCGGAGGCATGGGAACTGACTTGGGAGAAGAGTCTCGAGGAACGTTAGGCACAGGCCGAGGCGCCGGAGGAACCGGCAATTCGCGCATGGGCGCATCCAGCTTTTTGGTAGCTTCTTCGTCTGAATCTGCTGTTGCAAGCACCGCTGTTTGCTGGTGGAATTCTGCGCCCATCCATCTAGATATGCGTTCTTCCACCTGGTCCACCGGATTACCATAGCGCTCCCTTGAAACACGAATAACTTTTTCTGCATTTCCAGTCCGAAACTCTGGATTTACCGGAATGCTGCGCGCAGAAAATGGCTCACTCGACACACCATTTATCATGAGCTTAAGCAAAATATTATATTTAGGTAAATTTACTAAATCATTTGGGGTATAGGTCGGAGCGAATTCCGTCTCTAAATACTCAGCATCGGCTGCACCTATGCGGAACGTAATCATGGTCCCTACGTTACCAAATATAGCATCCCGAAGACGGGTATTATCTTTAGCCGGAGTAAGTTGGCCTATATATTGATGCCCCATAACGAGGTTGAGGTGATATTTACGCGCCTCGCTCAAAATGGTAGCGAAGGATTCTGTGGCAAAGTTTTGGAACTCATCTACATACAAATAAAAATCTGGGCGCTCTTCTTCGAGCATGTCTACGCGCGACATGGCGGCGAGCTGGAGCTTGGTAATAATCATAGCACCAAGCAGCGCAGCGTTCTCCTCGCCTACTTTTCCTTTTGAAAGATCCATGAGGAGAATTTTTCGATTATCCATTATTTCGCGGAGGTCAATGGTAGACTTTGGTTGGCCCACAATGTTACGAATAATGGCGGACGACAAAAACTGTCCCACTTTGTTTTGGATAGGCGCGATAGCTTCTTTTACAAATTTTTGATCGTAGTTCGCAAATTCATCAGTCCAAAAAATACGCACCATAGGATCTTTTATATTATCCACTATGCGTTTGCGGTACTGCTTGTCTATATACATGCGAGTAATACCCAGCATGCTATTGCCCGGGCTTTCCAGAAGTGCCCGTACCGTATTACCCAAAATATACTCCATACGAGCAGACCATACACCAGCCCATATCTTAGTAAATACACCCATAAGTCCGGAGGCGACCAAGTGCTTAAACTTCCCTTCAACCGACTCCATTATGTTAAACGCAATGGGAAACTCTAAATCCGCAGGGTTAAAATATACAACATCATTTACCCGATCGTTCGGAATAAAGTCTAAAATTTTAACCACCGAATCGCCATGCGGGTCCATAAAGCATACTCCATGCCCATTGCGAATATCTTGTATGGCCATATTCTCCATAAGCGTGGTTTTACCCATACCTGTCTTACCAATTACGTACATATGGCGACGACGGTCATCTGACTTTATACCAAAAGGCACTTCCCTATTTCGGAAGTTTGTCTTGGCAAAAAAGTTTATCTGGTCTTTAGGTGCTTCCATGTTTTAAATGCAGAATGATGAATTACGAATTATGAAGCAGGCATTGTCGGAAAAGTCACTTACTTAATTCATAATTCTATATTCTTAATTCTCTGTTAGTACTCTCCTATTGGCAAATCTGGCGGTGGCTGACTCTTTTTACTGGAAACGGTATCAACATTTGGAGCTGAAACTGTTTCTTCACTTACAAGCGGCAAATGATAAATAGTAGCCATTTCTTCCACATTGAGCACATACGCTTTACCACCTAGCTTACGGCCTTTGAAGCTGGAAAACAATTTATCTTTACGCTTGGCAACTACACTATCAATATACGGCTTTTCCAAAGTTTCGGATAGCTTATAATCAAGCTTCGGCGTTACATCGCCATTCGCCTTAAAACCATTAGAGTTAGCAGATGCAAAGGTTTTAAATGCCCCTAGAAAAAGTGACGCTTTGGGCTTTTCGAACCTGTCTTTTGGTGCCATATATATCATGCGCACCTTTGTTGAGTAGCCAGACTTACCTACTTTGTTGAGTACTCTGTTCACTCTTTCTTTTTCCACATCCGATAGCACTGAAAAGTTTTTATCTGCTTTTGGAGCCGGGGCGTGAGGCGCCTGAAACATTCCTATAAGGGCAGTCAGTAAATTAAACGGTTTTGGCTTTGCTTTTGCGCCTTCAACCAGCTCTTTCGCCTTGGCCTCTCCTTTCGGCTTCCAGTCCTCGTCTTTAATAGGCAAAGCAATAATTTGCACAGCAAATATTTCATGTGGCGCAATTTTTGACATTGCTTCAAAAAGAGGCTTTAAAGGATCCACAATTTTATCCTTTGCTGTAGGGTGTTCAAAATCTCTATAGGTTTTTATAGGCAACCCAGCATCTGCCGCCAATACAAGCTCTGTACCCCATATATCGAACTCGGAATCCCCACTATTATATTTTAAATTCTCCAGATAATCGGCAACTTCAGTAATTTCCGCTTCCGGATATTGGGCATATAATGCCGCCTCTACTAAATCTTTATTTTTCTTTGGAGCGCGTATTACAAAAGAAATTTTCCCTCCAAGACTTGCCATTTCCAGGCTATACCAGAGCGGTATTTGTCCTTCCACATATTTTTGGGCAAAGGTTGGGCTGGAAAGTATTGCATGCATTTGCGCAAAGGCTTGTTCAACAGCTAAGGTTGAAAGCTCATTGGTCTTAGGAACGCGTATATTTAAGAATACCCATTCCTGGGCAGCAATAAACTGGCTTTGGATCTCTTCCATATACTGAGAAAACAGCACCCAAACAGCAATAAGCACAAAAATAATCCATCCGCCATGACTAAAAAACCACCAGAGAATACTGGGGACTAGGTGTAGGGCGTCGCCTGCTCCACTCAGTGCCGATTCGAACATAGTATGTAAAAAAAATCCCAAATGAAAAATATCAAGATTCAAACAAAAACCAAGGTTCAAAATCTAGAAATTCCATATGGGATTTCAATGCTAATTTGGAATTTGTTTGATATTTGCAATTTTGTGTCTTCGTAAAAAAGCGAGTACGCGAAGGAGTTATCCTCTATACCAATAGTACACTATTATGCGACGAGCTGGTACTGATTCTTCCCCACTTTCGCAAAGCGCTTTCGGTTAGATAGGCCAACAAGAATAGTATTCTTTTTAACCATTCTTCGCTTGAGCACTTCGGCAATAATTTCATCTCGGGTCATAGGCTGTTTTGCTTCTACAAGTACCTCAGCAATCACATCCGCAACCACACCAGCCTTATACCCCCATTCGGCCAAGGCATATATGCCCCGACCAACTAAAATGAAGCGTTTATCTTTAATAAGCTCGTTATGCACCGTTTCCTTATACGCTTTTCGGCTGCCTGGATGGTGCTTGTTTATAAGCTCAGTAATATTGGTATAGTGCTCTGGCTTACCGTGGTGTTTAAGAACCAAATATGCTTTATCCCCTACATCGCGTGGAGTAATATCACGCCAGTGTACAAGACCGTATTCGCCAAATGCATTTTTACTAATAACGCGAGCAGTGCTGAGGAAGTTTAAAATAACCTTATCGGACAAATGCTCTGCATTTTCTTTGTAAAAATCAGTTGCTTTAAAGCTTTCCAAGAAATGTTCCGAACCATGCGGCCTAGACACTGCTTCAAGCACTAATTTTGCCTCGGATACAAATTTATTGAATAAGGAAGTATCGAACTGAAGAGCAGCCCATGCGTCGCGAATATGTTCGTGACCACGAACATTTTCTACCTCTTCTATAAGCAAGAGCAAAAAACGAACAGCATTCGCTTCTTCAACTGCCTCAACGCCCAAACGCTCCAGCAAGTCTACTTCAGCCATAACACCGCCATGTTCAGTCAACAGAACATTCAAAAGCTCGCGTGTTTTTACAACCTCAGCATGCTGATGCAAATTCCCCTGTAATTGCTTTAAAAGCGCCTTTTCTATTTGGCGCACTCGCTCGCGAGTAAGCTTAAGGTCTTTTCCAATTGCTTCCAGAGTTTGCTCCTCAAAACCAGCCAAACCATAACGACGCGCCAGGATTTCCTTGTCGCGCTCTTTGAGCTGAGTTAAGATTTTACCCACTGTTGCCAATGGTTCGAATTCTTTTACCAAGCCACTCCGTTTGTTATCAATAATTGTATCTAAAATACCCATATTTTAAGCTGTGCCCAAGCCTTTTGGTTCAACAAGAGACTGCATAAATTTAGTTGAATTATAGCACTATTCTTTTTTTATGTCAACTTTAACCTTGACTTAAATACCCTTTAATTATATAATATTTTGCTCATTTCGCGAGCAAAAACGCACGTTTTCAACAACCGCAACTTATCCGGTTTTCTGAGGAGGAAACATCAAAATGGCTAAAGATAGACGCATTTACATAAAGGTTATTGGCCCAGCAGGAAACGAGCAGTACGTTGCGGTTGATCCGGGCACTCTCGCGATCGACACCATAACGCAACTATACGTGAGAAGTAGTGATATGGAAGGGGCAGCTGTTGGTCAATCTATCCAATACTTCCCCATCCCGAGCACCTGGAAGCCCCAGGCTCCGAGCATTACAAAGCTGCTAGCAACTCTTGAAGAAATCCTCAGTACTGCCAGAGGACAACTGGAAGGATTCGAGAACAATAATGGCTTAATCGATGCCTTAGGCTCAAAAGAACTCTGGCAAAAACTACTAGAGCACATGAACCTTGGTCAAATTGAACTTGCTACAAAAGTTCTCACAGAGCTTTTATGGGAAATCGCGGGAGTCGCCGTTGGTGCAGCAGCAGGGTTCGACCATCTAACCAAGAAAGCAGCAGGACATGAAGCTCATGCCACTGTTGTAGCTCAGGTCCTAGAAACTGAGGCGAGACACCTCGAGGAGCATTATCTCGTATGGGGCGCGGCAGCAGACAGTTTAATTCAATGCTTAAAAAAGCTAGAAGAACAACTTTTAACCGCCAAGCAAATTACAGGAAGTGTGGAAATTGCTCTGAAACCAAGACAAAAGCTGGCTGAGCAATCCAGAGAGCTTCTTACAACGCTCAAGCAGTTTAATCGTGCCGCTGGTGAATTTCTGTTTGGCGAAGGCAATACGGAAGCACCTGATTTTACGCTCATTAACTCCATGATTGCCGCTATTCGCGAGCTCGAAGTTCAGACCCAAACAGCCTGGGAGGACGCTCGAGGGAAGTTTAGCGGAAACTCGGCGAGCGTTAGCAGTAAACTATCTGCATTAGCTGCTGAATTTGGTGGGGCACAAGTGCGGCTGCAAATTTTTGAGCAGCAACACCCCAGCCCTCAGGATGTACGGCCATGGCAATTTAGTCCGGACATAATTACTAAAACCGATTACGAAAGAGCCGCTGCTATTGTCTATACATCCTGGACAGACCTCGCAAGAGAGGTTGAACAGGTGCTGGGCAATGGTCGAGCTTTTCTTAGTAGCCGGCCAAGTATACCTTCAGAATTAGCTGCGGCCATCGAAGCCGCAGAAAACCGTTACATCCCCCGCCTGATTGCTTTGGCAGAAGTGGACACCACAAAGCCTACCAACCCACCTGTCGAACCAGGTACAACCCCACCCTTATCCCAAAGTGTCTCATCAGACCTACCCTCAGTTCGTACAGAACGATATAGCGAAATTCTAGAGCTAGTCGCTGCTGTCGCGTACGTATTGACGTGTAATAAGAGTATTATTGCCGGCAGTAACACCAGAAATATTTTGCAGGTATTATTCCTACTAGATATGGTGTCGACTGAGGAGGCAGATAGAGACCAGGAAATTCACGCAATGCTTGAATTAAGTAAGCAGGTGACGCAAGTCGAGGATGGTGGCAAGCCTATAGAAATTTGGCAGACGGCCACTACGCACTATATTGCTTATCGCAATTCTTGGGAAAAAGGCAACCGACTCAAACTCAAGCTTGCTTTCGCGGGTAAAAAATTCGGCGCAGAAATGCTTAAAAAGCATGGGCTTACCGAAGAACAAGTACGGAATTCGTACAAATTATTCGCTGACGCAAGTAGACCGGAGTACTTAAATCAAAAAAAGTGAATACCGATTAGCCATAAAAAATACAGCTCGCTGTGAAAAGGTCCTCCACCTCTTTTCACTAGCGAGCTGTTTTGTTTTTGGTTCAGTTACTTGGTTAAATGCTGCAGAAGCTCTGCCAGTACTTTCCAACTATCAATCCCCGCTTCACGAGCAGCGGTAATATCACCGCGATCCCGGCCCTGCAGATTGAACTTATCGAAAGCGCCGTAGGCCTCTGCCACTGCCCTCAGAAGAAGCACTTCCAGCACGCCGCCAGCCTCAGCTTCGGCATACCCAGGAGCTGCAGGATTAATGTACAACATATGGATATTACGAGCTCGGTCCCCGACCAAGATTTCCACCGGCGGACCATCCATTTGCTGGACAATAACCCGAAAGAAGAGGCCACGAATACAGAGCAAGGACTGCTCATCGTGCTGAGCAGGTGTCACCACCACACTGCACTCTGAAACCATACCCGATCCATCCATCACCTTAACAACTGCAGTCCCTTCAGATCTACCAGTAAATGTCGCGGAGGTCCCATCATCGGAGACCTCCAGCGAACTCCCGGGAGACCAGTCCAGTTTACGTACAACTTTGTCCGGATTTATTACTTTTATCCGGACTTGATCCCCGACAGGCACAGTAACTGAAGAAGGAGACAGGCGGAACCTCCGCTCGCCTTTTTGTACGACCACATAGTCCACAGCAGCACTGTGCTGGGTCTTAGCAATTTGGGCCGTTACGGAACCCTTCCCTGCTTTTGCCGCGACCAACTCAATACCATCACTGGTTGCACGTTGGTTTTTTCCTAGAGCACCGTCAGTATTCCAGCGAAGGTTTGTGGACGAATACTTATCACCAAAGTCACGTGCAAACGCAGCATGAATTAGGATTTTCTCCCCCACCTCAAATTCCGGCCGCTCTACGAGCAAACGGAATACACGAAGATCACTGGAAGACGGACGTTGGTCTGTTAATGCGGGCACCACCCTATCGTGTCCTGCCCCCACTGCTGGTTGCGCATTCGGATATGTACGGTTGGCAATTGTGAGTAAACGTTGACGCACCTGATCGCTGCCGCCAAGCTTATTTGAGCCTTCGGTCAGGCCCAAAGTTTTCTCAACGGCTTCAGCTATCTCTTCCAAATAGGCAAGTAAGATGACGAGCAGAGGATCATCCAACAGACCTACATCAAACCCCTGACGGTCTTCTCTTCCATGCCTTTTTAGAAAGTCTGCTGAAATAACCCCGCATACTCTGGGGTGCATAAATATGGGTGGCACTTTAAAGTCTGACATAGCCAACAGAGCTGCAAAAGCCCCAAAGCTCACATCAGAAATCATACCAGATCCAATATGCAACCCATCGCCCGAACCCCGAGTCACAGGCCTATAGAGATCAATGCTGACCTCGCCAAGCCTTGGGATAATCCGATCAACCGCGTAAATCTCCCCCTGAACTTGCTTGGGCGGAAGTTTCTGTCCGTCCACCCGCAGTATGTCCTGAAAGATAATCGGCAGTTGAGCGGAGAGTTTTACGGCAAGCGGCTTTCCTCGAAGGATTGCGCGACTACCAGGCTCCCGCAGCTCGTAGGTTAATTCTGTACCGGAAGTAAAGTCATACGGCCACGTAGTGGCAGTTTTCTTTACAACCTTTACGTTGATAGGTTCGGCTGCATCAAGCATACTCTCGTACGTATCTGCTTCTATGGTGAAAATATGCACTTCATCTGGGGTTTCTCTGGACACAGTCCGAACCGTTACCCGGATGGAAAACGCATACAACATCCTTTTCGAACCCGTATCGAACTTTCCTGACTGACCTCCAGATGCAGTTGTTGCACCAACAGAGCAAAAAGCTACTCTGTTTTTTTCGTTCATCCCCACACCATCATCCACGATCACGAATCGCGATCGGTCAGTAGTGTGAATATGAATATGAGTGGCAGACCAGTCAACCGCATTTTTTAGCAGTTCGCGCCAGGCATCAATGAGACCCACCCCGCGAAAACGATTTGCTAGAAGATTTGGACCTTTTATGGGAATCACTTTTTCACTTTTCACTGGATAATCTCCTTTTCGGTTTAGTCAATTGGCCCAAAAACTGCCGAGTTGACTGGTTCATTGCAAGTGCTTCGTCGGGATTTTCAACTCTGAAGACCCTAATGAGCATTTCAATTTCACGCATACCCTCTCCAAAAATATCTTGAAGTGGAATCGGCTCCCCATTCGCATCTTTAAGCTGCAGCATATAATTCATATGCGCTTGCAGCATTCGTATGAGCAGACTAGTTCTACTCAAAACTAAATTGAGTTCTGCTGCTGAAACAATAATTGGAGTAATTGTATTCAGTACGTAGGTAGCATTGGAAACGCGTTCCCCTACTTCCGCAGGGGTGCCATTACCCGGTAAAATGTCCAACTGTAAAACTCTTTGATGGAGCAAGCCAGCGGCTCTTTCTACCAAATCGTGCAGAGTTTCAAGCTTTTTCGTCTTGCGACTTTCTCCCAAAGCGTCTCTCAGAGAGCTTCGAGGAAGGTTAAGGCCAGAGGCTATCTCGGTTCTAGTAAGTCCGAGTAGCTCAAGCTGTAATACGAAACTACGAAAAATAGCCATAATAGCTTGTTTCGCAGCCATTAGCTCTTCTTGTTTATTCTGAACCAAAATTAATTCCCCCTTATTCCATTTGGTAAGCTACTCCGGACTTTAAAATCCGGTTCATAGCACTATAGTAAATAAAGGCTAATTTGTCAATAAAAAAGAGCCTCAAAGAGACTCAAATGCCGAACGGCAAAACGTGGCGCAAGACGATACCGAGCTCGTGGCTACTTATACAACTCGTAATCAAGCGTCCACAAGGTACTGCGCTCAGATGAAACTCGCTTTGATAGTTTCAAAGGTTTAAGGCTTTTGGGCAAAAGGACTTGGGTCGAAAAATCTACCCAGGACTCAAGCAGACCACCAAACCAATCGGTAAGCGCCACTCCTGCGCCATTCTGAAAATGCAGAAACCGGGCTTGGTGCAGCCTGGAATGTGTACCAGACCAAAAGGCAAAAGCTGCGTTAGCGAGAGCAATGTCTGTGTGCGCTATGTTAAGAAGGTGCGTTAACCTACTTCCAGACTTGGAATTTTCCACTGCCTTTTTGAGACGGCGAAAGGTCAGCGGTGGCCCACCTGCTGAATCCATCACTTCTTTCCAAAATTTATCTTCAGCGTGCATGTACTGTACATGTTTTTCTGCGCCAGCCGTTAAAAGAATCTGATGCAGTAAATTACGCACAAAGTACATTTCGCGGAGCGCAAGCCGTACCTGACTCGACACCCTCACCTGAGCAACCAATGACTTAACCTGAAAAAAAGTTTTTTCAGCTTGCTCCGGAAACAAAGCCATTGATACAGCAAGACTGCGGACACCCTGCCAAATAATTGTCTCGCCTCCAGGCCCTACTGGATAATCAAGCCCAAGGGTAAGTCCTTGTTGGTTGGGAAAACCAGCAAGTAGGCTAGACAACGATTTGGTGAAATGTACCGCCCATTCACCTTCCGCAGACAAATAAGCAAGCGATGGCTTCTTTGAGTCATTAAGCAAACCATCTACAGTACCGAGAACCAGGTTAGTCCCTGGCCTGGTCAAGAAGAGTTTGTTGTATTGAACCCTGTCAGGCTCATATAACTTAACATTACCGGGCTCGAACCCTAACGCAAGCAATCGAGAAACCTGATCTCTACTGAACAACCTTGCCACCGCAGTGGAGTGTTGAAAGTTAAGGTTAAGCCCTGCCACAAAATGACAGAACATATTGAAAATACGAGCTTGAAATGCAGTATCGTTTTGCATTATGTGTCCTCCTCATAAGTGTTTGTTTTGTATTGCTCGGAATTTGGTGTTACCACATATCATAAGACATATGCGGATGTCTGGCAAAAGAGTAAAAAATACGGCACTATAGTTTATCGCTATAATGCCGTCAGGAACTTCATCGCACTCTCACTTCGGAGATTAAATTGTTTGCAGCGCTTGCCACATTCTGGCCACCGTACCTGCGGCTGCCACATTCTTTTTGGCTTCAGCAGTTGTTGACTGACTGTTCGCCAAGGCACCCATGGCCAAGCTTACACAATAAGCCTCAAGGTCACGGCGACCTTCTCGCGTAGCCAGGTCAAACCGTTTGGCTGCATTTCCGACCACAGGCCCGGTCTCAAGTTTGCGCTTCTTGAGCTTGATAAGAGCATGCTCTTTGAAATGAGCAACAACCTCTTCAAGCACCAACGCGAGCATGACGCCATATGCGCTCTTAATATCAAACCCCCGCCTGCTTGATTTCAGTTTTTTCTTCCGACCACGACTTTTGGACTGTGCCGATGATTTCATCTGTATTCTCCTCTACAAAATTGAGTTTTGATGTTAAGTTTGTTGGTAAACTATGCTACAAATATTGCATAGTTCGCCCTAAAACCATGATAAGTGTACTCTAAAACAGCAGAAAATCAAGTCCAAAGAAAAAGACTCCATCCGTAGATGGAGTCTTACATATCTAGTTTACGCTTTTCTATTTGACCACCTCTGCCATAACACAAGCAAAGGGCTAGCAACGAATATAGAAGAGTAAGTTCCGGTAATAATACCTATGAACAGAGCAAGCACGAAGTAACGAATGCTTTCACCGCCAAACAAGAGCATTGCAAGAAGCACAAAGAGCACCGTAAGGCTGGTGTTTAAGGAACGAACAATGGTCTGGGTAATACTGTGATTTATAATGAATTCAAGCGGCTGACCAGCATGCACCTTTAGATTTTCGCGGATACGATCAAATACCACAATGGTGTCGTGAATGGAGAAACCAAGTACGGTGAGCATGGCCGTTACGAACATACTATCTACTTCCACGCCATGATAATGCCCAAGTAAGGAAAAAATACCTAGTACAACTAGCAAATCGTGGAGAAGCGCAATAACTGCCGCCCAGCCAAATCTCCAAGATGTAACAGGCCGTTGTATGCGGCGAAATGCGTACGCAATATAAAAGATAATACCCAAGGAAACAAGAACGAGCTGCCACACCGCATCTTTTCTGAGCTGCTCTCCCACTACCGGACCTATAGATTCGAAGCGTTTTTCCTGAAACTCGCCTGTTTTTTCTTTCAGAGTCGAAAGCAGCTTTTCATGGCCCGCTTGATCAAGAACGCCAGTTTTAATAAGCAAACCCTTTTCACCTACGGTCTGAATTTGCACGCTACTCACCCCTTCTGCAACTACGGCTTCGCGCACCTTTGCAATATCGGGAACTACAGGGTATTCAATTTCGGTAATTGTACCACCTTTAAAATCTATTCCGAGTTTAAGACCATATACCGACAAAGAAATGATACCTGCGACCAATATGACACCGGAAAGTATGAAGAGGTATTTATAATACTTTAGAATTTTCAACATAGATCAATTAGTTAGTAGTTATAGGTTATAGGTGCCGGCTTAGTAAGAGGATTGTGGCTATATGGACCGATCACATGTAACCTTACGCCATACCCGCGCCACCAACCTAAAACTTTTTACCTGCGAGCGACTCCAAACAACCACGGATGGGTTAACAGTTTATTAGTTATAAATAACCTCAGGAATGTACGTGTCACGCTAATTGCGGTAAACATAGAAATAAGAATACCGACCCCAAGGGTTACTGCAAATCCGCGTATAGAAGGAGTACCAAACATGTAGAGGATAAGCGTGGTAATAAGACTCGATATGTTCGAATCGCGAATGGAAAGCCAAGCACGATCAAACCCGTCAGCAATTGCGCGTTGCATTTCTTTTCCTGCTCGTATTTCTTCTTTTATACGTTCAAAAATAAGTATGTTCGCATCTACCGCCATACCTACCGAAAGGATAAGTCCCGCAATTCCAGCGAGAGTGAGCGTAACTGGCTGCACACCCCCAAGGAACATAAGTAGGATATAACTAATAAACGCCAAGAACCCAAAGTAACCACTCACCGTAAGTCCAAGGAAGAAAAACAGTCCTACTAGAACAACAGCGGTAAATGATATACCAATTTGTAATATTGCTATGGAAACTAAGACGTACACAAGAAGAGCAGCTACTGCCAAGAGCCCAGGGAACCGGTAATACATAATCATAAACAATGCTATAAGCAAAAGCCCAATGAAACCTGCAATAAGCGAACTGTGCACCGACTCTCTGCCCAAGGTAGCTCCCACGGTCTGCTGGGAAATAAGCTGAATAGGAACTGGAAGTGCTCCAGAGTTTAAGCGAGTAGCAAGTTTTTTAGCCTCGTCTACATTGAAGTTACCGGTAATAATAGCCGTGCCATCGGTAATGGCAGTCTGCACAGTCGGCGCAGAGATAATAGCGCCATCAAGAAAAATAGCTATCGGTTTTCCAACGTTCTTTGAGGTTATTTCGCCAAACAGTTTTTTACCTTCGTCGTTAAATTCAAGACGCACTACCACACTACCGCCACTTATGCTGCTTTGCCCCTGCTGTAAGTCCGCAGTTGCCCGCTTAAGCTGCTTACCCGAAAGGCCAGTAGTATCCCAGCCCGCAGTAGGATCAATCACTGCATTACCCTTTTCATCTACCTGCGCAGCTGGAGGGGTAGCGCTTTGGGTACGGAATTCAAGATAAGGCGTTTGGCCAATTTGGTCTATTGCAACTTTTACATCCTTAATACCAGGAAGTTCAACTATTATTCTATCTTGACCCTCAACAAGAACCTGGGGCTCAGCAACGCCAAAACTGTTTACGCGACGCTCAATAGTGTCACGAACTGCGCGGAGAGCCTCAGGTTGGTCCGCCTGGCTTATATCTTTAAAATTCGCCTGATACACTAAGTGGCTTCCACCTTGCAGGTCCAAACCTAGCTTAATCGGAAAATTTCGAGTGAAATGTATTTTGATTTTATTCAAATCAATATGGCCTTTGGAGAACACCATATAGCCGGAAGCGGCAGCAAGCAGTATTATACCGAGCAACCCGGCATACAGTTTGATTTTCGGTCTCATAATTCAATAAACTATTAACATTTGACACGTAACAATTGAGTCTATTATTTGAACATTCGATTAGTCAAATGTCAAATGCAAATGATCAATTGCAAGCTTTGATAGTATAGCAAATTCACAGAAAAAAGCGCAAAGTTTAAATAGTGTTTAGACTAAAAACCTTCGCACATTTTCTTTGTCACGCTCTTTCCATAACGAAGCAGTTTCAATATGTTCTAAAACCTGGTCCAAAGCTCGGTCTGCTCCTGGCTTTGCATGTTTTGCATAGAACTTTTTAACCTGAGCAGCAAGCGACGCACTATGGATACCGCCCAGAGATTGAATAACACGAGCCAGCAAATGCCCACCATTTCCATACCGTCTCAATATTTCTGGCCATTGTTGCTGCACAAAATCCCATAGTCGCTCGTGAGCATGGCTATGGCGACCCGTATATGTGCAAAAATACCACGAGTCAGACGGCCTTACATATTTACTAAACCCAAATTCCAATGCCCTGGTTACAAGTGCATCCGAGGGGAACGAACATAAAGCGCGAGCAAGTCGATTCTGCTCCTCTTGGCTATCAGTCTCTATATACAAACGCTTCAAAAAGTTGAACTCTGGCACGCCACCCGCAAGCGCAGTTAATTCGTACACCGCAGTTCTCATATCTGCTGGCACCGCAGCAAGACCTTGTTTGGCTAGAGCTGTAAAATTATGTATCCCCTGAGCAATAGTGTCTTCATCACCATAGGTGCCATATATAAGCAGCGCACTTGCTCTAAGCAATGTGTCACTGTGCGACTCTCCTGGCCTCTTATCCCAGCCAAGTCGCTTTATGGTTGGAGAAAGAAGAGATCGAACATAGGCCTTATACAGCTTAAACCACTTTTCTGTGCGGTAGAAAGAACCCACTTGAAGCACGCCACTCAGCATGGCGGAAAAAACAGTAAAATCTGTTTCCTTTTTAAACGCCTGACAAAGTTCAAGGACTACGGGAGTATCCAACTCTCCAGCCTGAGCCAATGCCCACGCATTACTGATTATCCCCCATCTGTCGAGCACAGAGAGCGCACCCTTTTCTATACGCTTGGCGAAATTCTTTAAAACTTCAGGGGTATATGCTATGCGGTAAAAACCAGTTTCATCAATATTCAATTTCGAAATTGTATTTACTGGCACCAGCAAATCTTTTCCCGTCATAAGGACTGTGTTCAGCGTACCAGAGGCATCCTTCAAACTGACAGGAACTGGCCACAAGTGTTTATATGAATTAGTGCTAGCATGACGCGGATTTACAAAAAACCGTTCCTGCGAAAGAGACAGGCCATTTTTATTAAAGGAAGCACGCACGAGAGGAAAACCGGGCTGTGTGGTCCATGCATGCATAATGCTTTTTACAGGTTTTTTAGATACCGTTTCAAGAGCAGCCCACAAATCTTCTGTAGTTGCGTTTTTATACGCGTGGCGTTTTAAGTAAAAGGAAAGGCCCTTTCTAAAATCATCCGCCCCCAAGTATGCTGCAAGCATACGTATTATACTTGAACCTTTCCGGTAACTTATATCATCAAAAATCTCATCTATATCACTTGGATGATGTACGTCCACTTCGATAGGATGGGTAGAAAGAAGTTCATCCTTTTCCATTCCTGCAGCATAATCTAAACTCATAAACTGGTTCCACATATGCCATTCGGGAAATGCTTCGTCCACGGCAAGGTATTCAATATATGAAGCAAAACCCTCATTTAGCCACAGGTGTGTCCACCAGTCCATAGTAACTAAATTCCCAAACCACTGGTGCGCAAGTTCGTGAGCTACAACAACGGCAACGCGCTGCTTAGTGGAAACCGCAGATTGATCTTCGTCCACCAGTAACTGCGACTCACGAAATGTAATGGCTCCCCAGTTTTCCATAGCGCCCGACATAAAATCTGGTATAGCAAGTAAATCCAAACCAGGAAGTGGGTACTTTATTCCAAAATAGTTTTGATAAAATTCCAGGGCCCGGGCACCAAATTCCAAAGCGAACTTGGCCTGTTTTTTCTTGCCCGGAGTAGTAAACACTCGGAGCAATATCCCACTCTTTGTTTTTCTCTCTATTGACTCAAGCTCGCCGGAAACGAAGGCAAGAAGATACGTAGACATCTTCGGAGTGGTTTTAAACGTCACAGCTTTAAAACCAGCTTCATGCTCAGCCACAGTAACAGGAAGAGTGTTAGATACGGCCACATGGCTTTCAGGAACAATAAGCTTCACATCGAATACAGCCTTCATATTCGGTTCATCAAAACAAGGAAACGCACGGCGGGCATCGGTAGCTTCAAATTGGGTAGTTGCCAGATGCTTTTGGATACCCTTATGAGTAAAACTACTTCGATAGTAGCCGCGAAGTTTATCATTGAGCAGACCTCTGAATGCTATCTTTAAAATACATCTACCCTTTGGAAGAGATTTTGGAAATTTTAAAGTAACCGTCTCTGCTTTCGGTTGATAACTAATTTTGGAAGTCCAAATCTGATTTGCAGAAGTAGCAGTTTTTTTAATAGTGCGTCTCCCCTGCTTCACAGACACAGTTCGAGGCTT
>CAZYMS010000021.1:0-22228 GCA_964648985.1 uncultured Candidatus Saccharibacteria bacterium
ATTTGTTGCAACTCTCGTCCGCCATAGTTTTAACGACGGCGGAAGCTAGTCGCCCTATAAATGCAGAATGCAGAGTGAAGAATTCAGAATGAAAGATGGTCTTAAATTCTGCATTCATTAAATCTGCATTCTGCATTTGTGGGAGTATTGTAACAACTATATATAACTTTGACAAATGGTCCTTCTGTATTGTATTCTGCATGTACTAGTCCAGCCTATTCGGCGCAATTCTGCAGAAACAAATATCAACTTTTTATTGTGTCATTTTTTAAACGGAAACCATCTATATTGGGGGTAGATATTGGAACGTCCGATATCAAAATAGTCCAAATTACCCATGACGGAGCCAAACCCTACTTAGATACGTACGGGATTGTTAATCTTTCCTATCAGCTCACTAGTGACGAAGGTGGTGCGGTTGTGGCAAAAGCAGCAGAGGTGCTTAAACAGCTGGTACAGCATGCAGGAGTGACTGCCAAAAGGTGCATGATAAGCTTACCGAACAGTGCGGTGTTTACTTCCATAATAGAAATGCCTTTTCTCTCAGATAAAGAAATGGAAAAGGCTATTCAATTTGAAGCTAAAAAATATGTACCACTTCCTATTTCAGAAGTAATTCTGTCTTGGTCTGTAGTGGGAGAGAATAGTACAGCGAAAACTAAAAGTATTTTGCTCACGGCAGTACCAAAACATTTGCGTGAGAGCTATTTGAAACTTTTTTCCTTAGCTGGTTTAGAGCTTGAGGTTATAGAGATTGAAGCGTTGGCGCTTATACGGGCAATTGTTTTTGACACTGGAAGCAACCATGTTATAATTGACATAGGTGCAAAAGCAACTGGTATAAATTTTATAAAGGAAGGTTTTTTGCAGCTCTCTCGCAGTATCAATGTAGGTGGCGATACTATTACAAGCCAAATAGCTGGTGTCCTGAATATAAGTCATGCCAGGGCAGAGCAGTTCAAAAAAGATTTTGGTGTTGCGGGGAGCGGTTTTATACCAGAGGCTGTACGGCCCGTGCTTGAAACAATAAGAAACGAAACGAAACAATTACTCACTATTTATCGCGCTAAAGGAGTAGAGGTCGGAAAAATAGTGCTCGTAGGTGGGGGAGCGGGGTTGCCAGGGTTAACAGATTTTTTTGGACAATTAGGTGTTCCCACAGAGCTTGGAAACCCTCTAGCTCGGCTCGATTACCCGCCCGCAGTGGAGCAAGTGCTAAAACGATACTCTCTTCACTTATCGGTAGCCATAGGTTTGGCACTTAATAGGGAATAATTCGCTACTCAATTTCTTTAGATACAAAAAATGCCACAAATTAATTTACTCGGTCAGGATAGTAATAGATATGCCACTCCTTGGCTTAAGGGCCCGCTCTATATAGTACGGGTATTTGTGGTATTGTTTGTCTTGCTTATAGCGTACTGGGGTTATTTGTTTGTTCGTACTCGCGTAGTTACAAGCCAAGTTGCTAGTACCCAAGAGCAGATTATAGCGACTCAGAAAGAAATACTTGCAAATACCACGAGACGGGAGTTGCTCGTGAGACAAGGACAATTACAGGCAGCGGATGGCTTGGTTGCTGAGCATCAGTATTGGTCAAAGCTACTTCCAGAGCTTGCTCGGGTAACGCTCCGCACTGCTAGCTACATTTCATTCAGTGCCGACAGTGCTGGTGTTGCCCATTTATCTGTTACCGTTCCATCCTACAAGGATTTTGATGAGTTTTTGCAAGTCTTTGATTTAAAAGGGTTTAATGATCATTTTTCTCAAATTACGGTATCGTCAGTAGGTAAGTATCAACAGGGGGATGCGCAGCTTGTACGATTTGAGGTTGCACTTCACTATGACAAGGCTTTCTTGAAGAACTCCACCACCACGCAAACTAATTCCGTTTCTCAATAAAAGGTATGGATATACGCGTAACAAATCAGCCAATTCCGGCAACAAATAGTAAATCGTCATTCAGCGGTTCTGTATTTGAGATCATTTTTCTCATAATTATTATTGTTATTGGTTATTTTTACTTGGTTTCTCCCAAGCAGAGCGCATATAACGATATTAGCGACCAGCTTACGAGTCTAAAGAAAAAACAGGATACACTGAAAACTCAGAAAGAGGCTTTTGATAAATTAGTACAAGAGTTGGAGGCACAGCCTGAGGCAGTGGCCCAGCTCGATAGCACTCTTCCTTTAGACAATAAGCCAAGTAGGTTGTACGTATTGCTCGAAAATCTCATCCAAGGTGCAGGGCTTACTACCGGTACTGTTTCGGTGGACTCCGATGCGCAGGCAGTAGTTGCAGGTGCTAAAACTGCCACTGACCAAGCATTTGCAACTGATCATAAAATAAAGCCTACTACCATTTCCGTAAGTGCTTCAGGTACGGTTGATCAATTAACAGGATTTTTGACCCGTCTAGAGACAAGTACTCGCCTGCTTGAAGTGAATAGCCTGGATATAAGTCAGGGCCGCGGAGATCAGCTTATATTTAAAGTAGGGTTAAAGGCATATTCCTATAGCCCAGACTCAGCTGCTTCTAACGCTACCGTATCTAAATAAGAACTATAGACCCATGGGAAATAGCAAAAACACAATTCTAATTTTAGTAGTAGTGGGATTATTCATTGCCTCTGGAGTGGTTTTGTACCGCGGTTTTTCAGGCGGCAGCTCAGCCGGATCTGGTATTGCGGACATTGCCGGTGCTCAAAAGGAAATAGTAAACCTACTACCGTATGGTACTAATCTTGATTTTTCTAAAGTAAAAGCCCGGGCGCTTTCTACTACTCCTTTTGTGTACGAAACAGTTGACCAGAACAATATTGGTGTAGATATACATTCACTTATAACTCCTGCCTTGGATGCTAACAGTCAACAGCAAGGTCGCAAATAAAATCTGTTTCGCTCGCAACGGATATCTCCAGTACTTAATTTAAAAGCTCCGGCAGATTATGACTGAGATCGTAACGTCTGCCCCTACGGCAGCAAATACATTTGAAAATTTCCTCAAGGAACACGGGCTTATTGGTGAGCCCGTGTTCGACCGTTTGCAGGGGGAAATTAAAAGCAAGGGCGCTGCGTTCGATATTGATTCGTGGCTTGTTTCCCAAAAGATTATGGATGAGGAGGCGGTTACCCAAGCTCGCGCGACTTTTTTCAACTTACCGTACATAGATTTACGCAATGGGTCCATACCGTCGGAGGCGGCCAACTTCATACCAAAGGAGTCTATTACCTTCTACAACCTTGCTCCTTTTGAGTTTAAAGATAATGTACTGAAAGTAGGAGTGACTGACCCTACTAACTTGCAAGCACTGCAGGCCCTGGAGTTCGTTGGGCAAAAGCAAGGGGTCCAAGTGCAAATATATCTGGCGTCCCGTTCCTCTATAGATGTTATGGTTGGTCGTAGTAAAAACCTTACCAGTGTAGTTGGACAGGCTCTTGAAGACTTCCAGGTTCAGCGGGACAAAGAAACAGCTCCTAAGGTACAGGCACAAGTACAGAGCAATATAGAAGGCGCTCCTATTGTCCGTATTGTAGATGTTATTCTCTCGAATGCCATAGAGGCAAACGCATCAGATATACATATTGAACCTTCAGATACCGATGTTCGTGTCCGTTATCGTATTGATGGTATTTTACACACGTCCCTTATGCTGCCTAAGCATGTACACCCAGCTATTATCTCTCGTTTAAAGATATTATCGAATCTTAAAATAGATGAGTCTCGGCTTCCGCAAGATGGACGCTTCCATGTTGACGTAGGCGGTAAGTCAGTGGATTTGCGTGTTTCCATACTTCCTCTTATATATGGTGAGAAGGTGGTTATGCGTATACTTGATAAGTCTGGCAAAGTACCAACTCTCGAAGATTTGGGTATTCGAGGTAAGACACTAGAATGGGTTTTGGAAAATATAAAGAAAACCCATGGTATTTTTCTTATTACTGGTCCGACTGGAAGTGGTAAGTCTACTACTTTGTACTCAATTCTATCCATGATAAATACTATGTCTGTAAACATAGTAACTTTGGAAGATCCGGTTGAGTATTTTATTGAGGGTATAAACCAAAGCCAAATTAATTCAGAGATTGGACTTACATTTGCGGCAGGACTCCGTAGTATTCTCCGTCAAGATCCGAACGTCATTATGGTTGGTGAGGTTCGCGATAAAGAAACAGCCGAGCTTGCGGTACACGCTGCGCTTACTGGGCACTTGGTATTTTCAACATTGCATACGAACAACGCTATTGGCGCCATGCCGCGCTTAATGGATATGGAGATTGAACCGTTCCTTTTAACTGCATCGGTGAACTTGGTCGTTGCTCAGCGTTTAGTGAGAAAGATATGCCAAAATTGTAGAAAAGAACAACCAGTACCAGAGTCGGTTGCTACTCAACTTAAGTCGGAACTCGTGGGAGTGCCCGATGTCTACTATGAGAGTATAGAAAAAGGGAAAATCCGGTTTTACAAAGGAGAAGGTTGTGAAAAGTGTGAGCGTACTGGGTACCGAGGACGTCTTGGTATATATGAAGCACTAGCTATTATTCCCGAAATTCAAGATCTCCTTTTGGCGAAGGCGCCAAGTGGACAAATTTTAGAAGTGGCCAATAAGCAAGGCATGATTACTATGCGCCAAGACGGTATTATTAAAGTGTTACGCGGCGAAACTACTCTTGAAGAAGTTGTTCGCGTTACAAAGGAGTAACATATATGCCCCAGTCCAAGAAGGCTGTTGTACTCCACGAAACACACTATCCTAGGCAACTACTCTATACGCGTGCGTTGGAGAATAACGGTATTGCGGTTGCGCCTTCCCGCGCAGTCCATGAAATGAAAGAGCTGCTAAGTAATTCTCATTATTTGCTTGTCATAATTTCAGTTCCTGACGAGTCAGGGCTGCGCCAGCGATTTTTAGAAGGGCTGCGCGGTTTAGTCACAACTGCCCCGCTCATTGTCCTAGATAGCGAACCTTTCCACTCGGAAGATTTTGACTTATTGCCAGTACGAGCTCATTTTTGGCGGAGCGCAGTACATTTGCCAGAGGTTATTTCGCATATAGTCGACATACTGCATGAGAGATAGGTCTCGTCTTGAGGTGTCACCTGTTCCTCATCTTTGCAGCTCCTGTGTAAACTTGCTACAATTAACATAGATATCTATTCGCTTCAATAAAGTCTTGTGCCTGGCTTTTGACGAAGTATTACTATTTGAAACACAAATTTATTTTATGTATAAAGCAAGCGAACTTGAGCTAAATAAGATGTTGTCGCTCGTAGTTGAGCGGAATGCCTCGGACCTTCACTTAAAAGTAGGGGAGCCTCCTATTATTCGTGTAGACAGTCAACTTATTCGGTTGGACAGCTATCAAGTTCTCTCAGAAGAAGCTGTGGTTGATATTGCTAACTTAATGATGAACGATGTCCAACGCGCTGTGTTTAAAACTCAGCAGGACGTAGATTTGTCTTATTCTTTTAAAGACAATGTTCGTTTTCGCGTCAACGTATACACCGAACAAGGTAATATGGGTATTGCACTTCGAACTATTCCAAATCGCATCCATGCCTTGGAAGAGCTTGGTCTGCCCCCGATACTTAGGAGCTTTACGGAAAAACGACAGGGTTTGGTCTTATTTACGGGTCCCGTTGGACATGGCAAGTCCACTGCTATGGCCGCGTTGGTAAACGAAATAAACCAGAAGCGTTCCGAACACATACTCACTATTGAAGATCCAATCGAGTTTGTAATAAACCCGGCGGCCTCAGTCGTAACTCAGCGTGAAATTTCTGTTGATACCCCGAATTTTGCGCAGGCTCTACGCGCAGCTTTGCGCGAAGATATTAATGTCCTCCTTGTAGGGGAAATGCGCGACTTAGAATCTATTAGTTCTGCGCTGACGCTTGCAGAAACCGGGCATTTAATATTTGCCACGCTGCACACGAACGACGCTGCTCAGACTGTAGATCGTATTATAGACGTATTCCCTGCAGTGCAGCAGGGACAAATACGCGCCCAGCTTGCTAGCGTACTGCTTGGTATTGTTTCTTTACGCTTATTACCGAAAATTGGCGGTGGCCGTGTCCCTGCCTATGAGATTCTCATGGCCAATCACGCTGTGCGGAATGTTATTCGAGATAACAAAACCTACGAAATTAACAATATCATTCATACTAACTTAGAGTCCGGCATGGTTCCCATGGACAAAGTCTTGGCGTTGTTAGTCAAGCAGGGTGTTGTTGAGCTTGAAGTGGCCCAGGCACACGTGAATGACAGCGACTATTTCCTCTCACTTATAAGATAGACGTGAGAAATGAGAAGTGAGGCGTGAGAACTTTCTTATGCTCACGACTCACGACTCATTGCTCATTTCTAATGCGTTATGAAGTTCAATTATCAAGCAAGAAATAAAGACGGGGCAGTAAAGCAGGGAAGTGTGGTTGCTGCTGACCAACAAAAAGCTGAGAGTCTATTAACAGAGAACGGACTCGTTATTATTAGCTTAGAACCCCAGGCAGAAAGTATACTTGATCGGATTAATCCGTTCGATAAATTTATTAGTGGTAAAGAGATAGTTCTTTTTTCCCGGCAACTTGCGACACTTATTGGTGCTCGTGTGCCGCTCCTTCAGTCGTTACGTATTTTGGAGTCTCAAATAACGAGTAAGCGTTTGGCTGCGGTCACCCAGGATCTTATTGCCTCTATTGAAAATGGTGAAAGTTTGTCTCTTGCTCTTTCTAAGCATCCAACCGTGTTCGGGAACGTGTATGTAAGCCTAGTTAAGTCTGGTGAAGTTTCGGGAACCTTGAATAGATCTCTTAACTACCTTGCGGATCAGCTTGAAAAAGACTATGCACTAAAGTCTAAGGTCAGGTCTGCAATGACATACCCAATCTTTATAGTTGGTACGTTGCTTCTCGTGGCGTTGCTTATGTTCAAGTTTGTATTGCCGAATTTGACCGCAGTGCTTCTTGAGCAGGGAGGAGAGCTTCCTACGGTGTCGAAAATACTTATTGCCATTACCAAGTTTATTAACGTCTATTGGTGGCTGCTTATCGTGGGTCTTGGGGGGCTCTTTGTGCTCGCGCGTTTCTATGTTGCAACTCCGAATGGTCGTTATACGTGGGACAGGTTCAAAATTACTATACCCGTTATTAGTGGAATTTTTCAGCGTATTTATTTAGCTCGTTTTGCTCGAAACCTTTCTACCTTAGTTGCTGGCGGTATCCCTATTATTCAAGCTTTACAAATTATTGCTCAAATTATTAATAATGTTATTTATCGCGATATCATATTAAAGGCGTCTGAGCAACTCGCAAATGGCCGAAGTATTAGTGACTCGCTCCAGGGTAATCCTGAATTCCCGCCCATTGTGACTCAAATGGTACGCGTAGGGGAAGAGACTGCGCAGCTCGATGATATATTGGGCAAGTTGGCTTCTTTTTATGAAAAAGAAGTAGACGACCGGGTGGCTATTCTTACTACATTACTCGAACCTTTTATTATGATTATTTTAGGTGTGGGAGTCGGCGCGCTTATTGCTGGTGTATTGTTGCCAATCTATAATCTCGCAAGCACTATAGGATAGAACGCATTTTAACAGATAATCATATAATCATATAAACATAGAGAAGCACCCGTAAGGGTGTTTTTGCTTAAATGTTTATATGATTATCTGTTTAAATCAATCGCGACGGCGGTGTGTATAAGATTTCTTGACCCGGGACAGGCGAATGGTATACTTAAAGCAAGAGAATTCTCAATCTCTAAAATTAAATTTTACGCAACCAGCGAGGATTGGGGGTGAATACATTGATTCGAAACAAAACTTCACAAAAAGGATTTACGCTTATTGAATTGTTAGTCGTTATTGCCATCATTGGTCTCTTGGCGTCCGTGGTGTTGCTTTCCCTGAATTCAGCACGCCAAAAGTCTAGGGATGCAAAGCGTTTGGCAGATATGCGTCAGTTGGCTTCTGCATTGGAGCTTTACTACAACGACTATAGCGGTTATCCTGCTGCCTCAGGGACTACTCCGGCAAACCTTAATCCAAACTATATTGGTGCTTTGCCTGCAGCCCCTACTCCTGCCGATGGTACTTGTGCAACTGGAAGTAACACATACACTTATACTTCGAGTGGTGTGACTACATACAGTTATACATTCTGTTTGGGTGCTGCTACTGGTGGCTACTCTGCAGGTGTACGTACCTTGTCTCCGTCAGGTATACAGTAAGCGCTCATAAGGCTTTCTGAAAACCAGGGTTTCCATATTGGAAACCCTGGTTTTTTTTATGCAATTTTTACCGGTCACTGGTGTATACTATATGTTATGAAATATGGAATTTTAGATACAAAGAATCAGTTATTTAGCCGCATGCGCACTGCAGTCTCAATTGCAAGGCAGGGTTTCCGCGATGAGCCGGTTTGGGCGTGTGTACTTGCCCTCGTAGTTCTTGTGCCACTCGTTTTTAATTTGTGGTATATAGAGCAGTACGACACTGTAAAATATGGATTGGCAGTCATCTTAATTGCTGCAGCGTGTTTGTATACTGCACGCAGGAAAGCGTGGCGTATTTCCGTGGATCCTAGGCAATATAAAGTCACCCTTATAGCAGCGGGGCTATTTTTAGGTTGGTCCATTGTTGCAACCGTTTTCGCGATAGACCACCTCTACGCAGTAGTGGGTTTTTATAATCGGCTTACCAGTAGCCTTACATTTCAATGTATATTTGTAGCGTTAATTCTGTTTATTGTCGGTTTTACCAGGAATCAGCGTAAAACGCTTATGCAGGTAGCGTGTAGCGTCGCCATAGTCGCGTCGCTCTGGAGCATACTGCAAACCATTGGTGTTGGATACTATGATGCTTTCACAGATTTGGTCTGGTATAGAGCCCCAGGGCTTTTGGGGAACCCTAACTTTTCGAGTATGTATTTTGTAGTGTTGCTCCCATTTGCAATGTGGTTCGTCGGTATAAGCAAAAGTCGTTTGGCTCGTATTTGGTTTGCTCTTGGTTCGGTATTTCTCATGTTTGCTGTTATTCTCAGTAGTAGCCGCGGCGCATTACTTGCGGCAGTGTGCGTAGCAGTGGGTGGTATTGGTATGGTATGGATATATCAAATCCATGCTCGTAAAAAGTTGTTCCTTGCTTTGTGTTTTGTGGTTCTGGCCATTGGTCTGAATATATGGTTTGGGGCTGCCACGAGACCGCAGATTTGGCAGCAAACAGCCAAGCTTTCAGACTCGAATATTCAAGATCGGTTCGCAATTTGGAATGTCGCTACTCGTGCCATTATGCACAGGCCGTTGGTAGGAACGGGTCTTGGTAATGCACTGTATGCATTTGAGCAGGAGCGTGGACCTGAGTTGTTCACTGATGCGGTGTACGATGACGTACATAATTTTATATTACAATGGGCAGTGACAGGCGGTGTGCCGTTAGCCTTATTCGGTCTCTTACTTATTGGCTGGGCTACATATTGTGGTGTTCGCAGGGTGCGTGCGGGGAGCAGCCAAGACATTGCGTTGCTCCTTTCGCTCGGGGCCTGGATCGTTGCTGCGTCATTCACTCCTGTCTCCGTACCTAATTTTCTTATACTCGCTGTTATTCTTGGCTTATTATTATCTGGCTCTGAAGAAAGGGCGGTACCATTTTCTTCTCCACTTGCTTTTTTGGGTACCTTAGGAGCGGTTATTGTGGTTGTTCTGGCATTGGCATTTCTTGCTGGTGAATTATTTTCCGGGGTAGGAGTTCATGCATATCGCTCCGGCAACTATCTCACTGCAGAAAAAAGGCTTACGTGGGGCACCCGACTTAATCCTACGAATCCTTATGCTTTATTCTTTTACGCAGGAAGCGTTCTTCAAAATAAACGTCCCCCTTCACGCCAAGAGCAGGTCGTACAAAGAATGGCTAATCTCCACCCTGCCTTTAACAGGACGGCTATCTGGCTTGCACACCTGCACGCCTTGCAGTTTTATGAGCGGCCAGACTCTGAACGCTTACACCTCATTGGTAATGACTTAGAGCGCGCGGTGCGCCGTGAGCCGAACGTTCGACAGCATCGATATCTTCGCGCGCAATACTATGTACTGGCACAAAGATATGCGGACGCCAAGCGCGAAATGCTTATACAAGTCGCTCAGGACCCAAAATATTATCATGGGTGGCTTATGCTGGCTAAGATTTATCAACTTGAAAATAATCCACAAAAGTTTGCATATGCTTTAATGCAGGCGAGAGGCATGTCTCAGGACACACTAGTATATAAGCTTTTGTTCATTACCCGGCATGAACCAGATGTGAGTAAAATCCCACTCGATATACCGAATCTTCTTGGTGCCTTGTAAGTAAGGGGCCGGACATTTACCTTAATTATGTGATATGCTTAACATATAAATACCATAGTATGGATATTCAGATTCAACCACAATATGTGCGAGCATCAATAATATTTGTCATAATCTTCTTTGTATTTCTGACAAGTTTGTTTGGTTTCCGGGCTGGGAGAGATTTAGCAAAGTCAAGGGCAACTCTTAATACAGTGCATACTA
This sequence comes from uncultured Candidatus Saccharibacteria bacterium, assembly GCA_964648985.1. Lineage (GTDB taxonomy): Bacteria > Patescibacteriota > Doudnabacteria > UBA920 > UBA920 > JAEUSE01. Next base: position 10,546 of record CAZYMS010000021.1, read on the forward strand.
CTCTCAGAGGGTTTGATTATTTTTTTAGCGATCAAGATCGGTATCCAAGCCCTGTTGAGTTCTTGGACCCTAATATCTTGGGGGTCTATCTTTCTCCGGTGCCTGGTCCAAACTTTGCCTCTAAGCAATGTCCCACTACTACTACGTACGATACCTTTGACCAGCGAAGCTTTGTCTATACCTATTGTTTACCACGCGCGTTGGGCGATCAAGCAGCTGGTTTGCATACATTGACTGAACGTGATATTCCAACCTGGAAGTAGTGTATGGTAAGAGAATAATGTACTAACCTACCATGCGGTAGGTCTTGCATGTCATTTTGTTTGTATGGTTATCCTTTTTTTTCTATTCGGCCTTATTATTGGTAGTTTCTTAAATGTAGTCATTCTGCGGCTACCTTCAGATAAAAGTCTTAGTGGTAGGTCAGGATGTCCTCAATGCGGGCGGCAATTAGGCGCGGGGGACTTAATTCCGCTAATAAGCTTTGTTTTTTTAGGAGGTAAGTGCAGAGGTTGCCGGAAACCTATTTCGCTACGGTATCCAATAATAGAGCTTGTGGCTGGCCTGGGGTTCGCTGGGGGAGTATTAGCTTTTCCCCCAAGTTCGCTCGTGAATGTATTGCATTTGGCTTTATTTTTAGTCATATTTTGTATTGGGCTTGTAACATTTGTAGTAGACCTAGAGCACTATCTTATTTTAGATATAGTGACTGGTTTTGGTGCCATCTCTGTGTTGTTACTCCAAATTGCTCTGGATATTGCCACGCGCCATTCGTTATGGGGAGGTGGCGCGGCAACCAGTAGCGCATTGCTCGGAGCCATACTCGGCGTGCTGCCATTTTTATTGCTATGGTTTGTATCAAGAGGGAGGTGGCTTGGGTTCGGTGACGTAAAATATATGGTTTTTATGGGACTCAGTCTGGGGGTTTCGCTTGTTTGGGTAGGAATCCTGCTTAGTTTTTGGGTTGGGGCCCTTATCTCTCTTCCACTCTTGCTTTTGGGTAGCAAGAAAATGACCAGCAAATTACCGTTTGGTACTTTTCTAGTTATTGGCCAGTTGATTGCGTTTTTGTGGGGCCAGCATCTTGTTACTTGGTACTGGAACCTTCTGGTGTAAAGGGCTTTACCTGCGCCTCGTTTACAAGGTTTGATTCCCAGTGGGTTTGTATTTGTGGTGAATTTTACCTATACTACTAACAGGTTTGTACTGTTCCCATGAAACACATACTAAAAAATATACACTCACTAATAAATAATTCACTATGCGCGCCACTCGTAAGCCGTGGAAATAGTCAACAAGGCTTTACCCTTATAGAGCTGCTCGTAACATTGGCAATTCTGGCAATTTTTTATGGACTCATAATCACTAATTTTGCCTATTGGCGTGGACCACAATACGTAAAGGTGAGCGGAAATGAATTGGCGACTACTATTAACCGTTTACACTCAAATGCTTTGAGCGCACGCAGTGTTGCGGGTAACCCGGCGAAGTATTTTATATTACAGCTTACATCGGGAACCTCCGCAACGAGTTACGTAATGCAGGCTATATCGGCAGGAAGCACTCAAGACTTGTTTACCAATCCTCTCGAAACTTTCAAAATTCAAGGGGGTGCTTATATTCAAAGTCTGCGCCTTACGGACAAAGGAGCTGTGGTGACAACACCGGGGTGTGTACAGGTGGTATTTGCTCTTCCTTTTGGTAGGGCATATCTTGATGGCGGTTGCTCATTTGGTACTGGTAGTGGTCAAACTATTTCTAAGACGCAAAGCCAACTTGATGCTTTTGCAAACGCCAAACTCGACGTAGTTATAGGTAGGGCAGGCACCAGTACTATCCGTACTGTATCCATTGATGGTATCTCGGGCAAGGTAGATGTTCAATAGCTATGAAATCTAATATAAGACAATTAAGAAATAGTAAAGGTCAAACTCTGGTAGAAACAGTAGTAGGTATTTTTGTTTTAACAGTTGGCATTAGTACTGCCCTTGGGCTTGCGGTTTCCATGTTTAATGCTTCTACCAGCGCAGTAAAGCAAGTGGTGGGGGCTGGGCTAGCCAGAGAAGGGGCAGAGGCAATATTTAATATTCGCGCTACAAACTGGCTTAAGGGCCAAACTGTAGGGACTTGTTATAATTATTCCAACCCAGGAGGGAACGATGCGGTGTGTCATCAGGATTGGCTCAATCCAGGTACGAGTGGCTCATACAATATTTCGGCCGCTGGCAGCTATACTATAGATCAGAACACAACCGGTAATGATACGCAGAATTACTGGATCTTGAATGTGCAAGGTGCAAGTCCGAACTATAGATTGTATTATGACGCGGCTGCCTCAACGGGGGTACTTTATAAAACCTCAGCAGCAAGTGCAGTGCCATCGGACTACTATAGAGAAATCGTTATTGCGCTGGAAACTCCCGCGTACTACCAGGCAAGTATTGGTAATAGACTAAAGGTAACATCCCGGGTCTGGTGGAATGATAAAGGTTGCCCTACTTCGGCCACGTGGCCAAGTTCTGGTAAGTGTCGTATTGAGCTTGTTACCTATCTAACGAATTGGAGAAACTATTAGCATAAGAGCTTCTAGCTGCTAGGTTCTAGCTCCTAGAATATAGACATGAAATATTCTTACAAAAGAAAATCAAATATTCGTCTAGCAGCGAGCAGCTATAAGCTAGCAGCTAATAACGGTTTTACTCTCATGGAGGTTATGGTTTCTGTAACCATTTTTGCTTTCGCAATTACCCTTATGATGAGTTTATTTAACTATACCTTGAAAATTTACCGTCGTGTTGAAGCACAGCGTCAGGTGTCTCAGAGCGTACGCACTACCATGGAGTTTCTGGTTAAGGAGATTAGAAATGGCAAAGTAGACTACAGCGTGCAAGATGGAGTTTTGGTTACCGCCCCGCTCGCTCCCTGTAACGGCCCTGGGCTTACTACGAGCCCCACTCAAAGCAATTTTGGTCAGGACTCTTATAGCACTCTTAGCACCTCTCTGGCCCTTACCAACATTGATGGAGAACGAGAGTGTGTATACTGGGATCCTACTTCGAAGAATTTGTTTTTAAAGAAAGAAGGTGTTGCAAGCGTTGCGCAATTAAATCCTCCTGCAGTAACCCTGGATCTCTTTAAGCTATACATTCGTCCGCTTCGAGATCCGTTCATGGATAGTCCGAAATTGGTAGAGAAGGAACCAGTGGTGACCATAGTTGCTCAGGTGACAGTACGGCTCCCTACCGGTGAGGTTCGAACAGTTCCTTATCAAACTTCTGTATCTACTTATATATATGATATCCCTAGCCAATAAAAATATCCGTGCATCGTATCGTGCCTCAAGACAACAGGGAGTTACTTTGCTTTTATCCATTCTCTTGCTTGCGGCCATTACCACTATTGCTTTTAGTTTGGCAGTAGTTGGTTTTGCTGAAATTTCTACGTCCGACGACCTTGCTCGTACTGAACCTGTTTTGTATTACAGTTTAGGAGTAGCAGAAGAGGCAACCTATGGCATGAAGCGTGGCGAAGCTACCCTTAAGGCGAGTCTGGGTTCCGAGTGCGCGAGCAGTTTCGTAGCCTATCATATACAAACGCCCGACCTTATGTCTACTCAGACAAAAGTTTGTAACATAAGCCCAAGTAGCGGTGGGATTGGTGTGACTGAAATAACAGTGCCGGTGAACACCTACTCTTCAGCTCCGCGAGTGTATGTATATGATCCTGCAACAAATAGCACAGATATAAGTGGCTATACTTCCATCGTTTTTAAAAAAACGAGTAATAATTTGGGCGTAGTGCGTGTCTATTTGTGCCCCCTGAGCGCGAACTGTGGCGATCCCACCTCTCCAAGTAATCAAACTGCAGGGTGGTTAAATCCGTCTGGGACCCTGCTCGACTATAATACTCCTTCCTCAGCAATAACCGATGGGAAGCCTTACGAGATTGTATTCGTCAACTCGGGGAGTGCAAAAGAGTATGTAGAAATTACTACAGCCCCAAAAGGCTTGCCGTATCTTAATAAAGAGAGCGTGGAAATACAATCTGCGTATGGTCGCCTTATTAGGCGCATTAGGGTACTTGTGCCAACGAGTTAAGTAAATACAATATTGGCAATAAGTTATATCAAAAAAGCCACTACACCTCTTGTAGTGGCTTTTTCTATTATTTAGCGAGCAGGAACTTTTATAATTTCCCCGGCTTTTAACGCAAACGGGGGTTTAATATCGTTAAGCTGAGCAAGAGTTTCCGTGGGAATGCCTACTTTTTGACTAATGGTAAATAGCGTTTCTCCACGGGTTACTTTATAATCATCGAAAAGTAGCGGCGGTGTTTCCTCAGCATTGGCTGTTGTAGTGGCACCGAGTACGGATGGCTTTATCTGGTTTGCTAAGAGGTGATTAGTTCGGGTAATAATGCCTATGGAAACGAGTAAGCATGCCGTACCTATCATCCAAAAATAGGCGTTAGTATGTTGCCCTCTGCCCACGCTCCATTTAAGCCTTCTTGAGAGGCGAATTCGTTTTGTATTGTTTCCAAACCACATATATCTACTTATAAGTATACAATGTTTACCCATATTCTGCATGGGGATAAGTAAATAAAGCGACACTAATAATACGAATTGCACACGAATGCTACGAATAATTAAGAGCACTGATAGTTATTGGTCCTTGTTCTGATTATTCGTGGCATTCGTGTGAGTATCCGTAGATTTGGGTCGCCTATATGACAAGAGAAATGTATAATACCTCTATGACTAAGGCAGAAGCTAAAAAAAGAATATCTTTGTTAGAAGGGCAAATTGAGGAGTTGCGATATCGGTATCATGTCCTGAATGACCCGGCTGTAACCGATGATGTAAAAGATTCTTTGGAGAAAGAACTTATAGAAATACAAAGCCAATTTCCCGATCTTATAGATGCAAACTCACCGACGAATCGAGTCGCGGGTAAACCGTTGGATAAATTTGTGAAGGTTAGACATGAGAAGCGCATGCTTTCTTTGAATGATGCTTTTTCCAAGGAGGAGCTTCGCGCGTGGGATGCTCGTGCGAGAAAGATTTTGTCCGAGCCTTTATCGAACCCAAAGTCCAAATTTTCTTACTTTGCTGAGGTGAAACTGGATGGCTTGGCCGTGTCTTTAATTTATGAAGACGGGCAGTTAGTGAGAGGGGCAACCAGAGGCGATGGATATATAGGCGAAGATATTACCCAAAATTTAAGAACGATACAATCTATTCCCTTGCGTCTCAGGGGTAAAAATATACCAGAACTTATCGAGGTCCGAGGCGAAGCAGTGATGAGTAGGCCTGTTTGGGAGGAGTTGAACGCAAAGCAGGCAGCCGCAGGCAAAGTGTTATTTGCCAATACTCGTAATGCAGCCGCAGGCAGTCTTCGACAGCTGGATCCTCAACTAACTGTCGAAAGAAAATTAGACTTCTTTGCTTATGATGTATCTCAAGTAAGCGGCGTCAGGCCTTTCGACGATCATTCGGGAGTTCATGCGTATATTCGCACTTTAGGTTTCAAAACATTAGAAAAGTGGGAGTGTGCAAGTAAAGAGCTTGCAGATATCGAAAATTTTATAGATAGATTTGAGGTGGTTCGTCCAAAATTACCTTATGGTACAGACGGTATTGTTGTGTATGTCGATCAACTGGATTGGCATGAAGACACTGCGTTGGGAGTTGTTGGTAAGGCTCCTCGCTACGCTGTTGCCTACAAGTACGCTGCAGAAAAAGCTACTACCCAATTGGTAGATATTTCGGTCAGGGTCGGCAGAACAGGGGTGCTGACTCCAGTGGCTCATTTTAAGCCTACAGTGGTGGCGGGTTCTACAGTGGCTAAAGCTACGCTCCATAACATAGAACAAATAGAACGCCTCGGTTTAAAAATTGGTGACACAGTAGTTATTCAGAAAGCTGGGGACGTAATTCCGGAAGTGGTGGAAGTGTTGCCCAAACTCCGAACGGGCAAGGAGAAAAAGTTTCATATGCCAGAAACGTGTCCTGTGTGTGCCAGTTTGGTACAGCAACGAACGCAAGGGTCGCCCTTGCGCGGCGCAAAGGTGACCCTTGCGCCGACATCAGTTGCATTCTTCTGCACCAACCCTAAATGTCCAGCTAAAAATAGCCGCGGCATGCAACATTTTGTGAGCATTTTTGAAATTTACGAAATAGGCCCCAAAATACTCGACCGTTTCCAAGAGGAGGGGCTTATTAGTGACGCAGCAGATTTATTTACTCTGAAAAAAGAAGATATAGTGGGCATGGATCGGTTTGGAGAAAAGAGCGCGGAGAATATTGTGCAGTCTATTCACGATCATAAAAAGCAACCGTTAGCTCGGTTTTTATTCGCACTCGGCATTCTCCATGTCGGCGAACAGACTGCAGAAGACCTGGCTAAACAATTCCATACGTTAGATGCGCTTATGCAAGCGACCGAAGAGCAAATTAATTCTGTACAAAACATCGGTCCCGTTGTTGCCAACAGCGTCCATGACTATTTTCACACAAAAGAAAACACACAGTACGTTCAGAAGTTATTAAAGAACGGAGTAAGTATTGAACCCTACAAGCTACAAGCTACAAGCTACAAGCTTTCCGGTAAGACCTTCGTCATTACCGGCACCTTGGAGACCATGTCCCGCGACGAAGCAAAAAAGAAAATTAAGGCTTTGGGAGGAAAAACAGCTGAGTCTGTTTCTAAAAATACTGATTACGTAGTAATTGGTGCTGAGCCAGGTTCTAAAGTAAAAAAGGCTGAACAGCTGGGTGTTGCCATGTTAGACGAGCAAAATTTTTTAAGCCTCTTATAGACTATGTTGAGGCAGTATCTAAGAGAGCCAAGTCGGATTGGTGCTGCAATTGGGACTGTAGTAAACAGTCAGTACAGTATCTGGGCAGTACTTTGCCTTGCTCTTATTTTGCGAGTGATAGGCCTGCGCAATATTTACTATGGGTTTACCGGCGAGCTATATCGAGATTTGCTCGTAGTGCACCATTTTATTGCGTATGGCGACTGGCCGCTCTTGGGGCCCATGGGTTCTGTGGGGGGTTATTATTTCGGGCCGGCGTACTATTATCTTTTGGCGCCGTTTGTCTGGTTGGCTAATCTAAATCCCATAGGTGCAATAGTTGCATCGGGATTTTTTTCTGTATTCACCGTATATATAGTGTATGGACTCGTTAACCTGTGGGCTGGCCAGCGAAGCATAGCCTTATTAGCTGCCTTTTTACTCAGTATTTCTACCCGCGATATACAGAACTCCTACTATGTATCTAACCCTAACTTTCTCCCGTTTTTTACTGTTTTACTCTTGTATGCACTCACGCATATAGCACTGCAGCCAAAGACCATACAGTGGTGGTTTATTGCTGGTATTGCCTTTGGAATCGCTACGCAGCTGCATGTTGTTGCGCTGGTCGTACTGTCTTTGATCGGGATTACTGCACTCATTGTATATAAGTTATACAGACATGTATGGTACGTCATGTGTGGACTATTTGCGTTTTTCTTAACCTACACTCCATATCTGTACTACGAATGCACTCATGGTTTTGCAAATATACACCGTCTGATGCAGGTCGGTGGTAGTTCATATGGATTCGTGCCAAAGGCACAATCGCTTATGGTATTATTGGAGTTTTGGATTAGCACTCTTTTTCTTAAAAACGATTTATTTACTTTTTTTAATGTACATTCAGGATTTTATATTTTCAGTATTGTTTGCGCTGCAACGATTGGGCTTGCTGCATATGTATATACTAGAAAGGTAAAGGGTGTAGAATTACTGAATAAGCGCGGCCTTTTCTTTGTCGTAGCCTGGTCACTTGCCGGTCTTATGGTATTTTGGTGGTATCAGTCTTCTGTCCAGTTTTTCTATTTGTTAATCTTGTGGCCTTTACCAGTTATTGTGCTCACCTGTATGTATGCGCACATATGGACGGTGCATCGCACCTGGCTAGGGGTTTTGTTAATGGCATATATTCTTGTCCAAGCCGTACAGCTTAGATATCTTTATTCTTCTCTACACGAACCCGCGTATAGCCACGGGCATCTGCTCCAGGTATTTAAAGATATAGACGCTCGTGCTAGAGGGCAATCATATATAATTATAAGTCCGAATGCGGATGTTAATATGCTTCGGTATTACACTGAGCTAGCTCAGGGTCGCCCATACCGAGGAGTCTTTGGGGCACATAGCATATATAATGTTCATTTGAAGACGGAAGTAGCTCGTTTGCCATTTAATTCTGCACAGTACGTACTAGAAGATTCATATAGTATAGACTTTGTATATGTGGAGCGTTACATTCGTAAAAACAACTAAAGAATATTTTTTTCGTTATTGGTGGGTTGCTGCCTTAGTCTTGCTGGGTGGTGGTCTGGCTTTTGCATTTCCTCACTTATTTCACTCAGTGTATCCTTTAGATGAGCTGTATCGGGATCTATCAGTAGTTACACGTATGAAAGCGGGCACCTATCCTCTGCTTGGGCCACCGGCGTCGATTGGAGGAATCTATTTTGGCCCCGTGTACTATTATTTACTCTATCTTGGCGCACTTGTTACCGGGTTTTCCTTATACGGCCTGCTTTTGGTAGGGTGGGGTATTTGGTGCCTTACTGGTGTCGTTTTATTATATGTTACCTGGCATTGGTATAAGGACCCGTCTGTGGTGTGTGTTGTGGCGGGTCTATATGGATTTTCCATTTTAACATTCCAACTGTCACAGTATGTTTCAAATCCAAACTTTGTACCTTTGTGTGCTTTGTTATTCTTTTATAGCGTTGAGCGCAGTATGCATTTGTTGCCGGGAGAGAGGTATGGTTGGATTTTGCTCGCCGCTATAAGTTTTGGGGCTGGTACGCAGCTTCATGCGGCAGCGTGTATTGGTATGGTTGCTGCCGGGCTAGTAAGTCTAAAATGGCTTAGGCCAAGAATAATGGAGTATGGTATTGGTTTATTAGTTATAACAAGCATGTATGTTCCGTATATATCCTACGAATACATACATGGTTTTCCGAATGCGCGTGGCCTGCTGACCCTACTTACGGGGCCGCATCTCTACATTTCTTTTTTCGATCGCGTACTTGGATATATACAGTTTTGGGTTAGTACCGTGCTTTCTACCCATGGTTTTTTTAATGTACTCGGGCTAAGTAGTAAATACTTTTTTGTTATATTTGTGTGTGCCCTTTGTGTTATACCGTTTCTGGTTCATCTCAATAAACGAGCGCTTTGTCCTGCCCCGCAGGTTTTCCGGCCTTTAAACAGCGCACAGACCGTTATGCGGATATGGTTTTTGGTTCCCTCAATAATATATCTACTACCAATTGGGACATTGGGTGGTCTTCAAATATATTATTACGTATTGTTTATGCCTTTGGCATTTATCCTGGGTGCCTATTATATAGTATTTTTTTGGAGGCAAGGGTGGCGACTAGTGATTAGCTATGTTGTGGTCCTTCTTGTAGCGCTGACTTTTTATCAGCAGTGGCTCTACCATGTAGTGACTTAATAAGGGGGTGGAAATTATCCTTCTTTTCAGTTAGTATATCTGAGCAATTAGCGAGTCAGTGGTGGTAATGAACATGGAAGAAATACATATACCGAAACATGTTGCCATAATTCCCGATGGTAATCGTCGCTGGGCGAAGGCGCGGGGATTGGACCCCTGGAAAGGTCACGAAGAGGGCACAAAAATGTTTGAAGAGGTAAGCGAGGCCGCATTTCGGGCGGGTATATCGTATTTCACATTTTGGGCCGCCTCCGAAGATAATTTAAAAAGCCGTCCTAAATTGGAAATCTCTGCGCTCATGTTTCTTATAGACAGGTATTTGTCTACAGAGGCAGCTTTGGAGCGGTTTCTGAAAGATGAAGTACGGGTTCGCGTACTTGGTCGTTGGCAAGAGCTTATCCCTAAAGAAAGTGTTCATAAGGGTATAGAGAACTTGCAACAACGGACCAACCATTTTACTGCTCGCAACCTAACCATTTTGCTTGGCTATGATGGCCAAAGCGAAATGATTGCAGCTCTTAACCATCTTGCGGTAACAAAGCAGGTGGTGGACGCAGCTACGCTTCGTGCTGCGTTGTGGACAGCGGATTTACCACCCGTGGATTTAGTTATACGTACAGGTGGAGAGCCTCATTGGTCGGCCGGTTTCATGATGTGGCATGTGGCGAATAGCCAACTCTATTTTACGGAAAAACTCTGGCCAGATTTTAATACAAAAGAACTGGAAAAGGCGTTCGAAGACTATAAAACCAGGCCCCGTCGGTTTGGTAAATAAAGATTTTTTTGTTAGCTTGTAGCTATTGACTTTGCTTATTTAAGCCTCTAAATAATCAAAATTTTGCTTTTTGCTTTTCTCTTGACAACAATTTACATATAGAGTAAGATTGATTTACCGAAATTTTCGCATATTCATGAGTAACTACACAAATTCCTAACACCTACCTGCGGTCACTCTTGTTGATTGACTATACCGCGGACGCGGTTTTTTTGTGGCTCAATTGCTGAAAATTACATTAAAAATTTGATTATTTGCAGGCACATACTTACTGCTACACGGATGCGGCGGCCATTCCAATTTACTTTGGGAATACAGGTATCAGCTTTTCTGGTGGGCAGTAGCTATGTGGATGTAAAACTAAGAGTAATAAGTGAACAGTAATAAGTGATTAGATTTTCTAACTACTCATTACTCACTGCTAATTACTTCTTACTTACTCCAAGTACTTTAATAAATGAATAGTGGTAGTTTACTCTCTAACCAAGAGAGTGAACACTGAAAAGTTCAAATAACGAGAATAAGTAGAACATTGAGTCTAGATAGAACGCAATTGTTGGTATCAGAAGTAATAAGCGCACAGTAATAAGTGGTTAGATTTTCTAACTACTAATTACTAACGACTAATTACTATACCTGGTAGTTACCAATTGCTAGTCAACAACATTGATACATTGAACAGAGAAGGGTATACGGTGGATGCCTAGGTACTACGAGCCGATGAAAGACGTGATAGCCTGCGAAAAGCTTCGGGGAGCTGGCAAATAAGCTTTGATCCGGAGATGTCTGAATGGGGAAACCCACGCACTGGAAGAGTGCGTGCCTATATGCCGTGGGGTATGTAGAGCGGGAACCATGCGAAGTGAAACATCTCAGTAGCATGAGGAAAAGAAATCAAGCCCGACGTAAGTCGGACGGAGATTCCCTTAGTAGTGGCGAGCGAACAGGGAAAAGAATAGCTATGTATTCGTTGTCCAATTTCCATGTGGACAGCGAATACGTACGCTATCAGCCCAAACCTTTATTGTGTTTTCTAAATCGTAAGATGGAGATTTAAAGCTTACTGGCGTTGCAATATAGGGGTAATAAGTGTAACCGATGTAGTTCAGTAAAACTACAGAAAGTAGTTACGTTGTGTAGCAGAACATGCCTGGAACGGCAGACCAAAGAGGGTGATAGTCCCGTATCGCGAAACATTTCGTAAACTTTAGGTTATTTCTTGAGTACAACCAGACACGAGTAATCTGGTTGGAAGTCGGGTCGACTAAGATCCAAGGCTAAATACTTGTAGTGACCGATAGTGAACAAGTACCGTGAGGGAAAGGTGAAAAGCACCCCGGAAGGGGAATGAAATAGTTTCTGAAACCGTATACTTACAAGGAGTC
>CAZYMS010000022.1:0-21443 GCA_964648985.1 uncultured Candidatus Saccharibacteria bacterium
ATTTTCATATATTTCTTTTATTTACGGGAAAAAAGATTAGTGCTATAATTTTTGAGCATTTAACTACATTTTTATGATGAAACGAACTAAAATTGTTGCTACCATTGGCCCGGCATCGCAGCCAGTGCCAGTGCTAACCAAGATGATACAAGCGGGTATGAACATGGCCCGTATTAATTTTTCTCATGGTACACACGAGAGCAATTTAAAGAGCATAGAGAACGTACGTATTGCGAGCAAAAAGCTTGGCATGCCTGTTGCTATACTTGCTGACCTCCAAGGTCCAAAAATCCGCGTAAGCAATATTCCCGAAGCTATCCCTATTAAAGCTGGTCAGAAGATAACTATTGGAGAAGATTTTCCGATGGACTTTGATATTACTGGTTCTATGAAGCCGGGAGAGCGTCTGCTCATAGAAGATGGTTTAATCGAGTTCAAGGTGCTTAAGGTCGTTCCAACCAAAGGCAAGGTGCAAGGAAAAATTTACTGTGAAGTGGTAAATGGTGACGCAGTTCGTCCACGTAAGAGCATTAACATGCCCGACACGAAGACCACATTCCCAATCATTACAGAAAAAGATTTTGAAGATTTAAAGTTTGCCTTGAAGCAGGACGTGGATTATGTTGCCCTCTCCTTTGTCCGCGGCCCTGAAGATATCGTGAATCTGAAGGAAGTCATAAAGAAGCATCTGCCTAAAGGGTTTACTATGCCAAAGACTATGGCGAAGATAGAAATTCCAGGAGCGGTGGAGCGCTTTGATGAAATTTTAAAAGAAGTTGATTCAGTTATGGTGGCGCGTGGAGATTTGGGTGTAGAAATTCCTGCGGCTAAAGTTCCGGTGGTGCAGAAGATTATGGTTCGCAAATGTCTGCAAGCTGCGAAACCGGTAATTGTGGCAACACAAATGATGGATTCCATGATACGTAATCCACGTCCGACTCGTGCCGAGGTAAGCGACGTGGCAAACGCGGTTATAGATCGCGCAGACGCTGTAATGCTTTCAGGTGAGTCTTCTACTGGTCTGTATCCAGTCGAGAGCGTTCAGACTATGACAGACATTATTCGCGATGTAGAAGCATCTGAATTCATGGGCCAGGAATGTTTGTTTATGGGGGAGAAAGACGAAGCGCACGCTGCTGCAATTGCCGGAAGTGCATGCGATTTGGCTCGCGGCGTGAGCGCAGAAGCAATTATTGGTGTAACGGAAAGTGGTTTTACCGCTCGTTTTATGTCTCACCAACGTCCCCATGCACCAGTGTATATGCTTTCTACTAATCCTTCTGTGGTTCGGCAAATGGCCCTTCTCTGGGGTGTGCAGCCTGTTATGAAGAAGTGGGTAAAAGACGCAATTGCTTTGCTTGACCACGCAGTAGAAGAAGTAAAGAAAGCTGGCTTTGTGAAAAAAGGTCAGCGCGTAGTGGTGGTCGCCGGTAGGCCAACTGGTTCCCGCATTAATATTGTAGAAGTTAAAGTTGTAAAGTAGTATTTGCGATAAAGTTCCTTGCTCGGTGCAAGGAACTTTTTTTATCGAATAGGGGTCCTAGTCCTGAAGGGGGTATGGTATTATATATATATATATATCCAAAAAGCATTTATATATGAAAAAAAGTGAAAAAAGTACTTGGTTTTCGCGGGTCCCTTTAGTATTCAGTGGTCTGGGTCTGGTGTCGTTTCTAGTGGGTATTGGTTTATTCGGTACGGCTCCTTATAATGTAAAACAAATATTGCACGTTAACGGCCTGTCTTCTTCGGCTCATTATGGCGGATCGCCTCTATTTGTTGCAGTAAGCCGATCCTATGTACAACCAGGAGAGAGTTACTACTTGTATGCGGTCGAGCCTGTGGGGACGGCTATTACTTCTTATACAGGACCTTTAGACTACCAATTGACTTTGTGTACAGGACCAAAATTTGACATGTGTACTTCTAGTACTGGGCGTTGGCTGAATATGTCTAACGGTTTAACCGTGGCCAATCTATCTACAGATATAGTTCGTGGCGTATACAAAGCTCGCTTTAGGCCAAGCAGCTCGAGTGTGGGTTGGAGTAATGAGATTCAAGTAAACGTAGGTACTACTGTTGGCCTAGAGAACATGAGGGACTATTGGCTCATGCCACAAACCGAGGCTACGTTTGTTGGAAAGAATAATAGAACAGGCGAGTCGTTTACTGCTAAAGTGGGGTACAAGGACATACAGCTGCCCTGTTTGCCTGCCGGTGCAGGTGTAAAAGCAATGTATATAATTAAAGATAGAACAAATGGATATTGGGCCCCGGGTAGTCCGTCCAATTTGCTATGGTATTTAACGCCTTGGCATAATGCCGGTTTTCACGATACGTATTTAAATGCAGAAGGGCATGAAGCGTATGAGCTGGGTGGCCAATCTAATTTAGAATTTACTCAGAATTTTAAGAATGTACAGCACTCATATAGGTATGGATCAACAAACCCCAACTTTCCTGGTTATGTATTGGCACCCCAATGGGTGGGCGCAGGATGGGGTGTAGGAAATGCAGCGCAGACTTATTCAGACAGTGCAGGACCAGATACTCACTTGTGCGCACCTCGAGGCAATACGGGTGTTGGAACATGGGCTGTCCACGCAGACATAGTTAATCTTGCATTGCCGAAATACAATGGGCCTGCCATTATGATGAGTTATTGGGAATTATTTGGCGTGGACGCGTATGTAGAAAGATGGTTTTTCGTAAAAGGAGTTGGCCTTGTAAAAATTCAGGCTAACACATACGGTACTGCCTCCGGGGAATATTGTGATAGAGACCCGGATTGTTACGTAAACAGAATTATGCAAAAACCTCAGGTTGAAATGACGCTTGCGCAGTACGCCACATCGGCTACAGTTCAGCAGCCATCAAGGCAAAAAGCTCGTTAGAATGTTGTTTTTGAAAAAAGGGTCACCCTTTCTGCAAAAAGGGTCACCCTTTTATTTTTATTCTATCTTATCGCATGAACACTACTTCCAGTTTAATGCGGTCAGGGTCTTCGAAGAACGTTGCGTAATATTCTTCCATATCGTATTCATCCGAATAGTCTTTTGGAAGCTCTGCATACAAACGATGGATGTTATTCTCTGCTAGAAATGCATCAAAATCATCTACAGTCTGGGCGGAATCTACTCGAAATGCTAAGTGGTTCAGTCCCGCGTTTTTGCGGTGGAAACCTTTTGCAGCATATACTTCATCTGTTTGCACAATAAACAAATGTGTCTTGTCTGGCGCAGCAAAACCAACTACCTTCTCAGTATGCATCATTTTAGTCCAGCCAAGCTTGGACAGTATTAGCAAATAGAACTTTTCCGATATGTCTAAATTGGATACGTTGACTTCTATGTGGGCCAGGGAGTTCATATATGTTGATCGAGTAAAGTATTAGAACAAAGAGACTGTTTGATGTGCGAGATGCTTCAAAGTTTATCTATACGGTTCTTTCTTGTGGCGAAGGCGATGAGCGTGCCACCAATAAGGCCGCAGAGCAAATCGCCCATCGTGTCTGCTACAGATGGCTGCATGTTGGTTCTAAAAGTGTGGTCTAGCATAAATTCAAAAAACTCCCATCCTACTGCAACGAAAGAAACCATAGCCACCACCATTACTATTAAAAGTGAGGAATGTACGACTCCAATGAACCCTCGGCTTTTTGCATAGGGGTAGAGTTGTAGTGAGGATGCGGCTATGCTCATGCCCCCTAATAGGTGCATGATTTTATCTACGTGCGCCCACCAGTAGTATCCGCCAGTGTAGGTTAAAAAGATGTGCACGCATAGCACTAGAGTCGGCCATTGAATAAGTTTGAGAAAAAATTTCATCGTCATATACTATGCGCCTTCAAATATCTTGGCCGCTGATTTTATTTCTGTAATGTCTAAAGTGTGTAAGGTATAAGGCGCACGCGAGCCTAAGGCTATCTTGTCTGTGGTGGAGACCCGGAATAGCAGAGAGGCGTTCAGACAGAGTTTTAGTTTTAATATTCATGTTCGTGGAAATTACTTTCCAAGCAGGGGATGCCAAAGTATTTGCTCGATCTTCCGTTTGCTGTTAAATGTCCAGTGGTGCTTGGCCGGTACTTTTTTGGTCGTGCTATTGCTTATTGCTTCGTTGCGACCTATATAGAAACCAATGTGACGATGAGGCTCCCCGTGTTGCTGTTGCGTTTCCCACACCAACACTGCACCAATTTTTGGTTTTCGGATGGGTTTCCATCCAGAAGCAGCCAGGTCTTTTACTGCGGAGTCTACAGTGGCATGCGGACTTTGCATAAGGTCATGGGTGTACAAAATAAACGAAGCAAAATAAGCGCAGGAAAGTGCACCGCCATCTAATACATCGGTAATGTTTTTTGCGTCTTGGCGCATGTACAGGTGCTGGAACATTTTCGTCCCAACACTTCCCTGTATCATGGCTGTATAATTTCTGGCAATGGCAAGCTTCGTGTTCTTTGTTGTCATATGGGCTCTCTATAATCACATTGTCCCACATAACATCAAAACCCCGCAAATACGGGGTTTAACTATCTGCACTAATGGCGGAGAGGGGGGGATTCGAACCCCCGAAACCGGTGAAGGTTTACTCGCTTTCCAAGCGAGCGCACTCGACCACTATGCGACCTCTCCATCATTAGGGCAGATTTCTGAAAATGGCTTAAATTAGGTTTAAAAGCCCAACTATTGTAACATCTGAGACTTGCTTTGTCGAGTTGCCTTAAGACTGCTTTTTCAGCTACAGTTAGTGTATGGAAACAACCCTGCACATACCTAAATCACATCTATTTGGCTCGATTGTTTTGCGTGCGTTAGAGTTTGCTGCATTGGCCCATGAGGGCCAACGAAGGCGCGGCGCAGCACAAGTGCCTTATATATCTCATCCAGCCGCAGTGGGTCTTATTTTGGCTCGTGCCGGTTTTGAAGACTCTGTCGTGGCAGCTGGAGTATTGCATGATGTTATTGAAGATACACCTGTTACTGCAGAAGAACTCACACTGCATTTTGGTGATGTAATAACACAGATTGTGCTTGGTGCAAGCGAGGATAAAAGCTTGGCGTACGATGTTCGTAAGGCTCAATATGCACAGCACATACGGAGTGCTTCTCATGAAGTGAAAGCGGTAAGTTCGGCAGATAAGATTGCTAATTTGACCAATCTAATTATTTTATACGAGGCAGGGGAAGATGCGTTTGCTGTAGTGTATCCACACAATACAGTAGACCGGGTTGCACGGCAAGCGCAGGCGGAATACGATGCAGTTGCTCATAATTTTAACCATACTATTGTCCAAGAGCATCGTGCGGTACTGGATGTATTTCTTACGTGGTTACAAAGGGTTGAGTAAATTATCTCGCATTATTTCATGGCAGACCAGGTTATACAAGAAATAAAGGAGCGGCTCGATATAGTGGAAGTCATAGGTTCCTATCTTCAGCTTAAGCGTGCGGGAGTAAATTTCCGTGCGAATTGCCCCTTTCATAATGAAAAGAGCCCTAGCTTTAACGTGAACCCTGCTCGGCAGATTTGGCATTGCTTTGGTTGCGGCGAGGGCGGAGACGTGTTTAGCTTTATTCAAAAATACGAGCATTTAGAATTTCCAGAGGTACTGAAACTACTGGCTGATAGAGCTGGCGTCGTACTGCCGGAGCGAAGGCCAGAAGATGCGAAACAGCAACTGCTTCGTGAGCGTGTATATAGAGTGAACAGCTTTGCGGCAAAGTATTATCACCAGCTTTTATTCTCTGGACAGGGCAAGAGAGCGTTTGAATATATTTCCAGTCGAGGCCTTACGGATGATACTCTGCGCACGTGGGAGGTGGGGTATGCGCCCGATGAATTTCAGGTTCTCGAAAAAGCTCTTCTCGCAAAGGGTGCGAGTCGGGATGATCTCGTGCTGGCTGGCGTATCGACAAAATCTGCAAGGGGTACATATGATCGCTTTCGAGGGCGGATTACATTTCCTATTTTTGACTTTGCAGGTAAGGCGGTTGGTTTTTCTGCACGCATTCTACCGTGGCTAGAAAAGGCAGATCAGCCCGGGGCAAAATATATTAATAGCTCAGAAAGTCCCGTATATAACAAGAGTCAAATACTTTTTGGATTGTTTCAGGCAAAAAGCGCCATTCGTGAGCAAGATTATGTAGTCATAGTTGAAGGGCAGATGGACTGTATTAAAGCACATCAGGCAGGGTTTCGTAATACTGTTGCTACCAGCGGGACTGCCCTTACCCAGCAACAGCTCAGACTTTTGGGACGTCTGACTAAAAATTTAAAGTTGTGTTTTGACGCAGATGCCGCAGGGCAACGCGCTGCCAAGAAGGCAGGAATACTTGCATTGGAATTAGGTTTTTCAGTTAAGTTAGTGACAGTCCGGGGGGCGAAAGATGCGGATGAACTTATAAGTCTAAATCCTAAATTGTGGGAGGAGGCTCTTCAGCAAAGTATATGGTTTGTTGAGCACTTTATCTTAGAGGCCGATGCACACTACCCTTCTCGTAGTGTTGCCCAGCAGAAATTTGTAGCACAAGAAGTTGTGCCTCTTTTACAGCTTTTGCCTGACCCACTTGAGCGTGACAAATATACTAAAGAGATATCAGAACGATTTGGCTTTAGTCAGTCTGTGATGATTGCTATGGTTAAGGCTGGCATACCTACCCCTCCAGAGCAGGGCAGTGTCCAGGAGCAACCGATACCAGGCCCAGATATGCAAAAAGAGTCTATTCCGGGTAGTGAAAAGAGTATGCTGGGAACTTTTCTAATTAATCCCTCCATGCTTGCCTTATGGCATACAGAAGGTGGTACGCTTGCAGATTTTAAGGCCCCTGGCGTACAAAGTTTGGTGGCATCTCTTATGAACAATCAGCAAGGATTAGTGCTGCAGAACATACTTGCGCAAGAGGCATTGTTTATGTTAGAATCGGAAAAGACTAGTTTTGACGGAAATGAGGCAGCATTCCAATTGGAGCTGCAAAAGTATGTATATACATTCCGTCTGACAGCGCTGAAAAGCGAACAGCAACAAGCAACAGCCGCTATACGTGGGGCTGAAGCGGGTAATAACCCGCAGCTGTTACAGAATTTACAGCGTGCATTTGTCGAGCTTAGCAACCGTAGGCTTGACCTAGAAAGAAAAATTCAGTCTTTATAAACATACAATTGAGAAGTATTTATTGTTAGGGTCTCCGAGCTTGGCCGATTTCGATGTCAGGGCTCTGCACCGGGCCTTGCCGTACTTTCTAGTACGTCTTGGTCCCTGCTCGGATTTTGTATTGAACTCGACTCCATCGCGTAAGTCTGATTATCAATTGGTTTTGAAACTAGTCGGTTTTTAGAATTCTGCGGCAGTTTGCCTCATTAATTTTTTTATACTATATATGCCACAAAAGGCACCTAAGAAGAAAGTGAAACCAGCTAAAAAGAAAGTGGCTGCAAAGCAAAAGGTTCCAGCAAAAGCTGTGCGTAAGCCGGTAAAAAAACAGAAACCTAAGAGTGTTCCCGTACCTAAAAAGCCTTCAGTAAGGCACAGATCAAAGGGGACCGCGGAGGAGGTTTTACCTGAATCACCACAGGTTGCAAAGGCACTCGCTGAAATTTTAGAAAAGGGCGCTGTCCGCGGTTTCGTTACAGAGGCAGAAATTTTACACTCTTTACCTGAGTTCGAGAACGACTTGCTTGCTCTCGAGCAGGTATTGAATGTATTGGAGCAGCGTGGCATTGAAATAGTTGATCAAGAAGTCGCTAGCGTGTGGCAGCAGGGAAAAGAAGCGGAGACAGAGGTAGAAGAAACCCCAAAGAAGGGCAGCAAAAAGAAGAAGGAAGAAATGCCTGAGGCGTTTGACCTCTCAGACATATACGACGATTCTATCCAGATGTATCTCCGTGAGATTGGAAAGGTTTCTTTGCTTACTGGAGAAGAGGAAATAGATCTGGCAAAGCGTGTTACAAAAGGCGATGAAGCGGCCCGCAAACGGTTAACAGAGGCTAACCTTCGTTTGGTTGTATCCATCGCCAAGAAGTACATGGGTCGTAACCTTGGCCTCCTTGACCTTATTCAAGAAGGTAACCTTGGTTTGTTCCGCGCTGTAGAAAAATTTGATTGGCGCAAGGGGTATAAGTTTTCAACCTATGCGACCTGGTGGATTCGTCAGGCCATAACCCGCGCGCTTGCTGACCAGTCTAGAACCATCCGCATCCCGGTACACATGGTGGAGACGCTCAATAAATATGCGCAAGCCGAACGCCAGCTCGTGCAGGACCTTGGGCGTGAACCTCTCCCTGAAGAAATTGCTGCCGAAATGGGGATAGAGGTAGAAAAAGTATACCATTTACGTAAAATATCCCAAGAAACTGTCTCTATAGATGCATCGGTTGGTGATGACGAGAGCGAAGATTCGACTTTAGGTGACTTTATTGTAGATGAAGATACTACTAAACCAAGTGACGCTGCAGGTAGGCAGTTACTTAAAGAGTATGTACAAGGTATATTACGAGACTTAGAGCCGCGGGAACAAAAGATTTTGAAGATGCGATTTGGACTTGAAGATGGGGTTACCCATACGCTCGAAGAAGTAGGAGAAGAATTTGGGGTTACCAGAGAGCGCATACGCCAAATTGAAGCAAAGGCTTTAGAGCGTATAAAGGAGCACCCAGAAATCTATAGACTGAGGGATTACTAAAAGCACACACGCAAATAAAGCTAATGGTATATATAAAAGACTGCCCTATTGGGCAGTCTTTTATAAGCTGGTTTTCTTTTATTTTGAATACCTGTTTCCCACATCTAAATTCCCTCCGCCCTCATCACTTAATGTATTCTTCAACTCATCTTAACTACTATGTTTTTTATTTTTTCTACTATGAATATCAGTAATGGCGTAGTTATCCACTGGCATATGTAGCGGAGCAGGTATAGAATGGAAGCACGAAAGGAATAAGCAATAGATGCAAGTAACAGGTAACAGCCCTGTATAGTCTCGCCCCTGTGCTAGACACCTACGGTCGTGTAAGACCGGCATCAACCTTCATTGGTTTAAAAAGAAAACTGCACAATGAGACAATATAGGAATACGTAAACTCCCATGCACTAGAGAATAGGCACGGGAGTTTATTATTTATACGGATAGACGTGAGTAATGAGTCGTGAGGTATGAGCCTGGCCCTGCTCATGTCTCAAGTCTCATTTCTCATTACTGTAATAGATATTGTTCTGCTTCTGGGGCCATCGAACTCAAACAGTACTATGCGCTGCCACACGCCAAGCCGCAGTTCGCCTTGGTATAGGGGAACAGTAAGGCTAGGACCTATAAGCGTTGCCAGTAGGTGGTCTGGAAAATGTTCAGGATTGTGCGGGTGACGGAACGCAAGGTGTGGAGCTATAGCGCCCAAGGCATCTAAGTAATCCAGGTCTGTGCCGGGATCCATATCTGCAGTACTTACTGCAGCAGTAGTGTGTTGTATGAATATGTTGCACAGGCCTTCCGTATATATTCTTGGGTATTATCGGTAATATCAACTACCTGTCTCTTTTCTCTTGTCTGGATTGTCAAAATCATACTATCTATTTTGGTGGTTGGCCGAATGCTACATTCCCCAGATCTTGTCCTTTAATTATTTGACCATCGGTATTTGTTGCCTCAAACCAAAAGTTTGTAGCAGCGAGCGTGGGGGGTAGCGGGGTCATCCACGTATTGGGTTCATTGGTGGTATTGGTCGCAGTTCCCAGAGAAATGCCGCCTGGATATTCTTCCGCTGCACCTGTCCCTATGGGCAGATACTTTATTTCAACCCTAGTTAGATTTTGTCCCTTTACTTTTGCTAAAGCGCCCGTTGAGTAAATAATCCAATTGTCTTGGGTGCGCGAAGGTTCTATGGTAAAGCTGATATCCTTTGGATTGGATAGTATCTGTACAGGAGTGTCTTTGGCAGACTCATTTTTATTCGTATTATTTGAGCATCCTGCAGCAAGGAGCGCTACACTACTTATTATTAGTACTGAGGCGTAAGTTCGTATTCGTGTTCGTGACATTTGGCGTAGATTCTATAGTTATAATCGCTCTTATTCAAAGATTATTTTAAAATCTTCAAAGTCTTTTAGTTCTTCTGTAGAAGCGTAATCAACCTTATCTATTTTAGCCCCTTTTGGGCCCTCGTGACACCAGCGGAGAAACTGCTTAAGGGCATCTATTTCGCCTTCTACTTCTATGTGTATTTGGTTTTTTTGCTGGTTTTGTACAGTTCCCTTAAGACCCAGCTCTAGTGCTTCATCGAGAGCAGAATAGCGAAATCCTACATCTTGCACTTTGCCAGTAATGGTTATGTCTACGTGTTTGACCATAGTAATAAGTAATTAGTAAGAAGTAATGAGGATTAAGAGATAGAATGAGTTTGGTTATATATTAACTTAGATAGCATCTTTTCGACTTCAGTTATGAGAGGGTATATCTTCGTATAATCAATAGTCGTATAGCGATCTTCGCAGATAAGTACCTGTGTTTCTAGCTCGCAGCACGAAGCATAGGCAATTTCTAAATATCTTATAAATTCGAGTTTTCTATTGCGTGACCATCCTTCTGCTATATTCGATGGGACTGAAATAGCGGCGCGTAACATTTGAGCAAGTAAAATGAACTGTTCTTGCTTGGGTAGTTCGTCGCCTAGTTTATATACTAATCGTACTAGGGCCATTGATTTTTGCCAAACCAGCAAATCTTTATAGCCATTAAGCATCTTATTACTAATTACTTTTTACTCATTACCGTAAGATCTTTTAGTACTTCCTGTGCGTGCGCCTCTGGCTTAACCCCTTCGTATATTTTAGCTATTTTACCCAAGGGGTCAACGAGAAATGAAGTGCGTAGTATGCCCATGTATTTTCTACCATACATACTTTTTTCTACCCACACTCCGTATTTTTCTACTACTTCTTTATTCTCATCCGCCAATAGTGTAAACGGCAGTTCGTATTTTGTAGCAAACTTCTGATGCTTTTGTATGGAGTCAATTGATATACCCAAAACCACAGCTTTCATCTTTTTGAATTTGGGAAAGTTATCTCGCAATCCGCATGCTTCTTTAGTGCACCCCGGAGTATCGTCTTTTGGGTAAAAATACACCAGTACCCACTGGCCAGTATAATCCTTAAGCTCGTGCACTTTTCCATTCTGATCCGGTAGTTTAATTGCCGGCGCTTTTTGTCCTGTCTTTAACATAAAAAAGTACTCTTAAGTTATTTATGCTATTTTACCATGATTTTTTGATGCCGTCTGCGGGCTACGTAAATCCGTAAACTGCATTTTCTTGTCGTGTAACTAGTGTAAGAGTTGCCATCGCAATATAATCAGTGTAAAATAGCAAATACACGCAAGCGCGTTTTTTTATTGCGAATTTTCCACTAGGAGGAATCAATGAATCTCGTATTAACCGACGAAGAATGCGTTTTGGCCACTGGGCTTATTAGCCAAGGCGTCTTAACGAGTCTGAGTCAAACTATGACCAAAATTGAAAGAGGTATAGTCTTGATCCAGTGCGCTGACGGAGACCAGCGTCGGCAATGGGCAAGCTATATCGAGGGGCTGCTAACTCCTTTGGGTGGGGAGGCATGTGTTCATGCTTTTAACTTGAATGGAGGTGCGGGATTACTCCCTCCCAATTCACCTGTGGGTCAACACGGAGAGGATTCTCGAGTCTTGCTGCGCCACATAAGAGAGGCACTTCCCATGAAGGGGTTGCATGTTATGGTACCCACTATACATTGGAAGTGCGGAAAATTAGTTGCTAATGGCCTTGACTTGCTCGAAGGTCTTAGGCTGCTAGGTGAGGCAGAGAAATTGCTTATCGAACAATTTCCTGAAGCACACGTAATTCCGGCCGTCAGTTTGAATTATGGAACAGGGCCCGATCGTCCCTATACTGGAATGAAAACTTTCCAGTTCAATAGTGGGCCGTTTGCCGAACGGGGCTATTGAACTGTACTCTTTACGAGAGATGCTTTAGGCGGTGCGAACACATGTTTGTACCGCCTAAATTTATATGTATATATGCTTTGTATGCTATGCGATTTGCCAGTCTAGTACTCGTTTAATATATTGAGGCTCCTAGTATTGAGGTCAACCGTTGTAACTAAGTGTTCCAGATGCGGCAACAGGTCGGGCACTAGGTCCGTTATAGTTTCCATGGCAAATTCGTGAAGGAACTTAGATTTTTCTTCGGCGAGGATACGTTCAGGGCCTGCGGGTATGGCATAGGGCGCAGAGGTCATCAATACTATGCCGTCTTTCGGGTTTACACGGCCCGAATTTATATTGTCGAGCAGTAGGGTGGCGCCAGTGCTAATTGCACCTCGAAGGCGTGGGTCAAAGGGGCCAATTATAAATGCGCTATTTATTTCGTGTAGCCAGTCAAAACCGCGTCCAATGGCGAGTATCCATTCTTTATGTTCAGCCTCAGCTATAGGTCTGTTTTCTGCTCGAATTTCTGCTATGTGTGCAATGTTTCCTTGGATGAGAGGTGTCAAATCTTTGCGCATATGTTGCGGCATGCTTGGGTATAGTCGATCTATTAAAGTTTTTATAGCTTCTAGTGTGTTATCGGTAACATCCGCGAGGTCTATTACTTCGCCGTTATCGCCATGTAATACTAGACTTTCCAAATCTGTTTCTATGCCGCACAAAATTGAATATACAGTTCCTTTGCCGAATACATGGTCAAATTGTGCTTTGAGTTTTGTGGTGAACTCTATGGCGGCGGATTTGTTGTAGCCAAAACCCTTGCAGCCACGATGTTCATCACCGCGGGAGTAATGGTATGTGATTATGGGTAGTATGTTGTGTCCGCGACTAATTCCTGTGTTTACCCAGTCGCGTACGGTATAGAGTAGGCCTGGCCAGCCCAGATTAAACTTGCCGCCAAGGTTCCGCCAGGGGCGAATAATTCCTAAAGCGGTTTTTGTCATGACCGGAACATGCAGTCGACCATCCATACATTTAAATACCCCTATTTCTGTAGGGTGCTGGGCTTGGTACAGCCTGCGAGCAAGGGTGGTTTCGGGGCTGCTATACAGGGTAGCGTGTTTCTTGTTTATGGCAATGAGCTTATCTATTCCTCTGCGATTATCCATATATAATGCTTGGTAATTACTAGCGGTCCCATAATAATAGACCTCCGTGCATTACTTTTCAAGATTTACTCCGGGGTATATACTAAAGAGGCATTCATTTTCTATATTCGGCAATGATAGAGCGGTTGTCTAAAAAATTTGAAATTACAATGAGCAAGTGGTTCTACAAGCTCGCTTGTAAGATAGTAAAATAAGTAGACATGAGAAATGAGGCTTGAGTAGCGAGAAAAAAAACTTCCCTTTTGGGAAGCTTTTTTAGGTCTCAAGTCTCATTTCTCATGTCTGTATTTTATAGCTCAAACGAATCATTATATTTCGGAACTATCACATCTGTGCTTGGTAGTTTTTCTTTAAGCATTGGTGCAAAGGTGGTGGCTTGGTCAGTTTCCGTATGTACTAGGAATATCTTTTTTAAACCATGCAGCGTTTCTATGTATTCAAGGAGCTGCTCTTGGTCAGCGTGGGCGGAGAATTCGTTAAATACCACAATACGGGCACGGACAGTATGCTCTCGATCAAAAATTCGTACAGGGCTTACTCCTTCTATTATCTTTCTACCCAGGGTGCCTTCACCTTGATAGCCGGTAAACATAACAATTGCATTCGGGTCTTCTATATTATTTTTGAGATGGTGCAATATGCGTCCGCCTTCACACATGCCTGACGCAGAAATAATCATAAACGGACCATTTGCATCGTTCAGCCGTTTCGAGTCCTCTACCGAGTGGGTGTACATGAGGTTGCGGAAGGTGAGAGGGATTTCTCCTTCCTTGGCAAAATCGTGCCAAGTTTCCGGGTCAAATTCTTCAGTGTGCCTGCCGAATACTTCGGTCATGTTCGCTGCCAGGGGGCTGTCTATGTATATGGGGAGGCGTGGTATTTTTCCGCTGTCGGTGAGCTGATGAAGTATGTATATAAGTTCTTGGGTTCGACCAAGGCTAAACGCAGGAACTATGATTTTACTTTTGTATTTGAAAGCATCGGTAATAATTTCAATAAGCGCTGCTTTAGCTTCTTCGGCAGACTTATGGTTGCGGTTTCCGTACGTACACTCAGACAGAAGTACATCCACCGGCTCCCGAATGGTTTCTGGGTCCCGAAGCATGGGGGTGTTTTTATGACCTAGATCTCCGGTAAAGGCCAGGGTTTGTATTTTTCCATCCTCTGTAATTTCAAGGAGAACAATGCTCGATCCTAATATGTGACCAGCGTCATACAACTTAAATCGTATTCGGTCGTTAATGCGCGTCCATTGTTGGGTGTGCCAGAAGTATGGGGTGGCGGCAAAGTGGGGGAGAGTAGCTTCTACATCTTCCGTTGTGTATACGGGGTAAATTGGGTCCTGACCAGGCAATAAGTGATCATTATAATAGTTTGCGTCCTGTTCTTGTATTTTGGCGCTGTCTCGCAGTATGTAGGTGGCCACATCTATGGTGGCGGGGCTGGTGTAAATATTTCCCGTGAACCCCTTTTGTACAAGTAACGGTAGCATGCCACAGTGGTCTGCGTGGCCATGTGATAAAATAACAGCGTCTACATCGGTTGCATTGAAGGGGAGGTTGCGATTGAGTTCGTTTACATCTTTGCGCTTGCCTTGGTGCAGACCGCAATCCAGGAGTATTTTAAATCCTTGAGTGTCTATTAGGTGTTTCGAGCCGGTGACATTTTGCGCAGCGCCGTAGAAAGTTATTTTCATATATTTGATTCACAGATGCACGGGTTACACAGATCTTTTGTGCTCCTTAATCATACCATGTCGTATACTCTTGCGCATTGGCATAGTAGACTATCACAAGCTTTGCATGCACAAGGCTTTTGATGGTTTAGCTACTTACATATCATGTAATACAAGGGTGATCCTTGCGTGGCGCAAGGATCACCCTTGTATATTCTATTCTAACCGCTAACCTCTTTGATTGTCTTGTTTTCCAAAAGCAGAGTACGGTCAACACCAATTTCACGAAGGAAATAGCGATCGTGTGAAATAATAAGTAAGGCGCCTTGAAATTTTTTCAGCGCAGATTCAATTATTTCACGAGACTGAATGTCTAAGTGATTGGTGGGTTCATCAAGTATAAGGAGCGCGCACTCCTCGTGGACTAGTTTCGCTAGCATGAGCCGAACTTGTTCACCACTGGATAGTTGCTGGATGCGTTTGTAGCGGTCTGCATCAAGGAATCCGTACCCGGCAAGGAAACTGCGTATATTATCGGTGTTCATCTTGTGGCCAATGGTCGCGAGTATTTCTTGCCCCACAGTGTGTTCAGGGTTTAGGGTGTTGTGCTCTTGGTCAAAGTATCCTACGCGTACATTCTCACCAATCTTAACTTCTCCACTGTCTGGCAAAAGGTTGCCTGTAATGAGTTTAGTGATTGAGGTTTTACCACTGCCGTTGCCGCCCTTCAGCAGCACGTGCTCGTTGCCGCGAATCTCAAATGATGCCTTGTCCAATAGTAATGAATCTCCCAGTCTCTTTTTAATCTCTACAAATCTCACTAGCAGTTTTCCGCTGTGTGCACTGCCATCGAATTGTAAATTCTTAATCGCACTGGTGTCCCGTGGTCTGACTATTTTTTGGTTGTATATCTCACGGTCCATGCGTTTTTTCCAGGCGCGTATTACCTTACCGTCGAGCATGTCCCGCGCTCCTAGAATTTGCATTTCCTTGAGCTTTGTCTCCATGCTTTTCTTCTTGGTTAGGTGTACCTTATATAGCTCTTCGGTTCGAGCGCGTCTGATAGTGCGCTCTTCTAAATATGCATCGTAGTTTCCAAGATATTCATTAATGTTTTTTGTTTGTACGTCGAACTCTATAATTTTGTTTACGCATTTATTCAAGAATGCGCGATCGTGTGACACTATGACTACTGCGCCCGGAAACTGAGTGACTAGTTTTTCTAACAGTGCTATACCTTCGGTGTCTAAGTGGTTTGTGGGTTCATCAAGGAGTAGGGTAGTGGGTCGTTCTAAAAGCACCTTCGCTAAGGAAAGCCTGGTTTTTTGTCCCCCACTTAAAGAGGCTATTTCGAGCGACGTATTAAAACCAACAAGCCCTACGTCCGCGAGCGCAGCGTGTATTTGGTGTTGTTTGTAGTGCTGCACGTATGCTGCTACAGACTGCGTTTGTTCATCTAGAGGAATAACTTGCTCTAAGTAGCCTACGCGCTCTTTTTCTAGCACGACTTCGCCTTCGTCCGGGAATTCCATGGAGGCTATCATTTTGAGTAATGTAGATTTGCCTGCCCCGTTAGGACCAACAATACCTATGCGGTCACCGCGGTGAATGGTTAGGTTGAGGTTTTTAAATAAGGGTTCGTAGTTAACAAGTTTAGAGAGGTTTCGAATAAGAATCATAAAGTTGGATTGAGCAAAATTGACCATGATTGTCCAGAATTGCCCAAAAATTTTAATAGCAAAAATAAAAAAGCCGCAATTGGTATTGGGCTCTATGATTCTTAAACGGAAGTTGTACTTATACGTTAGAAGTCATATTTTTTACCCAATACAAAAACAGCCCCCTCATAGTGCCCGGTCCGAATGCCTAATTCTGCTAGAGTTTTCACTTTCATATATTGGTCAAATGTATGACTTTTATATTATACCATACTATATATTCTATATGCAAATCAGTAACAAGGGTGATCCTTGTACAGCACAAGGATCACCCTTGTTACTATTGGTCATTGCTAATTTTTACGGGGCGGCATAAAATGTATGCATGTTGACTACTATCTCAGTTCCGAAGAAAAAATTTGTGCTCACAGTATTTTTACTTGTGGGTCTTAATCTTTCTTTTGGATAGCGAGAGTAGCCATGATGAATGTTAGTTTCGACGCTGCTCACTTTATAGGTGTACAGCGTTTTATTATTTTTCGGAGGGTGTATGAATTCAGATTTGGCTGCTACCATTGCTGCAGGTCAGGAAGAAAACCGAATAGTATCGGATTTGGCAATAACCGCAACCCTGGGAGGACCTGGGGCAGATGAAGCGAGGGGGGAAGCGTCTCGGATAATGCAAGAGAGGTTGGGTAAGAGCGCCTAGAAACACACGAGTGCCGCAGAAGCAATTGCGGCACTCGATTTATTATCTATTATTGTTTTTCCATAATATTAATTTGCGGCCGCTGACTCTGGCCATCGAGAATTTCTTTTATTAGTGGCACCACAACATATTTGCTGTAATAAGGTTGAGTGGTATTGCCATTGAGGACGGGGAAAAGAAGCGCAGGTGAATATACTTCATTTCCTATTGGCTCATTTGGTTTCTGGAGCCATGACTTAATTAAGCCTTTTGTAGGTGTGCCAAGAGTTACCGTTACTTTTTCCGTATTCGGTTCGCTTGGGCCGGTGTAGCTGCTAGAGGTGGCAGCTTGTATTATGCGATTAAAGTCTGTTTCCGCCTGGTATTTCGACTCTTCTAGCCTTAGTGAGCCGTAGTCGTATACTCCTCCGACCCGTTTTTGCCATATCGAAATATTGACTACAACTCCGCTCGGATTACCCCCTTCGTCACGTACTGTTTCACCTTTAATTTTGCGTGGATACACAACCGATACGTATGGCGGTACTAAACTTGGGTCATTGGCAAGACTCTTTTGTATTTGACCCCAATCTGACTGTATTTCAGGACTCCCATATTCACTAAGGCTAATCCCTTGGTCCTTAAAGAAATTGTTCGCAATATCTAATATTTCTCCCTCCGTAAGAGACGTAGTCCTGTAGTGCTGTTGTAAGCATTCAGGGTTATAGTTGCAGACCAAATAATCATTTGGCCACCGCGCCCAATTTTGATTCAAAGAAAGGGTGCCGTTCGTAAAGTCTATTGTAGCAGTATAGCCAAAATCACGGTCATCATGGAAACTCAGGGTTTCCATTTGCGGATTGGTAAAGTTGTTGAATCCGAAATTTTTAAGGTTTAAGCGGCTTAGTAGACTTTTTTGTACCTCTGGATAATTGTTATTACTTCGTTTGTATACCGGCAGCTCCGTCTCTGTGAGTTTAAGTTTCTCGCCTTTGTATTCGTACGTATACTCTACAATGGCAGGAAAAGTACCTGGTGCGGCTATTTTAGTGTCTTTAGGGGCGGCTTGTGGTATTGGGGCTGCTTCAGAACTGTTAGCCGCAGTACCACCCCCGCCCTTTCCTCCCGCACTCATGTTTGCGAGGCTCCCGAATGCTTCTGGCGTAGTAGCAGTAATAGTAGTGCCTTTATTTACAGCAGAAAAAGCGGAGTTAAAGCTCTGGGGTAGGCCGTTGTTTTTATAAATTACTATGGTGGCAACTAGGGAAATAAGCGCAAGACTACCAAGGGCGTAATTCAGGCGGCGGGACCAGCTACCTTTTTGCCTGACCTCAGCATGCTCCATGACTGTTATTTGAGCAGTAAGTTTCCTGCGAAGTGTGTCTGCAAATGCGGCATCTACGGTGACCTCAGGCTTACTCGCCAATAATTGACTAATAATTGTAGTAAGTTTTTGTTCGTGTTTTTTAAATTCAGGATCAAGCGTATACAAATCGCGAAGTATATCGGTAATTTTTTCCGGAGTTGTCATGAGAATAGAAGTTGGTTAATTACTTGAACGAGTAATCGTATGAGTCGTAAGAATGGGTATATAGTAGTTTCTCGGCGCACACGTTTCGGTGCATATAATTTTTTAGGGTTTGAGTAATAGTATTAATACGATAGCCATGCTGCCGAAATGGTTTTGGAGTTTACTCATAGTTCGGGAATAATTCATTTTAACGGCTGCTTCGCTCATGTTGAGCACCAATGCTATATCTTTATGGGGTAAATCGTCCCAGATTCGCATGGTGATAATATCGCGCTGTGCTGCATCTAGTGTGCTTAAAAACTTTTGCACGGAATCAATATCAAATGCGGTGCTTGCATCGCGCGCAGGATCATGGGCAGACGCTAGGTTTTCAACCGCATTTATATCTTCTGCGGTTTTCCGAGTACGGGTGTGGTCTATGATTTTGTTCCGCGCAATAGCATAGAGCCAGGTACCAAATGAGGCCTTGCGAATATCGTAGGTATGTATTTTCTCTAATGCAGACATAAATATGTCACTCGTAATATCTTCGGCAGTCTGCCTGTGGGGGAGCCGGTGAAAAACAAAGCGGTATATTCGCTCTAGATACGTATCATACAGCTTAGTAAATTGTTCCAGCTCGCCCTTGGCAATTGCCGCAAGTATACGATGCTCATCTGTGTGGTGTTCCATGCGTGCGTTTGCGACAGATAATACTTTCAGCATATTCCGCTGATGTATATACTATACGATATGGCCCATCAAAAGGTAACAAATTTGAAATAAATTGGGCGAATGCGATATTCTCTGGTACTATACTAATACCTTTTTTCGTAATCCAGTATGAATTCAAAAATAGAAAAATCAGCAGCGTTTTTGAGAACGGCCCACATGGGCAATGGTGGGGGACGTGGATTCACCTTGGTAGAACTTCTAGTGGTTATTGCCATTATTGGTCTACTTGCCTCTGTGGTTCTTACTAGTTTGAGCTCCGCCCGGAGAAAGTCGCGCGATGCCAAGCGCGTAGCAGACATGAAACAGCTCGCAACGGCTATGGAGTTGTATTACAATGACTTTAGTGGGTACCCGGCAGCATCTGGTACGGCTCCGGCCGTTCCCACAGGTCTTACTCCAACCTATATTGGGGCTTTGCCTGCTGCTCCACAGCCGTATGATGGGTGTAATGGTCTTGCAGCAAGCAATTATTACAATTACACTCCGAGCACTGCCCCAGCCACCACATATGCCTACACTTTTTGTCTGAGTGCGGTTACGGGTAGCTACTCTGCTGGCAGTCATACTCTGACTCCCGCGGGAATACAATAGTATTCTGAGTAGATATAAAAAACAGCCGCCCAATTAGGCGACTGTTTTTTTATATCTAGCATTTTATGCTGATACTTTTTTCTGTGTTTGTAAGTCAATTATTTTTTGCCAGTATGCTAACTCCTGGGCGGCAGCCTCATTGTGCAGGTTGTCCTCAATTGCTCGTAATGCACGGTTGCGCAATGTCTCTGGGTTAATTTGAAAGTGCTGGTAATCTTTTAAATTTTTCCAGTCTCCACCCCAATCAAAACCATATTTGGCAAAAAGATCTACAATTTCTTTGGTTACTGTTCCAGGAGCGCTGCCGCTTGCATCGTATGCTGCTCCCGATGGGTGCGCCGCCTCTCCAATTACCATAGGGTTTTGTCGAGGGTTGAGGTCTATGGCAATACCGAATGAATGAAGAGATAATTTTTCAGATCTACCTACAAGGCGTATATTTTGTGCACTTGTGTTGTTGTGTTCCATGGAGCGATCGTCGTCCCACTCGTATGATGCAATGGGCCGTATGCCTTCTATTGGGAATCGGCGCTGCAATAGTTCAGCAAAAATCTCTGCAATCGCTGGGGCAATTGCTTTGTCTACAGTAAGCTGTCCTTGTTCATATTCCCCATTAAAATTTATATATACAATTGGTAGCACTTCTTGGCGTTCCCGTATTGCCTCCGCGAATTCTTGCATCTCTGGGGCTAGTTTTAAGTCTGGATTGCTTTTCCTTGCATCATCTGCGCTCAGCTCGGATACAATGACAGGATTTTCTCTAATTTTACCTCTTGTTGTCTCGGGGTTATGCTCCCAGTCCGTCATATCTTTTTCTTAAAAAAGTAAGTAAATATTCGAGATATAGACATAAGTAATACTATACCGAGCAATAGCCCCATTTCAGCATAGCGGAGCGAGTGCCCTAAGTGTACTACTCCAGCACTGCTCGCAAATCCAAGACCGCCCACAATAATAATCCAGGCTATATTTCCGGGTAGGTCTTTACGCATGAGTTCTGGAAGCGGCATGCCGAGCGCCCCTGCTTTTGCAAGAATGGCGTGGTTAACACCGTAGAGAAACTTTGAAATAAACAGGCTTCGTTTTGGCCGTTCAAGAAGGTGGGGGCCAAGGGGGTTAGTTATGGTTTTGAGCCAGCGCACAAGCCAGTTATTTTTTGGTTCAAGCCACGCGCCTAACTGGTACCATGCTACATCTCCTATAGTGCTGCCGAGTAATAACCATAAAAACATAAATACTGGATCGAACAATCCTTGGTGAGTTAAAAAACCAGCGGTAAACAAAACGGCGTCTCCTTCAAGAAAAATACCAATGGCAAGACTGACATAGCCAACTATACGCCAATTACCAGATGCATGGAGTAAGATAGCGTTTATGTGATGGTTATGATGTAGTTGTTTGTGCAGGCTCTCAAATTCTTGCATTGATTATTCGGTTTTTTCGAGTTTGAGAGAGCAGGAGTTTATGCA
>CAZYMS010000023.1:0-20376 GCA_964648985.1 uncultured Candidatus Saccharibacteria bacterium
ACCTAACGCGGGCCCGCCACTATTTCATGCTCCAAATGGTCGCATAAAATTCCCGTGGTACGGGACCGTTCCCTTCGAATCCTTCTCTTCTCTTACCATACAAAAAGAACGTACTAACTTGTACATTCTTTTTGTATGGTGGGCCGAGTAGGATTCGAACCTACGAAGGCATAAGCCAGCTGATTTACAGTCAGCCCCCGTTGACCGCTTGGGTATCGACCCCCATTTGCACTTATTTTGCAACAAGTGACGTAATCAATTCTACCAGAAGTTGCTTATTTTTTCAAGGGTCCAGGTCCCTGTGTAGGAGAGTATAAAGTTCTAAAATGACCCCTATCGCGTACGAGGTAAGAGCATATCAATATGCTATACTGAATGTACCTTTTAACACTTTTAAGCGTCCATGCAGCCGCATTTCCCTCAAAGCTTACTCGAAGATACCCCCGAAGCGGATATCATTAGTTTTCTCTTATTTGCTCCTCCGAGAACCTTTAGCGCGCGCGAACTTGGTGTTCGCCTTGGCCTTCGTCCTAACAAACTTGTAGACAGCCTTGCACGCCTTGTAGAGGGTGGCCAGCTGGTAACCTGTAGTAGAGGTTCTATTCGTTATTATCGACTAAACCAGAAGCATCGGTTTTATCCTGAGGTTCGTGAGGCGCTTATGGAGCGGGGGAAAGACTACGAAGATGAATTGTTTGCAGCTCTCAAGAAACTTGGCGCAAAAGCAGCGTTCCTGAGCGGGCTGTTTGTAGGGAAGCCCGAGCTGGAAGTAGACATGCTTATAGTGGGTAGTGTTAAAGAAGAAAAGCTTAAGTCGTTTATAGAAGCGTGTGAGCACATGATGGGGCAGGAAATAAACTATTGCGTTATGGAAGAGTCGGAGTTCATTGTCCGAAGAGATACTTTTGATAGATTTATTAAAGACATATTTGACTATCCGTATATTACTGTTGTAGATACCATTCAGCACAAGAAGAGTCAGAAACAAGTAGCGTAAAGTTCCATGTGTGGATAACTCGGACTTCCCCTCTATTTTGAGGGGATTTTATATTATTGACGTATAGTGAACGATCGTTTATTATACACGTGTACGAACGTTTAGTTGTAGGTTGTCTGCTTGTTGCAGGTATTGCTTAGGCATACAAATAAAAATTGCTAATTTAAAGAAAGCAATGCCATGCGTATGAGGGCACACACCCCGTAGGGCACGAATATTTGCAGCCTACAATTATTACGATAACTAACAGAACAAATCATATGTCCAAGGATATAACCGGTCGACAAAAAGAATTATTGCAATTCATCATAAAACAGGTGCGAGAGCACAACCTACCTCCGTCTATTTCTGAAATGGCAACTTTTCTTAAAGTGAGCTCCAAGAACGCAGTAGCTAAACTACTAAATGCTTTGGAAGAGGCTGGCTACATAAAAACAGATGGCCGCGCGCGCGGTATAACCATTCTAGATGCTTTGGGGGACACACTTGAAAAAGGGCTTATCCGTGTACCGCTCCTGGGACGTATTCAAGCTGGTGTACCGCACATGGCAGAAGAGCAAATAGAAGAATGGGTAAACTTGCCCCAGACTCTTGTTAAGGGTCGTAGGGATGTATTTCTCCTGAAGGTGCGTGGAGAAAGCATGATCAATGCGGGCATTTACGAAGGTGACTTAGTCATAGTCCGTCCCACCAAAGAAGCTAAGAATACAGATATAGTGGTGGCTCTGTTGCATGACGAAGCAACGGTAAAGCGACTTATATACGTAAAGAACCGAGCGTATTTGAAAGCGGAAAATCCTGAATTTCCAAACATATATCCCAAAGAAGAATGGACCATACAAGGTAAAGTCGTTGGTGTAATCCGAAACTTGGAGTAGGCACCTCTTGTTACCTCCTACCTACTATTTCCTAAATCCTAATTCCTAGATATTAAAACTATTATTCTCCCTGCGGTCGTCAGGGTCGTGTTTAACATTATCTAAATATTATCAGATATACCCATATGCAAATAGAATTACAACAACTGAATGGCTTCTTTGGTACAGCAGCTCTGGCAACGTACGCTGGAGGAGCTCCCTATACAAAACCAGTAAATAAAGGTTTTAACGAAATGGAGTTTCGTCAAAACGATTGGTACTATCGAGATAGCTTTTGCGGCTTCTTTAAATCGTGGGGTAAAGAAACAGTGTGGTTTAAGGAAAAGCCTGTGTGGGTACAGAACTATGGGGGTGGTATGAATACGGAATACCAGGGCGACGAAGGTTTTGCTAAACGAACTTTTAATTTTCTTAAGTCCGCCCTTGCTGCGGGTAAAAAGGCAAAGGTGTTTCTTCCTCGAGGCCCCAAAGAATTTAAAAAGGGAAACTGGAGATATGAAACAGATTTAGACGGCGGTATTCAAAAGTTTAATGGCTTTGAAAAAATATTTTATAAAGACAAATTAGTATTTACCCATCGTTACTTCGGCGGAGTGGTGGTGGATAAGGGAGAATAATTATATGTCAGAAATGGAGTTGACTAAACAAAATATAGTAAGCCAATTACGTCGGTTGTGCGCGCACTGCAATGCCGGACAGCAAGTGCCGCATCGTTGCACAGTCAAAGAAATTGCGCTTCGGGTACAGGCAATCCGCGGCATTCCACTTATTGTAAACGATGAGTTTCGAGGTGTTTTAAATCCCTCATATAGGTAAGATATCCTGTCATTCTCCTGTAGAGTCTGTCCTCAACTTGATTTGAGACGGGAATCCAGTGTCGCCATCCCAGCGACACAATTAAAACTTTTTGTTTACCTTGCGAATTATTGTGTTCTTAATGCATAAACATATATGCAAACATCTATAGTGCAGTACAAGTATAGTACTCGAACGCAAGACTGGGTGGCTCGTGAGAAACCAGCCGCATATGGAGGCAGAAAAGATGTTCTTTTGCAGGAGTTTAAAAAAGAAAGTGTTTCTTTGGCTCAGCAAATATGGGAGCTGGCAAATTTTGACACAAAAATTACTCCCATGGAAGAAGCAAAGCTGGTATTTAAACTTGAAGCCATTCTGGATATGCGCCGAGAACTAGTAAAAGAAGCGGGTGCCAAATAACAAAAATAGCCTTTTAGGGCTATTTTTGTTGTATTAGATCGACATGCTATTATATTTGTAATCTTCCAACCATATGGAACTTACCAAAGAATATTTCGATAAACACTATCAAGAGCTTGATGAGTTTCTCAGCGGACAGTTTGAGAAAGTGTTTGCTCGTTTTGATGAAATGGCCGCCAAAGCAGAGCTGGCTGCCTTGGAGAGAAAAACAACCGAGGGATTTGCAGAACAATCTATTGAGCTCGGTTTTATCCAAGCGGACATAGCGGTATTGAGAAAAGACTTAGAAGCTTTGGCTAAGCGGACCAAAGATGATGATAACGCTTTTACGCAAGAGCTTGTTAAGTTAAAAAGTCGTATCGATGCTCTTGAGTGTAAGGTCCGAGCCCTCAAAAAACAACACGCCTAAATTGGTGTGTTGTTTTTTATCTGCCCTGTGTACACGGGCTTTTGGCGGTTTCTTTTCAGATGGGCTATTGTGCCGGAGTTTTGAGTGCGTCTTCTATGCGCTGCTTTACTTCTTGAATGCCACCCTGGAACACTTGAGTACCGTTTACGTAAAAGGTGGGAGTGCCGGGATTGCCAAGCTTTTCTGCGTCTGCCTTGTCTTGGTTAATGCGGTCTCGGTGTGTTTGGCCTGAGAGAGCTTTATCAAACTTTTCTGCATCTAGACCAACGTCTGCAGCGATCTTTCTAAAGATTGGTTTTGGGTCGGTGAGTGTTTCCCATTCTGGTTGGCGAGCGTAGAGTGCGTCTACCATTTCAAAGAACTTGCCTTGATCACTTGCTGCTTCTACTGCATCTGCGCCTGCCAGGGCATTCGCATGCTGAGTGAGGGGGTGATGGCGGAATACAAACTTTACTTTGTCTCCATATTGTTTAACCAAGTCATTTACGGCGGGGTTTGCAGCAGCGCAGGCGGGGCACTGAATATCGCCAAACTCAATTACAGTAATACTGCTATCTACTTTACCCCGTATATGGGGGGTTTCGCGATTTAGCGCTTCTTCTCTAGTCTTTGCGTCTACAGCAGGGGTTGGACTAGAATAGTTAGAGGGAGACCTGCTCATTAGAAATATTCCCACACCGAGTACGACCACTACTGCGGTGACTATAACAACTACTAACTTCGTTTCTTTATTCATAGCGAAATGGAACTATCAGTTAAGGATTAGGAATTGTAGATATAAGCTATTTTTTTCTTACTTGAGCCCGAAATAGTATCAGCAGTATGCTGAGTCCTAGGAAGCCGAGGCCAGCCAGTAGGGGAATAGTAACAAAACCAAAATACTCTATAAATTTAGTGGTGCATGATACTCCAGCAAGACAAGGTGCTGCTGCTTCGGGTAATATGTTGTAATAAAGTAGGTTATGGTAAATAGAGATACCAAGTCCTATTAGAGAAAGGGGGAGAGTGTAGCGGTATATAAGTCTATCGCGGCTGAGTATGCCTAAAGGGAGTAGTAATGCGAGTGGGTACATGCATATGCGTTGGTACCAGCAGAGTACGCAGGGGGGGAAGTGGCGGATTTCGCTAAAATAGAGGCTTCCAAGTAAACCTGCTAAACTAGCAAGCCACGCGAGCAGTAAGTACCCTATGGGCCAAGGCTTATTTCCTATTTCCATATACAAAGATGAATTATATCTATATTTATTGTATCGCGTTTTTACGTCTATGCCAAAACCGGTTATATTTGGTATAATAAATGCATATGCTTTACAGAGTTCCGTCGCTGGTCTTTTTCTGGCATCTTCGATCAGGCATATTATTTTAATTAATTATTTTGCATACTTTTACAGGATAGCATTGACAAGGGCACCAATGCCACTGCAGAGAAGTCTTACTGTGTATGTTTGAAAGAAATAAATCGTTTGTTTTAGTGTATATTTGTGCTGCCCTATATGTGGGATTTTTGTTTTTACTAGGATGGGTATATGGTGACGCTGGCGATTTGCGCATAATACGTCTTGCCGAGGGTTTTGCGCTAGGGGCTGTTGCAGTGTTGTATATCGCATTGCTCCCAACAGTGTTTTATGAGCATTTTCCTACTATGCCGGGTAAGAATTTTTGGATTCCCGCCAAGCCCGCGCTCTATTTAGTTGCTTTTATTTTCGGGCTTACCCACAGCTCTCTGGCTTTTTTTAAGCTCCTTGGTGGTTTTACGGGATGGGGATTTCTTGGAAGCAGGTATCAAATAGCAACTCTGTTAGGTTTGGCCACTGGTTTAGGGATTGCCTTGTGTGTTGCGCCGTATGTATTTGCACGTATACATGCTTTTTTGGAGAAATATTCTAAAGTGAAAAGTGTTGCCTACCTTTTGTCTGTGCTAGTCGTAGTGCATGCGTCCTTGGTTGGGAGCCATGTGCGTATTCCTGCATCGCCCGTGCGTTGGGTTGGTTTTCTTGGCCTTGCATTTTTGTTCTTACTACTTGCCCTTCGTGTAGACAAAAAACTATTTTCTGGGGTAAGACCTGCATGGTTTACAATTATAGTTGCTATTTTGATCGGATTATTTGGACATATGTGGTTGTTGGAGCCATTGCGGACAAGTAACGGATTGGCACCGAGTGTGCATACAGGTATGGACATGGCTGGTATGAGCATGTCTATGGGCGCTTCTGCCAGTCAGTACACCCTTAGTGTGCAAACACCGCCTACTATGGTAGCAGGGAGCAGCGTACCTTTTTCTTTTAAAGTATTTACTGCAAGTACTGGAAGTCTGGTTACCCAATTCGATACTGTCCATGATAAACTAGCGCATCTGGTTATTGTAAATGATAAGCTAAATTACTACAGTCACATTCACCCCGATCTTAAAGATGGACAGTTCACTATTTCAACTACATTTCCTGCGGATGATAATTATCGCGCGTACATAAGCTTTGAGCCAAAAGGTGGTACAGAGCAGGTGTTCGCGTATGGCTTTGCGGTGGGCAAGGGCGCTAGCGGTGCACCAGACAAGGCCGTGGACGCGACTGCGGCAAAAACATTTGGGGGTGTAACTGCGAGTTTGGTAGGGGGGGCGAAAGTTTCCGCGGTAGATGTGGCGAGTGGGAAAGCAAAGCTTACATTTCGTTTCACCGACAGCGCGGGTAAGCCAGTAACGAATTTGTACCCCTACTTGGCAGCATTCGGCCATTTGGTTATGATTAATACCGATACCTACTCCTACCTGCATGTTCATCCGCTTATTGTCCCGTTTGGGCCTGATGAAACCGGTGGTCCGGATGTAGAATTTATGGTTATGGGGAACATTCAACCGGGCATTTATAAATTATTTGGACAATTTAACCCCAATAAACAGTTAATTACCGTACCGTATACTATAGAAGTAACTAAATAGTAAATTCAAAATAACGAATGCCAAATTACTAATAAATTCCAATATCAAAATACAAAATTTAAAAACTTTAATTTTCGTATTTGTGTTTGGAATTTTTATTTGTTTGGATCCTGTAATTTGTTATTTGGTGCTTTAGCAACCATGCGTCGTATATTTTTAACCACAATTTTACTTTTTATTAGCGTTGGCCTATTTTTTTCAGCAGCGGTTGCTTCAGCACATGTGCTGAAAGTTGACGGCAGTATTGGGTCAACCTTGCATGTGGACCCGGCAGATAATCCAGTGGTGGGGAGTCCGGCGACATTTTATTTCGAAATAAAAGATAAACAAAATAAATTTACTTCCGAGGGTTGTTCGTGCAGCGTAACTATTTCTACAAGTCAGGGTGAGGTGCTGCATACCGAGCAACTTTTTACTCAAAGCAGTGCCGCTGGTTTTTCCAACCCTTTACTGCAGTATGTATTCGAAAAAGGAGGGGTGTATACGGTTACTCTTACAGGTATGCCTAAGGCTCCTGGTGCGTTCCAAGATTTTCAATTAAAATACGATGTTCGTGTAGAAAATGCAGGAGTGGCAGGTCACGCAGATACTGCAAAAGGTAATTCCTCAGATGTGTGGCTCTATGGTGGGCTCGGTTTGCTCGTGCTTATAGTATTTGCTCTGCTGGTGCTCCAGCGGAAGAAGAAAGGCAGGCATATTTCTCCACTGCTTTTGCTGTTTGGAGTTGTTGCTGCTGGCAGCGCACTCTTTTACTCAGGGCATTTTTTTGAACTTGCTACTCCTGCGCGTGTACATCATCATATTGTGGGTGAAACGGGCCATGCGGATAAAACTTTTCACACAATTGCTCCGCATACAATGGCAGCGGTTGCTACAGTTTCATTCCTTGGTGTTGATTATATTTTGGGTGATGTAGTACTAATTACACCTCCAGATATACTAACTTTTGTTTCTAATGCCTTTAACACGCGTGCGCCGCCTGCGCTTTCTTTGGTGTAAGAAATTTTGCAACCAGCCGTCATTTTTCCAAGACTGTGGTTGTCCGTCATTATCTAAATCTAAAATAGTTCATGAAATTTCAAAAATTTGCAGCAGCCAGTATTGCTCTGGCCAGTTTGGTAGTGTTTGCATCTACAGTTTCCGCACATGTGGTGGTAAGTCCTAAAGAAGTAGGAGTGGGCAAGTTCCAAACCTTTAGTGTTGGAGTTCCCGTAGAAAAAGAAATAGCAACAGTTGGGCTCCGCCTGGTTGTTCCGGACGGTTTAAATTACGTTACGCCAAACGTAAAACCTGGCTGGAAAATAGAGGTAAAAAAAGAACCGGTGATGAAAGACGGTAAGCAGGTTATGTCCGAAGATGGCGATGAAAAAGTAGAGCGCACCAGTGAAATTTCCTGGACTGGTGGCAGTATTCCTGCTGGCCAGCGGGATGAGTTCTTGTTCAGTGCTCAGGTGCCTACAACTGCAACTACTCTTGCATGGAAGGCGTATCAGACATATGCAGACGGTAGTGTGGTTGCGTGGGATGCCGCAGCAAACGCGGTTGCTGACCAGAAAAAAAGCATGGATGAAGTCATGAAAAAAGATCCGAACATGAAAATGGACGAGACTAAACTTAATCCGTACTCTGAAACAAAGGTGGTGGATGATTTGGCTGAGACTCAAAGTGCTATGAATATGTCAAATAAAGATATTGATTCCGCCACTCGCAACGGGAAGGCAGCTCTAGTCGTAAGTGTTATAAGCTTGCTTGTTGCTGCATTTGCAGTTTCGCGTAAGTCCGTCTAACACATTTATGACAAGAGAATATGTGCATGAGGTACGGCTTATTGGCCGACGTCTTGTAGCGCAAGATACACTGGAATTTAGTGCAAACGTTCCAGAGAATTTTGAGTATGTTCCAGGTCAGTATGTTGCA
Source organism: uncultured Candidatus Saccharibacteria bacterium (assembly GCA_964648985.1). Taxonomy (GTDB): domain Bacteria; phylum Patescibacteriota; class Doudnabacteria; order UBA920; family UBA920; genus JAEUSE01. The sequence goes on from CAZYMS010000023.1 coordinate 8,352, forward strand.
ATTCAATTACCGGAGCTAACTGCGGATGCGGTAAAAGATTATAGATACTTGAGCGTTGCAAATGACCCCCGAGAGGGCTGCGTGTCTTTCGTTGTTCGTTTGAGAGAGCGGAGTAGCTATAAGAGGCTCTTAGAAAAATTACCGTTCGGAAGTCTGATTCGGATGACAAAACCCAAAGGCAGTCTTCAATTGTTGGGAGGTGCCGGTCCCGTTGCCTGGTATGCGGGTGGGGTTGGTGTGGCGCCGTTTATGAGCGCTCTTCGGTATTGGGCAGCGACTAGGGAGCATGAGCTACCGTTTCCTGTTATATTGCTGTACGCAAATCGCACGATGAAAAGTTCTGCGTACGCAGCAGAGTTGCAAGGCCTTGCTGAACGGTTTATCAACTTTCGTGTGGTATTTGCTCTTTCTCGTGAGGAGCCAGGCGGCCTTCCCGTATCCATTGGTAGATTGACCAGCCATATCATTCGTTCTGAGTTGTCAGACTTAAAAACTACTAAGCATTTCATTATTGGGGGACATGCATTTTTATCTGGCGTGAAGGACGCATTGGTGCAAGCGGGCTCCTCACGCGAGTCTATAACTCACGAGGTGTTTTGTGGGTATTGTGACTCACATCCTGGAGTCTGTTGTTGCACATTATTGAAAGATATTAATTCTTAACTTGCTTCTCCAATATCTACTTGGTTATTTTTCCCAAGGGGATTTGAACGTGTGCACAAATTAGTATGAAAGATTTTGTTGATTCGTTTTGGGATGAAGTGGCTAGTCTTACCGCTGCATTATGTAAAGATTTGGAAAATCCGTATCCCCGCAGTGAGTATGTGGGGTTGGATATTATTCGCAGGCTTGCCGACTTGGTTACAAATGAGACAAACGTTGCTCGTGCTCGTGAGTTGCTTGCTTCTCCGCGTTCAAGTGGCCTTTCCAATAGGCTCCAACGCATTTATGAAGACTATGACGTCATGTGGGAAGCTCATGTCTGCTTGAATTGGTTGTCTCGTCCGCAGGTTGAAGTGCGTACACTGCGAGCGCCTGCTGCATCGCTATGGCCAGAGGCTGATATCCTGGGTCTTACTTCGGATTCTCAAGTGGTGTTTGTTGGCTGTGGTCCGTATCCTGCAACTGCACTGAGCTGGGGTATTTCGTACGGAGCAACCATTACTTGTCTCGAGTATAACCCTGTATCTGCGTCTTTGGCGGCGCGACTTGTAACCGCCGCAGGGTTGGAAGATCGTATACGAGTCCTGTGTGTAAATGCGGCTGAATATGACTACTCACTTGCGTCCCATGTTGCGGTTGCTGTTATGACTCATGGAAAATATGGGGTTATGGAACAGATCGCTAGTACCATGCCGAAAGAAGGTTTAGTCACCTGCAGGACCAAAGATGGGTTAAGAGCGTGCTTGTTTCCTGGCTGGCCCATTGAGGCGCTTGAGCGATTTGAAATAGTGGGTAAGTTGCCCGTGCATAAGTTGTACGACTCATTATTGTTAGTACCAAAGAAAGGATAATACTGTTGCTCGTATGTTATATCATCACATTACAGAACTGATAGGTGAGACACCACTCTTGGAAATTCCTGAGCATGTACATGGCTTACCTAATATTAAATTGTACGCTAAACTCGAGTATTATAACCCTTTTGGTTCGGTGAAAGACCGAATTGCGTGGGAGATGCTTCGTGAAGACTTGTCTAGTATTGTAGACAACAAACAGACTATTATCGAGGCCTCAAGTGGAAATACAGCCAAAGCGTTACAAGTACTTGCCTCTATATACGGAGTTCCGTTTCAAGCTCTGACGAACCGCATAAAGGTATCTGAAGTTAAAGATATTCTGTACGCTTTGGGTGCCAGCGTAGAGGAGTTTTCTAGCTTGAGCGAGTGCCCCGATCCAACTGCTTTTGACGGTTTATTTGCAACGCTGCATAAACGGGTTGTTGCAGGTAAGGGCAAATATTATCATCCATCTCAGTACACGAATAAAAGGAATGTGGATGCTCACTATAACCACACCGGTCCTGAAATAGAGCGGGATATTGGCAATGTCGATTACTTTGTTGGCGGGTTGGGGACTACTGGCTTGACCCTTGGGGCCGGCAGGTATTTGCGCGAGCAAAATGCAGACATGGAGGTTATTGGGGTAGTGTCGAGTGCGGATGACTTCGTACCCGGGATACGATCAAGTGACGAGCTGTGGGAGGTGGGGCTATTTGAAAAAAAATTCTACACGGATATTGTAGAAATACAGTCTCGCGATGCTATAGACGCGAGCCTGCTGTTAGCGAAACGATGCGGTGTCTTGGCCGGTCCAACTACTGGTGCTTCTTTTGCTGCAGTGCTTTCGTACCTAAGGCCTTTGAGTGAAAAGCTTGCCAAATCTCGTACTGCAGTGTTTATTGCTTGTGACCGCCTCGAATGGTATATGTCATATGTTAAATTACGACGGCCAGATTTATTTAGTACTACCCAGGTTGCGACCAGTAGGGCCTTGGATCCCGCAGAGATTGAGGAGGCGTCTGAAATAGAAGCATCTGAGCTGGATAAATACATACAAAATGGGTGTACTGTTGTCGATATGCGCACGAACGCGCAGTACCGTCTTATGCATATTCCCGGTTCAGTAAATATTCCCGATGAGGTTTTGGAAACATTGATTAGTTCCTCGCTACCATTTTCGGCGCGCCAACCGGTAATTGTAGTATGTATGGTGGGGAAACAGTCGCGACGGTTTGCGGCGTTGCTTAGGAAGAAAGGGTATGAGGCAAGTAGTCTTGTTGGAGGCGTACTTGCGTGGCGCAGCTCTGGAAAAAAGCTAGAAAGTTTTGTATAGCGTCTCAGAAACAAACATTACAAAAATCGCGGCACAATATGGGTAGCCGAAACGTTCGGTTATCTATAGAAGGCCACGAGCTTGGTTAGTCGTGGTAAATTTCAATTTCTTAGACTTAAGGGGGATATTGTATGCACGAACATACAAATGAAGCTGTTAATTTTACACAGCTTTTGATGTGGATTGAAGTGCTGTTGTTTTGGGTGGGGGTAGCGTACTACGGGTTTCGTATGATTACTCCAACGTGGACTCGAAAGATAAACGGGTGGGCAGATGTACTTTCTGAGTTTGGACACTTTTCGTGTCCACTTGTCATGCTCCCCATGACGAGCCTCGCTTGGATGGGGGATGAGACAGTTATTCGTGTCTGTGCCTGGTTTTGTCTTCTGATGGCTGTGGTATTTTTTGGGGCATGGTTTTTTACCCATGTGGTACCGATACTTAAGGAATTACGGTGGTACATGCAGTGGTGGTGGGACCTGCCCCACTCACTTATGTTTTTGGTCATGTATTGGACATACCAGAAGCATCTTGGTCCATTGAGCCGGTGGGAGACCTGGGCTTTGAACCTCTGTGTTGTCGGCTGTTTATATTTCACTGCGAGGTATGCGAACAATGTTCGCAAAGACTTGAGAAAATATAGCGGCATGAAGCTGTTCTACGAACTTATGGCTGATTTTGTCCATGTGACTATATTTGGTTTCTGTGCTGGAATGGCATGGTGGCCGAAGTATTTCATGGCCTGATCTTCTACCCGTCGCGCTCTTCTTATTGGGGTTGGCTAGTCCACCCCTTTTTTTGTTACATAAGAATCATAACTAGCGCCATGCCGCCCATAATTATGTTTTCCGCTAGAGTAATTTTCGTAAGGGGGATGGTAAACCAGGCACCAATACATGCGCAGGTAACATCGGTGCCTTTTTGTAATTTTTTCCATATGCCAATTGCACCTATAAGAAGCACTGTACTTGCTACTGCATTCGTAAGCGATGGAAAGAATCCCCTCCAATAGGAATAGGCAAGTAATAATTCAAGTCCGGGATAGCAATATGCATATAGTCTGCTTTGCTTGGCAATAATATCGTACAAAGCGAATTTTACTGCAAACTGCTTCCAGCTAAGTGCTTTTAGCCCACCAAATATGCTGAAAAATGCAGCCATAACTACGGCCATGCTTCTATGCAGAGTACGCTCACTTGGATTAAAATATAAGTAGATGGCGGCAAGTATTATGACACCTCCGAATGCTATCAAGAGTGGACTAAGCAGTTTAATCGAATACATTTTTTGCCCCTGGCCTGTACGTTTATTGTTGTCATGCTTGCTTACATTTAGTGAGTGGTGTGTACAGTAGTGGTGTGTATTTCCGTTGGTATCAACTAGGTCTTTGGTCGCAGACATATTACAGAGCTCGCAGGGATGATTTTGTTCTCTATTATTCATAATTTTAGTATACTCTTTTCCTTCTTATGCATCTAGCTGTGTACACTAAAGTCCTGCTATACTGTTCTTAGAATATTTTATATGTCAAAAAAGACTATACAAAAAGCTGCTGAAGCACCAGCTTCCGCATTTGAAGATGGGGTAGAGCGTATTAAAAAGTTTGAGCAGGAACTCGTGAGTAAGGAACCCCTTAAAACGGCAGAAGAGTACTGGCACACCTTAGGGCCCGGCCTCACGACTGGGGCGTCTGACGATGATCCTTCGGGCATAGCAACCTATTCTCAAACCGGCGCCCAGTATGGCTTCCAACTTTCTTGGCTCTCTCTATTTACATTTCCACTGATGGCCACGGTGCAAGAGATGTGTGCTCGTATAGGTTTGGTCACAGGGCGTGGTCTTGCAGGTAATATTCGGCAGCATTATTCGAAGAAAGTACTATACACGTGTGGTTTGTTGTTGTTTGTTGCTAACGTGTTTAATATTGGTGCAGATCTTGGGGCTATGGCCCAAGGTGCACGACTGCTTGCACCGGGCTTAAATTTTTATGCGCTCATAATTGCTTTTGCCGGAGTGAGTTTAGTTCTTCAAATTTTTACAACGTATGCTCGTTATGCGCGCTATTTAAAATATTTAGCACTGGTATTGTTTGCTTATATGCTTTCCGCGCTGAGCGTGCAGATGGACTGGCATGCGCTGTTTAAAGCAACAGTTATTCCTTCCATAACTTTTTCCAAGGATCAAATTTTACTTATCTGCGCCATATTAGGTACAACCATTTCGCCTTATTTATTCTTCTGGCAAACCTCTCAGGAGGTAGAAGAAGAAATTCTGCGGGGAGAAAAGACTCTTGCTGCCCGGAAAAAATCAGTAACACTAAAACAGGTAAAAGAGATGCGAGTAGATGTTTGGTCTGGGATGTTCGTATCTAACGCGGTCATGTTCTTTATTATTGCTGCTTGTGCAGCAACACTATTTGTGCACGGCCAAAATAACATACAGTCGGCCTCGGATGCAGCGCTTGCCCTGAAACCATTCGCCGGGAACTTAGCGTACTGGTTTTTTGCTATAGGTATTATTGGCACTGGACTTTTGGCCATACCTGTTCTAGCGGGTTCAGCCTCGTACGCGCTTTCCGAGAGTTTTGGCTGGAAGCAGGGGCTCTATAGAACCTTAGGGCAGGCAAAAGCGTTTTATGGAGTCATTATTATTGCCATGGTGCTTGGGATACTTATGAACTTGATTGGGTTTGATCCAATTAAAGCGCTTATTTACTCTGCGGTCATAAACGGTCTTATAGCGGCGCCTATCTTAGTTCTTATTGTACGCATAAGCAGTAATGCACGCATTATGGGAGAATATGCAAGTGGAAAGACCGCGAAAACTCTTGGTTGGCTTACTATAGGCCTGATGACAGTTGCAGGCCTTGCCGCTCTAGTATCACTGTTTATATAAAATCAAAAATAAAAACTCTGGCAGGATATGCTAGGGTTTTTATTTTACACCTTATTTTTTTATTGGATTACCAAACCAGCGTACGGTGATTTTGTATTGTATGTATATGGTAGCTGCGACAATTAGTACGGTATAGAGAAATGGCCAGAAAGGAGGAATGCCCAGTCCGAATATATGTCGTAGTCCTTTAGAAGCGAATAAGATGAGTAGTGTAAATGCGCTCCCGCCCGCAATGGTGTAAAGATTCTTTCGTTGTAATATACTTGAGCTAGCTGCATATGCTAATGGGGCGAGGGCGAAGAACGAAATACCAAGTGTTATAAGAGTAAGGACAATAAGCACGTTAGATGGTGCTGTTTGCAGGGAATGAGGGCTTACGAAGAATACTGCAGTGGTGGCAATAGTCGTAATAGCTGATTGTATTAGTGAGTAGGGAAGTATTTTACGTAAAAACGGACGGTTTAGTGCGCGCTCTGGATTTCGTACCGGCCACATGGCCCAATAAAAAATAGGTAAAGCAATGGTGAAGTAGCCAATGACGGTAGTATTGCGAGGAGAGATAGGGTAGTCGTGACCCAAAAATGCGAGAATTATAAACAATAGAAGACCCACTGCAACTTTGTTAAAGAACACACTAGCTACTAACTCAATATTGGTAATAATACTATCCGCTAACTCCACACCAGCAGGCAGGGCGCCAAAACTATTGTTCATAAGTACTATTTGGGCGATGGATCGTGTGGCTTGGCTACCTTCAAACATTGCTATGCCCAGGTCTGCTTTTTTAAGAGCGAGCGCATCGTTTGCCCCATCTCCAACCATAGCAGTAAAACCGTTTAACTTGAGCACTTCAATAATCTTTTCTTTTTGCTCTGGACGAATACGCGCGAAAATATGATATGCGGGAACGCGCTCCTTATACATTTCATTGTCCCAGCTAAGCATTTCCTGGCCCGTAATTACTAGGTCTGTGTAGAGTATGCCCGCCTCTTCGGCTATGGCGCGCACTGTTTCTGGGTTGTCTCCGGAGATGACACGCACCCGTACTCCATGGTTCTGAAAAAAGTTAATAATGTCTTTTGTACCTGCGCGAAGTGGGTTCGTCAGTACAAACAACGCTACTGGTACAAGGCTACTCCCATCTAAATTTCCCTCTATTGGTATGGTGTTTTTTGTAAGCAGGACAAGTCGTTTTGCTTTTGGTGCGTGTGTGGCTATAAGTTCTTCAGTCCAGCGCGCATCTTCAGAATTTTCTATGTGCGGGAGGAGTATGTCCGGAGCCCCCATGACCACGGTATACGTATGTTCGTTTATATTTAGGGTGGCACTGCCGTATTTACGGCTTGAGGAAAAGGGGATGGACGAAATTACTTTTCCTACAAAACCGGCAGTGCTTTTTTGAGTAATGGCATGTGCTGTGTGTGAGGCATCGCTGGTGGCCGCAAAGTATCCAATGGCAAGAGAAAGAGCAGCGGATTCGTCGTCTTTATTTCTCGTAATAATTTGTTCCAGCACCGGCACATTCTCTGTGAGTGTTCCTGTTTTGTCTACGCACAAATTTTTTATACGGCCAAGTTTTTCTGTGGCGTTTATCTCCTGGAGCAATACTTGTTTGCGGAATAGTTTTACAGCGCCGTAGGCAAAAAATATGGTAGTAGCCAAGATAAGCCCCTGCGGCACCAGTGTTCCGGTGAGGGCTGCTATATCGCGCACAATTGTTACCACTAACTCGTGACCAGATATGCCGGAGATAAGCACATAGACTATGGCCACAAGAAGGACATATGACATGTATTGGATGAATAGTGTAAGCGTGCGTTGGATGGGGCTGAGCTCGAGTCGGTATTCTTTAAGCTTGCTGGTCATGCCAGCAACATAGCTTTCTTTGGGTAGTTTCTGTACTTCCAATACTGCAGACCCTGCGACAACAAAACTACCTGCCAGTAGTTGGTCTCCAACTTTTTTTCCAATGTTGCTCGATTCTCCAGTTAGGAGTGCCTCATTTACTTCTACGCTGTTGCTTGCTTCTACATTTCCATCCGTTGGTATTTGATCACCCAATTCAAGAAGAATGCGGTCACCTATCCGTACGCGTTCAAGCGCTACATTCTCAGTGCCGCCACCTTCCAGCATGCGTTTTACCTGCGGTGTCATAAGAATTTGGAGCTCTTCCAAAGCGACTTTTGCGCGGAGGTCTTGAACGGTTCCGATAATGCTGTTGAGCACTACTATAATAAATAAAAACAATCCTTCTTGAATTTCTCCGAAGACAAGCAGAAGTATGGTAACTGTAACAAAAATAATGTTAGGTAGAGTTACAGTATTCCTATAAAAAATAGGACGGATGTATTTCTTTGTAGTTTTGTAGTACGTTTTAAGTTTTTCCGGCATGGTGCTATTCAGTTATTAATCTTTTTCAGCGACAGGCTGTGAGCTGTTATCTGTTGAGTTTCGTATAACCGTTGGGGCAAGCTCCAAATCACAAGAATCAAGCTCCAAGCAAATTCCAATATCCAATTTCCAAATGAGCAAAGTTTCGGATTTGGAATTTATGGATTTAGGAGTTATTTGTAGTTTGCTGCTCGATGCTTTCTTATAGCATACCGGAAAATGGGTCTTTTGTCAGAACGCAGGAACAATGGGCACCATTGTAGTAACTACAATGGTGCCCATGGTTAGATTGCGTAGTCGCCAACTTTGGTACGGGTTAACGTATATACGCAGGCGCCTATGCCGAGGTTTTTTCCTATTTCGTTTACCAGTGAGCGAATGTAGGTGCCGCTACTGCAACGTACTGTAATTGAGAGGGTGGGTATGGATTTGTGTGGCTCGCGCGCGAGGAGTTCGTGCCAGGCATTTATAATTTCGTCTTGTCGGAAACTACCATCAACTTTTGGAATGGTGTGCGTGATATATTTCAGTATATCAATTGCAGAAAGCTCACCTACTGCTGTATCGGTCATGGCGTGGATAGTTGTTTGTCTCTCTGGGGTGTCTTCCGCTTGTATGCCCTTTGCTTGCGCCCACGCATGGAGTGGTTTGCCTTTGTATGGCGGTGAACTGTATATGGGGAGTGGGAGCGATGTTTCTCCAGCGTACGACTGGAGTGTCTGTTGTATTTCCTCCTCCCCTAAGGTCGGGGGTAGGTGGGGCATGATTCTACTGGGTATCCCTAATAAATCAAAAGAATCGGTCTGCACTCCGAGCAATGCTGTAACTCTGTACTCTTTGTCTAGTCCTAAGTAGGTATCCTTTTCATGTACTGCATCTCCCGCAAGTACCAGTAGCAGTCCTTCTGCCATGGGGTCGAGTCTGCCGGCATAAGTAAGTGGCGTGCTGCGCAGTTCGGGCTTTACATTTTTTAATTCAAATAGCGCCTGTAGGGGAGTCCAGCCCGCAGGTTTATATAAGCCGTATATGTTTGGGGTAAATTGAGTAATTTTCACAGTAAGGTTACACTATAACAGAATCTATATAATATTACAGTTTTATGACTGCATCGGTAATTATTCGGGTAAAAAATGAGGTACGGAATCTTGCCAAGCTTCTGCATCTTCTACAACAACAGACATTTCAGGATTTTGAAATTATCATTGTAAATGACGGAAGTACTGACGGTAGCGCTGAGATTGTGTTTGAGCATTTCAAACCAGAACGGGCAACTGTGGTTTCTCTGGATAAGCCATTTAGCTATGCCTATGCTTCAAATGTAGGTGCAGAGCATGCAAATGGAACCTATCTAGTATATGTCAGCGCGCATTCATTTCCAATATCTAACACTTGGCTTGGCGATGGCTTAAATCATTTTACAAGCAATAAGGTGGCGGGTGTGTTTGCATTACCTTTGGCCCATACTAATACGAATATAATTGAGAAATTATTTATTAATGTTCCCACTTTGCTATGGCATTCCTCCTTGAAGGTTTATACGCGGCCCCGCCTCGGAGTAATGGGTGCAACCAATGCTATTTTTAGAAAAGACTTGTGGCGGGCTTATCACTTTAACGAAGATTTTGTTATAGGTGGCGAAGATTACGATTGGGCGTGTCATTTTCTTGCCCTGGGCTATGTCGCAGTCCAAGACTCAAAGTTTCGCGTACAACATTCACATCATTTAGGGCTTGTCGGACTTATTTCGCAAGGTTTTAAATATCAACGCATGATGAAACCCTCTCGTGCATGATTGGGTCAGTGATCTGAAAATACAACGTTTTTCGCGGCCACGAAAAACGTTGTATTTTCTGAGGTGGTTAATTGTCTGTATAAAAAAGAATCCCTATAGGAATTCTTTTATGGATGTCATTTCCAGGCAGAAATAATTACTCCATTTATGAAGAGTAGTACAAGCCAATACCCAAGGTCAATGGCTACGTACTTAAATGCTTTGCCATTCCATATTTTATCTCCGTATTTTACTGGGAGAATAAATCCAAGCCACATGTAGAAACCACCTTGTAGGCCGGCAGACACAGCACTCATTTTTTCTGTGAGTGCTGCATCAAAGGCCCATAACACATGAGCAAATACGAATGCCATAAGGAGTGCGCCAATAAACATTTGAAAGTAGGCAGGGCCAGCTGCGCTTTTCATTTTGTCCATTTGGGCTTTGTTGTTCGGGTCCCAGCCCATTCCTTCTATCCATAGTTTCCCAAAGAGTGGACCGTACCAGAGTGCGCCAACAATCATGGCCACTACTCCAGCCACTAATACTGCAAAATAATTTATTTCTGGCATATTTCTAATATTATTAATTTATATTATTGTAGCACTTTTTTAACATGAAAAAACCCGCCAAGTCGTGGCGGGTGAAAAGACCGCAGAAAGTAAGGCGCTATTTTTGTTTATTGTACTTCCCCATAAGTTCAGCTTCTGTAAGTACATGGCCTTTCATAGCTGCTTCAACCTCTGCTCGTGTGGGCGGTGTTGGAAATGCAAGTTCTGTGTCGAGTGCATAAGCCTTAAAAAAGTATCTATGTTCTTTGTCGGGTGGGCACGGGCCAGTGTATCCTGTTTTGCCCGAACCATTTTTGCCTGCGACCCCTATAGTGGGATCATTTTCGGGAATAGTTAACGCTTCTGGCGGAATATTGTATAACACCCAATGATCAAACATTCCATCCGGTTTTAAGTCCTTTGGTACGTCCGGGTCATGTACAAGTATGGCTAGGGACTTTGTGCGCTCGGGTACTGCGCTAAAGGTGAGTGGGGGATTTATGCTTTGCCCGTCGCATGTGTATTTAGATGGTATGCTCTCGCCGTTTTTGAATGCAGGGCTTTCTAGGTACATAGTATGTGTATCGGCAATAATACCGTTATTAGAATTAAGGTTTCCCACCACTGTTTTGGTGCATCCTACTGCAAGTAAAGATAGTAGGAGTACAGAAGACGTTCCGAATATATGCATTAGATATTCTCCTTGTCTATGCAGTATGGCGTGTCCATATTAAGACAGAATGAATTTTTATAGCTTGTCGTTATGGTTGTTGAAAACTCATAAAATTTTAGTTTTCTCTGTGATACACTACAGACATTGGAATTAATTATTTTTATCTATGCAAAGAGGTTTAGTGGCAGAAGTAGAAACAACTATTCACGCAAGAGTGGATAAGGTTTGGGAAGCATTAACCACACCGGCGCTTATTAAACAATATTTATTTGGCACAAATGTAGAGACAGACTGGGAAGTAGGTAGTCCCATAACGTATAGGGGAGAGTGGCAGGGGAAACAGTATGAAGATAAAGGCGTTATTGTAGAACTGGAACCAGAGAAACGTTTTGTTTCTACCTATTGGTCGAGTATGTCTGGAAAACCAGATGTAGAAGAAAATTACAGTACCGTTATATACGAACTCACTGCGGAAGATGACGATACTACAACTGTCAACATAACGCAGGATAATAACGCCACCGAAGAATCCCGTGAGCACTCTGAAAAGAATTGGGCTTCAGTGCTTAAGACGCTAAAAGAAATGCTTGAAAAGTAAAGCGTAATAACAAACAAGGGTGCTCCTTGCGCTGCGCAAGGAGCACCCTTGTTTGTTATTGGTCATTTGGCATTTTTAATTAACAATTCTTTTTTTGCTTTGGGCCATTTCTTGACTTCTATTTCTCTCCGCATGGCATCGCCCACTGTTTTAAACTTTTCCGAATAGATAATCTTCCCGCCCCCGTGAGTTCGTGTGTAAATAGCTCCTTTGCCGCTATTATGCAGTTTTTCTCTGTTTTTTAAATCCTTTGTGCTTCCACAATAAAGTGTATTATCCTTGCAGCGAAATATATAAAAGAAGAACATGTA
>CAZYMS010000024.1:0-19438 GCA_964648985.1 uncultured Candidatus Saccharibacteria bacterium
CTACATCTCCGCGCCCTCGCACGCTTACAGTACCTGCTTCTACTTCTTTTTCACCAACCACTGCTATGTAAGGTACCTTTGATTTTGCAGCTTCGCGAATCTTTTTGCCGACCGACTCACCTCGGTCATCAAGATCTACTCTGACGTTTGGGGTGCGTTGCTCAAGTTCAGCCTTCACTTTTTGTGCATATTCAAGATGCTTATCACTAATAGGTAATAAACTTACTTGTACCGGTGAAAGCCAGGTGGGGAAGTTTCCTGCAAAGTGCTCAATTAAGAAGCCGATAAATCTTTCATGGGTACCTAGGGGTGCTCGGTGAATAACTACCGGTGTCTGCATTGTTCCATCAGCTGCGGTGTACTGCAAGTTAAATCTTTTACCCATGTATAAGTCGAGTTGGTTTGTAGATGCGGTGAATACACGTCCGGTTGAAGAATATATTTGGAAATCCATCTTAGGACCGTAAAAAGCGGCTCCCTCATGTGCGACTTTGAATGGCACGCCAGATTTTTGCATGGCTTCCATGGTCATATCTTCCGCAAGCTTCCAGTCGCTTTCTTCTCCATGATACTTTGCCATATTGTTTGGGTCGCGAAGGGCTAGCTCCATTTCGTACTTTTCTATTCCCAGTTGCTGGTAATAGTATTCGTGTAGTTTTATAACGTTCACAAATTCATCAACAGCCTGTTCCCGTGTTGTGTAGATGTGCGCGTCGTTCATTTGCATACCGCGAACCCGCATGAGTCCAAAGAGACTTCCGGAGTCTTCGTATCTATGACACCACCCATATTCCGCTATACGCAATGGTAGCTCTCTATAGCTGCGTCCCCGTGAAGAAAAAACCTTGTGATGAAACGGGCAATTCATCGGTTTTATATAGTAGTTCTCTTCTTCAATACTAATAGGCGCGTACATGCTGTCTTTATATAGCGGCAAATGACCTGATGTGTAGAATAGGTTTTCTTTAGTAATTATTGGTGTTGTTACTCTTTGGTACCCTCGTTCTTTTTCGGTTTGTTTCGCCCAGTCTTCCAACTCTTCTTTGATGATATTTCCTTTTGGTAGCCAAATGGGTAAACCTTTACCTATTTCCTCATCGAATGTAAACAGTTCAAGCGCTGCTCCCAGCTTCCTGTGATCTCGCTTTTCTGCTTCTTCGATCATCGCAATATGGGAATCGAGTTCTTCCTTGGTATTAAACGCTAGTCCGTATATACGAGTAAGCATTTTATTCTTTTCATCACCACGCCAATATGCCCCCGCTACTTTGGTAAGTTTAAAGCTTTCGGGATCTATGTCTTTCATGCTTTCCGCGTGGCCGCCGCGGCAGAGGTCCCAATAATCTCCAGATTTGTAGAAACTTACCTTGCTGCCATCCGTGGTAAATTCTTCTATAAGTTCGTGCTTATATTTATTACCCGGATATTCTTTTTTTGCTTCCTCTGCAGTGAGCTCAGAGCGCTCAAATGTGTCCCAAGTGGGAAGAATTTTACGCATCTGTTTTTCTATTTTAGGCAGATCTTCGTCTGAAATGGGCTTGCTAAATTCAAAATCAAAATAGAACCCGTTATCTATAGCAGGGCCAATAGTGCGTTTAGTATCTGGATATAGCTGCATTACTGCTGCTGCAAGGAGATGGGCGAGTGAGTGTCGTCTGTTTTGCAATTGTTCGTCGTTCATAGGTAGGTAGTGATAAGTGGCTAGTCAAGAGTAATAAGAAAAGAATGGCTGATTCACCTTATGGTAAAACCAGCCTATGTAGTTAGGCTTCTGCGAAATTTTTCGTGATAGTAATGTAGGTGAATGCTGTCCATAAAACAAAAATCCCAGACTATGCGCATCGAAATATCAATGCGTGTAGTCTGGGGTCTTCCAAATGGATGACGTTTCCGTCCCAGGTTTCCAACTCTTTATTCCTAAAAAGCTGGACTTTTTATTCAGTTTATATCAACTCGCGGGTTGGTGGGCCGCTCAAACGCTGAAGGAGCTACTGGAACTATATCAAGACCTACATAATTATGCAAATATATCAAAATATTTGAGAGCGAATACTAGCGTGCGCCAGTATTCGCTCTAAAGTTATAGCATTGGGTGTCTTCCTCTGTCACGGGCATAGGGTCTAGGTGAAACTATGGTTATCCAAACAGTAGTCTGCTCGACCTTTCCCGTTACCAGATTGGTGTTGCTTACGATCACTGGTATTTGTGTAATCTTTGGCCGCCATGTTTCGTCTGTCTCTTCTTGCAAATTGTTCCTCCTGTTAGTGGCTTAGATTCTGTATCTCAGCTGTAAATAAAAACGAGCCAGCACTTGCTATAGTGTTGGCTCGCGTGTGATTGAGGTGCGCATGGCACCTCAGAACTAGGGGCGCTTTGGTAGCGAAAGCTCGGCAGGTAGCGAATCTACTCTGCTTTCCGCGCCCTAGGGCAGCTATGGAAGGTTCGATCCCTTCCTGGGTTCGGTCCCCGTTCCGTGCGGCGTTGCACGGCATCCCCGCTGCCAATCTTTAAATATTCATTTCCTCTTCAATGTTTTCTAGTGGGGCTTTCTTCCGAAAGCCCCGTAGGATTTAGCGCGATGCGCTAGAACTGAGAGGCGCGCTTGCAACGTACCTCTAAGGCAGCCTCGCCCACAGTTCATTCTTTCTTTATGACTCTGTGGACTAATCCGCGTCCCGCTCAGTACGCGGTGGAGCCCGGCTGCAATCCTGAAAAACTCTTTTCCTACATAGGCTTTACATCCACCTCCTCGAAGGGGGTTACCCCTAGTACAACACCAAACGCTCTGACGCGTCCGCAGGGCATAATGGGCATTGTGCTAGGGACCCGCCTTCGAAAGGTGGAAGACAAATAAGGTCTTTCCGACCGTCAGCTTATGAGACTTAGATCGGAAACCTGCGCCCTTATTTGCGGTCCCCACAATGAGGACAATTGTTTTTTTATGTTGGATTGGTACTAAGTGTAGTAATCTTTTCCTGTTTTGTCAACGGCAACGGTATAAGCCCGTTTACCTATAGCCATTGTTCGTGATTAGATTGAGCATAGTAAAATATTATAAAAAACAAAAACGCTATAGCATGGCTATAGTGTTTCGCTTATATACTTATGAGTTGCCAGTCTCTTTCCGGCAGTCTTCCGCCAAAGCGAAAGTCCAAGTATAAATTTCCTCCCGGAAATTTGTAGGGAATTGAGGTCTGATATATATCAAATCTTTTCCCGAATTTTTTCTGTAATTGAGAAACTACCAGCCTGCAACGCAGTATCTTATTGCTGACCTTGAATACCGGGCCGCAGGCTGGAGTTTTAGTTTTTCTTAAGCCGCGCCAGGAATGCTTAGTTGGGCGCGACAATTTGAATTACAGATTAAGACGGATTTTGGTTCCGTCAGGAAATTATGCGTCTGAGAATAGGTTTTACGGACCCAAGCCCAGAGTTGTTGCAGTCAACTTAACCAGAGTTACGTTGACTGCAAAGCTAATGAGGGGCGTAACGCTTGCCTCGGTGAGATGCAAGCCGCACGCGCGTTATTTGCACGTCCGTGTCTTTCGCTGTGACGACCGCGGGAAAGTGATCGTTCCATTCAGACTGAGCGGATTTATTTTGAGGCAATACTGCCTGTTGTGCCAGTGTGGCTTCCGTCGTTGAATGTGCGATGGTTGCTGGACGATTTTCAGAGAACGTGCAACAGATACACAATAGTGCGGAAACGAGCATTGTTTCTACCCCATGATCTGCTTTGCGAGTTTTCGGATCGGTTAGGATCCGCAATGAATGTTCGGAACAATTTCCGTACCTGCACATAGTATAGTATGCAAAATAAAATTGCAAGTGCAATTAGGTAGCGCTATCCATATTTTGCGGTAGTATTTAAGTCGTGGTAACGATTCCAAAACAATGGGCACCATTGCGCTCTGCAATGGTGCCCATTGTTTTTAATTTTATTTGCCACTGACCATAGCAATTTCAGGAATTTTTTTGAGCTGCTCTAGGAGGGCACTGCTAATGCGCACTTGCGTTTTCGTTTTTACCTTCTGCAGTTGGTTGCCCGTTCCTATTTCTAACACCACTTGCGCATTTCCCGGATTGGCTTCGAGGATTTGTTTTATTTCATTGAGTGCATCTGCGCCCGCCATATGGTTCATGTGAATAATCACTTGCTTGTCGCGTTCCATGTCCGCCAACGCCATAAGATACAAGTCGTCGTTTGGTAGTTCTTTTATAGACTCGGCAATAATTGTTATTTCCCCTTCGCGCTCATTCAGTCTTCCTGTAACCTCTACTACGGTGTCCACATTCAGTAAGTGCACTACTTGCGGCATAAGTTTTGGAAATACTAATACTTCCACGTGGCCGGTCATGTCTTCAAGGGTAAAAAATGCCATGGGGTCATTTTTTTTAGTGAGTGTGCGCCTCATTTTGGCAATGAGGCCGGCTATGGTGACTGTGGCCCCTTCTTGCTCTGCGCTGAACTCGCGGATAGGCGTGAATCCTTCTAATACTTTTTTGTATCTTTCTAGGGGGTGACTGCTTACATACATGCCTAAGTATTCTTTTTCCCATTGAAGTACTTCTTCCGGGGTAGCCGGCGAGGCCTCCTTAAGGCGCAGTTTGCCTAGGG
Source organism: uncultured Candidatus Saccharibacteria bacterium (assembly GCA_964648985.1). Classification (GTDB taxonomy): domain Bacteria; phylum Patescibacteriota; class Doudnabacteria; order UBA920; family UBA920; genus JAEUSE01. Next base: position 4,619 of record CAZYMS010000024.1, read on the forward strand.
GGAGACTGTCGCCAAACAGGGAGTTGTGGGCATCGAGCTGGTCTTTTACGCGACCCCGGGCGAACTCCAAAACAGTTTCCGTGTTCGCTACCAGCATGCCGCGCTCGCCGAACCGATCTACGGCACCACCTTTTACGAGTGCCTCCCACGAGCGCTTGTTAAAACTCTTGGTGAAACACGAAACTAAAAAGTTTTCTAATGTGTCTATGGGCTTACCTTTTGCTCGGGCTTGTTTTATAGATTCAATAACATCTGAGCCAAGATTTTTAATAGCGTTAAGACCAAAGCGAATTGTTTTGTTATCTACCACAGTAAAGTCATCCATGCTCTCCGCGATGTCCGGCGGTAGTACTGCAATGCCCATTGCTTTGCATTCTTCCACAGCAGCGTATATTTTTGTTTCATCGCCGCTTTCCGCAGTCATGAGTGCTGCCATAAACTCTACGGTGTAGTTGGCTTTCATATATGCGGTTTGGTATGACACTACGCTATAACTGGCAGAGTGTCCCTTATTGAATCCATATGCGGCGAATGGTTCAATCCAACTCCAGACCTGCTCGCCTTTTTCTCTGGTCCATCCTTGCACTTTCATGCAGCCCTCAATAAATTTAGTCCGCTGTTTTGCCATTTCTTCAGGGATTTTTTTTCCAACTGCTTTGCGGAATTTATCCAGCTCTTCCCAGGTATACCCTGCAAGGTCGTGTGCCATCTGCAGAAGGTCATCCTGGTATACCAAAATGCCATAACTTCGAGCAAGAATTTGTTCCAGAGCTGGATCTAAGTAGGTGATAAGTTTTGGATTGTGTTTGCGCGCAATAAACTCAGGAATGAATTGTAGCGGGCCAGGGCGGTATAACGCGATCATGGCCATAATATCGAATATTGTTTCAGGCTTCAGTTCTTTGAGGTATCTCGTCATGCCCGAAGATCCAAGCTGAAATACGCCGAATGTATGACCTGCTGAAAGAAGTGCATAGGTTTTCGGGTCCCCAGCCGGTAGATTATAAATATCAACTTTTTTACCGTAGCGTTCTTCTACTAGTTTTAATGCTCCCACCAAAATGGAGAGGTTGCGAATACCTAGTAAGTCGAGTTTAATAACCCCAATAGCGTAAGAAGAAGCGCCTACATCTACTGAGTACATATCATACTGGGTAATAGTACGGTCGCCGTCCGGTTCCTTTTGTAGGGGAAGGTAGTCAGTGAGCTCGGTCGGAGTAATCACAATACCTGCGGCGTGAATAGAGGCGTGTCTGCAGCTACCCTCTATTCTCTTAACAATGTCTATAATTTGTTTAGTTTCTGGATCAGTCTGATACACCGCTTTAAGTTCAGGGTTCATCTCTATAGCAGTATCTATGGTCATGTCAAAACCCTGCTTGCCGATGGGTACCATTTTGGCCAGGCGGTCGCATTTACCATAGGGGATACCTAAGGCGCGGCCAACATCACGCATGGCAGCGCGTGCCTTCATGGTTCCAAAGGTAATAATTTGCGCAACTTTATCGTGGCCGTACCGGTCGGTCATCCAGGCAATAGTCGCGTCGCGGTGGGTATCTGAAATGTCCAAATCTATATCAGGAGGGGACGGGCGGTGCTTAGTGAGGAAACGTTCAAAGGGGATAATGAACTCGAGCGGATCCACATTTACAATTTGAAGCACATGTCCTACTAGGCTTCCTGCGGCGCTGCCACGAGTATTGGTAATGGCGCCGAGGGAATGGGCCCCGTGCACAATATCCGCTACCATAATAAAGTACGGGGCGTACCCCTTGCTGCAAATAATATCCAGTTCATACTCAAGTCTTGTCTGGGCTTCTTCGGGTATGCTGCCGTTATATTTTTTCAGTGCATGCTCGTGAACGAGTTTGCGCAAATAGCTTTCGTTTGTTTCGCCTTCAGGTATTTCTACTTTCGCAAACCAGCGTTGATCAAGTAGTATTTCGAGCGTACACTGTTCGGCGACCCAAACAGTATTTTCTACTGCCTCTGGTATATCGGCAAAAAGTGTGCGCATGTCGTCCGGACTTTTGAGTGACAGGTCGTGGCTGCGCATGTCGAGCCTGCTTATGTCGCCTACGGTTTTTCCTGTACCTATACACACTAAAACATCCTGCGCCTCTGCATCGTCTGCATTAATGTAGTGGCTGTCTGCGGTGGCTACGAGCCGGAGATTGTGTTTGCGCGCAAGCGTAACAAGCTTTTGTAATCGTTCTTCCAGTTGTTTTCCTTCACCCTGAGTCCGGTCTCGTTCAGTTCTTTGTATTTCTATGAGAAAGTTCTCTGGTCCAAAAATATCTAAATATTCTTTAAGCACGGCTTCCGTTCGCTCCTCACTGCCCGACGCCACGGCTTTTGGTAGCTCACCACCGGGACAACCCGACAAGGCAATAAGTCCTGCGCTATGTGTTTTTAAAAAGGCTTTATCTATACGTGGTTTATAGTAGAACCCGCGCGTATGTGCTTCGGTCGTTAGAAGCATTAGGTTCTTATATCCAGCATCATCTTTTGCAATAAGTGTTAAGTGAAAATAGTCGCTATCTATTTTTCCTTCCTTATCTTCCATGCCGCGCGGGGCAATATACGCTTCCATGCCAATGAGTGCTTTTATACCAGCCTGCTTGCAAGCATAGTAAAACTCCACTGCGCCATACATGACGCCGTGGTCGGTAAGGGCTATAGCCGGCATTTCCAATTCCTTAGCGCGGGCGACTAAGGGGTCTATGCGCGAAAGGCCATCGAGCAGGCTATAGTGGCTATGGGTGTGGAGATGAACAAAGGACATATGAAGAGAGAAAATGAGAAATGAGACGTGAGGCGTGAGTATGGTGCTCAATATGGACTCATTACTCAAGGCTCATTTCTCACTTCTTCTGTAGACTCAGTATATCAGACGCCTTTAAAATTGTGATATTATATATGTATATGCAGCTATTCTCTGATGAAACAGAAGATAATTTGCGCTTGGCCTGGCTTTCTTTAGTCGAGGCTTTATATACCTTTGCTCCCTGGCAGCGTGTGGTGCTCGTATTGGGGATAATCATGATTATCCCGGCATACTGGATTTTTCGAGTGGGTGCTACCTCCGTCTATGGGTACTCCTATAATAAAAAGGCACTCATAGCCACGCCCTCCTTTACGGATGCTAAGGATTTACAAGTAGGTCCAGTGGTCGTCCTACCAGTAACGGGTGGGGGATATATGGCGTATGCCAAAGTAATGAATCCGAATTTAAAACTGTCTGCAACCCAAGCAACATATACCGCTAAGTTTTTTAGCCAAAATGGCCAACGAGCTTACCAGACGAGTGGGCAGCTCTATGTATTACCCGGGAAAGATACCTATGTAGTTGTGCCCCGTTTCAATAGCGCCGCACCTGCTACCACGGGAAAAGTGGAAATAACGTCAGTAAGGTTCCAACAAAAGTATCAAACTCCGGAAGTGAGCATAACCACACCCACCCCTACTGTATTTCCCGAAAAGGAAGGCGTGCGGTTAGAAGGGGTAGTGATAAATAATAGTCCATATAAACTTTCTGCCGTCCACATTGTGTTTTTCTTGTATGATGCTAACAATAAAGTTGTAGCAGTGAGTGATCGCTCTGAATTTACGGTGCAGCCAAGAGAACGCAGGGCGTATGTCATTCATTTTCCCGGCGTAACTCAAGACGATTTTGTTCGCGCTGTTCCCATTGCAGAAACAAATACCGCAGATGTAGCGAATATTCAAACCTTGGATAATAGCTTGCAATTGCAGGATATAAAACCAAAAAGATAAAGTACCTCATAAAAACAAGTACCAACCAAAGCCTGATATCAAAATCAAAAATTGTAAACGCACTGACTAAGGTTTATTATTTTGAATTTGTTAGCTGGAATTTGTTTGGTATTTGTGCTATTTAGATTTTAAAATCTTTATATTACTCGAATGAAGTTAAGTACCCTCAATTTACTACGAACGTTTGATGGTCCCTTGCTCTTGGTGAGTGGACTTTTGTTGGCTGCGGGTCTTACGCTTATGTATACCAGTTCACTCGCCAACCCTACGTTGTCTATATTTTGGCGGCAATTACTTTTTGGGGGTGCGGGGTCTGTGGCGCTACTCCTTATGGCTCGGTATAACTACCATACCCTCGCGAAGATAAATCGTGGCACATACGTTATATTGCTTTTGTCATTAGTGTTTGTGTTGGTATTCGGCAGGAGCGTGCGTGGATCAAGTCGGTGGATAGATCTCGGCTTTTTTCAGCTACAGCCTGCGGAGTTTGCCAAGGTGGTGGTGGTGGTGGGTCTTGCGCGTTGGTTCTATTTGTTTCGCGGTCAGATTAATGCTTGGAAAAATGTAATTATTACCTTACTGCTCGCAGGTATACCGGCGGGACTTGTGTTGGTCGAGCCGGACCTTGGTTCAAGTTTGGTTATTCTTGCAGTGTGGTTTGGCATATTGCTTGTGAGCCCTATCAGTAAGAAGCGTTTATTTATACTTATTCTGTGCGGTATAATTGCTGCAGGTGCGGCGTGGCAGTTTGTGCTCCACGATTATCAACGTACTCGTCTTGAGACATTTCTAAATCCTAACTTAGACCCGCGTGGAGAAGGGTATAATGTGCGTCAGGCTATTATTGCCGTGGGAAGCGGCCAACTGTTTGGCAGGGGTCTGGGTAAGGGACTGCAAAGTCAGCTTCGTTTTTTGCCCGAACGTCAGACTGACTTCATATTTGCCACTGCTGCAGAAGAAATTGGGTTTGTTGGGTCGTGTGTGTTGGTAGGATTATATGCGTTACTCATGCTTCGAATACTATCTGTAGCTCGCAGGGCGCGAGATGAACTTGGTAGGTATTTGGCATTTGGCATATTTTTTCTCTTTTTCTTTCAGGTTACGGTAAATGTTGCCATGAATATTGGTCTTGCGCCCGTAACTGGTATACCCCTTCCTCTTCTTTCATATGGGGGAAGTTCACTTATAGTTACCTGTTTAGCTTTGGGAATTGTCCATAATATTTCCTGGCAGTCTCGTGCGTTGCGGTTTTAGGCGAAACGCAGTACAATAGAATTAAGAATTACGAATCAAGGATTAAGCAAATACTGTAAATAATTCATTTCTCCTCGTACTTAATTCATAATTCTTGCTACTTAATTCTGCCCTGCTTATGAAGAACTTAGATCTCAAAAAAGTACTGAATCTCCTTGGTTTTATTTTGCGCTGCCCTGTATGTGGGTACCGCAATAACTTAGAGACTATGAAGGTGGTGGAAAGTGACCAAAACGAACTTTCGGGAGAGGGTCGCATTCTTATTCATTCGGATTGTCAGCAGTGCAAAGGGAGTGTTATGTTTAGTATAGATATAAACGGCCAGCAGGTAGTTTCCGCTGCAAGCGTGACGGACCTGACTTTGTCAGATACGCACAAATTTCGTGATGCCGATCCTATTTCAACCGATGATGTGCTTATTATTCACCAGAGTATGAAAAAATTTAAAGGTGATTTTGTTAAAGCGTTTAGGAAGCAAAGTGCGTAATTTGGCTCATTATTTTAGAGTAATATAAATATCGGCGAAGGACTAAAAAGACCTCCGCCGGTTTTTTTACGATTCGCGCAGCAGTGCTGCGATTAGACAGAGGCCGAGAACGAGAATAAACAGACCCAGGACCCGTCTCTGTATGAATAGCATTATGCTGCCAATTGCCAGTAGGATTATAATTAAAACCCATAGCATGGTGCGCGCCCTTTGTGTGTTAGTGGTCTGATTTGATGAGTTGAGAGGTTTAGTATTTGGTAAATTGATTTTTTGCTCAAAATACTCCGCATTATGACATACAATTGCTAATAAATCAATATTGCAAAAAGGCCTTTGTTTCTTTATAATGTTTCTACTTGATTGCAGATCTTTACAGATATACAGAAACTCAAGCATTATTGCTTATTCCCGCGTGTATCTAATGTAATTTTTGTCTGTATATCGTATCTATTCGTAATTTCTAGAATTTTATGGAAAAGTTAGTGCTGAAGGCAACTGTACGAAATACAGAAACGCCCGTAAAAGCAATGCGCAAGGGTGGTATAATTCCAGCTGAGCTATATGGCCATAATGTGCAAAATGTACATCTTTCAGTTTCCCAAAACGAGTTTGAAAAAATCTTTCGTAAGGCAGGTGAGTCTACGATTGTTACCTTGGACATAGAAGGTAATGGGCAGCGAAATGTGCTTATCCATGATGTGCAAAAACATGTAGTTAAGTCTCAGCCTATTCACGTAGATTTTCTGGAAGTAAGCATGACTGAGAAACTTGAGACTACTGTTGCTTTGGAGTATGAAGGAGAGTCAGTGGCGGTGAAAGCTCTTGGCGGTACCTTGGTAAAGGTGCTTAATGAAATAACAGTTGAATGTCTACCTGCAGATTTACCTCATAACTTGATGGTAGATATATCGTCTCTTACAACATTTGAGGATGTAATTGCGGTTAAAGATATTACTTTGCCAAAAGGCGTTGCTCTTGTAACAGATGGTGAAGAAGTAGTTGCAAAGGTACAACCTCCTCGTGACCTTGAGGCTGAACTCGCTACTCCAGTTGAAGAAGATGTTACAAAAGTTGAAGGTGTCGTAAAGGCTGATGCAGAGACTGAAGAAAAAGCAGAATAATAATTTTGCAAAGGACTGCCTCACCGGCAGTCCTTTTTCTATGTGGCCTAAGCACGCATGCTGTTAGTCATATATTCTGTAAGATACATATACACAAGTGAAGAATTTTTGGGGAAAATATAAACATATACGCATGCGTCATGCGCGGACCGCTTTCATCCTTCTGGGGGCATTGGGAGTATTGGTGGTGCTTGGGTACTCTGTGTCCTCAGCACATGTGGCACTCCATCCGCTCCGGCGGGCAAATGGAAAAGTAGTCGCCTCGGCTGTGATCGCCCATGATGACTCGGGTAAGGTATTGAGCGAGGCTGAACCAGTGCCTGCTCGTGGCACGGATGATCCGCTTACTTCCGTAGTCCATGTCCCTGTTGCTCAGGCCGCGGCTGTTGGTAGTATTTCCGTACCCATCCTTATGTATCATCATGTAGGACCACTGCCGTCAGATGCGGATCCGATGCGCGTTGACCTAACTGTAAGTCCTCATGACTTTGCTCTCCAGGTTGAGTGGCTTGCAGATCATGGATACACAAGTGTTACTTTGCAGGATGTGTATTTAGCCACACAAAAAAAGCTTACTCTACCCCCTAAACCTGTAGTTTTTACATTTGATGATGGTTATGCGGACGTATTCGCATTTGCAGTGCCTGTTTTGCAAAAACACGGCATGGTTGGAAGCTTTGCTATTGTGCCTAGTTTTTTGGGTACACCTGACTATGGGACATGGGCAGATGTTTCCATGGCCAAGCAGCTAGGCATGGAAATTGTCTCTCACACAGAGAATCATTTTGATGGGGCCAGCCCGAAATTCGATGCAACCTACATACAGCAAAACCTCCAGCAGTCGTTGCAAGAGCTTGAGGCCAATCTTGGCCCCGTACCTCGTATACTCGTATATCCATATGGACATTTTACCCCACAATATATTGCCGCAGCGGAGCATGTGGGTTTTGTTATGGCACTTACTACTCATTTTGGTACTGCTATAAATCCAGATGATTTGATGCATGTCCCGCGCGTTCGGGTTCATGGAGAAGAAACATTGGAAAAGTTCGCAGAGATTCTCACCGAAAAAAATAAGAGTTTTACCCATATTCCATAATAAATATCAAATCTAAAATAAAACCGTCACCGATATCCTGCTCATCGCAGTTCAGTGACGGTTTTGATATTACGATTTGTTTCCCATCTTTTTCCCCAGTCCGTCACCTATGGTGGTGACTAGCACAGTAAGGAGCCAGAAAATGAACGTGCCAATGAGTATGCCCATCCAGTATCCAACGCGCGGTCTTTGGTCGGGTTTCATATCAAACACATCAATGGGTATGCCACTCAGTGCCACACCCAGTCCAATCCATGCTTGCGGCCAGCCGGTGTTGCTGGCGTATTTCAGTCCATAGATTACTCCAAGGAGAAAGAGTCCTCCTAGGAGTACGAGTAAAGAATAGCCTGGGGTCATTACTGCCGTTAATCGAAGCATTGCGGCTATCAGACTTACAGCAGCACCCATGAGAAAAAGTACTAGTTTCGTAGTTCTTGTCATACGTTCCTCCGCAGCACCCAAGACTGAATTATCTTGTGTGATTACCCGGGCTTGCCGGCCCAAAGATAACTAGTAAGTCTATATATAAAAGATTGTTCCGTCAACGATCTGGTACGTTGCAAGCTATAGGTTGTTGCGTATTTCGAGATGACGCCAGAGTCCTCCCAGATCTTTTGAAAATTTTGCCTGCGAGCTAGGGAGGATGCGTTTAATCATCTTTTGCATGTCTGCCTTTGAACCGTCATCAATTTCCAGAAGCGCTATTCCATTTTTTGTTATGTGCTTGGGCAATTCTGTGAAAAAGCGTTGATATATATCCCATACTTCGCCACCGTCCGTTATGGCAACCTTGGGTTCATATTTAAGATTATGAAAAAGTAGCTCGTACATGCCTTGAGGTACATAGGGTAAGTTCGCAATTATAATATCGAACTTGCCATGAATATTTTTAAACAAGTCGCTTTGAATAAAGTTTACGTGAACTTTGTGAGTTTTCGCATTTTGCGCCGCAACTTTAAGTGCAGCCTCCGAAATGTCTGATGCGGTAATCTCACAACAAGGGTGATCCTTGCGCCGCGCAAGGATCACCCTTGTTGCTCCACCTGTTGATGACTCAACTCCAACTGAATGCGCAATGCTAACCGCAATACAGCCTGATCCAGTACCCACATCCAATATAGAGACTTTCGACTTTATGGACTTTCGACTTTCGACAATCGCCAGCGCTCGGTCGACAAGCCACTCGGTTTCAGGGCGGGGGACCAAGACGTGTTTATTTACTTTGAATTTAAGTCCGTAAAAGTATTTGTATCCTAGTAGGTATGCTACTGGTTCGCCATTTCTGCGTCTTTTAACGAGCTTGTCCAAAGACGCAAGCTCAAAAGAGTTAAGCCGGTATTCCGGGTGCATAAATAAAAACTCCTGTGGCTTACGTAAGACGTGGCCAAGGAGTAAGTCTGGCTCCGCTATATCTTTATACTCTTGTAGCGTTTGTCGTATTGTTTTCATATGCTCAGCAATCTATTTCCCACATCTGCGAGTGCGCCCGCACTAGCAATGTGTGCTCGCATGCGTTTGCGTCCTGCCTTTGTCTCGCATGCGGGTTGTATGGGGTCTTGTCTCACCCTGAGCCATTCTCCAAATTCCGGAATTTGTTGCACTTGTTCCGGAGTTAACTCTCTGATTAACTGCTCTTCGAGACGTTTTAGTTCATCTAGTCTTCGGAATAATAAGTAGTTTGTGGCTGGGCTTACTGGACTTTGTAGTTTGTCTAGTAAGTTTAGGCACAATCTGACCATCTCTGAGTAATCTCTAATACGATCCAGAAACATTTCGTCCTCCTCGTTATGTTCATGTCATTAGCGATTGTTTTTTGAGTTGTATGTCTGCCCTTTGCAGTGCTTCAATTATACCATCAATTCTCCCCTCCATAATAAGTGTAATTTGGTTGAAGTTTTCGTTTATGCGATGGTCAGTGACACGGTCTTGGGGGAAGTTATAGGTACGAATTTTTTCGCTGCGGTCTCCTGTGCCAATTTGACTGAGGCGTGTATCTTTTAGTTTCTTGTCTTCTATTTCTTTAAAATGTGCAGCTACACGGGAGCGTATAACCGCCAAAGCTTTTTCTTTGTTCTGGGCTTGGCTGCGCTCGTCTTGACACTGGGCTGTTATGCCAGTAGGGATATGCACTATGCGTATGGCGGAGTAAGTTGTGTTTACACTCTGTCCACCATGGCCAGAAGAAGTGGTTGCTTCTATTTTTAAGTCTTTAGGGTCAATAGCAAAATCTTTTTCTTCCACTTCGGGGAGTACCACTATGGTAATGGTAGACGTGTGTACGCGGCCCGACTTTTCCGTTTCCGGAACACGTTGCACACGGTGCACGCCGGATTCGTATTTAAACGCGCTGTACGGACCAATTTGCTGAGACTGTTTTCCAGTAATTTCGAAAATTACTTCTTTAAAACCACCTACATCGCTTTTTGATGAAGATACTATATGTACCTTCCAGCCACGGCTCTCTGCGTATTTTCCATATGCGCGAAAAAGCTCGGCAGCGAACAGCGTCGACTCATCGCCCCCAGCACCGGCTCGCATTTCGACCATTATGTCTTTGCTGTCATTTTCGTCTTTGGGTAGTAGATCGTTTTCTATTTCTTCGAGCAATGCCGCGCCTTGTACTTGCAAGAGCTTTATTTCTTCCAGTGCCATATTTTGCATTTCAGCGTCATCAACTTTGGCGAGTTCGGTGTTGTCTGCTATGTCTGCTTCTATTTTTTGTAGCCGCTCTATTTTTTCAACCACGGGCACGAGCTCGGTCTGCCGCTTACCAAGGCGCGCTAAATCGCTTGGACCGCTTTGTCCGAGTTGCTCTGTGAGGTCTTTGTATTCGTCAATAATTTTTTGAAATGCTTGGTTCATAATAAGGCGAGAAGTGAGGTATGAGGCTTGAGACGTGAGGTAGGCCAGTTCTTTAACTGTATCATATCACTCATGGCTCATTTCTCAAGGCTCACGTCTAGTTTAGTAACACAAAACCACCTGTCTACCTGGATAAGAGGCAGAATGCGAGGTGGTTTGTACGTGTGGGGTAGCTAGGCTTTAGGAGCGCGAGCTTTTCTTGGTTTTTTTACGCTAATGGCAGCCTTTACAGTAGCGGCTTTTGCTTGCTTCTGTTTGAAACGTTCAACAGTACCAGCAGTGTCTACGAGGTTCTGTTTACCCGTGTAGAATGGGTGGCAGTTGCTGCAGATTTCAGTGTCCAGCTTATCCTTGGTTGATCCGGTCTGCCAGGTAGTATTGCAGGAGGCGCAGGTGACCACGGCGGCTGTGTTGTACGTTGGGTGTATGGAGGGTTTCATATATATGTAAAATGAGTCCTACACAGTATATAATCCCTTGCCTTTTTGGTCAAGCAATGGTAGAATTATCGCGACACTAATCTACAAATGGCCACCCGAATGCCACAAATAATTAGGACAGATTTCTACTTGTTGTAGACATCTGTATGCATTAATTATTCGTATCATTCGTGTGAAATTCGTATATTGGGATCGCCAATTAATCACGCACACCTCCATGTATTCCTCCCCGCCCTTTGCGCGCCTGGCAAGGTACTCAAAGGGCGGGGCAGAGAGGTGGACGTATAAGGATATACATGAAAGACGTAACACTCCTTGAGCTCCTCAAGAGCGGAGCTCATTTTGGGCATACCACTAGCCGGTGGAACCCTCGCATGAAGTCGTACATTTACACAGTACGCAACAACATTCATATTTTAGACTTGGCCAAGACACGCGCCAGCTTGCTTAAGGCTGCAAGCTTTGTTTCTGACAGGGCGGCCATGGGCGGTACAGTATTGTTTGTTGGTACCAAGCGCCAGTCCAGAGAGAGTATTAAGCAGGCTGCAGAAGCTTGCGATATGCCATATGTAACCGCGCGCTGGCTTGGTGGTACTTTTACCAATTTTCGAACTATTCAAAAAACTATTCGCAAGCTTGAGAAACTCCAGGAGCTTAAAGCAACTGGTCAGCTTGAAGCACAATATACAAAGAAAGAACGTTTGCTTATTGAACGCGAAATGATAAAGCTGGAAAAGCTTTTCGAAGGCATTAAGAACATGCGCAAGCTTCCAGATGCAATTTTTGTATCTGCCGTTGAGCACGATAGCACTGCGGTGCTCGAAGCACGCAAAATGCGTGTCCCTGTTATTGGTCTTGTAGACAGTAACAGTGATCCACGCTACATAGATTTTCCTATTCCTTGCAATGACGATGCTACTAAAGCAGTAGCTTTGATTGCTGGTGCAATTAGCGAAGCAATAGCAGAAGGCCGCCATCGCTTTAGCGCGGGCGCTGCAGTTGCCGCTGCGAAAGCAGAAAAAGAAGAAGCAGAACAGAAGAATTAAGAAGTAAGAATTATGAATTATGACTTCGGACACAATACGTCCAAAGTTGTATCGTAATTCGTTATTCATAATTCATTATTCAATCAAAAATATATGTCTAACGATTTAATAAAAGAAGTACGCGAGCTTACTGGCGCTGGTATGATGGATGTAAAAGAAGCGCTGGATGCATCGAATGGCGACAAGGAAGCTGCTATTGAGTATCTTCGCAAAAAAGGTGCCGTAAAACTTACAAAGAAGGCAGATCGTGTTGCAAACGAAGGTGTAGTAGAGAGTTATATACATAGTGGCCGCATAGGTGTGTTGGTAGAGCTGAACTGCGAAACAGACTTCGTTGCTCGCACAGATGACTTTAAGAATCTTGCAAAAGATATTGCCTTGCACATAGCAGCCGCAGGTCCAATCTTTGTTTCCTCTGCAGAAATTCCTCTCGAAACTATTGAGAAAGAAAAAGAAATTTACAAGGAACAAACTACAGGAAAACCCGATGATATAGTCGAAAAGATGATTTCTGGTAGACTTCAAAAATATTTTGAAGAAGTATGCTTGCTTGAACAAACGTTCGTAAAAGATCCGAACCTTAAAATTCAAGATCTTATTTCTACTGCTGTTTCGAAGATGGGCGAGAACATTCAGGTCCGCCGCTTTAGCCGGTTTGTACTTGGTAACTAATGGCGTACCGCTAGGAGTTTTGCGCTCGGTCTTATGGTGCTTTAACTAAATTTTAAGCTCCAAATAACAAATTACAAATATCAAATAAATTACAAATATCAAATTCAATACAATACGAATTTGATCCTTGAAAATTATTTGGAACTTGGGTTTTGAGATTTGGAGCTTTAAGTACTCTCCTTTATGTCTGCCTACGTTTTGCCCAACATTATTTTATTTATTGCAATTGTCGGGCTTTTGGCAGTCCTGGGTCGCCATATTCCTGAAGCACAAAGACGTGCTTTGCACGCAAAAGATGGCAAAGAAGACACGAGTGGGTCTGCAGACAGGTATTGGCTTTTATTTCAGGGAAAGCTTCGCAGTCTCTGGCGTTTCGTGCTTGAGGCAAAGGGTTTGCGTGACCCAGTTGGTTCTAAATTTCGCATGCGCCAGTTACTGGAAGTAAACCAGCGCAAAACTCGTGTAAAGCAAACTGCTGCAAAAATATCTGCAGCGTATAAAGCGAAGAGTGCGGAGACTGAACCCAAACCTGCGCCAGTACACCGTACCGAGAGTACGCATGAAAAAAAGACAACTACTTCTGTCCGTCCAGTGACTACGACAAGTGCGCCGTCCCTCCCCGTAGTACCACATGTTCCACCAGCGCCAAAAATACATTCTGAGGTAGCTAATCCCGCAGAACAGCGACAAGCTGCAGCTGAACAGAAAGCTCTTGGTGTTGAGCAGGCTATGGCGGTGGCAAAACAGTACTTAGACAATAAGCAGTACTTTGAAGCGCGAAAGCTTCTGGATAGCCTTGGGCAAGACGCACAGGCGAGTCCTGTCTTTTGGGCACGGCTTGGATTTAGTCAGTATCATCTTGGTGCGTATGGCGAGGCTATTCGTTGCTATGAAAAGTCTTTGGGTTTGGATGCAAACCAGCCCAATCGATATTACAACTTGGCTCTCGCCTATGAAGCAGCAGGCAACCGGGTAAAGGCGCTTTCCACCTTGCAAAAAGCAATCCAAATCGAACCTAATAATCCGAAATATACCCAAACCAGGCAGGCGCTCACGAGCTAACTCCATATTGCACGTCTCCGCACATCTTGCTACAATAAGTCCTGTCTGGTTTTTCTTTCCTTTGTCTTTACGTTAGAAATTAGATATTGGGAGTTGGATATTTCCGCCTCGCCGTTGTAGCTCAGTTGGTAGAGCATCTCCATGGTAAGGAGAAGGTCTGCGGTTCGATCCCGCACAACGGCTCCATATCAAAACACCTCTCTAAATGAGAGGTGTTTTGACATGATGGCTTGTTATTTAGTTTGCGAGGGAGGACGTGGCGTGCTAACATTATCAGTCAATAGGTTTTAAGGCAGATTGATAATCCATTGCTCGCATTAACATGAGCATATAATAAGCGTTTTCTACACAAATCTAAGGGGGTAAATTGAAGTGAGGAATCCATTCTTCTTAGCGGTAGTTGCAGGGCTATTGTTCGGATGTTGGCCGTTGTTGATGAACAGAAGTGGCTTGGCTCCGGCCTTGTCCGCAGGCGTGTTTGCGGGGATATGCTTTGTTACTGTGTTGCCATTCGCCTGGTGGGGCGGTTTGGCTTCACCGCAGGGTGCAAGGTGGTGTTTTGCTATTCTAGCAGGTCTGATAGCCGGGGTTGCGCTACTAATGTTTAACAAGATGCTAGCTAGCGTGACACCCACGCAGGTTGGCTCACTGTTTATTATTACCTTGGTGATCCAGGTTATAGTACCAGCAATTTATCAAGCAGTAATAACAGGAGATTTTTCCGCAAAGCGTGTGTTCGGCTTTTTGTTAGCTGTCCTTGCAGTACTACTGCTTAAATAGCAAATGAAGTTAGTCGATTATATGGGTGCCTAATATTTGGGCGCCCTTTTATTTTTCTAAGTGAAATCCCGTTCCGGATTGTGTCACATAGAGTTATTCTTCTGGTGATACAAAAAGCGTCTACAGAACGTAGACGCTTTTTGTATGGTGGGCCGAGTAGGATTTGCCCACCCACGGTGGAACTTCAACTCCTTAAGAGTCGTTTCAGTTCTCACCTAAC
>CAZYMS010000025.1:0-18400 GCA_964648985.1 uncultured Candidatus Saccharibacteria bacterium
CAGAGAAGCAACTCTGGAGAGGCTAGCGGGCTATCAGCCATCACGCGAAGTTAGTGAAGCTGAGTTTGCTAGTGTTGTAGCAGAAGCTCAAAGTGCAGAAGCTCGTAATTATGAGGGTCTAACTGGGCCCGAGGCTCGTCAAGAAGTGTTGCACTTGCTGTAATTGTCCGAATGTGTGATAGAATAAATCTATGGATGAAAAACTAAGAAAAATTATATATCTTATTAGTATCTCTGATTTAGATCAGACTATTAAAGATATTTTGATTCGAGATCTGATTGCCGACGGTTTAACAGATTTCCTCAGAGAGCAAATTAGGGCTTATTGTTTGGAGGGACTCCAACAGCAGGGTCAAGAGGTTGATGAAGCAAAATCTGTTTTAGAAGAATCGCAAAATCCGGCTCAGTAGCCGGTTTTTTATTTTCTCTATATACTACACTTATGAAATTTTCCGAGCTTGAATATTCTACAAAAGTTATATTAAAAGTTGTTTTTGTCGTTTTGGCTTTGGCATTTATTTGGGCCATTCGGGAAGTTATAGCAATTTTTTTGCTTGCCGTTGTACTTGCGTCTGCATTAGATCCTTTGGCGGACTATTTACATACGCGAAAAATTCCCCGCGCAGTCAGTGTCCTTGCGGTATATGTAATTGTGTTTGGTGTAGTTGGTCTAGTCTTAGTGACTATCGTTCCCTCGCTTGTAACTCAGTTTCATTTACTCAGCGCAAATTTTCCCGAATATTTAGCTGAACTTCATACGCGGTATCCGAGCTTCGCAAGTATTCTGCCCGGATCAAGTCTCGGCGAAATTGTCAGTGGTGTTTTAACTGGCGATGGAGGTGATTCAGTATTTACTCGCACCCTAGGTGTATTTAATGGGCTCTTAGGTTTTGTTACTGTCTTAGTTGTTTCCTTTTATCTTGTTGCTTCGCAACAGAAAGGCATGAAGGAGCTTATTAGCTCCGTGGTCCCTGCTGGTCAGCGTGACATGACTATGGGGTTGGTAGAAAAAATACAGAAAAAAATGGGTCTGTGGGTGCTCGGCCAAATAATACTCAGTATTTCCATTTTTGTACTCACTTTTGTCGGGCTTAGCCTTTTGAATGTTAAATATGCGTTAGTCCTAGCGCTTATAGCAGGGCTCCTTGAAGTGGTGCCGTATATTGGACCTATTGTCTCGGCAGTGCCCGCGTTATTTTTTGCACTTATTCAGAGTCCCGCACTTGCTATTGGCGTTATAGTTCTTTATGTAATTATTCAAAAAACCGAAGGTTACATATTGGTTCCAAAAATAATGCACAAGACCGTGGGCGTTTCCCCATTGGTTGTAATCTTAGCGCTCCTTACAGGGTTTAAGCTTGCTGGTATAGTTGGTTTGCTCCTTGCAGTTCCTGTTGCTGCTGCTGCAACTGTCCTCATAGACGAGTTCTCGGGCGGGTCTTCTGAGCTGAAGTCCTCTCCGTTGTAGTAAAAATCTAAAAAAGCTATACTAAAAGGGCTCAAACGAGCCCATTTTTATTTCCCCCTATGCATACAAGGATCACCCTTGTGCAGCACAAGGGTGATCCTTGTATATGTCAGAAAAATTTTACATAACAACAACTACCCCGTACGTAAATTCAGATCCTCACTTAGGATTTGCTTTAGAAATTGTGGAGGCAGATATCTTAGTCCGTTATCATAAACTGCTAGGGGATGACGTGTTTTTCAATACAGGCACTGACGAGCATGGGGTAAAAATTTACCGCAAAGCCGAAGAGGCTGGTAAAAGTGCCCAAGCATACGTAGATAGCTATGCAGCTCGGTTTAAAGAGCTATTGCCAGTCCTAAATATTTCCTCCGATATCAATTTTATCCGGACCACAGACGCACATCACAAATCTGCAGCTCAAGAGTTCTGGAAGCGCTGTCTGGCTAGTGGTGATATTTACAAAAAAGAATACGAGGTTAAGTATTGTGTAGGGTGTGAACTTGAAAAAACCGATTCAGAATTGGTAGATGGAAAGTGTCCAATACACCCAAATCTGGAAATAGAACTTATAAAAGAAGAAAACTACTTCTTCCGTTTTTCAAAATATCAACAACCTCTTTTGGATTATTATAAACAGAATAGAGAGTTCGTAATTCCCGACTTCAGATTTAACGAAATACGCAAGTTTATTGAAGGTGGTCTACAAGATTTTAGCGTCTCTCGGCTAAAGGCAAAAATGCCATGGGGTGTTGCAGTACCCGATGACGAAACGCAGGTAATGTATGTCTGGTTTGATGCTCTGGTGAATTATATATCTGCCCTTGGTTGGCCCGAAGATGTAGCTAACTTTGAGAAGTTTTGGGGAACCAAGGAAAGTCCTAATGGTGTGCAGATCGCAGGTAAGGATAATCTCCGTCAGCAATCTGCCATGTGGCAGGCCATGCTCATGAGCGCTGGATTGCCCAACTCAAAACAAATTATTATTCACGGATTTATAAACAGTGACGGACAGAAAATGTCCAAGTCTTTGGGTAATGTCATAGATCCATTTGAGGTGGTGGAAAAGTACGGTGCAGATGCGCTCCGCTATTGGATAGCCCGCGAAATGAGCACTTTCGAAGATGGTGATTTTACCTGGAATAAGTTTAAAGAGAGTTACAATGCTAATCTTGCAAATGGTTTAGGCAACTTAACCAGTCGTATATTAAAAATGGCGGTGAATGCAGGAATTGCAAATTGCAAATTGCAAATTGCAAGTTTTGATCAACAATTTTCGGATTACCTTGAAAAACGTGAAATTCAAAAAGCAGCAGATTGGGTGTGGCAGAAAATTAAAGCCGCGGATGAATATATAGCAAAAGAAGAGCCATTCAAAAAAATAAAAATTGATGCTGGTGCGGGGTTAAAAGATATACACTATCTACTTGAGCAGCTGCAGCTCATTGCATATCATGCGCAACCATTCTTGCCTGATGCTGCCGAGAAGATATTAGTAGCGTTGAAGGGTATTACTCTTGAGGCAATTCCGCGCCTATTCTCTCGTATTGAATAAATTATTCTAATAATTTACAGTCCTTATTGGAAATTAGAGATCAGATATTTTCATGCTCATTGACACACACGCACACATAAACCTCCATGCGTTTAAAGACGATGCAGATGAAATATTGCAGCGTTGTTTCAGCAGCAGCGTAACAGTTATCAATGTGGGTACGGAATATCATACCAGCAAGCAAGCTGTAGATATGCTCGCGCAATATCCAGAACATGTGTACGCTGCAATTGGCCTCCATCCAAGTCATGCGTACGACAATCCGTACTTAGATGAGAATGAGAGTGCGTCGCGAAGTGAGCGGGAAGAGTTTAATTACGAACGATATAAAAAACTGGGGCAGCACGAAAAGGTTATCGGGATAGGTGAGTGCGGATTAGATTATTATCGGCTACCGGACGATGCATCTACTCATGAATCAATTAAGGCTTTACAAAAACACGCATTTATACAGCAGATAGAGCTTACACAAGAATTAGATAAAACTCTTATAATCCATTGTCGCCCCAGCAAAGGAACTAACGATGCATACTATGATGTGCTGGAGATACTACGCGATGTATTGTCATCCTCGCGCATGCTGCGGGGATCCGGTGCCGCCTCCGAAGCGGCACAGCAAAGCTTGGGTCATTCTGTCGGCCCCGGTGCTGACATGGATTCCCGTCTACACGGGAATGACAAATCACTCCGATTTGAAATCCATTCCTTCACGGGCCCACTAGAAATTGCACAGAAGTTTCTAGAACTCGGTGCCTACATTGGTTTAAACGGGATAATTACTTTCGACAAAACAGGCAACATGGAGCAGGTAGCAAAAGTTGTGCCACTTGAGCGAATAGTTTTGGAAACTGATTCTCCGTACCTTGCCCCTACGCCATATCGCGGTAAGCGCAACGAACCAGTCTACATAGAAGCGGTTGCAAAGAAGATTGCAGAATGGAAAAATATTTCATTTGAAGAAGCTGCCACTGTTACAACTGAGAATGCAAAGAAACTATTTATGTTACCTCTATGAGTCACCCAGAGAATTTAGTTTATATAGATGAATACGGTCTCGTTGGTAGTAACTTCTACTGGCACAAGTACGAGTCAAAGGGCCTAACCAAAGAAGATATTCTTGAGGCCGGATTAACCAGCGATAGAGTGCGAGTTGCTAAAGAAATAATCGAACCTTTGCAGCGAGTAGAAGAAGCGCTTAAACCCTTAAGGTATCGCCTCTATATAAAAGAGGGGTATCGTGCAAAGAGTTTGTATGAAATTGTATACAAACGGCGAGTAGAAAAATTTGGCAAAGAAGAAACCGACTCGCTTATCAATATGGAAGGCATGCCACATGCGGAGGGTCTCTCGGTGGATGTCGCGCTCTGGAGCTTGGAAGATGATAAAGAAGTATATTTGCGTAACGGCGATGATGGTGTAGACGCACTCTTTATTCACTTTTATAAAGATAAAACAGATGATGCGGCAATACGTTATCAAGAGCTGCAAGACCTACTTATTAACACTATGATAACTCAGGGGTTCCGTCTAGGCACGAAAAAAGAATATTTCCATTTCGATTACCGTCCCGACATGCTTCCCAATTACGTTTAAATTTCGTATACTATGGCCACGCAAAAGATGGAAATTTGATCTAATGTATTACCCATTAGTGAGACCTTGGCGAAGTGCATAAGCGAACAGTATCTTGTTTGGGCAATGCCTAGATGGCGCCCGTCTAGGCAATATACATTTTTGGTATGGAGTTATCTAAGTTATTAAAATTTATTGATTTAACCAATCAGTTTCAGCTGATATTGCGACGTGTTCGTGTGAAGGGTGAAACACGATACGAAAATGATGTTGAACATAGTTTTCAGCTCTCTTTTGTTGCTTGGTATCTGATAGAGAGTAACAATCTAAACCTCGATAAATATCTGGCCATGCAGTATGGCCTCGTCCATGATCTTGTAGAAGTATTTGCAGGAGATACGTATATTTACGACCCAGACCCTGCGGTGCATGCAACTAAGCACGCGCGTGAAGAGGCAGCCGCATTACAGTTACGTGCAGAGTTCCCAGAATTTACTCAACTTCATGAAATTATAGTTCAATATGAGAACCGGGAGGATGCTGAGGGTAAATTTATATACGCTCTCGATAAAGTATTGCCAATGATAAATATATATCTAGATAACGGTAGGACTTGGCAGGAGGAGGATGTGACTTTGCGGATGCTTATAGAAAATAAAACTCAAAAGGTCGCTGTATCACCAGAGCTGCAGCAGCTGTTCAGCGATTTTATAGACCTGCTTAAGTCTAAAGAGCTGGAATTGTTTGGCAAATTAACTGCATAATACTATGAAAAAATATGATCCAAAAGTAATTGAAAAGAAGTGGCAAAAGATTTGGCAGGAGCAACAGGTGTATAAGGCAGATTTGAATAGTTCAAAGCCAAAATATATTTCCATGAGCATGTTCAACTACCCGAGTGGCGCAGGCATACACATTGGACATGCCATGAACTATACCATTAGCGATGTGCTTGCTCGCTTTAAACGGCAGCAGGGTTTTGAAAGCTATCACCCCGTAGGTTGGGATAGTTTTGGACTGCCTGCAGAAAACTATGCCATTAAAGCCGGTGTGTCTCCTCAGGAGTCCATGGCGAAAATTATTCCAAACTACCACAAGCAGTACCAGGCTATGGGCTGGAGCAATGATTGGAGTAAAGAAATAGCCACACATACCCCCGAGTATTATAAATGGACGCAGTGGATTTTTTCGGAAATGTACCGTGCCGGTTTGGCGTACCAAGATACACGCTTGCAGTGGTGGTGCGACAAATGCCAAACAGTACTTGCCAACGAACAGGTTATAGATGGCAAGTGCTGGCGACACGATTCATCTTCAGACCCAGAAGTTGTGCAGCGCGAAGTGAAACAGTGGTTCTTCAAAATTACCGATTATGCGGATGAATTGCTCGAAGCAACGGACGCGCTCGACTGGACTGAAACCGTAAAGACCGCGCAGAGGAATTGGATAGGAAAATCAACCGGGGCGTTGATTAAATTTCCAATTTCCAATTTCCAATTTCCAATAGAAGTCTTTACCACACGACCCGATACCTTGTTTGGGGCAACGTTTTTAGTTTTGGCCCCTGAACATGAGTTAGTTTCAAAAATAGTTACAGATGAACAAAAATCTGAAGTTGAGAAGTATAGAAAAGAGATTGCAAAGAAGACAGAGCTAGAAAGACAAGCAGATAAAGAAAAGACCGGTGTATTTACCGGAGCTTATGCAATCAATCCAGCCAATGGAGAAAAAATTCCAGTATGGATAGCTGAGTACGTTCTTTCTGGCTATGGTACTGGGGCTATTATGGCAGTTCCTGCTCATGATGAGCGTGATTTTGAATTTGCAAAAAAATATAACCTCAACATACAAGAAGTAGTTGCACCGCAGTTTGGAGAAGCATTGCCAGACATAGTAGATGTAGCTGGTCCAGTGGTAATTGGGTATGATCCACGCAGTCAGCGGTTTATGAGCCTTATAAACAAGAAAAACGGCATGCGGTGGTTTGCTGCGGGTGGCTTACGTGACGGGGAGGCCTGGGAGCAGGCAGCGCTCAGAGAGCTAAAAGAAGAGGCAGGTTTTAGCAATGTAGAAAAACTTATTGCGCTGGGCGGGCCCAACTACTCATACTTTTATAACCCAAATAAAAATAGCAACAGACGCTCGTTTAGTTATATGTTTTTAGCTATTATTAGCGAACAGGAAAAGCCAGACCAAGAGCAGGAAGAGCATGAGTCGTACGAGGTAGTGTGGTCAGATTTAGAGTCTATTCGAAGTGATCTCAAAAAAGAACCATCCGGTCGTGACCACTGGTTAGACGGTTTGGCGCGCGTAGAAAAAGCAGTTGAGGCATATCACAAAAATGAGTCGTATATACCTGCCCTTATTACAGATGAAGGAGTTTTATTTAACTCCGGAGCATATACTGGTATGTCGTCGGCTGAAGCGCGTGAGAAAATTGTCGCGGATTTAACAGCGCAAGGTGTGGCAGTAGAAAAGGTAAACTATAAAATGCGCGACTGGAGCGTGAGTCGCCAGCGTTACTGGGGGGCACCTATACCTATCATCTATTGTGAAAAATGCGGGCCGCAGTTAGTGCCGGATGCAGACTTACCCGTAGTATTGCCGGTACTGAAGGATTTTAGTCCAAGTGGCGACGGCCGAAGCGCGCTTGCCCGGGCAGAGGAGTGGGTAAAAGTGAAGTGTCCACAGTGTGGCGGAGCTGCTGAGCGCGAAACAGATACACTCGATACCTATATTTGCAGCAGCTGGTATATGCTGCGCTACTTTGATCCTGCTAATAGTGAAAAGATTTTTGATAGCAACGTTATAAACAAGTGGATGCCAATAGATTTCTACAATGGCGCGGATCATGCCACTGCCCACATGTTGTATGCACGGTTTGTTACCCGATTCTTTTTCAAAAAAGGATTAACAGAGCACCCTGAACCATTTAAGAAATTCTTATTCAATGGTAAGGTCACCGCTTCGGATGGGCAGATGTTTAGTAAGAGCAAGGGTAATGGCGTGGACCCCTTGGAAATTATTGAACAGGGTTATGGGGCTGATGCGCTCCGTACTTATCTCATGTTTGCGGCTCCGCTCGAGCTGTGGATTAAATGGGACCCGCAAGGGGTACCAAGTGCATTGCGTTTTTTAAACCGTATATGGTCACTTGTGCATGAGTTCACAAAATCTGAACATTCCACTGTGGTAAACGAAAAGGTACTGCGGGCAGCCCATAAAACTATAAAAAAGGTAACCACAGATTTAGAAAATCAGAAATACAATACTGCTATTGCAAGCATGATGGAGTTAGTTAATATCCTTTTTGCTGAGAAGAGCGAGCGTGGGTTTACAGGAACCGATTCTTGGAAATTCGTTTTAGATAGCCTGGTTCAGTTGGTTGCTCCCTTTGCTCCGCATATGGCGGATGAATTGTGGGAGGTGTTAGGCCATACTGATAGTGCCCAAAAGGATCATTGGCCACACTGGGACGAAACTTTTATCCAGGAAAGTGTGGCGACTATTGTAGTTCAAATAAATGGAAAAATGCGTGGTCGGCTCGAATTACCTGTAGGTGTTTCCGAGGAAGGGGTGAAAGTGGCGGCCTTTGCGGATGAAAAAATAAAAACCGCTTTAGGCAATGCAGAAGTTAAACGTGCCATCTTTGTGCCGAATAAATTACTGAACTTGGTCGTATAAAATATGAAGCGGTAGTATGATGAAGCGGTAGTATAAGGTAAGGTTATACTACCGCTTTTGTTATGCAGCCTCAGCTGCGATTCCAACGTACGTTTTGGGTGTGTACCATGCGAACCGGTTTTCACCGCGTCCTCCTGTGAGCAGCGAGCCTGCTTCGTCAAACTTTATAGCAAAGTTTGTTCGAAGCAGTTCCATCACTGCCTGAATTTGAATATCCCTCGATTGTCGGATATCGTTTTTTGTTTGTACTGGCTCCTGCGTGTAAGCCAGCGCAAGTTCAGTAAGAAGAAGGTTTAGCTTCTCGGCTGGCGGGCCTAATGCGCCCAGCCTTATTCTAAACTTCTCAAGAACAACTGAGCTTGCTCCTTGCGCCTTAAGACAGATTTCTTCTAATTGCTGTCCTAAGCTGGTTGTGGATCGTAGGTCTGTGGTCACCATATGCATCACCTCCTTTTGTGACATAGGATGAAACTGTTACTATTACCATGACCTACTTCGCTGGCCATGTCAAATAAATTGGAATAAAAGAAACCTGGTATACTTAAATAACAGATATTTTTATTTTTGGCTAACCCTAAAATACTCTGAATTACGCAATTTGTAATTCTTGATTCTACGTTTTCATGACTTTAAAACTCCGGCTCCCACATTATTTTCTATTCCATTTAAATGCTGAGGTTAAAGAGCTGTATGTTGCTGCCGGAATAGCAGACGTAGCTCTGTCGGCCATGTTAGTATTTGAACCCATTTATCTGTATCAGGCTATTGGACTTACAGTCCCGATGGTTCTTATTTTTTTCGCTGCAGTATACGCATGGTATGCATTGCTTATACCATTCGGGGGGAAGTTCACTGCCGCGTTTGGCTATAAACGGGCGATGGCTTTGAGTATATTCTTCCAATTGGGATATTGGGCATGCCTTTTCTTTGCGGCAACTAGTCCCTTGCTTTTGTGGGTCGCCCCTCTGTTGTACGCCATAGAAAAATCTTTATATTGGCCGGCCTTCCATGGAATTGTGGCACGCTTTGCAAATCAGGGGCAGGTGGGCAGAGAATTTAGCATGCTTACGGCTATAATTCAAGCCGCACAAATCATTGGACCGTTTCTTGGCGGTGTACTGGCGCAAGTTAGTGGAAGTCAAAATTTACTTATAGCTGCCAGTGCGATTTATGTTATAGCGCTTATCCCATTACTCATACATAAAGAGGGGTACCAAGAAAGGCCGTACTCGTTCCGCGATACATGGAACTTGTATAGCACGCACCTGAAAAAGAGTATTGGTTATTGGGGATTTGGCGAGGAGCTGTTGGCTCTAACTATATGGCCTATTTTTATATTCATAGCCCTTGCGGGGTACCAGGAAGCGGGAATTGTTATTACCATTGCTTCCGCGCTCTCCGCTGGCATCTCGTTGTATCTTGGTAAGCTTACAGATGGCGCTGCGAAAATGCCTATGCTTAAATTGGGCGCTATTGCAACTGCACTGGGGTGGTTCGTAAGGCCCTTGCTTCCGGGCGCGGGAGGAAGTTTGGCAGCAGATACCACAGCGAGAGTGGGCAAGAATGTATATTTTATTCCACTTTCCACCGTTACGTATGAGCGCGCCGAAGCTACTGATATTATCCCGTATATAGTGTTTTTTGAGCAGAGTTTGGCCTTGGGTAAATTGCTCACGGCACTTGTTGCAGCACTCCTATTTGCCGTCACGGGCAGTTTTCCGCTATTGTTTGTACTAGCAGGATTTATGAGTCTTTTGTATATTCTTCTGTAATTATAGTGCAATGCGAATTTCTTCACTTTTTCTAAAACTAAGGGGTTTCGTAAGCTAAGCAACTCCGCTTAGTTTGATCTTATTGTTATTAAAACCCTCATTTATGAATATATCATTTATAAAAAAAGAAGATTCAGAGTTGGCGAATCTAATAGAGCTGGAGAACCAGCGCCAAAAAGAAGGACTTGAGCTGATACCGTCCGAAAACTACACTTCAGCCGCGGTGATGGAGGCCATGGGGAGTGTGCTTACGAATAAATATTCCGAGGGCTATGCGGGCAAGCGTTATTATGGGGGCAATGAATTTATTGATGGAGTTGAGCGGTTGGCTATTAGTCGCGCAAAAGAATTATTTCATGTACCTCACGCAAATGTCCAAGCGTACTCTGGGAGCCCTGCGAATCTTGCCGTGTATCTCGCTGCCTGCAACCCTGGCGATGTAATTATGGGTCTCAATCTTCCTGATGGAGGGCACCTTACCCATGGGTGGAAAGTATCTGCGACAGCTATCTATTATAAGAGTGTTCCATACCATGTTACCGAAGAAGGCCGGATTGACTTTGATGAAGTACAGCGCTTGGCTGAAGAGTATAAGCCTAAGTTGATATGGGCTGGTGCCACAGCATACGCATATGTGTATGACTATGAAAAGTTTGCGAACATCGCTGAAAGTGTAGGTGCATACTTTGCGGCAGACATCGCTCATGTGGCCGGGCTTATAGCAGCGGGTGTACATCCAGACCCTGTTCCTCATGCTCATATAGTTACATCGACTACACACAAAACTCTCCGTGGCCCACGTGGGGGAATTATTATGGTGACTGAAAAGGGCTTGGCTAAAGATGCAGAGCTTGGAGATAAAATAGACAAAGCTATATTTCCAGGTCTGCAAGGGGGTCCGCACGATCACCAAACAGCAGCGATTGCGGTTGCGCTTAAAGAAGCTGCTACTTCTGATTTTAAAGAATATGGTAACCAAGTTGTAAAAAACGCAAAGGCCCTCGCTACAGGCTTATTGTCCCGAGGTATAAAGTTAGTTGGCAATGGTACAGAGAACCATTTATTGCTTATGGATTGTATTCCACAACTGGGTTCTGGCGGCGGTGTCTTTGCTCAAGAGGCTCTGGAAGCAGCAGGTATGACTGCAAATAAAAATACCATTCCCAAAGATCCTTCGTCCCCATTCTATCCAAGTGGGCTCCGTTTGGGTACGCCCGCAATAACTACTCGTGGTATGAAAGAGTATGAAATGAAAAAAATTGCTGAGTGGATTGCGGAGGTTGTGGAAATAATCAAAGATGAGCGTTTACCTGAGGCAAAGGAGCAACGACAAGCTTATATCGCAGAATTTAAAAAGCGCGTGCAGGACGACGCACGCATAAAAGTGATTCGCAATCTGGTAAAAGACCTTTGTGCGCAGTTTCCTATTTCTTAGCATTACATAGTATTTATGATCAAAGAAACTACCATTCCCTTTATTGAAATCAAGTCACAAGAAGAGTACAGAGAACTTGTTGCAAAGTTTTCTTGGTTAGTAGATTTTGATTTACAAGAAGCAGAACGACGAACTGCGAATAATGATATAAATGGATTGGCCGGTATATTGCCTCGGATTGCTCTAAACGTACTCGCGATACGGAATTTCAGAGAAGGTTTTATAGATGCATTTCCGCATCGGTCTAACATACAGCGCGATTTGTACAACAACCAAGATCATTTTGAAGGTCGTATTTATAAATTGGTAGATCAAATTGAGAGCTCTCCCCATAAAGATAAATATCAATATAAATGGAAGGAGCTCCTAGGCGGTCTTGGTGTAGATATAAAATAATTACTACTATTATCAAACTACTTGGCAGTGCCATACGCGCTATATGACAGTAAGATAATTATAGAATAGTGAGAATATGTTTGAAGCATTTATTTTAGGCCTGGTTCAGGGTTTGGGTGAATTTCTCCCTATCTCAAGTTCTGCGCACTTAATCATTACGCCCTGGCTGTTTAAGTGGCAGGATCCGGGGTTGGGTTTTGATGTGGCGCTGCACTGGGGGACCTTACTTGCAGTTGTTGTCTACTTTAGAAACGATATATGGCTATTGGCAAAAGGATTCGCACACTCTTTGTTTAAGTCAAAACGCAATTTTCAGAATAACGTGTACCAGAAACTTTCGTGGCTTATTATTCTCGCAAGTATCCCCGCGGCTCTTATTGGTAAACTTCTGGAAGATCAGGCAGACGAGGCGCTGAGGAATCCATTGCTTATTGCATTTACCATGCTAGGGTTCGGTATTATTCTTGCTCTTGCAGATAGGTTTGGAAAAAAACTAAAAAATTTAGACCACATAAAACCTTTGCACGCATTACTTATTGGATGTAGTCAGGCGCTTGCGCTCATTCCAGGGGTGTCACGCAGCGGAAGTACTATGACAACTGGCCTTGCGCTTGGGTTCAAGCGAGCAGATGCTGCGCGTTTTAGCTTTCTCATGGCTATACCTATTACGTTCGGCGCGGGGCTACTAAAAATAAAAGACTTCCATAGTGGTGTAACTACACCCGAGCTAGCCATCGGATTTATAACTGCTGCAATTGTGGGGTTCCTTTCCATTCGTTTCCTGCTTAGACTGCTTACAAAGAGAGATTTTACCATCTTTGTGTGGTATAGAATCGCGTTTGCGGTGCTGGTTTTAATAGTCTATTTTGCTCGTCGGTAAATGACGCTATGACTAAAGACCACTATCTGTACTTACGCACCTATCTTGCATCGCATAAATTTTTTGTGCGCACGTTAGACTTTTTTGCAGGACAGGTGGTGTATGCGTATGTTGCGTTGCCTTTTTTACTTATATGGTTTCGCACTGGCCGCGCGTTTATTGCGCTAGCAGGGGCGGCACTCATTGTGTCCTGGGGCATGGTAGTGCAAGGGATTGCCCTTCTTCTTCCGTGCCCAAGACCCTATCAAAAGTTTAAATTCATCCCCCTTGCTGGTAAAGCTTTGTTCTCGAGAGTAGATACTCGGTTCAATGCATTTCCATCTGGTCACACCACGGCCATAGCTACGCTTACACTTGTAATAGGATATTTTAGCGTGCCTTTGGCATTGATCAGTGGGGTGGTGTTA
This sequence comes from uncultured Candidatus Saccharibacteria bacterium, assembly GCA_964648985.1. Lineage (GTDB taxonomy): Bacteria > Patescibacteriota > Doudnabacteria > UBA920 > UBA920 > JAEUSE01. The sequence goes on from CAZYMS010000025.1 coordinate 13,170, forward strand.
TTATTCACTGCACTATCACGCATACTACTTGGATACCATTACCCGCAGGACGTAATTGGCGGCTTTGTAATTGCAAGTGTTGTCGTGTACATGCTCCAATTTACCGGTGTTTTTGGATATATTTTGCGGTTTGTGGTGTAGAGTGTTCATTTGCCTTAGCTGTGTTGGTTCTGCTAAAATAGTATGGCTTTAAGCCTCTTACCAGAGGCCGGTGTGGCGGAACTGGCAGACGCGCACGACTCAAAATCGTGTATCGAAAGATGTGTGGGTTCGACTCCCACCACCGGCACCACCTTCTCCGCCAGCTGGCGGATTCGTCTGGCTTACGCCAAAGAAGATTTTGTGAAGTTTTGTGCAAAGTTATAAAATAGATGGTGAATAATATTGCTGGACACGCTCCAGCACTTTTCAAATATGTTAGACGGTATTATAGGCCAACCAACACCAAATAACACAGACTATAACTCAGCTCAGCCAGTTTTGGATGATGATGTTTTTGCATCTATTTTAGGCTACATGGCACCTATCCCTACTGCCCCTGCGGTGGATGTACCTGCGGAGTCCGATGTTGAAAAGGGTGACCCTTTTGCTGCAAAAGGGTCACCCTTTGACGCGAACCCTGTGGTTGTTGAACCCACAGAGCGTGTGTCGTATGCAGATGCGCAAATAGAAGAGATAGAAGTTACCAAAATTGTTCCAAATCCATTCCAGCCTCGAAAGATTTTTGATCCAGAGGGCTTGAAAGAACTTTCTAAGTCCATCCGTGAGCATGGGGTTATACAACCATTGGTCGTTACCAAGACTTCGGCAGGATATGAACTAGTGGTAGGAGAACGCCGCTTTCGTGCATCCATTCTGGCCGGTCTCGCTAAAGTACCTGCCATTGTAAAGCAAACGCTTGAGGACCAGACGAAGCTCGAAGTTGCTCTTATAGAAAACATACAACGGCGCGAACTTAACGCAATTGAAGAGGCACGGGCATATGACAGGCTTATCAAAACTTTTAATCTCACGCAGGAACAAGTAGCTCAAAAAGTGGGAAAGTCGCGTCCATCTGTTACCAATACGCTTCGTTTACTTAATCTTCCCGTTGAAGTCCAGCGTGCAGTTATAGAAAATAAAATTACTGAGGGACATGCCCGGGCCCTGCTCTCTGTTCCAGAAACCGAAAAACAACTGGTACTTTTTAAGGCTATTCTTGACCAGAACCTAAACGTACGTCAGGTAGAGGCCAAAGCACGCGAGCTTTCACTAAAGCGGCAGCTGGATGCAGCAGCGCCAGATCCAAAACTCATGGCCATAGAAACAGAGCTTCGATCACGCCTTGGCGCGCAAGTAAAAGTCCAGCGACAGGGTCGGGGCGGCCGTATTACCATAGAGTTCTTTAGCGATGAAGATTTGCAGGATATTGTAAATAAATTAGAACAAACAGAAGCGCCTTCAACAAAATCTGGGGACGCATCCGATTCTTACTTTACGGTATAACATGTTCCATCTAATTTACGCGCCCGCGTAAATTAGATGGAAGACATACAGGATCTAAGGAAAATTTTATTGACGGGCTGTAGTATAGTGGTAGTACGCAAGGCTGGGGGTCTTGTAGTGAGAGTTCGATTCTCTCCAGCCCGACCAAGAGGTCTGTAAAACAGTATGGAGTCAAAAAAATTTGTTGCAGTCTTGAATAAGAAAATTGAAGTGGGTAAGGCCATGAATGCTTTGGCTCATATGACAGTGGGTCTTGTTGAATCGTATAATGAAACTGATATGGGCGTTATCAATTATGCTGATAAAGATGGTGGTATGCACATTGCCTCAAAATATCCATACATAATTTTAAAAGCAGAGAATTCAAATAAAATTAGAGCACTGAGAAACTCCTTGATTGAAAAGAATATCCCTTTTGCGTCGTTTACAAGTGCTATGGCAATTGGTGGTTACGAAGAACAGCTAGAAAAGTCTAAAGCAACACCGGAGGCAGAGTTGGAGTATTATGGTATTTGTATGATTGGTGATAAGCTTGAATTAGACGATCTGACTAGAAAATTTTCTTTATGGCTCTAGGCATGCAAGTTAATTATTTTATTTTTACACTTTTTAGCTTTAGAAGGCCGGGTCTTTTGTGATACTAGTTTTTGGGAGTATTGAAAGACCTGGCCTGTGCGGGTCTTTTTGTTTTTCCATCATCCTCGCGAAGGCGGGGATCTATGCTTGCCTATCAGCAAACAATAGGATGTCCCGATGCGACATTGGGACGTGGATTCCCGCCTGCGCGGGGATGACAGAGCGGAGTATAATTAAAACGTTTATATGATATCAACAAAGTTAATTTATTTAGAAGACATGCATACGCTCGAAGGCGATGCAAAAGTAGTAGGGGTGGGGGAGATGGATGGTCGCGCGTATATAGTACTTGATCAAACTATTCTCTATGCGCAAGGCGGAGGCCAGCCTGCAGACCATGGGGTTATCAAAAATAATGTGTCTACCTTCACTGTTACTGATGTACGGTTCAAGGACGGTATTGTCTACCATTATGGTGAGTTTGAGAAGGGCGCATTAGCCATTGGTGACTCGGTAGCTGTCCAGGTAGATGGCGAACGGAGGCAGTTGCATAAGCGTTTGCATGCAGGCGCCCATGTTTTAGATATGGTTGTGGCAGAAATGAATCTACCCTGGGTGCCTGGTAAAGGGTACCATTTTCCCGACGGTCCGTATGTGGAGTATGCTGGCTCATTAGATGGTATAGATGTACAGCAGCTGAAAGAAAAAATGGAGAAAAGAATACATGAAATTATTGCAAGCGATGCTTCTACTCGCACAGTGTTTGTTAATAAAGAAGAAATGACAAAACTTTGCAGGTTCGTACCTGAACATCTGCCTGAAGGTAAGCCAACGCGGGTGGTGCTCTATGGAGACTTTGGAGTTCCGTGCGGTGGTACGCATGTGGCGCATTTAAGCGAAATTGGTAAAGAAAATATACGTAAAATAAAAGTGGAAAAAGGAATCGTGAAAATAGGGTATGATATAAGTAGGTCCTAATTTTCAAATTCGCAATTTTCAATTTTTAAAGAAAACAAAAATACTTAGAATGAAATACATTAAAGCGTTAATAATTTTTATTGCCATTGTGTGGCTGGCGACTGCGCCCATTGCTATGCATGCGAGACCTGGTAGCATTTTGCATAGAGTAAATATTATTGTAAATGAACCTGTGTGGGCGTGGATACACATTACCCAAGATGGACGTGCAGATACAATAGAGCAGCAGTATGAACACCGGTATGCAGATATTGAACATGCATGGAACAGCAAAGAAGCGTGGCAAGAACCGTGGGCGTATAAAGCAGAAGATGCGACTGCAGGAAGAGTTATTGCTCAAATAAATAACGCCATTGCTGCGCAGGACTTTAAAGTAGCAGACACGCTTGCTGCCCATACACTGGCTATTGCTCGCGGACATAAACAAGTTCTGCTAGCTTTGGTTGCTAAATCAGGACTGGGGAAAACAGTGGCTGATGTTGCATTTATGGACGTACGTCTGAATGCGCTCTCTGATTTGCGTCAAAGCATTGCCTCGAGGTTCGCTATAGCCTATAGTAAAACAGAGCTGGTAAAAGGTATAGATGACAAGCTTATTCAGTTGGACACGTATATTACTACCGCAGATACACAAATTCAGGACGCAAATATGGCAATAGGGGATACTGAACGTCTGGCAATACAAAACACTCTGCAATATGCCAAGAACTTGCAAGCGATGGCAAAGGACAAGCTTGCCGGCGACCAATACGTAGATGCATATCGGTACGCAAATGAGGCAGAGGGCTATGCTAAAGAAGTGTCGATAGTGGTTACTGCAGCTCAGGAATTTGGTGTGCATATTCCTACCAGCTTCTTACCCGTTCAGTAATAATACTATTTTTACGACTGTTACAAGGGTGCTCCTTGCGCCGCGCAAGGAGCACCCTTGTAGAACTATATGCGAGTAGATCCCGAAGAGTACAATTTTCAGTTTCCTGCATCACTTATAGCCCAAAGCCCTGCGCATCCTCGTGATAGCGCGCGGCTTTTGGTTTACGACAGAAAAAGCAAAGTTGTGGAGTTGGATACATTTAAGAACTTAGTAGCGCACCTACCTTCTAGGGCGGTAATTGTATTTAACGAAACAAAAGTGGTTCCTGCCCGTTTCTTTGTGCACAAGCCAACTGGCGGTAAGGTGGAACTTCTGTATACTGGCAAGTCTTTGAACACATTTGATGCGCTTGCGAATCGTCCTCTCAATGTAGGTGATGTGCTAGGACTGTCGTCTGGTTCCTCTCCTCGCGAGGAGAGGTTAGGTGAGGTCATAGTGAAGAACGATGATGGATCAAAAGCTACTACGACCTCCTCCAGCTCCTCCTCAAGAGGAGGAGGGCAGGGTGCGGTATCTGTATCCTCCGGTTCCTCCCCTAAGATGGGAGAGGCTAGGAAAGGTATGAACCAGGAACACCAAATTGTGGTTACCAAAAAACTATCAAAAGGATACCGTTTTAAATCCTCATTTCCTATTTCCGACTTATTTTCTATTCTAGAAAAATATGGTGTCACTCCAATACCGCCATATATAAAAAACAGTACTCTTGCTGAAAAGAAACTTCGCAGTGAGTATCAAACGGTATTTGCTAAGTCGCAAGGTTCTAGTGCAGCGCCCACAGCAAGCCTGCATTTTACGAGTAGTCTACTCACGAAACTAAAAAAAGCGGGAATTGCCATAGAGTATGTAACCCTCCATGTAGGACTCGGTACTTTCGCGCCGCTCACTGAGAGGCATATTCAGACACGGAAGCTTCATAAAGAATGGTACGAAATCTCATCAGCCACTGCGAAGCGTTTAGAGAAGTATAAAAAGCAAGGGCGGCCAATTGTCGCAGTGGGCACAACTGTCGTTCGTACGTTAGAATCGACCGCTACTACTATGGGTAAGTTAAGCAAACTTTCGGGAGAGACCGAAATATTTATTTACCCGCCGTATACATTTAAGTTTGTAGATAGTCTTATTACCAACTTTCATGTACCAAAATCTAGTTTAATGATGTTAGTGGCAAGTTTAATTGGGCGGGAAAAACTGCTTGAACTATATGCGCTGGCTGTAAAGAAAAAGTTCAGATTGTTTTCGTTTGGCGATGGTATGCTCATTAAGTGACAAGTGACAAGTGACAAGTGACAAGTGACAAGTGACAAGTGACAAGTGA
>CAZYMS010000026.1:0-18392 GCA_964648985.1 uncultured Candidatus Saccharibacteria bacterium
CTCTTAAGCAAACGGTCACAGGTTCGATCCCTGTTGGGCGCACCATACAAATCCCTTAACGGGGATTTTTATTTTATTGTTCAGCTGGTTGATCCGCCAGCTGGCGGACTCTTAAGCAAACGGTCACAGGTTCGATCCCTGTTGGGCGCACCAACAAAACACTCCTCAGGGAGTGTTTTGTTTTACAGCTAGGCGGCTAAAAAATTTTACTAGAAGGCAACGTAAGGTTTTTCTACTTGTCTTACCTCGCGAAAATTAGTAAGCTATTTATATAATATTATTTATGATAACCATGTCTGAAGGCATTAGTGAGAGGCAAGTTCACGGCGAAATTAGAACCGAACGACCCGAGACTGGCGAGATTAAAATTTTCAAACCAGGAGACAGAGTTTCGGTTATAGAGCCCATCACCGGCCGGTTTAACGAGTCACCCGATATACTTCCTACTCATGTGGGAATAGTTACCGCGGGTGGTGACAAAAATGCCAATACCATAGCTATAGATTTCGGCGGTAAAATTGGCGAAGTATATTTTGGAATGAACCATATAGAGAACATTCGCAAAGCAGATTAATAAAAAGAGACGAGCATACAGCAGGGGTATATATAAAACCTCAATAAACATCTTAAAAACGTTTATCTATCTTATTATAGACATGAAAAAGTCTTGGCAATTAGCGGAGACTTTTTTAATTTTTTTACTGAAAATCTATAGCCGCCGATGCGTTAAGTTCAAGAATAAGCATTGACTTATGCGGGATAATATTCTATACTTCCAAAAATCTAACATACAGGTTAGACATCTAAATAACACCATGCAGCAAGGAGGAACGCTAATGGCTACTGCATCAGATAGAGCACACCCCGAGATTACTCAATGGGGGCTTGCCAACGAACCCAGCAAAGAATTACTCGCCGCCGAGAGTTACTGGAAACAAATAAAGTTTGTGCGCGATGTTCTTGTCCGAGTATTTGCTCGTGATTACGACGAATACAAGGCCATTGAAGCAGGCATTTCTATTGTGGGTACTCACCACTCAAAGTCTGTAAAGTTACCCGTATATCGAATAAACCTTCCGGATGGAACGGCATTCACCATACGATGCAACTTCCATGACTGGAAAGTGTCTGTGGAGTCCCCAAAAGAAGTAGAGGCAGACTTTATGAGTCTTTTTGATCTCACCACAAGCATCCACGAAGTCTACTGCGAAGGTTTTCCCCCGGAACTAGTTTTCGGACCCTACACCGCAAACAAGCAGCAGTTTACCATCGAGATAGCGACAGACCATCAATTATATGTTTTCTTCTGGATTTATGCCCACAGTGTATTAGGGCTTCGATAGGAGCGAACAGTATTGAATCAGTACGAGCTAGCCACTCATTCGCCAGAGGCAGCGCACCATTAAAGTGCGCTGCCTTTTTCTTTTGCACTACCAACTTCGAATTAAAAACACCTTTCCAATCGGAAGGAGTTTTTAATATAATCTCTTACTTGGTCTGATCGGTTGCTCGTGTCACAGCTCTGAATGGACTAGCAATGGCATCGCGTGGTGGTTTATATGTTGCTGCTGCATCTATACGGTCGAGAGCTTTTTTGTATCCATCAAAATTTATTCGAGTACTCTGTATTTGGCGTGCACCGACATCAGTAAATTTATACTGGTAAATAGCTTTTATTGCTGGCTGCGCAAACCAGGCATCGGCTAATAAAACTACAGCTGTCGCAATAGACAGGGCCAACACAGGGGTTGCGCCTGCATGCTGAAATGGTTTTATACCACTACTTTTACTTGGTGATAACTTTTTAAAAATGCTCTGTATATCCATATTATTTTCGTAAGTAAAAACTTCCACCCAAATTTGCAGTAACTTTTTCTCCCTCGCCGCCACCAAGATTAATAGTCTGCACGGTAAACACGGTGCCGGAGTGTTCTAAGAAGTCAAAGTAAGCTACTACGTCGGCATATGTACCACTCAGCTGTATAGTAAAGGGAACCAGATAGAGCTCACTTGTTGTTTTTGCCTTGGCAGCAACGGGCACGGTACCAGAAACACTTAAACTAAAATCTATATGCAAATCGCGGGCAGTCCCTTCAAGATTTCCGAGGTCGGTGACGAGAGTTATATCTTTGCTAAAGAAATTCTCTGGTAAACGCTGTTTTTTTTCAATTTCAACCAAATCTTGTTTAGCGAGTTCAATATTACGCTGCTCCTGACGAAGCTCGAGTACTGTTTTCTTTTGCTCCAGTATTTGCGCCAGACTCCCCTGCAATGCGTTGTTAAACCAAGGTAGGGCAAGCCCAAATACAAGGAGCGCGATTAACGTGAACCCGACAATACTGGAAACAATTTTAACTTGGTATTTTGGCTGTTTTACTTTCATAAAATGGGAACATTGGGGCCACCTAAATACTACGGAGCTTTGCTCACCAGAACCTCTGGTTTTACAATAAAACTATACTTAAACCCTACATTGGTCGGCTTAGATATATTTTCTAATGGATAGTCGATATTACTAAAATGTGCTTCATCTCTGGCGATATTATCGTGGAGTTGTATTGACGCCTCTCTGGTAGATGCGAATCCACTTATTATAACTTGTCGTTTCGTGCTATCTACACCAAAACTCTGAACTTGTGCGCCCTGTGGGACCAGTGTGGCGAATTGCCGCAAAAGAACCGACCACCGAGGGAGAGCCGCCGTAAGGGTGTTATAGTCTTCTATCTGATTATTAATGGTTTTAATTCGTTTTTTAAGATCGGTCGTTTCCTGCGTAGTAGACTTCGCGCGCAAATTCTCTGCTTCATGGGCCAAATTTTGTTCTGCCAGTCGTAGATACCACCACGTTCCCGCAAATAACAACACCACAATAGCAAACGTAGTTATGGCAAGAACGTAAAAACGCTTTAGCGCCCTATACCAGCTGCGGAGCCCAAGCTCTCGTTGCTGATCTCGCGGAAGCAGGTTTATAACTTTTGTACTCATAACGACAACCCCCTCATAGCAAGGCCAAGTGACGCGGCATACGGCAACACGGCAGTACCGCTTATAGAACTCGGCAACGTTACTTTTACATTAATAGTGGGGTCTCCAAGCTCCACTAATAAATTTCGACTCGGATCTAAACTTTCTTGCAAAAATTCCGGTAGTGACTTAAGCCCTGCAGACCCCCCTACCAGCACAAGCTTTGCTATTTTCTCTTGCGAATGCTGATCGTGAAATGCCATAACCTGCTTAATTTCTGTTACAAAAGAATTCATAACAGGCACCAGGAGAGTCTTAAGGTTTGGATATGCTTCGGTACTACCAAGCCCGGCCTCAGCCTTAATTTCTTCGGCACGTTTAGCAGGGACATCTAAACCATGAGCTATGGCGTCGGTTATTGCAACACCACCAACAGGTATAGTAGAGGTAAACTGAATACTACCACGCTCAATCATAATTAAATCTGTCCCCGCGGCTTTCATATCGGCAATAAGTATATTCTCCTTATTGCCATCTGGCACCAAGGCTCGCGCAAGCCCCTGCGACTCAACCTCTACTGCCACTGGGGTAAGATTGGCTGCACGAATAGCCGTAAGCACCTGGTCCACATACTCCTTCGGAGAAGCCACAAGAAGTAGGGCCACCTTACCTCCCACCTCCTCTAGACGCTGCCAATCTAAATATACCTGATCAATTGGTACAGGAATGTAACTTTCTGCCTCAAAAGGAACAGCCGCTTCTATTTCACTATCACTCATAGACGCTACGTGTATGACCCGCACAAAACATTTTGCTTCAGGCAAATTGACTGCAACGTCACGGGTAGTAAATTTGCCTTGAGCAGGCTTTAAAAACAGGTTTTCAAACAGGCGGGACAGTCCTTCTACATCTATTTTACCATCTGCATCAAAAATTGTTTTTGGCAGTACCGCCTCTGCATAACTTTCCACCGTAGCTGCAGCAAGTCCTCCCTTTAACTGCAAAGCCCGCACATGCGCATCGCCAATAGCAATACCAACTACATCGGAATGACTTTTAAATAAGTTTAAGTGAAATTTCATCAGAGTAAGAAGTAGTCTGCTGTCAGTAGTCTGCTGTCAGTTGCCCAGAACCGACTGCTGACTACTACATTCTGACTACTATTTTATATTTGTACCAATATTATAAATTGGAATAATAAGTGCATATGCCAATGCCCCGACAGCTCCACCAATTACGAGCAAGAGGAGCGGCTCGATTATAGAGGACATATTCTTAAGTGTAGCATCTATTTGAGCTTCAAAGTGAGTAGCGATTTGCTCCAAAATACTCTCAAGGCTTCCTGTCTCTTCCCCCACCTCCAGCATTTGCACCACTAAAAACGGGAACAAACGCTCGTGGGTACTTAGAATCTCCGTCAAGCTTTTACCCACCTTTACCCGTTCCGCGGCCTCAGCAATAACCTCTTTATACATAGTATTTGGAATGGATTGACCTGCTACATTCAGCGCTTCTACTATAGGTATGCCGCTCTTTAGCAAAGAAGATAGCACGCGGGTGAATCGAGCAATATTGATCTTAACCGCCAAGGGCCCTATACCTGGAATAACCAACGAAGCCCTATTAAGCCCTTCTTTTCCTAGGGGGGTTTTAAGTCCATACGTAGCAGCCCCCACTATCGCAACAAAACCAATAATGACCAAAATGGCATGGCCGGCCATAAAGTCACTAAAAGCTACAACAATCTTTGTTGCAGTCGGCAGCTCTGAACCAAAATCTTTAAATACAGAGGTCAATTTTGGTAAAACAAAGATGGACATAACAATGGCTATAATAACCATTGCGCTCACAATTACCGAAGGGTAAATCATGGCTCCCCGTACTCTACTCCGCAAGTCTGCTTCACGTTCAAGCTGTATTCCAAGCTGACTTAAGCTTGTCTCAAGGTTTCCCGATAGTTCTCCCACCTTAATCATATTTACAAAAATAGATGAAAATACTTGGGGATGCGCGTTCATAGCTTCGTATAGCTGACTCCCATTTTCTACTGCCTGCTCAAGACTTTCCAATATCTTGGAAAATTTACGATTGCGTGTTTGCTTTGCTAGAATACGCATACTACGCGACACGGGAATACCGCTCTTAAGCATAAGCTCTAGGTTTTCAACAAAAGTCAGCTTTTCTGCGAGCGGGACTGTCATGAAGTTTGCAAGAAACGCCAAAGGATCGCTACCCGCAGTTACCTCTTTCAAGTCTATTGGCGTAAGACCACGCTCATGAAGGTCGTGCCCCGCAGCAAAACTTGAACTAGCCGCGAGAGTTCCTTTCTCGCGACTACCATCAGGTTTCAATGCTGTGTAGGTAAACTTTGCCATAACTAGTAGTCAGTAGTCAGTAGTCAGTAGTCAGTGTATTTTTACTACATTCTGACAACTGTATTCTGGCTACTATTCTTTAGATACTCTCAATACTTCGTCTAACGTGGTAGTTCCCAGTAATGACTTAATGAATCCATCTTGCCACATAAGAATCATGCCAGACTTTTCCGCTGTCTCTTGAATTTCCTGAGCAGTCTTTTTCTGAACTATAAGGTCGGAAATCTCGGGCGTCACTTCCAAAAGCTCATGAATGCCAATGCGTCCCTTATAGCCTGAGGAACCACACTTGTCACACCCGACTGGCTTCCGGAATTCCAAGTCCTCAAATCGCTCAACGCCATTTTGAAGCATGCCACGTTTTTTATAGAGGGCTAGTATAGACTCCAGGTTAAATGTTTTCGCCAGCATTTCAATATACGCGCTATCGGGCTTAAATGCCTGGTTACACTCTGGACATAGCACGCGTACCAGACGCTGAGCCATTACTGCATTCGTCGTAGACGCAATAAGGTAAGCCTCCACACCAATGTCGAGTAAACGAGGCATAGCTCCCGCAGCGCTATTAGTATGCAGCGTCGAAAGCACTACGTGACCAGTCATAGCGGCATGTACGGCTTCTTCCGCGGTTTCTGCATCGCGGATTTCACCAATCATTATAACGTTCGGGTCTTGGCGAAGCAAAGCACGAAGTCCCATAGCAAATGTAAGTCCAATTTTTGGATTCACCTGCATTTGATTAGCACGCTCAATTCTGTATTCAACTGGATCTTCTATAGTAGAGATATTTACACTCGCACTATTGAGTAACGTAATTACTGCATACAGTGTAGTGGATTTACCGCTTCCCGTAGGCCCTGTAACCAAAAACATACCGTGTGGTTTATGAATATTTCTCTGAACCACTTCGAGCTGCTCGGAGAGGAAGCCAAGCTGTTCAAGACTCATTGCTTTAGTAGACTCATCGAGCAAACGCATAACCACTTTTTCGCCATCAAATACCGGAATAGTAGACACGCGCAAAGAAAACTTATAGCCGTCTTTCTCCACTTTAAACCTACCATCCTGAGGTAGTCTATGTTCATCAATCTTCAGATCGGCGAGCACTTTAATACGAGCCACAAGCGCAGGTTGTATCATCTTCGGGAGCGTCATAACATCGTGCAAAATACCATCAATACGATAGCGAACGGTGAGCGATGTCTCTTGCGGTTCTACGTGAATATCCGAAGCTTTCTCAAAAATTGCGTACTCTAAAAGAGTTTCAACCACCCGGATAACTGGAATCTCTCCAGCCATCTTTTTCAGACCCTCAACCTCATCTGGCTTTACTGTATCCGTCTTAATGGTCGACTCGCCACTCACCAAATGTTTTATCTCACCCTCTAGGTTACTGTGATATTTAGACAAACCAAAATCAAGGCTAGTCTTGCCAATCAAAAATACAACAATTGGCAAACCTGTCTTCTTTTGTATAAATTCTTTGGTTTGCAGATCCAGCGGATCTACCATAGCCAAATGAAGCCCGTCCTTAGCCTTACTAAAACTTATAACCTTATGACGATGTGCTATAGGTTCAGGCACTAGCTGTAATACATCTTGATCAATACGCTCATTGCGAAGATCGGCAATGGGTATTTTCAAAAGCTCACTCTTTACTGCGAGAAGCTGTTCTTCCTTAACCCCACCTTTTTCCAATAACAAATCCTCCCAGTTACCAGCAGTGGTCGCAGGGTCCTTTTGTAAAAGTGCAATAGTGTCGGCACTTATAATCTTTTTTTGTTTCAGCAGGGTAACAAGAGCGGGCGTATCCATAGGACAACAGACCTGCATGCAGCAGGCCTACTAGTTCTTTTATATTATACCATATTTAATAAGAAATAAGTTATATATTGTGGCAGCGAGTCTGGTCTTCGGTTGTGGTTATGTGGTCCGCGCCGCTAAAGCTCTGTGAAGCGGGACTTACTGCTTAAACCCCATACCTAACTGGCCGCCATCCCCGTAAACCACACTACCGGCCTTGCCAGGACAAAACGTAATAAATGGTTTTTAACATTATCTCCAAATCGAACAAAAAAGAGCGATGTTTTATATAATATAGATCATACTGCAGCTTATCTTCAGTTTCCGCGACAGTAGCTGCATAGGTATTATTAATCTGTGCCCACCCTGTTATTCCCGGTTTTACCAAATGTCGCTCGTCATAGAATGGTACAAGAGCCCGCAACTGCTCCACTAAGTGCACTTGCTCGGGCCGTGGCCCAACTAGGCTCATATTTCCTAAAAGCAAATTTATACATTGCGGAAGCTCGTCTATGCGACTTGCTCTTAAAAATCTACCAATAGGTGTAATACGCGGATCATGAATAGCTGTCCAGGTATTGGTAATCGGCCCCGTCATAGTACGGTATTTATAGACCTTAAACAATTTCCCACCCTCTCCTACCCGTTCTTGTATGAACAGGATTGGACCACTGGAACTGAGGCGTACTAACAACGCACACACAGGAAACGAAAGACCGAAGATAATAAGACCCAACAACCCAGCAAGGGTGTCCACACAGCGTTTTGCCAAACTATAAAAACGTTTATGCTTATACGATACATTTTCCAAAAACCAAAGCTCACTCACCCGAGACAGATAAACCTTACGCAGAAGCTGTTCATAAAAATAGGCGTGACTATAAAATGCAACACCCTTCTTTCGCAATTCATATAAACGTCCCAGGATAGCTGGAGTGGTAGATATATTATCTGGCACAATAACACCAGAATTTCTCAAAATTTCCGTAGTGGCCAATGAGTCTTCAGTAAGACTCGCCACTACCTTATAGCCAAGAAAGTCGTGCCTGGCAATTTCTTCGAGCAATTCTTTCGGTTCATCCGAAAACGCGAATACATATACATGTTCTATGAGTCTATTTTTTAAAAAATACTTCACTAAAAGGTGCCAGCCTAAAACGAGCACAGAAGCAACCAGAACTGCGATAAGCAACAAACGTCTAGGAGTTAGGATAAGATCAGGTTGCACGTAAAAATAGAGTACTGCCACCAGACCATTTATAACCATGGCGGCGAATAGATTGCGCAGTAGGATTGTATAACGTCGGAAGGTAGAAACCTCAAATAAGTTATGAATAAAAAATATTAGTAGCCATAACGCAAAGACCACGCTAAACGCTTGCAGGTGTGCGGGCCAGTTTACAAGACTCGTGTCAGCGCCATATCTCAATACAACCGCAATCCAAAGACTTGCATAGAGGAGCAGTATATCGGGCAAAATTATGAACCAAAAAATTACCGTTTTTCGAGACATAGTAGAATCAAAACATCAAACCAGGAGCTGTCTTAATTTGAAAAACACTCTTCGTAGTATAAAAGCAAATGGTGGCTGCAAATTATTTACGTGCCAGGCCAATAGGAGTTCCCGCCATCCCCTTCTTCGCGCCCGAAAATTCTTACCACTTACACCCCCAGGAGCCATTACCACCAATATTTCCGGTATATAAGTTGGCTGGATACCATATACCAGAAACCAGCGTAACATAATCTCATAATCTCCAGCAATACGAAATATGGTATTATAGAGCCCTGCCTTTTCATATAGTGAACGGCGTACAAATACTGCTGGATGTGGCATAGCCCAGCCATTGCTTAACTTACTACGGGCAAACGGGCCCGGCTTCCATTGCCGCACCTCCTTGCCACTGCTGGCATCTATATAGATAATATCGCCGTAGACAATTAAGGACCCGGCATTCTCTGTAAACACCTTATTTACCTGCGCTAATACTTCGCTGTTATACAAATAGTCGTCTGCATTAAGGATGCCAACGATATCGCCAGTAGCAGCCAGTATGCCTTTATTCATTGCATGGTACACGCCTGTATCGGCCCCGGAAAGTATAGTTGCGTCTTTTGAAAACTCGCGCACTATACTAAGCGTACTATCGCTTGACCCGCCATCGACCACAATGTACTGGCTAGGTTGTAGTGACTGATCTTGGATTGACTGTATGGTTTTGCCAATGCTGTTTGCCGCATTGAGTACAGGAGTAACTATGCTAATTGTCATGAGATACTATGTTTAAAAAAATCTCGCACTATTTTAATCACATATTCTTGCTCGTCATTCCTAAAAAATGGGTAGCAAGGTAGAGACACTATGTCATTACTAAACTCTTCCGTTTGAGGCAAACAGATACCCCTATACTCCTCCTCATAGCAAGGTTGGCGATGTATGGGAGTAGGATAATGCACCACCGTACCAACCCCTTGATCAGAAAGATGCTTTCGAAAACTTTCTCGGAGACCATTGGTAATTCGGACCACAAACAAATGAGCAGCCGACTTTTGAGAAATACGAGGCAACTCCAATACTTGTATATCGGAAAGTTTGTCAACGTAGCCACATGCGATTTGGTTTCTTACGGAAACGAAATCTTGTAGTTTGCGCAATTTAACATTTAAAAAAGCACACTGCAAGGCGTCTATTCTATAATTATTGCCTCTTATAGTATGCACATATCTTTCGGTCTGGCCATAATTACGATATTGTTCTATAAAATCATACACTTTCCGGGAATTGGTGACCACCATACCCGCCTCTCCAAGCGCGCCTAAATTTTTAGTAGGATAAAAACTGAACGCTTTTGTATTTTTTAATTCACCCCCTTCGCCAAATGCAGCACCATGCGCCTGGCATGCATCCTCCACAACCACAAGCCTAAAGCGGCTTGCGATAGTATTAATAGCTTCCATATTGCACACTTCTCCATATAGGTGTACAGGCACTATGGCCCTAGTCCGCTCGGTTATTAAAGAAGTAATACGTGTTTCGTCTATAAGAAAATTTTCTTTTACATCACAAAAAACAGGTGCAGCACCAATGTTCGATATAGCAAGCGCAGTTGCTACGGCGCTATTCGCTACGGTTATAACTTCATCACCTCTTTTTACCCCCTCAGCCAAAAGCGCCACTTCAAGCGCAGCCAGGCCGGACGAAACACCAATTGCATATGTATAACCCTGTGCTAACGCAAAATTCTTTTCAAAACTTTTTGTATATTCCCCGAGCACATATTCATTTGACGCTCCGAACTCTGTAAACGCCCTCACCAATTCTGGTTCAAAATAGCGCCATTCACGAGTAAGATCCAGGAAAGGTACTGTCATATACTACGCATGTATAAATTGTATAAATTCTTCGTAGTCACGAATATAATCAGACTCTTTATAGTAGTCCCCTGCCAGTACTAGCATGATACAATCGGGCGAGCATTGGCTCATACTATGCCACAACCGAGCACCCAAAAGCACTCCCCATCGCGGGTCGTTCATTTGTATAGATTGCACGGTAGTACCATCATCGAGCTCCAAAATAAACGATCCTTTTAAACAAAAAATGACTTGGTCGAGAGTCTTGTGAGCATGCATGCCTCGGCGAGCCGTGGGATTTAAAAAGTTGTATATGGAATATACACGCTTAATTTCAAATGGAATATTTTTTCCCTGCTCCCCTACAATTAAATTACCATCAGGAAAATCCTCGATGTAATTTAAATGTATTACCCCAGAGTGTTTAACTGTGATTATTGGTAAATTCATAGGACTCCACACGCATGAAGTATATATATGAGTAAGAGTTTTCCCCGGCCTCGCATTCGCTCAAAGAGAGACTCAGGCCTTTGAGTGCCATACCTGAAGTTAGAATCCAACGCTTTTACTTGGCGCATGCATTCAGCAATAACCTGACTATACGGGAGGTATATAGTGTTTCGCACTTTACTACTCAGTCTGTAGAATGCGGAAGCATATTCAAAAATTGTCTCTGTAATAATACGAAACGTATGAAAATGATAAAAAATAAGCTGCTCGTTTGGCCGGGTTAGACTACTGCCATCTTTCTGCGCCCCGAAATACTGCTCAACATTCCACGGAGCAACCCCCCCTCCCGTATGTTCTAACACATGTACCCCCACGTACCGGGTTGGCCAAGCATCTAAATACATTTGATCGCCAAACCTACCCTCCTCAGTGCGATTGTAGCACCACTCGAGACAATCGTTCCTCCAGTCTCTAAGACACTGCTTGCCCTGTGCATTATTCCTAAATATTACTACACCGACATTATATACTCCGGAGCGCCTGGCCAAGTATTGAAACCTGGGAGGATAATTATGTTTAATTATAAGAACTGAATCATTGCCCATTTCTGCATACAAGGGCTCGGGTGAAGAAAAAAAGTATATGTCACTATCTACGTAAGCGACTGTGATACTACTAGGATACGTGCAAAGTACATAATCGGTAAACACAGAAGCAAGGGTCCAATAATACTCCACAAGACTCCGGTTTGCCTTAGCGCGCAGAACAGCAGCATCCTCTATTACTTTCAACGTAATCAATGTTGCTTTGGGCAATTGCAGCTGAGACAAGAGCACAAATGTTTCCTGGTCCAAACAAAGAATATACAAAGTGAAATCCTCTGCGGTATTTTCTAAAGACCGGTATAGCGCAAGGCCGCGATACAGATAGTTTTTGTCGAATAATGTACAAAATGTATAACGCATATTACAACTTTTTCGCTATTCCAATAATATCGAGAGTTATACCGGAATGACGAAATAACCAATCGCCCAGAATCCCAATAACTTGTAAAGGAAGGCACGCACTCAGAGTAACCAACACCCTGCTTATGAAGTTTGACCCCAGCCCTTCAAATACGTACGCAGATAGCAGCTGCGCAACAGTGCCGAAGATGCCTGTAGTAGCCTGGGTGCGTACGGCGACAAACCCCCCTTCTTCACATACTTTGCGTAGACCAAAGCTCGAGTATCGACGAAAATCAAATGGTTGCTCATGTTCACCCCATACAAACGGCACTGTAACGAAGAGTACGCCGTTAGGGGTCAGTACCCGATGCATTTCTTTCACTAACCTTTCTGGATCTGTACTATGTTCCAACACTTGGGTGCATATAACCATATCAAAGCAATTATCTGGAAATGGAATTTGCACTCCATCAAAGTACCTATCCACTTGCTTTGCCTCGTCTACGTGCCCTCCCCCTTCAATATCTATACCCGTATACTGGGACTCTATAAATAAATCTTGGTATGGTTTATTACCACACCCCACATCTAATATTCTTTTACCGCTGCCGTTAGTTTGTGCAAATTTTTTTATAGCCAAAAATAAACTACGCCTTGCAATATAGTAAGGATTAATCAGTATTGCATACCGGTGCGGTTGAAATAAGTTTTTACGGAGAAACGCTGTTATTGCTTTTGACATAGGAACACAGAAACCCGAGCAAGCAAATTGGGGCGGACGCGGGCTATAGATATCAGGCGGCCCAGGTATTGAGCCTCTATAATTTGCAAACCATGAGCAGCCGACCACATCTTAAAATCTCGTATACTGAGCTGGTGAATATGACCTGTATTGTACCATGTATATCCGTACAACATATCCCGAGGCATAACCCCATGCACCAATAGGTCAAAACGGTTTCCTATGTACGCAAAATTTGGGAACGACACTATAACATGCTTGGCAATTCTTTTCATTTGCTCTAGTAGCACTTCTGGATACAGCACCATCTGCAGCGTGACATTACATATTGCATAATCGAACTGTGCGTTCGCATATGAAGCATAACTGTCCACCTTATCAATTTGAGCCAATCTAATACGTAGACCACGCGCCTGCCCGGCGGCAACCCCAGTAGGAGAAATTTCTAAACCCTGAGCAACCACCTGCTTCTGTTGTATGAGATACTCCATGAGTGCACCATTCCCACAACCAAGGTCAATAACAGACGCAGCTTCCGGCACCCATTGCGCAATAACAGGAAACTCCGCGCGGGTATACAAGTCGGCATTGTATACATATTTCCTATTATCATGTATCTGTGGATTGTCTATGGTATTCATATGCGTGCCTTGATCCGCTTTAGTATATACGTGCACCGTGTGATAAGTATAAAAAGTTTCATTTTCCAAGAAGAAAAATAAATTTGAAATGCCCGGAGTGCCGCTGCACTTTCGACTATGGGCACAGGGACAACATGAATGGGACCAGTACTTAGTTCACCCAGGAAATAGTCAGTATTGCCAGTATGGGTACCGCTCTTATCAAAACCAATGTTTCTCACCAGTGAGCGGCCAGGGTATAAGGTTAGTTTACCGGATAAAAACGCCGACGCATACCAGAGTATAGCCCAGGAGCGGTTAAAGCCTTGAATTTGTGATTTGAGCATATAGGTATAAGGATATACGCCGCCAAGATCAAACGCTTTAGTGAGTTTTTTTGCTTCCAGCCCAGCGAGCAGCTTTGCGCCGTCTGACTGGAATACGTCCCAGCCGCGCTTCCAGGTCGCCCACCCCCAGCAATCTGCACCACGTATAAAAAAGGTTTCAGGTAGTTTTTCCTCAGTTGGATACACATAGCCATGCACACTTACCACCCGTTCATCGTGCTCATATAATTCCAGCGCTTCATTCATGTATTGCAAAAAACAGGGAGACGTTACTAAATCATCCTCAAGCACTATAATACGGCCATGCTTTGCCACTAACTCCTGTACACCTTGTGTTATGGATCGCGCCAGGCCATAATTACCATCCCGTGAGATAACACGCACGAACTTGAACCCTGTCACAGACCCGAGTAGCCTTCGTACCGCAGCCACTGCATTTGCATCTGCTGGCTTCTTTGGGCCATCAGAAAAAACATACAGCTCGCTCAGAGGTGCTAAGCCGTTTTGGGCCAATGCTTCAATAACTTTTTTCGTATGTTCAGGACGGTTATATACAAACAACGCAATGGGTGCTGGAGTCATAGCTTATATTTTTAACAACGCTGCATAATTGGCGTATTGAAAATTTTCCAACCCAGGATCGTATTGAGTAAGGGGCACTATCTGCTCGGGAAAAACTTTATACAACTGGTAGGGAGTATGCGCAAAAAATTCAAATACGTCTTTTAGCAATATGTGCGCATCTATGTACGTGCCGCCGTATTCAAATTGAACTACCTTGATTCGACCTTGTGCAATCATATCGTGGGCACCCTGGAGCACTGCGAGCTCTGCACCCTCTACATCTATCTTTAAAAAATCAATGCTTTGTATGGCATGCGCCGCACAGAACAGGTCTACAGTTGTTACATCCACGGACACACTACTCGTCTCTATACCCAACTGGCGAGGATAGAGCGAATTAAACGCCGACGACTCTACATACGTAAATAAATTTTTCTTCTCAGGAGCATTCCCCAGCGCTACATTGTAGTAGTGCACTGTGTCGGAGAATGGCATAGCGGACAACTCATTGAACGCTTGAGCAAATGGCTCAAATGCGTATATCTCCGCCTCTGGACTATACGCATGTGCAAGTCTGGTCCACGTGCCCACATTCGCACCTACATCGAATATAACTTTCGCATTACGCGCATAGTTTTTCAGAAAAACGCTTTCTCCATTGCTCGCAAAGTTTGGGTTATTTTCATTGTTATGAAAAGATACTATCTTTTGCGAGACCTTATACACAAAATAGTTTTTTGAAAATAAGGAGAGGATCTTTTCCGCAAGGGTACGCATATACAGTTATTCTTTTACAAACCAAAAACAACCACAGCCAAAGGACTCAGCAGCAATATCGTTGTCTGTTGCATTCTCATGAGGTGGGCCACTGGCATCGGGTATGAGCGTGCACTCTTTTAGCGAAAAGCCAGGAAATAAATCGAGCACCATCTGTTTTGAATATACTCGGTGGGCATTGAACCTGAGTTTCGCGTCGCCTACGGGAACGGCAATGAGAAGGTTACCGCCGGGCGACACCACACGAGCTAGCTCACCCGCAGCTTTCAGGTCGCCGTCCGGATCCACAACATCTCCATAGCGACCTAGCCCAATATGCTCTATAACATGGAGACACGAGAGGCTTTTAAGCTCACCGTCTGCAAAAGGCAAATGCAATAAATCGGCCTGGCCCACACGCACATCTGAAAGTACTAATTCTGGCGGCCGAAAGTCATAAAAATCAATAGGAACAAATGCTGAAGCAATGCCAACAAAATACAAACTAGAAGCAATATCAGTATGCACTACTGGTTTAATTTGTGCGAGCTTACGCGCAGCCCAGGCAGTATGGTAAATATAATGCCTGTCGAATTTTGTATCTGGGGTCTTATCGGTAACACACGGATACACATCGCTCATCTTGAGTGGAAACCGTGGAGCACTATCAAGTTTTTTATACTTTCTCCAATCGGCCCACACCAAAGGAAACAACACACCTTTGCCAATAGTTTTAACAATTGTATACAGAAAATTCATGGGCTGTTAAAAATGTACGGTTGTTAAATATTTGTTGTTAAAAAATGTAGTGCATCCCCTATAGTACTCCCAATCTACGCCCGTCTTGGTTAGCACTATGAGTGGCTTGTTGGCATAGTATGCAGCGAACGCACCGAACGTGCTATTTGAGCCAAGCAAAGCGTCTGTTTGTGCCAGTACGCACAAGTCTACAATTTCATTCTGCCCGGACACAACAACGTGAAGCCCTGCAGTATTTTTCCTATCCACTGGGCCATCTGAACAGATAATAAAACAGGTCTCCGCTTCGGAAAGCTTGTACTGAGCAAGAAACTCATGCATAGCTTTTACCGCTATTCCCATTGGTATGTACAGGTTGCCATCTTGATAGCTTGTTCGGTAATCTCCCTGACGTAGATGTACACCAATAATGTTCTTATACAATGCGCGGTTGGCAGCAATATACTCTTGTGCTTTACCCCACGACTCTTTTCGCGGTCGTATATACTCTACAATTTCTTTGCGGTAGCGCTCTATACCTGCTGGGTTACGAAAGAGCCACCCCATTACGTATAGTCTTGAACTATTGCTTTGCTCAAACGCTGCAAATGCCTGGTCAGCCGGCGAAGTCGGAGATAGATAGCGTACAGTACCGGACACTTCCCCCTCCCGGCCAGACTTCACTATAGTACCTGGTAGAAAAAATGAACGCAATTGAGCGAGCGGAATATACATCTTACGAACAAAGAACCTCAGAGCTGCCTCAAGGCCAAGAGGCTTGCACAGTCGGTACAGCCAAGAATAGGATGCATAAAAAAATAAAGTAAAAGCACCACCGGCGACTTTAGAAGAAAAGTACGCCCCGTACTCGAAAAATGATGGATTCTGCAACCCATATCCCCTATCGAGACAATATGCGTACACACTCACTAGTAGCCACAGCTGGTTTGCGAGCCGGCCACCGTTGTGCTGGAGGATGATAATATTTTTTTTATTCATATTTTACACAGCTTGTGCCACAGCATTCGCCTCTGTTGCGCGAAGATGCGTTCGAGTCTTTTTAAAGAAAAGTAAAGAAAGCGGTACGAGCGAATAAGAAATTAAGGTTGTAATTGCGGCGCCAGTGGCTCCATAGCGAGGTATAAGAACGAGGTTAAGCGCAGTATTACTCAGCGCGCCCATTGCGCTACTGTATAAATATATGCTTGTATAGTCTTCAGCAATAAGATATTGTGTCACAGCAGTAATAAGGAACATGGGCACTACTGACCAGATGTATATTTGAAAGATTGGTACAGACAATACGTACTGCGCACCAAATAAAAAAGGAATAACATACTCTGCTCCAAATGAGAGCGGGGCAGCTATAAGCACTGCCAAGACAAATAATGTCCCATATAACCATACAAGCCGTTTCCGATACACTAGTGCATTCGTGCTCTTTGCATTAACAATGGCAGGAAAGAGTGAAGCACAGAGTAGTGTTGGAACAAAATAGATCACTTCAGAAATTTTTACTGCTACCGAGTAAAGTCCTAAAGCGTGCTCCCCAGCAATATTCTTCAAGAGCACCTGGTCAATCTTCAAATACACCATAATCATAATATACGTAAGTGTAAGAGGGATGGCTGCTCTGCACATGTCTTTTGCAAGCCGGGCGTTAAACTTCCAAGACCGAGGTGTGTCAGCATCGGCTCTGTACTCGTAGTAAAGCCCACAAGTGAGGATTACTCCATCGACAAGATAGATAGCTATAAATGCAGGAGTACCAAAGCCAAAGTACACAAAAAGGAGTTTAAGAAGAGTTGAGACACATGCTGCGCCCATCTGTGCTAGTATGACTTTTTTTGCCAGCACGCGCGCTTGGAAATAGGTGCTCAGTACATTAAAACTCGTGAGTATAAACGTGAAAGAAAATATAAAAATAAGGAGGCGCGATGCAGTGTCATGATTCAGGACTAGGGAAACGACGTTAACCAAACAAAGCGTAGCGAATCCCGCCACTAACTTGAGCCAGAAAGCCGTACCAAGCAGTTCCGCTTGTCGCTCTGGATACGTAAGTAAATCTCGTTTAAGGATGGTGTCTATGCCAAATCCTGCCAAAAAAGCCAGTATGCTAGAAAATCCGATCGCATAGTTTATAGCACCAAATTTTTCAGGTCCAAGATACCGTGCTATATACGCCCCTACAAAAAAAGCAACAATGAGTGAGACCATTTGCCCGGCAAACAGCCACCCTGTATTTGCCGAATATCGTCTCACGCCGCCATGGTCAAATACCCACCGCCATTGCGCTGGCACAAAACCTTTCAATTTTTGGAAAAATATCTCAACCATTTCTATATTGTAATATAAAACCCTGCTCACAACGAGCAGGGTTTTGGGTTTGCCAAGGCAAGAGACGTATCTTCATCGGTAAACTATACACCCCTCTTACGCTGTTACTTCTTTGGCTCAATGAAGGTCACAATTACCTGCCCTTCCGAAAGTCCGGATTTGATTTCCACCAAACCGCCATCAGCTTCTAAGCCCGTAGTCACTTCTATTTCTGAGTAAATTTGTTTTTTCTGATTTGTGATAACTCTAACAAACTTCTTACCACCCTTCTCTATAAGAGAACGTTGAGGGACTGCAAGGACAGCTCCGGTCTTTCCAACTAAAATACTCATGTTTGCGGTCATGCCTGGACGGACATCGGTTGGATCTGAAACGGCAGCAGTAACTTTATAATT
>CAZYMS010000027.1:0-14032 GCA_964648985.1 uncultured Candidatus Saccharibacteria bacterium
GTGGCTCGGGAGCTGGGGATCGAACCCAGGACCATCACGTTAACAGCGTGCCGCTCTACCGCTGAGCTACTCCCGAATATGTGATTTTACTCTCAAAACTAGCCGTTCAATTATAGCAAAAGAAGACGAATATATGCAATACCGCCAGGCCTTACGGACTGGCGGTATTTGCTCTAAGGGGTTAGCTAAAGATGCCACCACTTGAACCCTCGACTTCATTAGCTTTATCACGAAGCCCTTGAGCCTCTTGGGCTTTTCCCTCTTCTTGCTTCCTTCGCCCCTCATCTATGTCGTCGTCTGCAGCCATATAGATCCTTTCGTATTAAGAATATTAACTATATTTACTACGGCCATGTTATACCTTTAACAGTTCATCAAGATCGTCAATTCCAGTACCAATATCTTTTTTATTTGGATTGACAATGCCATCCGCAGTCTTATCTATATTATTATCTGCCATATATATTCCTTTCGTAGGACCAATGTACGCGCGGGGATGCGACGCACAATTTAAAAATCAAATATATCTTCTAGTAACTCAAATCCATCTTTTCTCTTCTTTTTTGTAGATTGCTTTTTTGTACTCTTATTGGTAGTTGTATTGTTGTTGGCCATATACGTCTTTTCTTTTAGGATATACTACTAGCGTTCTAAACTAGCAGTACCTAAATTATACGGGCCCGAGTTGAAAATTATATGAAAGCAAAAAGGCACCTATGTGCCCTTTTTATAGTACTAGTAATAGACTTACTTAATTTTGAGGAAAATTTTGGGCGGCAAGGCGGAGCTGAATGGACTGCGCTGTTACACTGCCGTCACTATTGCTTGTGTCCATTATGGTTACCTATTTCCCTACTTCCAACACCTTCGGTTGTTTTCCCTATGCTCATGGTACTGGAGAAGAATACTACGCGCGACCGCGGCCAGAACGTCTACTTCCAGATGGTAACGGACGTTCTTGCACGCCGCCTCGGAACGAGGGCCTGCGGCCAAAAGTTGGCTTACTTCCTCCAAAACCCGAACGGCTCCGGCCAGCACTGGATTTACCACTATGTGAGCGACCACCAAAACCAGCGTGAGGCTTAGTAGAGAATGGGTTTTCTGCACGAGGAGCGCGAGGAGCAAAACTGCGAGGACGTTCTTCGGGGTGTTCTCCCATGCGTGCGCTAGGAGCAAGGCGCTCGACTTTACCAAGCTGCTTTACAGGCAACATTTGGCCAATAAGCCGCTCTATATCTCGCACATCGCGGCGCTGTTCTGGCGCGGCAAAAGAAATAGCCTTGCCCGACATACCAGCACGACCCGTACGGCCAATGCGGTGTACATAGTCCTCCGCTTGCATAGGCAAGTCAAAGTTTACAACAAGTGCAATGCCAGTCACATCTATACCGCGAGCAGCAATATCTGTGGCAACCAGCACTTTAAACCTACCGGTCTTAAAGCCTTGGAGCGATGACAAACGTTGATTCAATGTACGATTTGAATGCAGTTCGGTTGAGGAAAAACCCCAATCGCGAATACTGCTTGCAATTTTTTTAGCACCGAACTTGGTTCGGCTAAATACTAAAATGTTTCCGGCTTCTTCGGTAAGAAGTTGCTTAAGCACAGCGAGCTTGTCTGCTTTATGCACGAATACAACTTCCTGAGTGACGTTTTTGGAAGCAGAACCTGCGCGGGCAACTTCCACCCTAACTGGAAGCTTCATGTAACCAGTTGCTATTTTTACAATTTCGTCTGGCATGGTGGCAGAGAAGAGCATAGTTTGTCGCTCTTTTGGCACTGACTGGAGTATACGCTTGAGCTGTGGTGCAAATCCCATGTCCAGCATACGATCCGCCTCGTCTAAAACCAAGACCTTTACAGTGTCGAGGTTCAATGTTTTTTGTTCAAGATGGTCTATAAGACGACCCGGAGTTGCAATAATAATGTACGGGTTACTGCGCAGCGCTCGCATTTGCTTACCCATAGGCTCGCCGCCAATAAGAAGTGCAGTGCGAAGCCCAATTTCTTTACCAATGCGATGGAGCGAGCTTTCTACTTGCACTGCGAGTTCACGTGTTGGCAGCACTACCAAACCCATACCTTTTTCCTGCACTAACCGCTGGATCATTGGCACGCCAAAAGCTAAAGTTTTTCCTGTACCTGTCTGGGCAATACCAAGTACGTCTTCGCCTTTAAGACTAATAGGAATTGACTGTTGTTGGATAGGAGTTGGTACGGTATACCCCGCCCTACCGAGCATGGCTAAAAACTTTTCATGTATACCCAAACCCTCAAACGTAGCAGGCGCTTCAAGATTATCTTGAGCGATAGTTGTTGCTTTATTCATATCTATATTCTTTCAAGCCTCATTCTGCGAAGTAGTATAAACTTACACATATATGTAAGTCGTAGTCCTAGGTATAGGACAAAACTGACGGCAAGAAAAAATATAGTTACCACCCAACACTTTGAGGTAGTACTATATATACCACGAAGATGCTGCACGCACCTTTACTCGGAACGAGCGTGGTTATTTTACCGTCTTCCCCCTCCCATACAATGGAAAATAGGGGTATCTTCTGCTGGAACTCACCCTATAAAAGGATGAATAAACATTGGCTGAGTATTAAAAAACTGTCCCAGATTGGACAGGCCAATGCATGAAGAATGTAACTTATTTTTATTATATCATAAATATTCTTGCCTGTCCAATCGAAAAAGAGGCACTCATGGCCTCTTATGTTATACTCCGCTGAATGAAATTATATGATATCTTGTTGTTTAAGCTCTTCGTGTGCTTCTACCTTTGAAACCGGCCTGCCCATAACAAGGAGTTTAATTATACCCCATGCTACAAGTCCATACACAAGCATGGATAAAAGTGTAGTCCACTCAAACACATGCCCCCTTGCTCCGCTTGCGGGAAACACTGCCTGAAACGGAGCAATGAATGGCAGGCTCACGCTATATATAAACTGCGTAAAACCAGCCGCTCCATTCGCAGCAAGGAGATGCAAAATAAATCGCAGGGCAAGAATAATCTCAACCAGCCCGAGTAAATACCATACAGCTTGCACACCACGGTAGAGCGGACGAGAGCGTTCTAACGTGGAGGGAGAAGACACTATGGTTCTTGTTTCAGTAATTGCCATAATAATATAGTTAATAACTACTCTGTAGTATATGAAGCCGCCGTTAACAAAATATGAAAGAATCAAGCTCTCTTCATACATCCTTCAGCTGAGGCATATATGCTTACCAAGCTATGCATTAATCTAGAATTTTCTATATGACTTCCATACACTCATCAGACACTCCTCCTCCGCCACTCGAAGTGCCCACGCCCAATTCAGCGCCACCAACCGACCCTACTCCCCAAGACGTGCCCATAACCACTCCACGGCCCAACATACCGGCGGGAACGCCAACCATAGCGTAGAAGAGCAAAACCATATAAGCACGTAAACAAATACAGCTACGTATGCAGCTGTATTTTTCTATGTTCAAATGGTTCCTTGACTCTAGAACTCACCTTCACTCGCGGGAACAGAAAGAGTAAACCGGGCACCACCACTACTTAAATTTTCGGCCATAATGTCACCCCTAAGCATTGCTGCATATTTGCGCGCCATATACAACCCCAGACCATTTCCCCCGGTGGAAGATCCCGGTTGGTGCTGCGCAATGGGACCACGAAGCTTTGTCAATATTTCTTCGGGCAAGCCAGGCCCCTGGTCTGTAATTGAAACCTCTAACCTTTCCCCGCGTACACCTGCAGTAATTACTAAACACCCCCCTATAGGCATTACTTTAAGCCCATTATCCACAAGCACATCCACAATTTCAGAAACAAACGAAGGATCTGTTGCAACCTGAGTTACAGAATCATTAGTAGAAAAATCTACACTTACCTGCCGTTCCTTGGCAGCTCGTTTATAGACTTCTACTCTATCTTGCAAAATGCGCGCGATATTTGTTTTGGTAATATTTAACTCAACCATCCCGCCCTCAAGACGAGTTATTTTGAGTAATGTTTGGGAAAGACGAATAAGGCGCTCATTTGCATCGAAGGCGGAAGTCAAAAAATGCCACTGCTCGGGCTTATACGCAGGCCTACCCTGACGCATCATGAGTTCCAAAAAACCTTTCACAATAGAACTTGGCGTTTTAAGTTGATGGGCTGCAAAACCGGTAAACAATGACTTCATACCGTCTACGTCCAGCTGACGTACCGTACGGCGAATTTCGACTATTGCACCCAAAACGTTTTTACCTTTTCGGATAGCTGCCGCTCGAACTGCCAAAGGCACCAACTCACCGGTTGCGGGCTGGCGATACTGACAAAAAAACATAGTTGCCTGAACAGAATTTCCTGAAAGCGCCTTATAGCTCGGTCGCTTTTCATCCGGTATGAGCATGCCTTGGTTATCCAAAAAAGGAACAGCCTTGGCAAAGTCCTTGGCAACTAATTGTTTTTCACTAAGCCCGAGCGCCTGCAATGCTTTTGGGCTCGCATATATCACCCGTCTTTCTCGATTCAAAACCAAAAGTCCGGATAAATTGAAATGATCTAAAAGCAGCTCGCGAAGCTCCCGACTTTGTAAAAGCTTCGATGTTCTATTTAGTGGAGGCTTTTTAGATGCTGCAAGGCGTGGCATAAGAGTGTATATATGGAACAAAACAATATAACAATATAGCATGTACAACAAGAGGGCAATGCCCCTGCCGCTTGCTATACCGCTATATTGTTATATTGCAGTGGAGTAGTACGAGAACGCTATTCGGGCTTAAACCGGTACCCAATGTTTGGAACTGTTTGAATATATTTTTTTATCTGCGGGCCAAGCTTGCGACGAAGATTATACACAACCACTTCAATAACGTTACTCTCGTTGGTAGTATTATAGCCCCAGACATGCTCTTCTATCATGGCGCGCGTACACACACGATCGGGCTTATGCACAAGAAAGTCGAGCAGCCTAAATTCATTACGGGTAAGCTTAACTATTTTTTCTCCGGCCTTAATTTCGTGGGTTCCATATCTCAATTCAAGCTGTCCTGCCACAAACGTATGAGGTACAACCGCGGCAGGGCGACGCATAAGCGCGCGCACCCGAGCAAGAAGTTCATCCAGCGCAAATGGCTTCGTCAAATAATCATCGGCGCCCGTATTAAGGGTAAGCACTTTGGTGTCTGTGTTATCATTGGCAGTCAGCACCAGTATTGGGGTGGCGAGTTTCAGTTCGCGTATACGCCCAATAAGCTCTTCGCCCGACACTTTCGGCAAATGCAAGTCGACTATCATTAAGTCATAGTCACGAACTTCAATTTTTTTAAGTGCTTCTTCCCCATCATAAGCGGTATCTACCACATATGCAGCTTGCTCCAAAGCTGTGGCAATAAATTCAGATTGCTTTGGTTCGTCTTCAATAAGGAGTATAACCATATTTTTGTAAGTATAAAGTTAAGAGTTCGTGGCGACCAGTATAGTCACACGTATTGGTTATATGGCCTTAATACCCTAAACCTATTACCAAACCGGAGGCCACCTACCAATAACCGTTATAGAATTGCACTTATCTATACTATGATACAGATATGAATAAAATATGAAAATAATATGCAGTAGAAAATTCTGCCCGACTTTCGGCGGGCAGAACTAGATATCTAATGTCTATGTAGGACACTCAAACACTCTTCCGGAATGCATAATTGAATGGTGTATAGAACTTTTACTCATAGCCCGCACAAATCTATCTGTATTACGGATGCGACAAAGTGGACGAAGAACAGCGCTGCGGAATACGGATCCTACTGCCATACCTGGAATACCACTACCAGGAGTATGTTCATGTTTTACTTTCACACCATGTTTTTTAGCAGCAATGTATGTGACGAAGTTGGTAATAAGCTTTGTAGATTTAGGCATTACATACCTCCGTATTGAGTAGACCAGGCGCATACAGCATACCCAGAAACCTCAATATTAAAAATAGAAACCGTTGCCTCGAAATATATTTCGGTAATAATTTACCCGAAAGTCTTTACACAGACTACACCCTGCATGGGGCCCCAAAGCTTTCGTATGAGGCAAGCTAAGTTTTTGCTTTGTGAACTTTAGTCTCATATGATTGGTATTACTCAAAAACCACTATAACTATATAAAACTCCTCTGAAAAATACATGAGGAGTTTTATACGCAGAAAAATTGTTGTTTTGTAGGCTACTTTTTCCGAACTGCATTCAATTCGGCAACCCATGAAGGAAAATTACTCGCCGGCAGGGCCTTAGTAAGCCACTCGCCCTGAACCATATCGCACCCGTGTTCTGCTAAGAACTTTATTTGACTACTTTCATGAACACCTTCAGCTACCACGAGCAGTTTCATATCGTGAGCCAAAGATATTATAGCAGTGACAATGGCGTTATCGTATTTATCGATACCAATACTTTCAGTAAACGAAGGGTCTATCTTGATGCTGTCTATAGGCATTTGCTTTAAGTCTTTCAAGAAACTATAGCCGCGGCCAAAACCATCTATAAGCAACTTACAGCCCAGGCGCTTAAATTTTGTTAGCACTGAAAGCGCCAAGTTCAGATCTTTCATCACCGTACTTTCTGCTACTTCTACAGAAAGTAGTTGGGGTGATACACCAGCTGCAGATAAAATCTTAGCTATATCTTCAACTACGTTATGCTGAGCCAACTGGCGGTAGGACAGGTTAATACTCACCGGTATATTCCCCAGCTTTTTCTTCTGCCATACTTTAATATGACCGGCCACCTCTCGGACAAGCCAATAGCCTATTTCAACTACAAAACCATTTTCTTCTGCGCGAGGCATAAACTCTTCCGGAAGAAGCAGGCCCTTGTCGGGATGTTTCCAACGAAGCAAGGCTTCCGCGCCAAGCACCTTACCATTTACAAGGCTTATCGCCGGCTGGTAGTAGACAACAAGCTGCCCTTTACTAACTGCCTGACGAAGCTGTTGCTGAAGTTTAATTTGGTCGGGTGATACTGCAGCAATATCGCCATAATAGTGCCTAAATGAACCACCGCCTGTGGCCTTTACTGACCTAAGCGCTGCTTGCCCGTTGCGCAAAAGCGCCTGCACATCTGCTCCGTCATTGGGAAATACGCTTATGCCAAGAGACACGCTCATATATATTTCCTGACCCTCAATCATAAAAGCTTCGGCGAATACAGTCTGAATGCGCTCTGCAATACGCTCAATATCTTGTATAGACTGCATGTGTTCGAGCAGCATAATAAATTCATTACCGCCCGTACGCGCAACCATATCGCGTTTTTCAACTGTATCCCACAATCGTTTTGCCGCCTCGACCAAAAGGAGGTCGCCCTGCTCATGGCCCAGCATGTCATTTATAAATTTGAATTTATCTATATCCGCAAAAATAACAGCGAACTGTCGCTTTTCTAGCCTTGCAGATTCTATGACCTTAGGAAGTTCTTCCATAAGATACTTACGGTTAGGAAGCCCCGTAAGCTTGTCGTAATATATGCTCCTTTTAATTTCACTTTCTGCATTTTTTTGATCAGTTAAATTGCGCACCGTTGCAAGCAGACGGGGCTCTGCAGTAGATTTTTCTTTAACAACATGCTCAAGTGAGACTTCAATCGGAATAGCAACCTGACCAGGCAGCGCAATTTCTGTTTCAAACAATCTTCGCTCTGCAGGGTTTTCTACGACCGCTTGAATAACTTCCTGAAATGAATCAAGCGGAATACCCGTTTCCAGTTCGCGCACAGACTTACCTACGAGCTGCTTCTCTGTAAGTCCCAGATGCTTTATTGCGGTCTGGTTCGTATACACAATGCGTAAGTCTTCCGGCTCTAAAATAAACATGGCATCCCGCGCATGATCCAAGGTATGCTTAAGCTCTGACAAGTTTGCGTAGAGCCTATTAATAGTAATAGCCTGCGCTGCATTGTTCCCTATATACGAGCAGAACACCCGCTCTTGCGGCGTAAACTTGTGATGCTTTTTGTAGCAGATAACTAAATTTCCGTAGACGCTTTTTTTATAGATGATAGGTATAACCGCAACGCTCGCCATATTAGCGCGCGCTTCATCTCGCGCAACTTTACTTTGAGGAGTATCTTCTATAAATATGGGAGTCTTTGAACGAAGCGACTTTGCCATGACACCATTCTTCCTCGGAATGCCAGGACTGTATGGAGTGTTAGAAGTTTTATATACCCATCTGTATGCAGATTCGCCTACTGGTTTGTACCAGGTAAAACCGAAATCAGCCTTAAGAAGCTTAAGACTTACTTCAACAAATTTCTTTATTATAGTTTTCTCATCTGGAGCATTCAGGCCGCCGAGAACCGCCTGACTGAGAAGGTTCAACTCCGCAACACTGTCTTTCATACCGTAACTTTACTACAAAATAAAAAAAGGGGCGAGGGGAGTAATTTCGCCACCTTATGCATTGGGCTTCATAAACGCATAATTCCTTACGCGCTCGGGCCTTATATGTACTCTCCGACATGATTCAGGAAAAAAACGAATCTTAGCCAGACGAGATGGTATACGAACTCCTCGCCAGTCACTCATTGCCCGAAATATTTCACGAGTAGATAATGATGTTCTGGTTTGATCAAAATCTTCTCGCTTGTTATCCGTAGTTAGAGTGACAGAAAAAAGTAATATACCACCTGGAGCCATTCTTCGCTTTAAACCTTCTAGAAAGGTTGTAATCTCAGATTCACTCATATGGAGAAACCATTCGAGCACGACTGCTATTGCGACCTCTCCGTCTTGGAAAAGTTCTAGAACCTGCTCATGATCTGCACGTAAAAACTGTGCAGAATTTTTCTCACCATACTTTCGAAACAGGCGACTTGTTCGTCTCCGAGCAAACTCAACCGCACGCTCTACCCCATCAACGCCAAAGTATCGGTATCCGAATTTCGCTGCCGTAATGGCAAGCGAACCCGGATAACCACTATACCTACCCGTTGCACATGGGAAGTCCAAGAAAACTTTTCCTG
This sequence comes from uncultured Candidatus Saccharibacteria bacterium, assembly GCA_964648985.1. Lineage (GTDB taxonomy): Bacteria > Patescibacteriota > Doudnabacteria > UBA920 > UBA920 > JAEUSE01. Next base: position 9,001 of record CAZYMS010000027.1, read on the forward strand.
TATGCGACTTGCTCAGCCATTCCATGAAAACTTTTGCTACTGCGGCGGCCGGATATATTCTTTCTCGCTCTTCTTTTGCAAAAAGCTTGAATGGGACCCTGCCGCGCAAAGCGCTTCTCATGAATGCGCCGCTGAGAATTCTTTCATATTTGTCTGCCCAGCCTTCTAGACGCTGAGCGACCGTCGGTAGTATCTCTAAAACCGCAGCCAAACGCCCAACTAGGCGCATGCCAAGGCCACCCATTGACCCCTCCTTATGGTTAAGCCCACACTACTTTTTTGGTGTAGGACGGATTATAGAATGTGGGGATCCAATAATCTGCATAGCAATTTTAATGAAAATATCATATTTGGTAAAGTAACCATATGAAGATTTTCATATCTAAATTTTTCATTTTTCTTTCATTATTATAGCTTATTGTGCTTCTGTGACTTGTCGTCCTGATGTACTCTGCCAGGCACAGTTTTATCTCATTGATATTATGGAAGATCCGATTCGAAAAACCGCCGTACAGCTAGCCTATAGCGCGGGAGAAATTATTAGAAAAAACTTCTTTAAAAACAGTTCTGCGGAATGGAAAAAAGATGGCACCCCTGTTACAAATACTGACCTGGAAGTAAACGGGCTAGTTTTACATACGCTACGAGAAGCCACCCCTACGTTCAGTATAATGGCAGAGGAAGGAAGTCATATTATACCTGGCAGTGAATATACGTGGGTCTGCGATCCGCTTGATGGTACTGTTGCATTCACCGGCGGGCTACCAACCTGCGTATTCTCCCTCGCATTACTCCATAACCACCAAACCATATTTGCAATAGTGTACGATCCTTTTCTTGACCAGGTATATACCGCGGAAACCGCCAACGGTAGTTTTATGAATGGCCATAGAATCTCTGTTTCGAAAACAGCAGTCGCTACCAAGGGTCTCGTAGGCATCCCCTTTTGGCAAGGCGAGCACTATGATTCAACTCTATTACTAGACAATTTAAAAAAGAAAGATATTTTTGTAACGAACATATTCTCTATTGTATATATGAGTATGCTCGTTGCATGCGGTAAATTATCCGCAGTTATATATTTGAACACATCCGCCCATGATGGTGCAGCAGCGAGCCTTATAGTAAAGGAGGCAGGTGGGATGGTTACTAATCTTTTTGGCAATGACCAAGATTATGACAAACCTCTTCAGGGATGTTTGCTAAGCAACGGAAGATTACACCATACATACCTGCAGATAATAAAAGAATCTGGCATTGTATCAGCCTAGGGCATATCTACATACATAAAATGACTATAGGTAAGAGTTTCGTCCCAACTTATAGTCATTCATCATTACGTATTTGTATTATCGAGAAGATTCACTGCGGCCACGGTTGCGTGAGCTATTACTTTGACGCGCGCGCTGGGTGGCCTGCTTAGTTCGTCCGTTGCGTGAATTTGCCATAGTTTGCCTCACCTCCCCTCATCTAGATTACTTAATATACCGCATAATGCCATATAAAACTTAAAAAACAATTAACTTTCTTCTATAAGTCAGAGATGCGGCAATACATATTGGGGCAAGGTGCTGGCCGTATACAATGATTGAATACCTTACCTACTCGCTACAAGCTATATCCTACAGGTTACTTAGGCGATCATCTCATCTTAAGGCCTTCCCTTCATACTATAAACAAATAAATATATAAACGTTCGAAAGGTGGTGAAACTATGGCAACAAAAAAACGCACTAAAAAAAGTAAAAGATACAGCCCAAAGACTCAAGAGAAGATCGCAAAAGTAATGCATGAATATAAAAAAGGCGCACTTAAAAGCGGACGGAGCAAGACAACAGTCAAAAGCCGAAAGCAGGCCATAGCCATTGGCATTTCGGAAGCGCGTAAGAAAGGGAGGAAAGTTCCTTCCCGTAAAAAATCTTCCAATAAGACAACAAAGAAAAAATCGTAACGAACATTAAAAAAAATAATTGATAGTTACGATATGAAAGGAAATATACTATGTTACTTACAATACTCTTTTGGGTAGTGTTCGGCGCAATAGCTGGCTTTATTGCCTCATCACTAGCAGGCGCGGGAGGGCGTGTAAACGGATGGATGAATGTAGTGTTGGGCATACTTGGAGCAGCTATTGGCGGGCTCATATTCCGCGCCTTGGGCGGGAGCGGTGTAACAGGATTTAACGTATACAGCTTTCTGGTTGCAGTTGTGGGTGCAATAGTATTGCTTTGGATAGTCAATGCAGTACGACGGAATAGCCATGCGTAGGCGGAATTAGGAATTAGGAATTAAAATAGCACCGCCAAGGCGGTGCTATTTTTGAAGATTGTGAAATGTGGTCAGAGCGGCTTTAGTAGGGTGATATCTATACTGTTCTATGGGAACGGTAAACTGCTCAGACACTTCTACGCCCTCTCGCTCCAACAATTCTTTCTGAAGCATTTTAGTTGCTTCAAAACTACCTTTTATAGAAAGAATACCGGCATTGTTTATAACTCGCCACCACGGCAGTAAGTCAAGACTTGAAGAACGCAAAATAAACCCCACCTGCCGTGCTGCCCCTGGACTCCCCGCAAGAGCCGCAACCTGACCATAACTCGCCACCTTACCTTTAGGGATCTGTTTGATAATATAAATTACTCGCTCTGTAAATGTCATAGAAAGTTAGATGGGCATCTTCTAATAATGCGTCTACCTCTATACTATCATTTTTGCTACAATAGCTATAATGCATACACTAGAAACCCTAGGTTTTAAACATTATATCGCACGAGCTAAACATACCACCATACCACCTACTGAGATTGTAGCGCGAGTCACTGCTGAGTATGGCACAAGATACACCGTATATACCAAGAATGGACAGCAAGATGCTATGGCACCGAAGACACTTATTACCGGTAGTCAGGCTGAAAACCGGCCAAAGGTTGGTGACTGGGTAACACTTGAAGTCATACCCGGCGATACCAAACTCAGACTAACCAGCGTACTCCCCCGTTTTAGCCAGCTCTCACGTAAAAAAGTGGGAAAGCGTTTAGAACCACAGATAATAGCAACCAATGTTGATATTGTGTATATAGTAGAAAGCCTCACCAACTCATTTGACCCGAACCGCATAGAACGGTTTCTGGTAGTACCAGAAACAGCGGGAGTCCAAGCCGCACTCATTCTAACTAAGGCCGACGCAGTTGCGGAAAACGAAAAAAATATATTTATAGCGGAGGCCAAGGCTCGCTTCCCTACTTTACCTATCCTTATTACGAGTATCAAAACAGGTCTTGGCATAGAAAGTATTGCTCAGCACCTACCTCCGGGAGAAACTGCGGTTCTTATTGGCCCTTCTGGGGTTGGTAAATCGAGCCTTATTAACTTTTTGGCAGAAAATAATATTCTCGCAACCAGCGAGGTCAGAGCCGAAGATCAGCGTGGCAGACACACTACCACGGTGAGACAACTCATTGTGCTGCCCAGTGGAGGAATAATTATAGATACTCCGGGCATGCGTGAGCTGCAGCTCTGGGGTGACGAAAGCACTTCTCTTGAGACAGCATTTGGCGATATAGAAGACCTGGCACTGACGTGCAAATTCAGCGACTGCGACCATACCGCAAGCCATGGATGCGCTATTGTTGCAGCCGTAAAAAATGGAAACATAAGTAAAGAACGCTACACGAGCTTTCTAAAACTCAAAACCGAACTCTCACATCATGCTCGTAGGATAGACTACGAAGCCAAGCTTTCTAAGAAGAAAAGAGAGAAGAAAAATAGCCGAAATGTACGTACCCTGGTAAGACAAGAGCGAGGCAAGCGTTCGATCATATAAACATGTAAACAAAGGATATTGGAAAATTCTCAGGAGTAAAACTCCTGGGAATTTATGTTTAGATGCTTATATGTTTCAATGTTTTTATCTCTTCGTCCTTACACCGGCTGCGCACAGTGGGCGCATCTCTTTGCATCTACAGGAATTTCGCTCAGGCATTCTGGACATTGTTTGGTCTTTGGCTTCTGCTCTTCTTGTGCATGCCTATGCAATAGCTTATTCATGGGGACCACTACAAAAAAGTAGACAGCAATAGACACCAGAAGGAAAGAAATAGCGGCATTTAGAAATGCTCCGTAGGTAAATCTACTGCCGTTGATCACAAATATCTGATTAGAGAAATCGGGTACTTTTGCAATAGCGCCAATAAGCGGAGTAAGCACATCCTTAACCAACGAGTTCACAATGTTGTTAAAGGCTGCGCCAATTACTACACCCACAGCCAGCTCAACCACATTGCCACGCAAAATAAATTGTTTGAATCCGTGTAACATATATATGAGATAAAAGCATCAAGTTGCAAATAACAAATCTCAAAAAATTACAAATGCAAAATTCAAAATTTCAAACTAAACTCGTCTTCTTCTCTTTCGGTATTTGTGCTTAGAATTTGAAATTTATTTGTTATTTGATACTTGAGATTTGGTGCTTCGTTAAGAATTTTTATTAATATATTTCTTCATCTCCACATCCGTGAGCTTGCCTAAGTGACCTTTTTTAGGATGATGCATCGCGCACATGCAATGCTTTTCGCCGCCAATTATATCGTGGAAATACACCTTGCCATAGTTATATGTAATCTCGTCTCCAGGTTGCAGATTCTTCTTTGAGCAAATCCATACATTTTGCCCATACCACACAGCCTCACTATTTGGTTTACAACTGTGATTTGCGTACCGGGCAATATTCCATCGCGGAGTACCATCTATAGTAAAATTACTATCTATAATTTCAAACAAATACTTTCCACCTTTTCTATCTGCCTCTTCATTGGTTATCTTATAACCACCGTACTGAATTATTTTCTCGCCCTTCTTAATAGGATCGAGTGTGTATAAACCAAGGCCAGCACTGGAACGTTTGGCTATAAGATTATACTTCGAAGGCTTGGGTTCTATTACGTCTTTTTTAGTCTTGCTGTGTGTGGTCTTTGGCATTACTTGGTATTCTAGCTTATTAACTTTGATAGTATAGCAAACGAATATATAT
>CAZYMS010000028.1:0-10832 GCA_964648985.1 uncultured Candidatus Saccharibacteria bacterium
TTTTATTGCCTAAAATATTTGGTTGTTTTACACTAACCCTATTCAGTGCTTAATGGGGAGCGTTGATCAAAATACAGGGGGACCAAATGGTAGCTGCATTTGACCGTTGGCTCATAAATTGGTTTGAGGCCTTTTCGCACTGGACACAAAAGTGTTGTGGCATGTCTTGCCATGACTGGGCTCTTGTTTGTCTGGTTGTCTACGTTGTTTCCGCATTCATCATAGGTTTCGACTTGTGGAATGCTTTTACAGTACTAGCCTGGAGTATGGGTGGTTTATTTCTACTAGTCTATATTCTGTATCAGTTCATAGATTGGGAAAAATTAGCCATATTCCGTTTGACCAAGCGCGTGGCCAACTCTAAGAAAATAAGTTCAACCTGGCTTGTGTATAGATTGGCTATGCTGACTTGTGTTGTCCATACATGTGTCTTAGTTGGTGCATGCTTTTCCGTTCCGCAGCTGTTAAGATATCGACCCGAAGGAGTCTTAACTCTTATTGCTGTGCTCGCAATAACTGGGTTTCTCTATTTTGACGCGTGCGATCCTTTGCCGCCGAGTACCTCAAAATTACGAACTTGGTTAGATATACATGTGCTTGGATTTGCGCATAAATCTCGCAGTTCATCTATAGAGCGAACTGTTTTCTCAGAAGGAGGCTTCAAATGTACGTTTTGATGAAGTCTGTGTGGCTCAGATTAGGAAGGGTTTGGCAGAGCTTATTCTTACCGTCTGAGCGAAGCTTGGCAACTGAAGTGTATGATGCAATTAAGCGTCGAGGCCCGCTTGATTTTGGCCAAATATACGCTACAGTTATTCCGCCAAGTGAAGCGGCACTTACTGCCGCACTTGATGAGTTAATTCAAGAAGGGGTCATAGATTGCTGGTATGAGGATGGCATAGAAACCGAACCAGTATATGGTTTATCCACTACTTTCTAAGCTTTCTGTACTGGCTTGCTTTTGGCGCGTTGTAAACAACGCGTCTTTTTTGTATTAATCCACACCTCCTAATTGACTAAACATACAGACAGGTTTAATACTATAAGCATAAGACCATCGGCAAGCGTCTTTTGTCCAGGAGGACGTATGTTCGACAAATTACCTGGTTCGTCTAAAAACCACGGAGAGAACTCTCGTGCGAGAAGATTCTTTCTGGTCACGGGCTTGTGCTACGCTTTCGCGTTGTTTGGTGGGGCAGTGGTTTCAGTTTTGTTGCTGAACCCGAATCTAGTTGAGGCATTCAATGTTTCGACCATGCTGGCTCCGCCAGTGCCCCCACCTGCAGCGCCCCCAGTGTCACAACCCAGGCAGGCAACACGCGTAAAGGTAGTGCCCACGGTTACAACCTTTACGCCTCCAACCAAACCACCGGAGAAAATTCCGGACCCGAAAACAGTAACAGCGCGTCCAATTCTGACCGAGTCTTATGGTATACCAAACGGTAAGCCAAGCGGCGACCCGAATGGCGTGCCAGATGGGGTTAAGAGGTTTGATGAGAGTGCGCCTCCACCCCCACCACCTCCCACACCAAAGCCTACTCCTGAGGCAACACCAAAACCAGAGCCTCCAAAGCAGGTAAAGGTTTCTGGCGGAGTGCTTCAGGGGAGTGCTGTGAGTAAGGTGCAGCCTGGTTACCCGGCAATTGCCAAGGCTGCCCGTGCTTCAGGTGCGGTGCAGGTGCAAGTGACTATTTCTGAAGAGGGCCAGGTTATGGAAGCAGTGGTGGTCAGTGGACACCCGCTGCTCCGTGATGCTGCTTTGCAAGCTGCTCGACAATGGAAATTCAGGCCCACCCAGCTTTCGGGTGTGCCAGTAAAAGTCCAAGGTGTCCTTACCTTTAACTTTACTTTGCAGTAACTGTTACTCTTAAGGAGATCATTTCGCACATGGTCTCCTTTTTCATTTAAATATACTTACTTCTTCGTATGAAAATATCACTCTGGATAAGTCTGGTATCCCAACTAGTGATCGGTTTGTGAAATTTGGCTTGCAAAGCGTGCTTTGAGTTCGTGTATTTCTGTCAAACCTTTTGCAATGGAGGCCACTGTTGCTGGCTGACCTGCGGGTATGTTTTGGTGGTTATGCCAATCTAGCAGGAATGGGCGTTGGCTCTCTTCATCTACCATAATACTACTTCCAGCTGGGTTATTTAACAGAAAACCTCGTTGGGCTGCTTCTACATAGCTGCGTTCTATGCAATTAAATAATAAGTCTAAATCTTCCAACTTCGTAATATGTTTAGGGCATTCCCACAGGTCATACCCTTGTATGCGTTGTTCTAAAACAGAGCCTCGAGTGCCGTCGTATACAGCGGCTATAAACATGGGTATGCCAGGTATGTCCCGTAGATTCTTTAAAGCAATTTCTTCATTATATACCCAATCAATTACCCCGTGAGTGTGTTCTGGTCGTGAACCTACTACAGTTAAGCGGGTGCGCACGGGAAAGGCGTTTTCTCTATCAAAATTTTCAGATCGAAACCGTTTGCCCACGTCTGTTTGTCCTGGCTTGCGCGCTCCTCCGTATATGTATGTTTTTTCCACGATAGGCCCCTTATCTGTCTGGATAGTAAAAATGGGGCCGTAAAATCCAGCACTCAGTATTTCTCTGCCGCTAGTAGGAGCATAGCCATTCTCTACGAGTTTTTCGGCAACTCGGTTAAAATCAGTTGCTCCTTCAACCCAACGCTCTAGGGTTTCGTTCCGACCTTCGGCGGGAACAGAAATATATTTACTGAACTGGCTTGTGCCGTGTTCAAATGAGCCTTTCATGCTGAATGGCGCCCTATTAATGATGTTACTGTTAGTATAGCATTCATAACAAAAGCAGATTGCTATGTGCAACCTGCTGTTTCAAAGTACTTGCTATATTTATCTGCTCGCACGTTTTCGGTCACCGGCATTGAGAATGCGCTTACGAATGCGTATAGATTTTGGCGTAACCTCTACGAGTTCATCTGGGCCAATATACTCCATGGCAAAGTCGAGTTCAACTGGACGAGGAGGCACGAGAATAATGGCATCGTCCGCACCGCTGCTACGCATGTTGGTAAGTTTCTTAGTCTTGCATACGTTCAGCTCTATATCATTATCTAAAGCGTTCTGTCCTACAACCATGCCCTCGTACACTTCTACTGCAGGTCCAATAAACATAATGCCACGTTCTTGAGCGTTGTTGAGACCATACGCGTTGGATGTACCTGGTTCAGAAGCTATGAGTGATCCGTGGTCGTTTGCATGACTGTCTATGTCGTGTACTGGTTTATAACTATCGAATAAGTTATTGATAATGGCAGTACCGCGGGTGCGCGTGAGGAGCAGGTTTTTAAGACCGATAAGCCCACGGGTAGGCATAGTATATTCCAAGTGTACATCGCCATTCGGAGTAGTATCCATAGAAATCATGGTACCTGCGCGGCGACCAATTTCTTCTATTATGGTCCCTTGATATTCGCTTGGCACGTCTATGGTTACCTGTTCGTATGGCTCCATTTTTACCCCGTTCTCTTCATGGAAAATAACTTGGGGTTGGGACACTTGCAGTTCAAAGCCTTCGCGGCGCATGGTTTCTATAAGCACTGCGAGATGGAGCTCGCCACGGCCAGAAACAAGGAAGGTATCTCCCTGGTCAGTATCTTCTACTTTCATGGCCACATTTGTTTCGAGCTCCTTGTAAAGGCGGTCACGAATGTTGCGAGAAGTAACAAGTTTTCCTTCCTTGCCGGCAAAAGGGGAGGAGTTCACACCAAAGGTCATTTTTACGGTCGGTGGTTCTACGTGTACTGGAGGGATTTGTATCGGGTTTTGTGCGTCTGCCAAAGTTTCGCCTATCTGTATATCATCAAAACCCGCAATGGCAATAATATCGCCAGCCTCGGCTTCTGCTGCATCTATTGGCTTCATGCCTTGGTACATTTGCAAGGCACTTACTTTGCTTATTGTTTTGCTGCCATCATGTTTAATTTTGGCAAGCTGCTGGCCTTTCGAAACTTTACCGGAAGTGATTTTACCAATACCAATTTTACCAATGTAGTTATCGTAGGCAATGGCTAGTACAAGCATACCAAAAGGATCTTCGGCTTTTACTTCAGGGGCGGGAATGTACTTTATGACCGCATCAAATAAATCGGTAATATTTGGAGGGGTAGCGGGGTCAGCAATTTGCGTTTTGAGTTTTTCCGGGTCGGTACTGGTAAGACCTCGAATACCACTCGCGTAAATAATAGGGAACTCAAGCTGGTCGTCATTCGCCCCAAGATGTACAAACAAATCGAACGTTTTGTTTATGGTGTGGTCTATCTGTGCGTCTGGTTTGTCTACTTTGTTTATTACTACAATCGCCTTGTGTCCAAGCTCAAGTGCTTTTTTAAGTACAAACTTAGTTTGCGGCATAGGACCTTCTTTGGCATCTACAAGCAACAGCACACCATCTGCCATGCGCAAAGTGCGTTCTACTTCACCACCAAAGTCTGCGTGTCCTGGGGTGTCGACAATGTTTATCTTTACGTCGTTATATACGAGCGATGCGTTCTTAGCGCGAATAGTAATGCCACGTTCTCGTTCTAGATCGCCCGAGTCCATAATTAAACTACCCCCATCGTCCTTCACGGTGTGGGTCTGCTTGAGCATGGCGTCTACAAGGGTAGTCTTCCCATGGTCAACGTGGGCAATAATAGCAATGTTACGAATATTATCTCTCTTCATGGAAGTAACCGATCCTAATTGACGAATAAAACTCGAATGTCACGAATAAATTCAGAGGCTTTTGCATTTATTCGGGTCATTCGCGTGCGATTCGTATATTGGTGTCGCCTTAATTAATAAAAAATGCCCAGTCGGGCTCTTCAAAAAGCCTAATAATTATACCGTGTTATTTGCAATTTGGCAAGTCTTTGCTTCGTTGACAGAGGGCCTCCCTTATACCATACTACCTAGTCAATTCAAGGGAGGAATATGCACAATTACAATGACGCGTACTTCCTTTTTGCATTTTCTGATAGTTCTTAAATACTGCCAACGCCCACGTATGTGCTGTTGGTCCGAATAACACCATTTAGAATAGGAGAGCGTATGACAGTTGCAAACACAGTCAAAACAGACGAAGAGAGATTTGGCGCATTACTGGCCCTGGCTATTGCAGCGGGTTATGAGAGTAAGCCCTTTATTGAGCTTACGAGTTTGCTTGAGGAGCGAAAGCGTGAGCGGGCATCCCTGCTGAAACTGCAGGAACAGCTCAAAGCTTTATTTGCAGATTTCGGCAATAGAGCCGAGGAGGTTTTAAAAGTCTTCCTAGGCGGCGACCAGTGCGCAGAAGATGCAGAGGCTCTTCCCGTCATGTTTTCCCGTATGGGTTTGCCGGACTACTTGCTGTACCCAATCTCGCTTATGCAGGCCCATGATTTGAAGGATAAAAGGATTTTTCAAGAAATGGCAATGGAGCTTCCCGGTAAAAGGTTGCACGGTAAAAACAAGGCTGCTAGTGCCACGAGACAGTTGCGCAGAGCAAGAGGAATTTTGTCTACGGCCAACGGTAAACACCGTGCCCGTTTTCTGCGCAAACTCCTTGCTTATTTCAAGAGTGACCTTGCTATGGACAATGAGTCCGTGGAAGCAGCATTCCGTGAGCTGGGCAAAGTGTACACAGCCTATACAGGTTCTACTGTCACGACTATGCACTTACTCGAACAGGCAGGATATTGAGCGTAACTCGTTAATTAGTGGCGTTGCTCTAGGCAATGTCTTCTTCTCATGGTGACCCCGACAGTTTGGGTTGCCATTTTTTATTTATAGAGAAATATCGATGATAATATTTTGCAAATAAAAAAGGCATATCCGATGTTCGCAAGCGAAACATTATGGATTTGCCCAAGGCCAGACAATGAATTCAATTATATCACTGCCGGTCTGCATGAGTGCATAAGCCAGATACACTAGGCTTATTACACTCAGCACTTTACTCAATGTGTGCCTCCAGTTTGTAGGCCGCACCCACGCACTACGGGGATTGGTCTGATGTATTTTCCTGCTCATTGGAGGAGTGTGGCAATGAGAGGAAAAACGAACGACGCAATAATGCTTCCAAGTAGCACAAGTGCATTAAACAGTTGCGGGTCGTGATTGTCTTGTTCTTCCATTTTGTGTTCTACGAGCGTCTAGTCGTAGACTCCAGCAAAGCGGCGTGGTGCAGACGCGCCGGTAAGGTGTCACTTTCGTCACATCTTAAGGTATGTACTTGAAAAAAATGTAACATTCAAGTAGGGGGAGTAGGATTCCCAGGTTAATGGTTCATTTTATGAACAATTCACTTGGTACATCCTAGTTGTACATCCACCAACATTATAATATATAAAAGCTTATATGTCAACTTACGATAGACTTGCACACGTTCTGATATACTAGATAAAGAGTTAAGTAATGAATTTCATCGCTAGCTTTTCGCCCACTATTTTTAAGTTTGCGCTTCACGTATGCCTACCCAAAAACGCCTTCAAATTGTTAGCTTCCTTTTTATTCTGCTAGTTATGGCTGGCCTGATATTTGCTGTAGTACGGCCTTTTTTAAGCATACTAGTAGTTGGGTTCATTTTGTCGGTATTGTTCTACCCAATACACGCCTGGTTTGAAAAGAAATTTGCTTCCAAAAGTTTAGCTGCACTGGCAACGGTGGGTGTAATTTTGCTTATAATCATTATTCCAGCCTTGTTTCTGGGGCAAGTACTGTTTACTGAAGCAGTAAACTTATACAACAATTTCAGACAAGGACAATTAGTTATTGATAAGGCGCAGCTCATTAGGGGTCTACCAACACAAGTACAAGATTTTATACTCAGTGCTACTCAGGACTTAAACGCACTCGCTTCTAAGTTTACGGTAAATGCGTTCCAAACCTTCTCGAGTCTTGTTTCAAACTTGGCTGCATTTATTTTGTCGTTTTTTCTTACTTTGTTTACCACCTATTATTTTCTTAAAGACGGGTATCATTTTCAGCAGGTGCTCATGGATGTCTCGCCCATAGATGATAACCAAGAGAAAATTCTTTTCACCAAAATCGCTAAGGCAGTTAATGGAGTCGTTAAGGGTCAATTTTTAACAGCACTTGTCCAGGGGGTGGTTGCTACTGCTGGGTTTGTAATGTTCGGTGTTCCGAATCCATTCATTTGGGGAATATTTACCATGTTCGCAGCGTTAGTTCCAACTGTAGGAACATCACTCGCAATTATCCCGGCAGTACTCTATTTGCTTATTACGGGACATGTGGGACAAGCTATAGGTCTTGCTATTTGGGGCGCGGTTGCAGTGGGTCTGATAGATAATGTTATTGGTCCGCGCGTGCTGGGACATACCACCAAAGTCCATCCTCTACTTATGCTTATCGCAGTGCTTGGCGGTGTGACCGCATTTGGGTTCCTTGGGTTTTTGCTTGGCCCCATTCTTATGGCCATATTCATAGCCATGATAGATATGTATAGAAAAGACTTTCAAAATTATTTGGACGCGTAAGTAAGCCTGCTTATTTTAAAACTTATACCCATATGCAAAAGAAGACTCTCCTCAGCATACTTATAGTAGTGGTGCTCCTTGCCGCAGCATTGGCCTATGTCTGGCATTTTGATGAATCAATAAAACAGCGGAAAGCGGGTACAGAGAGCAAGGGTGTTTATTCCTTTGAGGAGTGCGTTGCTGCAGGTAACCCAGTTATGGAGAGTTATCCGCGGCAGTGTGCTGCAGGTAAAATTACTTTTGTGGAAACAGTGCCAGAGCAAACAAATGCGGATGCTGTCGTATTTCAAAACATTCGTGCTAATCAAGGCGTAGAAAGCCCCCTTGAAGTTAGAGGTACTGCGCTCGGGTCATGGTTTTTTGAAGCAAATATTGGTCTCCGGCTTTTGGATGCAAATGGTAAGGAGGTGGCGCGTGGTCACGCAGAAGCTACGAGTGACTGGATGTCACCAAATCAAGTTCCGTTTAAGGGTACCATTACATTCACGCCCCCTACCACTGCTACAGGGTTTATTGAAGTAGAAAAAGATAATCCTTCTGACAAACGCGAGTTGGATTCCAGCGTAAGAATTCCTGTTCGTTTCAAGTAAATATATATTTAAATAAACCGCGAGAGTTATCGCGGTTTATTTAGTTGCGATATCACGAACGAGTAACCACTCAAGAGGTGCTTTGTCATCTGTAAGCACGCTCTTAGCAGAGTCGTGCCTATATTCGGTTGCTATTTGGGACAGAAAGCCGGCAGCTGCGGTGAATTCATCCGGTATTTTTTCCGAGATAAGGAGCTTTGAGAAGTCTAATTTTTGCTGGCTCATAACCGCTAAGTGGCTCGCATTCCTTCTGTGTTCAAGTTCCATTTCATATACGTGAGGAAACACAGAACTTTCAGTGTTGGCTATGGTGCTCGCGAGAGAATTTTGTCTGCTGCCAATGGCAGCAATGTTCATGGCAGCAATGCCAGTTGCAGTAAGGTGGCTCTGTACCTCTTTCCAAAATTCTTGTGTTGTAAGAGCCCACGGTATTTGTAATTCGTTTTGATAGGCGTCTACATAGATAAAGTCGTATGTATCTTTAGATTGATTTAGAAAAAGTCTGCCGTCTTGGTTGTATATGGTAAGGGGTATATTTTTTATACCCATAAATTGTTTTGCAAGTTGTATGGAAGTTTGGTCTATCTCCACTGCGTCTATCTGTATACTGTTTCCGTAGAGCGTATGTAGTTGCCGTGGAATGGTTCCACCCGCAAGACCAATTATGAGTGCGCGTTTTGGGCTGGAGTCTTCAAGATCTAGGAGTGTGGGTAGTAAACTGGCGTAGTCGTAATACAGGCCCGTAAATAAAGAATTTTTGGTGTACACCGACTGCACGCCAAAACCTGCATCGAACTGCATATGCCGTGTTCCTGCTACTGGCTCGGTTATGGCTATGTATTGATAGGTGGACTCGGCCTCTGCAAGGGTAGCTTTGCGAGGAGCTGAAATTATGCTGCTACCTCCTATTATGGAGATAATAAGTAATATGGTGCCAATTTTTTGTTTTCTACGTATGCCTGGTAGACCTGTAAGGATAAGCGCAGAACCAAATGAAACTATAGTGTACCGGGTGCCAATACTAGGTATCAGTACGAGAGTGGGTAGAAATGTACCCATAAGTGCACCCAACGTAGAAATGGCAAATAATTGTCCGGAAGTAGACCCGACATGCCCTAATTTTTTTGTTAGTAGGGAAAGTAGGTATGGGCTAACACACCCCAGTAAAAATACAGGCAATCCAAATAGCAATAGGCTCGCAAGCACCGATCCGCCTATAAGAAACAAGCCAACATGCTGAGTAGCAAGCTGCGTAGAAAGCATGGTAAGGAAGCCGGGTGCGAATAAGGGTATGCAAAGGGTGAGTACTCCACTTGCGAGTACAATGCGGAGTAATATATGTTCCGAAAGATCTTTTTCTGCAAGCTTTCCGCCAACAAAGTATCCTGCAGAGAGGGCAAGCAGCACCACACCAATAATGCTGCTCCACACAACGGTAGATGAACCGAAGTGGGGGGCTAGCAATCGCGAAGCAGATATTTCTAGGCCAAGTCCGGCCGCACCCGTTATAAACGACACCCACAACCAAAATAGTTTTTTCTCAAATAGTTTCATAAGTTTATTTTAGCATGTGTGTACATGGTACTATATGTATATGCAACAGCTTCCCAGGTCCATGCAAGCACTCTATAAGAGATTGGATACGCCAAGTAAGATCCAGTCTTTTGTAAACGCACTTCCAGCAAATTTTGAGCAAGAAGGCGAAACGTATATGTCACCGGCAAGAACGCTCAGAGAACATAAAGCACATTGTATGGAAGGTGCACTGTTGGCTGCCTCGATTTTAAAGTATCATGGACGGAAGCCGCTTATCATGGATTTGCGAGCGAAGAAACCAGACCAGGATCATGTAGTGGCATTGTTTAGAGTAGGGAAGTGTTGGGGTGCAATTAGTAAAACTAACCATGCGGTACTTAGGTACCGTGAGCCAATATACAAGACTCTCCGTGAGCTTGCGCTATCTTACTTTCACGAATATTTCGATAATAAAACTGGTAATAAAAATTTGCGCGAATATTCCGTTGCCTTCAATCTTGAGAAGTTTAATCCCATAGACTGGGAGACAACAGAAAAAGATTTGTGGGATATTGTCGATTGCCTAGACAACTCAAAACACTATTTTTTAATTAGTAAAAAACAAGAGAAATTTTTACGCAAAGCCGAACCTATAGAAATAAAAGCCGGCGAGATTACTCAGTGGAGTAAAAATCGACGGCTGGTTTAGTTAGCTGGTAAGGGTTGTGACAGAATCTGCCCACCAGTGCCAGAGTGCGAGCAAGAGTGCTTTTTCCGCTGGTGTGTCAATATTGTGACCTGACCAGTGCCGGCCTTCATCTGGGCTTCCGCCATCTACCGCAAGCCAACATCCTGTTTGCGGAGATGAGATGTTAATTTGCACAAGACCTTTCGTCTCGTCGAATAGCAACAGTTCGCCTGGCGGCTGTGCTCCGGCGTGTTTCACTACCTCCAATGCTTGCTCTCGAATCTTGCCCTTATCGTAGACCTCCAGGAATTTTTGGCTCCTTCTTTCAAATGCAGGACTCGTATAGATTGAGAAGCAGTGGCCAGACTGACCCGGTTGGCAAAGCATAGCATCAATACTCCAATATAGTTCTTTGTTCATTCGTACCTCCTTGGTCGGTAGTATAGAATATTTTTTTCTATAATTCTATATTTTGTTGGCCGTCTCTTTGTGATAGGCTATATATATGGCTTATCTGCTTGCACTAACCCTATTACTGGC
>CAZYMS010000028.1:10932-13195 GCA_964648985.1 uncultured Candidatus Saccharibacteria bacterium
CAGCCCATTGGCATTTTTATAATTTTGCGATATTTATTCTCTATTGAAAATCAAAAAGCAAAACTGGGAAATTTGTTTATAGGAGCGGCGTTGCTCTTTGTGGCTATTAGCGGGGTGTACGCCATAGTTCAATACTTCACTCTCATTGGTGTTCCAGAAGCCTGGTGGGGTAATAGCCAAGAACCTAAGCGCGCAGTCACTTTTTTTCTGCATCCAAATTTTTATGCACTCTTTGTAACACCGCTTTTGGCGTTTCTTATCCCGTTTGTAGTGACAAGTAACGAGTTGCAAGTAACAAGTAAAAGGTCGCCACTTTACACTCGCCACTTTACACTCGTTACTAAGGGCGCTTGGCTTCTCGGCGCCATTGGCCTTTTCCTCTCCCTGTCCCGTGGTGGTTGGCTTGGTCTTGCAGCGGCAGGTGGGGTGTATGTACTTATTGCCGGTAATCGTAAATTACTTAAATCTACTTTGGTGGTTGCTGTGGTCGCCGCCATTGTCGTCTTCAGTGTGCCAAATTTTAGATACAGAATATTATTGCCATTCCATGGAGAAAAATCGAGTGTGGCCAGGTTTTCGCTTTGGAATACAGGATGGAAAATGGTAAAAGATAGTCCTGTATTGGGTAAAGGTCTCTTGGGGTTTAGTAATAACTGGTATGCGTACAACACCGATTCAGGCTTGCAACATTACCCAGCACCTCATAATATTGTTTTAAACTTTTGGATAGACACAGGGCTGCTGGGTTTGATGTCATTTTTTTGCTTGCTCATACTCGCAGCGGTCCGGTTTGTAAAAGAACGGAACAATATGTATAAGCTTGGCCTATTGCTTGCGTGTGTTGCGTTAGTCGTCCATGGTCTGGTCGATATACCTTATTTTAAAAATGATTTAGCCTTGGTATTTTGGATGCTATTTGCGTTTATATAATATTTAAATCTATGACTACTATACGAGAATATATTGATCAATCAGAGAAGCTCCGTGAGCAGGGCGCACTTTCAGATGCTTTAGTTTCCATTGATAACGCCATTGCCTTTGCCGGAGAAGAGGCAAATTACGTCGAGCTGCTCGAAGCAATGGCACATAAGCTTGAGATATGGAAATTCTTTCATACTAAAACACAGCAAGCTGTATTTTGGGAGCTCTTAAAAGGCGATGCTATAACTGGTCTGCATATTGCAGAGGCATATAATATTCATGGTCATCCGCGAGCAGTTATGCTTCTTCGCCGCGGTACCTATGATATGTTTCATAAGAATTATAATTCGGCAGTTGAATGGTTCAAAAAAGCTTATTCTGCGTTACCTGCGAGTGAGCAGACAGGTACTCGCGCTGAATTTTTGGGACACTTGGGTGAAGCAGAGGGGAGTACAGGTAATGAAGAGGGGGTCGCACATTTAGAACAGGCCCTTGCCGAAGTGAAAGCTTCTACAGATATTAGGCCTTTTCACAAGATGGTTATAGAGTCAGGTATTCACCTTCGTGCGGCCAGAGTACTCATGGTGCTACACCGTGAAAGAGATGCTTGGGTTCATTGGGAACAGGCAAAAAATATCTCCGAAATTTTATCAAAGGAACACAACATGCCTGCTCGTTTAGCACAATGCCACAAATTTGCCGAAGCATTCAATCTTTTTTAAGATAGTATGTCTGCACTTGATCGCAACATCTTTTAGTGTAATGCAACTATTTAAATAAAATCCCGCCTTAGCGGGATTTTTTGGTGCATTTGGTGCAGAGACCAAAGAATTCTAGGGAGTGGCGGTTTATAGTCGTAAAGCCACTTAGTTTTTTTATATCTTCTTCAAGCTTGTGCAGGTCGCATTTAGATATGTCTATCACTGTGCCACAATTTTCGCATACAGCATGGTGGTGATGGCCAGCTAGTTCCCAGTGCGCATGGTCGTGTTCCATGTTTACCATTTGTACAATCCCTTTTTCCCTAAGCGCAGTCAGCATGCGGTACACTGTTGCCTGGTCTAAGTGCACATGTTTGACTTTGCCTAAAATATCCCTCGTGGCGAGCGGTGTGGGGGACTGTGCAAGTAGCTCTAAAACAGCAACCCGCCCTGTGGTCACTCGGAAGCCCGCATCTTTTAAAACGGTTTCTGGCGCAAAAGATAGATTCATAAAAGTTATTATAGCACAATATTCTAATAAATGCAAACTATTGACATATGCAACATATTTGCGTTACTATAAATGCAAGTAATTTGCATTAGAATATAAACATGAGAATAGCATTTGTGGGGAAGGGCGG
>CAZYMS010000029.1:0-11964 GCA_964648985.1 uncultured Candidatus Saccharibacteria bacterium
GTGGTAACTGCCCAGGACGCATTGGATTCTAGCCCTGCCATTGTAGACAATGGCGACATAGTACGCATAACAGATAAGGCTGGCAATGTGACTGTAGTGGGTTTGAGCGAGAAGGATAGAAGGAAGAAGCTTAAAGCGGAGTTGGTCTCGCTTTCATACAATGGGGTGCTACAGGATATATCTAAAAATAAATTTTCCTACATTTGGGATTACGACAAAAACGCTAATTTGAAAAAATTGGATCAGCAAGCAAAGTCTAAAAAAGACTTCAATATATCTGCAGGCTACAATGGCTCAACTATGAAAGTAGAGGGGAAAGATGACATGGGTAAAATAAAACGAATCTACCCCGCTCTTAAACTCCTTCAAATAAAAACGAACAAGGGTGATCTGGATTGGTCTTTATTCTAAAATAAATTGACTGGGTTCCCCATGGGGATGTACGAAAACAATGGGCACCATTGCATGTAATAGTGCCCATTGTGTATAGAGAAATTGCTAAGGTTGGGGCTTTTTGGCATTGACATTATTGCGTAAATTACGTATAGTATCGAAAGCAAATTTGTGCGTGTGCTACGCATAAATTAAGCCAAAGCCATAAGGGGGATACTAAAGCTAAGCGCTTAGTCTTCAGCGTCCCCGAATTGCCAACTTCAGTTTAGATTTGAGGAATTCCAAATGGATAAACCAATTGATCCAAACCAAATACCAACTCTCATTATCGCCGATGGCCAATCATCAGTTCCTACTCTCATCAACGCTGTTGCGGAAGCCGTTCCCGCCCAAAGGCAAAATGAGCTGATCACTTTCGTAATGTCAGAGCTCGCCGGTAAACCGGAGATCTTAACCGCTGCTAATACATTGCTTGGGCAGCCCCAACTTCACCCTGGCCCTCATTTTGTGGTCGAGGGTATGTTACAGAGGGCGGGGCAATTGGGTCTTGAATTCAGTGCGGACGAGGTGCTCAACTTATTGGTGCCCCATACGCATCTGTATCCCGTCGAGCACATGGTCGCCGCTCTCGTGCTTCTCGGTGGTGAGGAGGTAGAAGAAGAGAGGCGAACGTTACTCGTTGCTGAGGCAGCACAGTTGTTGGCCGACGGGATTAATGAGCATTGGAAATTGTTATCCGGGCCCGATTGTTTCGGAACAGTAGATGCAGCAAGTAGGTATCTGGTAAAAGTTTTGAGCTATGCAACAGTGGCCGGTGCTGCGAACGGCGCTCAAACTCAAGTCAACCACAGACAGACGGTTGCCGAAACCCCGCAAACGTTGGTGGTGCCGTGGGGTAAAATGGCAGTTGATGTTATTCCAAAACCTTAGCTTTATCAACAATCAAACCGAATTGGGAAGATGTGCAGACGTGCGCATCTTCCCAGTTTTATTTTTCCCAAAAAACTTTGGTTTTATTACAGTAGTCGAGTTATACTGGAGTTATGGCACAGCGGAAAGATTATTTACAATCACAACGGGCATTTGGAATACGTTCTAAGGGCATAGCGTGGGGTGTTCTGAGTCTCTGCGCAATTGTAATCATAGTGCTTGTCGCAAACCTATACACTGTTATGGGGGCTACGCCAGCATTTGGTGCTGTTTGTTTGCTTGCTCTGTGTGCGCTTGTCTGGCTCACGGCACAAGTGTGGCCTGTTATTCGCAGGTCCGCGTTATATGTAAAAAGATACAGTTCGGGCATTGCAGGTGAGCAAGCAGTGTGGAAAGAGTTATACAATCTTCCTGCGGGGTACAGAGCGTATCACGACTTGTTGCTTGGTAAAAACATGACTAATATAGACTTTATAGTCACTGGGCCCTGTGGTGTAGTTGCGGTAGAGGCTAAAAACCATTATGGCAGGGTCACTACTAATGGCGTAGGGGTTTTAATTAATGGTAGGCCTACAGCGGTCAACATGCTTGGTCAGGCTGGGTTTGAAGCAAAGTCACTTGCGGAGTTTCTGGAGGCAAAGGCAACTGGTAAAATATATGTGGCTTCTGTGCTTGTATTTGCTAATCCTAAAACCTATGTAGATGTGCCTGGTCAGCCGCATGGTGTACACGTTCTCCATTTAAGACAGCTTATCTCGTTTTTGAGTAAATGGCAGGGTATGGAGTCCGAGGCAACTATTCAAAGAGTAAATAATTTACTAGACTTACTAGTGAAGCGGTAGTTTCAGTAATTCCTAATATTTTTTTATTAATATCTAATTAACTATCAGTAATACCTAAAACGTATGAATGGATATATAACAAATATAGAAGAAGATTCTATAAAAAATACAGATTTTCGCAGGGTAGTATATACTGCCAAGCATATTCAGTTGGTGCTTATGAGCCTCTTGCCGGGGGAGGAAATAGGCGAAGAAGTGCACGACCTTGATCAGTTTTTAAGAATAGATGCAGGGTCGGGCAAGGCAGTACTAAATGGCGTGGAGCACGACATAAGTGATGGTTTTGCAGTGGTGGTGCCACAGGGAACAAGGCATAACATCATAAACACTGGCAGCGAGCCTATGAAGCTTTACACTCTGTACGGGCCACCAGACCACAAAGATGGTGAAGTGCAGCCTACCAAAGCTGATGCTATAGAAAACGAGCATCCATTTGATGGTCAAACCACTGAGACTGAATAAAATATAATGCCGTTACTACTATGCAGTAACGGCATTTTATATCTGTCATGCCTTGACCAGGCCTTGCCTAGCTTTTCGTCTATGATACAGGCGGCAGTTGCGAAGAAATTCTTTTTCATTCAAATTAACAACCCCTGGACAACAGCCGACCGCCGCTGCGAGCTTAACTTCGTTAATCCAACAAGCGTTGTTATTTTGTGAGGTTAGCACAGTTCTAACAAGGCGCCGTAGGCGCATTATCTCTGCACCGCGTTCGCCGTGAGACATGCTCTTAACATCGGTATCTAGTTTTTGCGACATAATTCCTCCAGTGTTTTTGTTATTCCCGTCTTACTAGAGCAGTGTTACACTGTAATTATAATTCTAAATGTAATTCTATGTTAGAAACAGCAGTATTGGCAGGCGGGTGCTTCTGGTGCTTAGAAGCAGTATTTCAGCAAGTAAAAGGCGTTGAGAAAGTTACCTCCGGCTATGCGGGTGGTGGTACAGGAGAAGCTCCTACCTATCAGCAGGTCGGTATGGGTCGGACCAAGCACGCCGAGGTGGTACAAGTGGAGTTCGATCCCGCTGTTCTTAGCTATCAAACGCTACTCGATATATTCTTTACTATTCATGACCCTACAACATTAAACAGGCAAGGAAACGATGTTGGTGAGCAGTACAGATCCGTAATATTCTATATAAGTGATGAGCAAAAGGCGCAGGCAGTGGCGACCATAGAAACGCTTACTGCACAAGCAGAGTATTCTTCACCAATAGTGACGCAGGTCCAACCACTCGACAAATTCTATACCGCAGAGGAATATCATCAAAATTACTATCAAGAAAATCAGCAGCAACCATACTGCCAGTTAGTTATCTCTCCTAAGATTAAAAAATTCCACGAAAAGTTCGCAGTGCTACTAAAACCAGAATATCAGTAAACACTTCTCTCTTGTCCTGCGAGTAAATTTCGCATTCTTAACGGTCATTAATAATGCGAAGAAGGTGCGGAGTGAGCTATGAAAATAGTTTTACAAGAAAAAGAAAACTATATAGTGCGTTTTAACCAGGGAGAAGAGGTGGTGAGTGGTTTGGTGGGGTTCGCGCGAGCTGCAAGAATAGACGCAGCACACTTTACCGCTATTGGTGCCTGTGGAGAGGTCCTGCTTTCGTATTATAATTTGGACTTAAAACAGTACGAAGATCGTACTTTGCAGGAAGGTTTAGAAATTACTGGTATAGTAGGAAATATCGCGTGTATGGAAAATAAGCTCATTGTTCATGCTCATGGGACATTTGGTAGAAATGATTTTTCTGTCGTGGGTGGTCATATAAAAAAGCTTGTTGTTTCCGCAACGTGCGAAGTTCACGTAACAAGCCTTGTTGGTAAAATAGAACGCGCATACGACAAACAAACTGGACTCAATTTACTCACCTAACACCCCGTATGTTACTTAATAAGCGAAAACATATTTGGTCTAGTTACGTTTGGAATGGTTTTGACTTGCTCTAGATGAACAAGGTTTCTTTGGCCTGCTCATCTTGGGGCAGGTTTTTTATTGTGTACAGATATGGTCTAAATTTAATGTGCCGCTGTAAGGGCGGCACTGGATCCCCGCATTCGCGAGGATGACAG
Source organism: uncultured Candidatus Saccharibacteria bacterium (assembly GCA_964648985.1). Classification (GTDB taxonomy): domain Bacteria; phylum Patescibacteriota; class Doudnabacteria; order UBA920; family UBA920; genus JAEUSE01. Next base: position 4,246 of record CAZYMS010000029.1, read on the forward strand.
GAAAAGACACATGCAACTAATTCCCATCAAAACGAGAATTTTATATCCACCAAAAGATAACTTATACAAAGCACTAGACGAATCGCTGCCCAAGCTCCACGAGGGAGATGTGGTGTGTATTACATCTAAGGTGTTGGCCATCCACCAAGGGCGATGTGTTCGTATGTCAATGACAACAAAAGAACAACTAGTGCAACAAGAAGCAGACAGCTACCTGCCTGGTAGTCGGCTCACGCACAAATACCTTGCCTTGAGCATTAAAGAAAATGTACTCATACCAAATGCTGGAATAGATGACAGCAGGAAAAGCGGCTACTATATATTATGGCCAAATAACACCGAAGCGCTGTTGAAACGTATCTGGCGCAGGCTCAGGGCAAGATACGGGGTGAAGGATCTTGCGATCATCGCAACAGATACACACAGTACTCCGCTGCGGTATGGTTTTAGCGGCATGGCAATGGGTATGTATGGCATGGTCCCATTCCGTAGCTATAAGGGTAGGCATGATATTTTTGGTAACCCAATACAAACTAAAGCAAATGTGGTTGACCCTCTTGCTGCCATGGCTGTATATGTTATGGGAGAGGGGGATGAGCAGACTCCACTACTTATAATGCGCGGACTTGCCGGTGTGGAATTTGTGACTGTTCCCACGTATCACAGCCTTCTTGTCCCTCCCGACTTAGATATATACGCGCCGTTGTTTAGTAATTTTATACAGAAAAAACTTACGCAATAACAGCGGCTTTGCGTAGTGGGGATAACGAAAATGGGGCGTGCTACAATATCTTTTAGAACGATAAGTTATCTCCTCTTCGAAAGAGGTATAGAAACCAAAAACGTATGATTCTGTCCGACCGTGATATAAAAAAAGCGATAGAAAGTGGGCACCTTAAAATAGATCCCTTGTTCCCCAATAGTATTCAGCCTGCATCTGTGGACTTGCATTTAGGTGCAGACTTTCTGGTTTTCAAGAATAATCAGCATGTGTGCATAGACCCGCGAGAGCCAGTAGACGACATGATGGAAGAAGTGCATATAGATGAAAATAAGCAATTCATTCTCCATCCAGGTGAATTTGCTCTTGGTATGACGTATGAGACAGTGGCAGTGCCGCACGACCTGGTGTTTCAGCTTAATGGTAAGTCTAGCCTTGGTCGCGTTGGTCTTATTGTCCATACAACAGCGGGGTACATAGACCCTGGTAATACGCTTAAAACAACTCTTGAGCTTGTGAACTTAGCTAATCTGCCTATTAAGTTATATTACAAAATGCCCATAGCGCAGGCGGTGTTCGTTAAATTATCGAGCCCCGCTGAAATACCCTACGCAACCGGTGGACTGGATAGTAAATATTTTGGCGATACTAAACCAAAGGCTAGTCAGTACTATAAGAACTTTTTGAAAAATAATGAATGGCTAAAATTTCCGAATTAAGAATTACGAAGCAAGAATTAAGTAAAATATCGCAATGATTTCACAGAAAAAATTGATACAACTTTTACAGGATGGTATGGTAGGCATAGACCCATTTATGCCAGAGAATATCAAAGGCAATGCTATACAAATCCACATTGGTTCTTGGTATCAAGTGCCGCAAGAAAAAGCCATAGACATAGACATGCTTCATAGTTTGCCCGCACCGACCAAGATAGAATCCACTGAATTGCATATACTTCCGAATCAGATGGTGCTCGCAAAAACGCTAGAACACATTCGTATCCCCGAGGGATACATGGGCTGGTTAGATACAAGTGGAAGCGCGGCAAATGTTGGACTGCAGGCGCATTTGACCGATGCGCATTTAGACCCGGGTACCGACATGAATCCGTGGCTGCAAATTAAAAATCAGAGCGATCATACCTTGGTACTGCGTCATGGTACGTATGTGGCTAAGTTGTATCTTTTCGCATTAACAGACTAAAAAAATCCAAAATAGTATCGCACAATACTCTTTCCATATGAAAGCAAAAATTACAAAGATAATTGCAGATATAGAGCTTCCGCAGTATCACACTAAAGAATCCGCTGGGTTCGATATTGCTGCGGGTGAGGATGTGGTTATACAACCAGGCGAGGTAGCCAAAGTTCGATCGGGGCTTGTAATAGAAGCACCGGAAGGGTATTTTTTAATGCTTACTTGTCGCAGCAGTCTTTCATCTAAAAAAGGTCTGCATCTAGCCAACGGCGTTGGTACTATAGATCGGGATTTTAGTGGACCTGAAGACGAGTTTAGAATAATACTTCATAATTTCACTGACCATGAGGTGGTAGTTGCTAAAGGTGAGCGCTTAGTGCAGGGAATATTTTTACCCATACAACAAGTAGAATGGGAAGAGGTAACACATATTCGCGAAGTATCGCGCGGTGGTATAGGAAGTACTGGTGGATATAGCCAAGTCTGAGATTGGAGATTAGCCATTACGAATAACACATTTATAAAAGATATGAATAAACAAAAAGGAAAGCTAATTGTTATAGATGGAACCGATGGTAGTGGGAAGGGCACACAGGTTGCTCTTCTTTTGCAAAGACTTAAGAGAGAAAAATATAAAACATATTTAGTAGATTTTCCTCAGTACGGTAAAAAATCTGCCGGTCCTGTGGAGGAGTTGCTCAATGGAAAATATGGCATGCTTAACCCCTATGCAGGCTCGCTCCTGTATGCAGTAGACAGGCTGGATGCTTCATTTGGTATTCGCAAGGCTCTAGCCCAAGGAAAAGTAGTTATAGCCAACAGATATACTACTGCTAACGCAGGACACCAAGGAGCTAAAATAGCCAGTAAGGCAGCGCGAAAAAAATTCTTTTCTTGGCTCGATGAATTAGAGTTTAAAATAGTAGGGCTGCCGCGTCCGGATTTGACGATTTTACTTCATGTTCCTACCAGGATTGCCTACAAGCTCATTGGGAGAAAGGAGGCGCGTGGATACTTACAGGGTAAGAAACGGGACATTGCAGAGAAGGATAGGAATCATTTACGGCGCGCCGAAGAAACATATTTAGAAATAGCTAAAACATTTTCTAAAATAACAGTTATAGAGTGTGTCCAGAAAGATATACTCTGTACGCCCGAACAAGTTCATGAGCTTGTATGGCAAAAAGTGAAGTCATTAATCTAATTAGATACCCATATGTTCACCGACGAAGAGAAACAACTTTTGCAGAAATATGTTACTTCTACTGAGAGCAATGTATATGCAGTAAAAGGCATGGAAGGTATGGTTGGTGCAGCATATGCTCGTTATTCCCGGGCGAAAGGAGGATTTCGCGAGACGCTTCTTAAAGAGTTTATTAAAGAGGGTGTGGTGGATCCTGTACATGCAGAGCAGCTTATAGAGCGTATACTTATAGCCTATGGCGATGATAGTGTGGGCGAGTTGGAAGGGGCTCATGTAAGTTTTGAAAATGTTTCTTGGGTAGCGGAAAAGTCCGTGGTAGACCACCGTATTGGTGGCGCGTTCATAACCCAGTCGACCCGGTATGTACTATATGATCAGAAAGATGAAGCTGGACACTGGCTATACTATCGTGGTCCTGAATTAGTAAATTCAGTATTTGGCCAGCAATACGTAGAGACCATGGATTTTTGTTTTGAGATTTACGCGAGTTTGGTGGAGCCTCTTAAAACTCACCTAGAACAACAAAAACCTATTGAAGAAGCAGAATACGATATAAATGGTGATGGTGTTAAAGAGCGCCTGGCAGATTTAACAGAAGAGAGGCACATAAAAGATTTCAGACGGACTTATACGTTCGAGCTTCGTGCAAAGGCGTGTGACATTTTACGCTATTTACTCCCACTTTCCGCCTTTGCAAATGTAGGTGTGTATGGCAACGGACGTTTCTTTCAAAACATGATTTCAACCATGCTCACCAGCAATCTGCCGGAAGATCAAAGTATGGCAGCAGGTGCAGAAGCAGCGTTAAAGCAAATAATTCCCGTGTATGTACGGAGGGCGAAGCGGAATGAGTACGTGGCCAACATACATGCCCATATGCAGGAACTAGTGCATACGCTAAATCTTCCCGTAGAAGATAGAGTTGCTGGTCCTGTATATACATTGTCCGATTTTTCAGGAATAGTTGAATTGCTTGTTACGCATGGAAGGCCGGTGCGTCTTGCTATAGAAGAGGCACGGGATGTACAGACTATAGCCCAAATGATATACCCCTACGCACAGTGTTCGCTTGAGCATTGTATCGAAGCGGTGTTAAAACTCGATCCAAGCGTACGAGCATCTATACAAGAAACATATATGGGAAAGCGCGTTACCCGAAGAGATAGACCGGGCCGGGCACTAGAAGAGGGGTATCCGTATACGTTCGATTTGCTTACAGACTTTGGTGTATATAAAGACCTGCAGCGACACCGTATGTCTACCCAACAGAGACAGTTGTTTACCGTGCGCCACGGGTTTCTTGTGCCAGAAGAATTAATTGCATTAGGCAAACAGGCAGAAGTAGAAGAGTGTATTCGCCGAAGCGAAATTCTATTTGAAACTATACATGCGCAGAGTCCTGAACTTGCTCAATATGCAGTACTCCATGGACATTTAGTCCGCTGGACTATAGGCTTAAATGATCGTTCTGCTATGCATATGTTTGAACTACGGAGTACTCCCCAAGGGCATCCCCACTACCGTATGGCGGCGCAGGCCATGCATAATTTAGTAACAGAGCGAAGTGCGTGGCGAGGACGAGCAATGCAGTTTGTTGACCATAATGACTATTATTGGTCCCGCGCGGATAGCGAAGCAAAGCAGCGAGTAAAAGAGGCTGCCTTTGAGAAGAAGTTTTCAAATGAAAATAACTGAAATAATTTCCTATGAAGTAAAGCGATACAAGCGCGCAAAGCATGTGCGTATTTCAGTAAAGCCAGGCGGTAGAGTGGTAGTGACGTTGCCGTGGCGAGCGCCCAAATATTTGGCAGATGAGTTTGTGCAAAAGCAAATGGCCTGGGTGCAAAAAGCCAGAGAAAAAATGGTACAAGTAGCACCGCTCAAGCGAAGCGGCACAACCGAAGAATATAAGAAATATAAAAAAGAAGCGCTCACAGTGTTTACACAAAGACTAGCGCAGTTAAATACTCATTATCAGTTCTCCTATAAACGCATATCTATCCGTAATCAAAAAACTCGGTGGGGAAGTTGTTCTAAAACCGGCACCCTTAGTTTTAGTTATAGGTTGCTACTTTTACCCGAAGCAGTTCGAGACTACGTGCTCGTACATGAGTTATGCCATACCAGAGAAATGAACCATTCAAGAAGGTTTTGGACTTTGGTGGGTCAGACCGTTCCAGACTATAAAGTTTTGCGCAAACAACTTCAAACTTTTAGTGCCATATCTCAAGAAAGCTAAGTATGACTTCGCCGGTAAGAAAAAATAAATCATTTCTCAATATAGGGCCTGTGGGAGTTGGTTGGCTTAAGAGCGTGGGAGTGGTGGCATACACCGATTTAAAACGTCAGGGTCCGAAAAGGGTATTTGAAAAACTTCTCGTCGCTGGTTATCCAGCAAATAAAAACATGTGGTACTCGCTGGTTGGTGCATATTTGCAGGTACATTGGAGCGAGGCTCGAGAGCGAGTGTTAAAAGGAGAGTTTAAATAATAAAACACCTACCAATAGTAGGTGTTTTATTATTTATTCTTGAGGTTTTGTATCCTCACCGCGCCAGGCATCAGCTGTACCTATATCGTGCCGGCCCGACGCCTTTATATAAAGGAAAAACTGCATGCGGTAGGCTGCCATGTTCTTCAGAACATTGTCTACGAGTAGCACCCCCTTGGGCTGAGTTTGGCCGCTACCCCATATATCGAATTCTTTCGTTATGTCCGCATCGTTCATAGAAGCCAGAAGTTGTTGTATTTTCTGAGCTTGTGCGTCCATGCGTTGTGCAAAATTTTCTGCTGTGGTTTCTGCGGCGTACTCTCTAGAGGTGGAAAATATGGCTCGGTTCTCCGCAATAATAAGTTCGAGCAGTGTGCCACCAATGTGGGAAAGATACTGCATAAGCTCAAGTATGGAGCGCTGTTTTTCCGTGGGTCGGTAGTCAAGAGTTCCTGGAAGTATCTTGGTGGCAAGGTGTTTTATAACCTTTACTTCATGAAGAAGACTTTGTTCGTATTGTTGCTTCGTTATCATGGTCTATTTTTTACTAATAGTGCCCGAGTATTTTACCATGTGTTTTCACATGCGCAAATTGTTCATATATTTTTCACCACTATTTTATAAAATATACAGGTAGGAAGGAAAACGAAAGGCTATATATGAACACCCCAAGCCGGGAGCAACTTTCTTGGCTAGAGGTACAAGGAGAGGTAACTACCCAACAGCCATGGAAGAAATGGATTAAAAAAGACGAAGGTGAAATAAAACAACAATTAGAACCGCATTACTGGTGGGAAGATATGAGCTAACACCAGGAGAGTAAAATAACAATTACATATAAAGCCGCCTCTACAGGCGGCTTTTCTTCGCTCTATATGACCATGCTACACTATTACTACGAAACTACATGCTCCGAATATACATACGAAAATTCGAATCCCGTGTACATTTGCTCCAGCGGCATAACTACCAATGGCGTCCATTTAAACGTGCGCACAAAGAGTTAGTAGGGAAAACTTACCCAGAAGAAATTACTATAGAGTGGAATACGAGGCTTAAGCTTTTGGTCGCTGCTGCTGTTTGCACAACTATTATGTTTGGTGCGGGCATTGTCTATATTACTTGGTTTGTAAAAGGCGGCCGTACTGGACTTATCATGTTAGCACTATTCATTGTGACAGCTCCGGCTCTATTCGTAGATGCCATTGGTCTCTGGCTTTTACTAAGCTTTCCTTTTCGCCGTCTTGTACGACTCAGACAAAAATAATATTTCTTTCAACAGAAACAAGAATGGGGTTTATGCAAAAGGGCTCTTGTCGTCGCTCGTATATATTTCTTGAATGTTGGAGGTATCTAGAATACCTGTAGAAGAGATAGATGTATCCACTCCTATTTCTAAGATTAGGTGCATCTGTATTTTTCCATTCGCAATCATGGAGTGCTTAGGAATCTTAGACCCATTAATCCTTGCCGGTTGTGGTGTTTGAAAGTACTCTCCACCAACCATAATCCCTTCGTATGTTGCGGGGTTGGTAACCAAAAAATGGTATTGGGTATTTAAAGTCTTAAAGCTTATAACTTTACCTGCTGGTACTCTAGAGACATCTAAACCATCGCCTTTCTCAACTTCAATATACTCTCTAAATCTGTCTAACCCCGGCGCGGCATGCATTTGCTCATTGCCCATTTGTTCTTTCATGCCTATATCTTACTATAATTTGCTTCGCTATATGTATCTCCGTGGGAGGGGACTATTGTAAGTATTTTGCACCCTTAACAAGGCTTATATAAAAGATGCGACTAGGCTTCTAGCCGTAATATATTACGACTCAAACACTTGATTTTTATAGCCATTTGTTGTAATATACGTAAGCAAATTGATTTTCCGCCCTCTTAAATGGGGCCCCCGACATACTTGGCTGAGCCCTGCTTTGAGGGCGAGGTAAGCATGGTGGGGAGAGGAACAGCTACGAAGGCAAGAAGAGTTTGACTTTGGTCTAACTCGACTAACCGGAGTGCGCTGTGACGAGGCGCTATCATCTAATGGTTAGGATATGTGGTTTTCATCCACAAAATCCGGGTTCGATTCCCGGTAGCGCTACCA
>CAZYMS010000030.1:0-10149 GCA_964648985.1 uncultured Candidatus Saccharibacteria bacterium
AAGGATACGGCAGAAAGCCAAGTATCCATTGTTTTTGAAGTTGGGACGTTCATCCCGAGTGTGTTGGTTTATGTGCCGAATATGGCATAAGTACTTTAACATAAATGCTCTTCTTTGTCAATATTATTACAATATTGCTTATATATAAGGATTTATGAATGACAAAAAATATTGACATATTGCCAATTATTATGTATAATAATTCATCCACAATTGTGTGGATGGTTCACCTGAGTGGGCAATTATTGCTCGCCAAATATATACAACAGATCGAAAATTTCCTGGAGGAAGACAAATGAATCAAGAAGTGTCAGTACCGGAGCGTGAGTGTGACTTGCTTATTGTTGGTGGTGGGCCTGCGGGTCTTTCATCGGCGATCTACGCAGGTTCAGAAGGTTTGAATGTCAAAGTTATTGAGGCGGGGGTTATTGGTGGACAGGCTCGTGAGAGTAAGTCCATTAAAAACTTTGTCGGCCATCTCAATACGACTGGTGAAAAGCTTATGGTGACTGCTATGCAGCAAGCTGCCAGCTTCGGAGTTGAGTTTACTACCGATCGCATTGTTGACATTCGTAGAGATGGTCAATGCCTGGAGTTAATCGGCGAACAAAGTCAGAGTTATCGTTGTCGCATGCTTCTTTTGGCTCTCGGTGTTAATTACACCACACTGGACGCCAAGAATGCAGCCAAGTGGGTTGGTCGAGGGATTTCATACCGAACCATGCCGGACGCGGTAAAGGGTCGCCATATTGTGGTCGGTGGAGCCAATTCAGCTGCGCAAGCGGCTGTCTATTTGGCAGATGCGGGTGGCTGTGAGGTTGTCCTGATTGCAAGGAGTCCATTGGAGAAATCCATGAGCCATTACCTCATCCGTGAGCTTGGTGCTAGAGACAATATTAAGGTCATCACTGGCGCAGTGGTGAAAGAGGCCTTGGGGAACAAAAAGTTTTCCGGGGTAGTGGTTGGCCATACCAATGGTGACGCCGATCAGATCATTGATGATGTTCGAGCCATGCATGTGTTTGTTGGTTCGAAGGCCAAAACTCATTGGCTCAAAGGTAAGATCGCTCTTGATCCCAATGGCTTTATTCTTACTGGAAATGCGCTGATCAATCACGGCTGGTCGCTTACAGACCGCCTTCCACTTACATTCGAAACGTCAGAGCCCGGGGTGTTTGCAGTGGGTGATGCCCGTGCGCGCTCGGTTAAGCGAATTGCTTCTGCCGTTGGCGAAGGGGCCTCCCTTTTGCCTGATGTGTTCGAGTATATGCGCATCCAAGAGCAAGGTATGCAAGCTCTGGTGTGATGTAGTTCGCGCACCACTTCTTCCAGGACATGATATAGTGATTGTCCTGCCACCATGGGTGGCGAAAACTAATAGTCGGACAGGCATCAGTTGCCAGTCCGACTTTTTTATTATCTGCATTAAAGTATGCGCCGCCAAACGTCACTGTCTTATTATTTGTGTCTCAGGTGTTGCTCGTAATATTCCATGGTCGCATCTGTTTTTTTGTGTGGATTGAATATATTGAGAGGGTCGAATATATTTTTAACTTGTTTAAAGAGCTCTAACATTTCAGGGCCGTACATCATTTCTAAGTAAGGTCCGCGTACTATACCATCGTTATGCTCGGCCGTTATGGATCCTTTAAATTCCATTACTAAGTGAAACACTTCATTGGAAAGGCGCACTACTGCCTCGCGTTGCGATTGCTCAGTTAAATCCATAAGCGGCATTATATGGAAGTTTGCATCGCCAGCGTGGCCTGCAATGGTGTACACGAAAGAGGGGTAGCGAGCAAATATTTCATTGAGTTTTGGAAGAAACTCGGGTAGCTGGTCTGGGTGCACAATTATGTCTTCTATAAAGCAGGCAGCAAGTCTGTTTTTTGTATGCTGGCGAAGTAGGTTGTAGCTCTCACGGCGAATAGTCCAGTATTTCTTCGCATCTAAGACATCTTTGGTTATGCGAGATGTAAGTTTAAATGTTGCCTCTATGGCAGCTTGGGCAGTTCGTGCTTTTTCAAAAGCTTTTTCATCCGTATCCGCGGTAAATTCTGCGAGCAGTACAAGGCGGGGAAAGCCGCCTGTTATGGACATCCATATCTCCGGGAGGAATTGCTTCAACAGGCCAAGACTCTTGCCGCCCATTTTTTGCATTATCTCTGGCAGGTACTGCATGGCAAGCCTGAGTGTGTGGTCATCGTAGAGTTCAAAACTTTCAGGGCGATATTTTTTAACTTCATTTACTACACGGCCGAGGTCCGACAGGTCCTGCATAAACACAACCAACATACGACTATGTGGTTTTACAGGTACCAGTTGAAACGTAATGTTGGTAATTATACCAAGCGTGCCTTGAGAGCCTACGAGCAGTTTAGTCAGGTCGAATGTTCGCCCATCCCACACCTTCCACAAGTAATACCCAGCAGAGTTTTTTGAGGTAGAGGGTTCCGCTTTTTTTATAAGCTCGTAGTTACTCGATATAAGATGCCATATTTTTTTATAGAGTGTACCCTCAAAGCTATTTTCTTTTATTTTATTTACGAGCTCAGCTTCGGTAATGGGTTGGATGGTATGTGTTTTGCCATCTGCCAGCACAATGTCTAGTTTTCGTACCCAATCCACAGTTTGTCCATAGGAAAGAGATTTCTCTCCGCCTGCATTATTTCCGACCATACCGCCAACACCGCATATGGCTTTGGATGCAGGGTAACTGGGCATGACCAAATTATGTTCCAGCGTAACTTTTTCTAAGTCTCGGTAGTAGGCTCCTGGTTGTACATCTATGGTTTGTTCATCGGTAACAGTGCCAATCTTATTAAGATGCGCGGCAAAGTTAATAAGCACGGATTCTGTTATGCTCCCGCCTGTCATGTCAGTACCCCCTGCGCGGGCAGTAAGGGAAATGTTTTGCCCTTCTCGCCTAGCCTCAGTAGTAAAGGTTACGAGCGCTTCTATATCTGTTGTGCTTGTAGGCGCTACTACTAGTTCCGGCTTTGCTTCAAAGATGCTCGCATCGTGGCTAAAGGTGGTCAGGGTAGAGTCATCTGTATATACTTCACCTGTAAAATTTTGTTTTAGTTTCTCTATGTCAATCATGTTTTTATTATAGCAAGTTTTAGGTTGTGGTTGACAATACTCTCTTGCTCACATATTATTTCTTATATGCAAAAACAAGTAGCACAAAGCCTTCATAAGTATTTCTGGCTCCTTACTTCCAAGTTTGGCGGCTGCTTTGATGTTAGCTTGTGCGTCTCGTGAGTTCACGCAAGGTATCATAAAAACAGCTTCCAAACGGAAGCTGTTTTTATTTTTGGCACCTATGTATGGGTGTTCTTCTCAAAACTTTCAGGAGGAAAAAGCTATGTTTGTTGTAGCGCCAAATTTTAGTGTTAGTTTGTCGGGTCTTCAGTCCCTGTATGCAAGTGGTCATACTGTTGTACGATCTGCACATGTGGGCAACCAATATCTTTCCAACTTGCTTTTACTGCAAGCAGGTATTCCTGCCTTGTGGTTCGATCGAAATACCTTTCAAAAAGATGTAAATTATCATCCCGGAGCAATTATTCAGGGGGGTAACATTATGCCGCTTGGGCACACGCAGGGGCTGGTATCACTTGCCCCAAACGTTACCCAGATTCACATAAATCCTGTGCACAGTGAGTTTGGTTCATTGTGCGAGACTGAGACGCAATACTTTTTTCACCGCTTACCGATCGTAGAAAAAGTATTTGCTCTCATGCAGCGCCATATGCCGCATGTTTTTAACAGATATGTCTGTGCCTGCGGCATAGTGCATACGTTACTGCTGAGAGGGGATGCGTATACTTGTGAATGTGTGCGTTGTGGGCGTGTGGTAGTGCAGGCTCATGCTTTAGCCGATTCAGCACTCGCTCTATTGCATAGCATGTATTTGGCGCAGCAGGGTCGCGAGGTGGTGACTCGTGTTGGAGTACTCTGGAGTTTGCCTTTTGAGTTAATTCTCGAGACTTTTCTCAACGTGATTGACTCAGGTAGAACAGATGTATATCAACTTTCAGGCCCTGATATGGTGAAGTATACCCGTAACCAAGCCTGGCTCGAAGAAGTGAGGTGGGTGTGGGGTGTTCTTCAAAAGCATGGTCCCGCATTTGGGCTTTCAGTGCCAGCGGATATTCATGTCCATATTGTACCAACGGCAGAGTTCCGTTTTGGTTATATACAAGGCCATGAGCCAAGTAGGCTTGTGGTAGAAGGTCTGCTTGGTCTTGAACGCACTAAAACAGATCGAACTTCTCCACAGAGAGCTGAATGTCGAATGCAGGTCGAACAGAATATTGCGAAGTGGAATATTCTCTACGACATACACAATCCTGCAACCTGGTCATGTAGTCAGCACGATTTATTGCCAGGTCGGACGCAATTGGTAATTCCTGAAGAGGTTATGAATCTTCCCATGGAAGCCGTGACACGTCTGTATGCTGATTCAATAAACCGTACCAAAAAGAAACGACCGTAGCTTTGCTATTGCCCTGGGGTGGTGTTTACGCATTACCCCTCCCTTTTCTATTTTTTAGAATATAAACCCAATTCTTGTCGTCCGTATTGCTTTTCATATATTTAATAACTTATTACATAACCCATATGATAATTCCACCAAAACTTAAACCAGGAGACGAAATACGTCTTATTGCTCCTTCTTGCTCGGGTGCGACATTGACTCCCGCTGTAATAGAAAAAGGCGTAGAGGAGTTACGCAGGCTTGGTCTCGTAGTTACCTTCGGAGAAAACATTAGAATTCTAGATGAATACGAGTGTGCTCCTATTGCGGCGCGCATTGCAGATTTTCATGAGGCATTTAGTGACAGCAACGTAAAAGCGGTTCTTGCAATACGGGGTGGTTTCTACGCCAATCAATTATTGGACTTTATAGATTGGGATCTGGTAAAAAATAATCCAAAAATATTTTGCGGATTTTCAGATATAACTATATTGCAGAACGCTCTCCTTGCTCAGGTTGGTCTTGTGAGTTATTCAGGGCCAAATTTGAGTTATATTGGTAAGTCTGGAGTATTGGACTATACCATGGACTATTTTAAGAGGTGTTTATTTTCCAAAGAGCCTGTGGTCATTCAAGCTTCGAAACACTGCCAAGACTTTGGCTCGCTTGAAGGTCTGCGTATACAAGAGTCTCCTCCGTGGATGGTATTGACTGAAGGGGGGGCAGAGGGTATTTGTGTTGGGGGTAACTTGTGTACTGTTAACTTACTTCAAGGTACGCCCTACATGCCGTCGCTCGACGGTGGCATCCTTTTTCTAGAAGATGATGCCCAGTCTACCTATAGGGATTTTGACCGGAATTTGCAGTCGTTTATGCACATGCCGGACTTTAACCGAGTGCGTGGTCTGGTTATTGGGCGATTTCAGCAAGAAAGCGCTATTACTACTGCCATGCTCAGGCACATGGTAGCCATTCGTCCTCAGCTACAGTGTATTCCTGTCCTCGCAAACGTTGATTTTGGACATACTGAACCTAAGTTCACATTCCCCATTGGCGGTACGGCGCGTATATCTGCTCAGGCTTCCGGTAGCATTCTGGAAATATTATCTCATTAACCACTATGAAAAAATCTCTAAAACCAAAACCGTTTAGGCTTGGTATTCTTGGGGGCATGGGACCGCTTGCTGGTGTTCATTTGCAAAAGCTTATTATTGAAGCTACGCCGGCTCAGGCAGATCAGGATCATATCCAGGTTGTCTGTTTTACTAATCCAAAGATACCCGATAGAACTATTTCGCTCGAACATAATAATGGTAACCGCTATGTACAGGCCATGAGCGAATCTATTTCCGTTCTAAAGGCAGCTGAGGTAGATGTGGTGGCAATACCGTGCAACACTGCGCATGCACGACTTGCGCTACTTGAGCAGGAATGCCCGGGTGTACGCTTCTTGAACATGGTTTATCTCACCCAGGAGGTTCTCTCAAAAAGAGCACGCACCTCTTCGTTGAGAATATTGCTGCTGGCGACCAACGGGACTTTGGCTGAAAACGTATATAATGCTAACTCGCATCCGTCAATATCGTGGGTATACCCAGAGCTATATTTGCAGGAAAAAGTTATGGATTTGATATATACAATTAAAGCTCGGGGTGTGACTTCTGTAGTTGAATCAAAATTCATTGATCTGCTGATATCTTGCAGCGCTTACAAGCCTGATTACATAGTTCTGGGTTGCACTGAACTTTCTCTACTTGGTTATCTGCAGCGCCAATCCGAGGTTAACTTTGTTGATCCCTTGGAGATTATGGCAAAGTATATCGTTGACTTGGCCCAGATTGACGCGCTCCGTAATAGCCGCTAGTGTCTATAGAAATACTGTATACTATAATTACTTATTTAGACTTTTATAGTATGTTCGCATTTTTTGGTTTTTTATTTTTCTTGGGTTTAGTAGTGCTATCAGCCCTAATAATAAATAGTCGCGTGCAAAAACTGACATACGAAGAGAGCTTTTTGCGAGGTAAAGTGCCGGATCCTACCCTAGAGGGTGTCCACTCAGGTCATGCATATGTGGTATATGGTGCAAATATTGGCTGGAAGGGGAAGCAGTTTATCGCAAGCGAGGAGCGGGGGGTAAATATACTTACCGGAACCGGTCAACGCTTGGCGTCTATCTTCACTCCGCGTTACAAAAAGTTTGAAAAGCAAACTAATGGCACGTTTACGGCATACGAATTCAAAACAATCGTAGGTATGGGTATAAAAAACCCTCACCAACCGGTGTTACGGCTCGATTATAATATAGACGCCAATCCCAGTATTATTCGCATAATACAGGACGAGATCGTAGAAATAGACCCCGGTCGTTACTTGGGGAAGATTCACTTACAGTTGCTGCCGGGTTGGTTTTGGACTGTTGGGTATTTTAGTTTGCAAAAAGCTACAGAGGACCAAGTTACAGCGCCTGTCGTAGATTCTGGGGTAACGATAGCTCCTTCTGTGCCGGTTGCTGAGCCTGAAGCAGTGCCTGCTGCGCCTGTCCCTTCTGTTGCTCCGCTAGTTGTGGAGCCGGTAAGTGCTGCGCTTGTAATACCTCCATCTCTTGAAATTCCAGTGCCTCATATTGAAGCGCAATTGTCCGTACCGTTGCCAACGCCGGTAAGTGCTCCTACTCAGGATAAAAAAGATGCAGTATAGGTTACTGCATCTTTTTTATCTGCTTCTTTGATAAATACATTATGCGTTCAGTTGGCGAGAGTCTTTCTATAGCGTAGCGGAGCATGGTTCTGGGCATATTGTGAGAATGTTCATTTAAAAAGCGCATAAGTACTCGCTTGTCCCGTTTGCCAACTTCACGCAGCATCCAGCCGCCCGCTTTATGTATAAGGTCGTGTGTGTCGTTTAGTGCAAATGAGACAAGTTGCAAGGTATCACTAAATTCGTTATTACGAATAAAATCGAACGTTGCCATTATGGCCATGCGTCGTTCCCACATATTCCGAGATTTAATCCATTTGTAGAGGAGAGTTTTTGGTTTGTCTCTGAGGTAGGGTCCGACTATGTATTCTACTGAAGTATCTACCAAGTCCCAGTTGTTTACATAGTTCGTATTTTGTACGTAAAAATTAAAAACATTCTTTTTTACTTGGGTATTGCCTTCTTCGTACTGCATGACCAATATTTCGAGCGCGATAAATCTATGCTCATGAGTTTTGCTTTTCAATAATTTTTGTACTTCAGAAAGTGGGAGCTCTATGTACTGTTTTGCAACCTCCCGCAGAACTGGTACAGTGATACCCAAAAAAATATCCCCTGCGCCATACTGGCCAGGTGCGGTTTTAAAGAACCTTTGAAGCACTACTGCCTTTTTTGGATTTGTAAATGCCTTGAGGCTTTTGAGTACTTGGGCTGTGCTTGCTATCATATACACAGTATACTGTTTTTCCCTTATGTCGCACGAGTCGTTAAAAGATATTTTACAGTTTGATCCTTATACTGAAACCATAATCGGCGTACTGGGTCGAATGGCCATTCTGCGCGAGTTGTTCAGGGGTGAAGTTACATACAGGCCGCTCCTTCCTTTTTTAGAGGTGTACTTTAGAGTAACCAAATCAGTGATAGTGGTACAGCTAACCAATGCACATATGTTTCGCGGTAGGGAAGCGCTGGAGCGTCTCGACGTTCATTTTGCGTTACTCTATTTTAATGCACTGTTCGCTTTTTTAACTACTGGTAATTGTCTAACCCCCTGGCGCACGTATTTTGAATACTGTCAGAAAAGCAAGGGTAGTGCTTTTGTACAAATGCTACTCGGTATAAACGCCCACATTAATGGAGATCTGGCAGTAGCGCTGCGTACATGTTCATATGAAATAGAAGAAGATTTCCTGACAATTAATACGTTGTTACAAGAACAGATTCGGGGAATGCTTTTGCATTTGGTGCGGCTTCACGGAGACCTTATTAGTGCTGGCGCTTTTTTAGCTTCACGTACTTCTACTGAGTTGTTCAAAGACACTATAGTGCAGTGGCGTGAGATTGCCTGGACGCATAGTTCTGCGTGGTCAGATTTGTCCGCACAGAAAGAGCATGAGCATGCTGAACATGTTGCCGCAGGCATTATCCGTATATTTTCTGAGCCAAAATATTATTTACGCCCATCGGTTTTAAAAAAAGAGCTTAGAGCGCTTACTGCGTCTATAATAGTAAATAGTGTATACATAAAAACCACCCATTAAGGATGGTTTATTATTATAGTTTTGCTGCCATAGAAGGGTGGGTTGGTTGGCTAGGTCTTCCTAGGCCCGACGTTCCTTGGTCTAGGTGCGCAGAGAGTTTGGTGTGCAATGTTTCTATGTGCCCTGCTTCAGTGGTGCCTACATGGTGGGCTTTCATTTTCGTCATGGCCTTATCTACGCCTGCTGCAGTTATTTGTCTGTTCTTACTTTCTTGCACTAAATTTTTGGTCACTGTTTCTTTAAGGTTAGGGGAGAGAAGAGACTGGGCAATAAGTTGGTTTAGCTCATGAATAGATATAGAAGCATGTCCGCCTTGGGGAGTTGTTTGGTTCATGGATGTTATTTATTCTTCTTCGGTGGTTGACTCAAATAACTCGGCCAGCGCTGGCCCAATGTGATTTGAAACTTTATACGAATCTATGCCATAGTCGTCGGTGTCATTTCGCAGTTCGCTGAGCCAACGGTGAATTTGGTCTCCGTTTATTGTTTTATCTGATCGGTTTTGCGCGAGAGCCTGGGCGCCGCCCTCTAAGAACTGATACTGCTGGCTATTTAAGTAGCCATTTTTTCTTAAATCGTCTAGGCAATCTTCGACGTCTGATAGGTCTACACGAGTAGAGCCATATCGTGAGAATAAACTAAAATCCATATTACTACGGGCAGCCATCGGGTGCGAATATTTTTTCTAAGAAGAACGAGGGCACCCTGTTGGCTGTAAACTAATTATATATTTAGTATACGCTATAGAAGTAGGTCGTATGCTAGGATAGTATTGTTCAGACATATTTCATATTTTTCATAACTTATTCATATGGCCGCCCTAAGCTATACTATATTAGTAAGTAATGAGTTACGTAATATAGCTTATGAATAATTCAAAAGCAAAGTATTGGGTCGGTGCTCTTATTGTCATAGTAATTATTGGTGGTATCTATTGGGCCATGAAGGGCCAGGATAACAGTGATACTAAGAATGCTAATACCGCGGATACTGTTACGACTGATCCAAACATACAGCCTTCGCCCGATACTATGACGGATAATTCTGCAAGTAATACAAACTCGAATGCAATTTCGCCGGCAACTGGTGGTACAGGTGCAGTCAAGCTTGCCTATACCGAAGCGCTTAAAAAGTACGCAGCCAGTCGCATACAGCTCGACAGTAACTGTCAGGCTGTACCGAAGACCACAACGTATAAGGCAGGAACAACAATTATGTTCGACAATCGCGCATCCGTAGCGCGAAAGATAATGTATAACCTAAAGACCTACACCATAGCTGGCTATGACTACTTACTGCTTCCTGCTACGGCAGCAAATTATCCGGCCATTACTTTCGTTGATTGTGGTGACAAACAGAATGTTGCTACCATTACCATTCAAAAATAGCATTTTGTGTTAAGCTCCGCACTGCGGAGCTTTTTTT
>CAZYMS010000031.1:0-8097 GCA_964648985.1 uncultured Candidatus Saccharibacteria bacterium
ACTACCCAACCACTGGGAAGTGTAAACGACATGCCCCATGCGCTATCACTAAATGTAGTGGGGGCGGGTGCAGGCGCTGGTGTGGGCGTAGGAGTTACTTCTGCGGGCGGAGTTGGAGTAGGAGTGGGGGAGGTCGGTGTTGGCGCAGGTGCTACTGCTACAGGAGCAGGAAATACTTGAAACGGAGGCAATGGGGTTTGGGCTGGTGGTACTACAGGCGGTATAATTTCAGCAACCGGAGTTTTATCTTTTCCCACATAATACCCAAGGACACCAGCAAGTCCGCCAATGATAACTATTGCTCCTATTGCAGCAGTAACCGCAGAGCGTAAGGGGACGGCACTTATTTCTTTAGAGGGTGCTGCTGAGAGGCCCTCTTCGCTTTCGCGCCCTTTTTTCACGCGAAGGAAGGAGGCAATGAGTAACCCAAGCAAGCTAAATAGTGCCCCGTAGAACAAGGTGGCTTTGTTTGCGTCTACGGTTGCTTGTTTTGCTATTTTTCCTATTTCTGCGCCTATGGCAGGGGTTACTTCTGCAGGCAACTCCGCGCTACCACTAAATTCAAGCTCGCTTGCTTGGTTTGAAACTTTTTCCGCTATGGTCTGGCGAACAGGGGCTGGAATAACATTGCTCTTCTGAATCCCATTTGAAATGTTTGTGGTAAGGCTCGAAATAAGCACAGCACCTAAAATAGCAGTACCAAGCGTTTGTCCAACTTGGCGCATAGTGTTATTTACACCGCTTGCTTCTCCTGCTTGCTGAACAGACACCGCAGAAAGACTTACGTTGTTTATTTGAGAAAACACAAGACCAAGGCCTACACCAAGCACGATAAACCCTGGGGCAAGCTGTGCGGTGCTGCTATCTACCTGGAGTAAATAACGGAGAAGTAAATATCCAATAACGTTTATAGCAAGGCCTGCCTGAATAATGTATTTCGGCTGAGTCTTATGAGAAAGAAAGCCGGCAACGGGAGCAGCTACGAGTAGTGCAACGGACAGCGGTAACATGGTGAGTCCCGTGTGCAGCGCGTCTAAGTTGCGTACGGTTTGCAGGAACACTGGAATAGAGAAAATAAGTCCAGCCATGCCGAGAGAAAGGACTGCAGTAGTAAGAGTTCCTATGGTGAACTGGTAGTTTTTAAGGAGCTCCATGGAAACAAGTGGGGTCCGCCCTTTCCGTTCCAAATATCGTTGCCATAACACAAAGAGAATGAGAATAATAAGGCCAAGCGCAATAAACAGGGGAACAACAGAGAGGTTACCTAAATCCAATGTATGATGGAACAGTACGAGTGGTGCTTTTGCTTTTATCCAGCCGTACGTATTTACTTTTATAAATGCAAACACTATAGAAAGCATGCCCAAAGCGGACAATATAATCCCAACTATATCTAAGCGATTTTTTTCTTCGGTGTCTTTTGATTCCCGTACAATAAGAGAGCCTATAAGCAGCACCGCAGCAACTACAACGTTTATACGAAAACCCCAACGCCAAGAGTAGTTGGTCGTAAGCCAGCCACCAAGTATAGGACCAATGGCAGAACTTGCTGCGGCAATACCACCCCAAATACCAAATGCTATGCCGCGTTCCCGCCCTTTAAAGTTTGCAACAAGAATAGATGCAGTCGCTGGCATCATAAGCGCAGCACCAATGCCTTCTATAATTGCTTCACCAGCAATCATGGTTCCCACGTTTTTGCTAATAGATGCTATAAAAGAACCAATGGCAAAAATAACTGCACCGAGCATGAACATACGTTTGCGACCGTAGAGGTCGCCAAGGCGGCCACCGGTTATGGTAAATGCAGCCAGTACTAATGAGTATGCCGTGATAACCCACTGCATAGCTTCTATGGTAGTGTGTAGGTCATTGATAATAGTTTTTAAAGACACGTTTAAAAGTGTAGTGTCTATAACTATAATGGCGAGTGCAAGACTGAGTACCACTAAGCTGCCCCATTTGCGAAAGCTGGAAAGAGGAGGCTGTACCGGAACTGTTTCGTCGTAGGCTATGGCCTGTTGTGCATCGTTCATATAAATCCTGATATACAGATTAATGCAAATAAAGTATCGATGCGAATATACAAATTATGCTAATTATGCGAATGAAGAGTACTGTATTTTATTTGTATAATTAGTACCTTGGTATATTCGAATCGCTACCAATGGGTTACTGCTTTGTCTGTTTAATTATCTTTTCCATAGAATTTAACTTTTTGGAAAGGTGAGTGGCGAACTTTTGAAGCTGGGAGAGTTTGGTCATAACCAGCATGTCGTCGTTCATGGAAAACACCAGAAGTTTGTCTCCGGCTTTAAGCTTCAGTGCTTTACGCGCTTCCGCAGGAACTACAGCCTGGCCACGTTCACCTAGCGTGGTGGTACCATAGAATACTTCATTTTTCATGTGTAATGCCATAATAAATACAGACGTGAGAAATGAGTCGCGTTTGTGACGTGGTATCTCACGGTTATTCTTATCTTATAAGTATGAAATGTATGAATTATAATATATCGTTTTATGGTAGCAATGTCAATCGCCCATATAAGAAAAAAGCGGATCACTGCACATAGTGCTCGTGTCCGCTCAGGCTAAGCTGACGAGAAGGTGTTGTATTATCAGTCAAGAGAAATGTAATCTTGATCGATCAATCCTTCAGTTTCAGGTTTTCGCTGAATATTATCAAAGCATGGCATGTGAAGCTCTTTATATTTTCTTGCTTTTTCATCTATAGAGCCAACAATGCGTCTCAATTCCAGTTCATTGACCATCCATTCAAACATGGTGATCGCATTATTAAATAGCGATCGTCTGTCTGGTAGGCCAACTCTCTGGGCCAGCGCATCGAGTTCGCGTACTTTTTCGTCAGGAATCTCGAGTTGAATTACCATGTCTCTCCTTCAGAGTTGTAGTGTTTTCGGTTTAACATCCACTTAGAGAATATGTAATTAGCCGCTTGGCTTGCTCTGCTTATTCTCAGCTCGGATGTTAAAAAAATAGTAACATTTATTTATAGCGCGAGCAATGACTGTAACAATAGTAATTAAATAGAATGAGCTCGCTCCTATCTTTTTACGAGCCGTACTATTTGTCCTTAAGTAATTCTCTGCTGATAAAAATATAACCGGAGCAGCACCTTGTGGGTGACTGGTCCGGTTATATGGGGGTTGCACTTTCTGCCTACGCTGTTGTGCGCGATGGAGCTGGGCGGTATTTGAAAATTACCGCAATTATTCCAAACAGAAGTGCGAATAAGAAAAAAATCCAAGCTATCGTGGTGGCGTTGATAATTGCCATAGGGCAAGGGGGAAGCCTGTTCAGGTCTTGCATCCAAGCCCTCTCTTCGCAGGGGGTGCCATCCATAAGGAGGGTTTCCCCCGTGAGGATAACGCCCCAGATTGCAATGGATACGACTGCGGACCAGCCATTGAACTTGCTGCCCCAGGCTACGTTGAGCCCGAGGAAGATTGCCCAGGCTGCAACCGCGGCGAAGCTGATACCATTCACGAAGCTAGTTGCTTCGGTGAGGATGCAAACCACCACTCCCACTACAATGAGTGGTAGCATAATATAAGGTTTAGATAAGTTTCTTAACGTGGTCATTTTGGCCCTCCTAGGCGGTTGTTTTTTGAAGGTACGCGTTTTTACGCATTAAATACAGCATTTGGTTTATATGCTATAATACCATAATATAATAGATATGTCAAGTATTATGGTATTTTCAATGGGCTTACTATCTTATTGCTGTGTCTAAAAGAAATTACAATGGGCACCATTGTAGTACGCAATGGTGCCCATTGTAATTTGAACGCTTGGTGGTTGGTCTTATATGAGTGGAAGAACTGTTTTAAAGTAGTCTTTTAGGTTTTGATGGCTGAGAATGTCTATGACTTTGTCTTTAGTTATCCAGGCTGGTTCTTCGTCAGTGTCCCCACCAAGCTCTGTAGATTGAGGTTGAAGCAAGAACATGTGACATGTAACCATTTCTGGTGGGTTAGTGCTGGTGGGGTAGGAGAGCGATGGAAGTTTTGAATTCACGGTCGTGGTAATTCCACACTCTTCTTGTATTTCGCGTATTGCTGCTTGTTCCGGTGTTTCTCCTACATCTATATGGCCCTTCGGAAAAGTCCAGTCACCATGGTGGGTGCGGTGGACTAGTAATACAAACGTCTCTGCTCCTTTTTTATGAGTAACAATGCCGCCTGCTTTTTGTGTGCGACCAACGGCATCGCGAATTTTTTGATGGGTATCCATTTTATTTTCTTTGCGACCAAAGTAACCTGGTGCTATCAGTTACGCATGTTGCTATTAAAATTATTGCAATTTTGGAGCGTAGTCAGTTGTATAGCGAGCGGCGCATGCTTTAATAATGGTGCGTGCTTCCTCTACTCCAAAGAATCCGTCAACTCGGCAGGTGCCAGGTTTTTTAAGGTCCTTATAGTGCTCCCAGTAATAGCTGGTTTCTTTTATAAAATGCTCACCCAAGTCTTCAACTTTTTGAATATGGTCCATGCGCTTATCGTCGGCAAGTACGGCAATAACTTTATCATCCACTTCGCCGCCATCGTTGAATTTCATTATGCCAATAACGCGTGCTTCTACCAAACAGCCCGGTGCCAGCGGTTCGGTAACGCCTACAATTTCTATATCCAAAGGATCACCGTCTTCGTCCCAGGTCTGAGGAATGGCACCATAGGCAAATGGATAGGCGAGTGAAGAGTAGCCGACGCGGTCGAGCTTAAGCTGTCCCGACTCAGTTATAATTTCGTATTTATATATAGTGCCGGAGTTTATCTCCATAAGCGCGTTCACTACGTCTTTTTCTTCATTAGCAAAAGGAGGGAGTACGTGAATTAAGTTGAGTTGGTATTTGCTTGGTGTGTGATCTATGTTGGCCATATAAATGTAGGCTTATGAATTACAAAGTAAAAATTGGATTGGGCACTTAGAAAAATCCAAAGATATTGGTATTATATAGTTACTCAGTTAAAGAGTAAATGCCTTTCGGCATATTTGTTACATGCTAAAGCGGTTGTTAAAATGTATAGCGTATATTATTGTACTCGTCCTTGCGGTAGACGGGCTTTTTGTGACGCTGTTTCCTCGTAAATCGCTTCCACCTACAGATTATCCTGCAGATGCAATTATTGTACTTGGTGCGGCGCCAAATAGTCCCGCTATTCGTAATCGTGCGTCTAAAGGCTTAGAGCTCTATTATGCTGGACAGGCACAGCAGCTTATTTTAACTGGTGGTAATACTTCTAGTCGGGATGAGTCCGAGGCTATGAATATGAACCGGTTTTTAGCACGGATAGAAACTACTGCTGTCCGTACAACACTAGAAGAGCGCTCCACGAATACATTTGAGAATTTGCAAAATAGCCGCACCCTCGTCCCTGAAGCAAAGCGAATAATTATAGTGTCCGATACTTACCACCTTCCTCGCGCGTTTCTTATAGCCAAGCGCCTTGGGTATGTAGATGTATATTGGGAGTCACCGAACTCAAACTACTACAGGCCTTCTGAACTTGTGTGGTACTATGGCCGGGAAATGGCCGCTATACTTGCGTATATTCCTAAGTTTGTTAAATTATAAATCTATGGTAACAGGGCGACCTGAAATGAATGGCGAACGAATGGGCAACTCTAACGAGAAAGCAGTGCTTCCGGTAGAGCGTCTTCAGAGTCCGGAAATTACGCAGGTCCAAGAAGCATGGGAACGTTTGCGTCCATTTTTAGATAAGCTTTCTATTGCCAAGCATATAGATAACGTTCTGGATGAAATAGACGCCGTATTTCAAAGTTTCGCAGATGGGAAAAAAGTGTTTGCTGAGTTGAGGAGTATACTGTATCGTATTTCTCAAGTGGAAAAAAAGATACTAATTGGCGATAGTGATCGAGTTCTCCAAGACTTGCTGACAGCTCTTATGAGTGCAGCCGGAAGGGGGAATGTCAGCGCTGCAAAAACGACTTTTGAAGTTGTAGACGCTGAGTGGTCAAAGGAGTTTGAATTTCAAGAAGCAATTATAAAATCCCGTCTTGAGGTTATGCTTGAGGAGCATGCAGAATACTTAAATAAGGGAGATAATGCAGTTATATTCAAGATTGACCTTACAACATTTTCAGATGACGAGCGTACTCAATTTGAAGATATAAACCCCGATCTTTTCCCAAACGAGTCAAATGCAGCAGCAGTTAAAGTTCTTAAGTTTTATAGAAAAGGCGATGCCGCTAAAGAGCTTCATGCACACAATACTTGGTTCCAGATGATTGCAACGCATCCGGAGCGCGATACTATGGCATGGGTACCGCGTCCGGCAGATGCCTTTGATATTTATATAGAAGAGGAAAGTGAGCCTGTACCTGAGGGCGCAACTCCAGAACAGGCACAGGCTATTCAGCTTCAGAACCAAAAAAATCGGGATAGGATAAATGCCTTAGTAAAAAGAGGGTTCCCGTATATGCATGGTCATAACGGCGAAGAGTCTTCCGCCCGGGTTATTAAAGGCGAGCTATTCATGATGGACTATATACCAGGTAAAGACCTTGCTACGGTAATGATGGAGTGGATTATAGATCACCCTCCTGAAAATATGGAAGCGTTTGCAGTGAAAAAAAAGAATATGACCAAGCAAGAGCTTAGGCAGCAGGTTGTAGACTTATTGGGTCTACACTTTGACGATAGTGATGTGTCGCCACACGAGATGAAGCAGCATCTGCAGCAAGTCGACTGGTATTCTCAGCAGGCTATTTACAAGCATTTAAAGGCGACCGGATTTAGAATAAATCCGTCACTTGTCTCCCAAATCGAAAAAACAGCCGCTGCCGCTAAGCAGGCGGGTTTGTTCCATCGTGATGCTCACGAAGGCAACATAATACTGACGGGTGACTATTTGGGCGAAGAGGCTGCCCGGGCCTATGTTATAGATTTTGGAGAAAATACCGATACCGAGACAAAAGAGCTTGAGGGTATTGTTGGCTTGCTTAAAAGTTTTCAGAGTTAAAATAAAGTGGAGATTAGCATACGCCTGTGTGTATACTAATCTCCACTTGGTGTTTTGCTTGGAAGCAACGCTTTTATGTCTTCAGCGCGAAGGCAGGTGCCATCGTCTGAGGTGTAGATAATTTTTCCGTCTTTAATTTCAACGGATATATTTTTCTTTGCTAGTTTTCGCTGCAAACGAGCAAACATTCTCGAAATACTTTTTCGTTCTTCTTCGCTAAACCCTTTTAGTTTGTTTTCTAACTCTTCCATCCAACCTCCTTCGGTAACTTCCTACAATTCTACATATTATGTAATAATGCTGGACTAATGTCAATCTTGACGAATATGTCAGTAATTAGATATAATACATCTAATAAATATCCGAAGACAGTTGGTGGCCGCAAGGCTCTAATGAATCACCCGTTTGGGGTATTCGCCCGCCGAGGAGAACTAAAAAAGCTTATAGCTGTTAGCTACTAGCTGCTAGGTTCGAACTCGGGAAACCGAGTTTTTTGTTTAAGGTATTTATGTACGCAACTAAAAGGTCGAAGAAGAAAGTCAAACGTTGAAAGTCTGTAACGTCATAATGTCTTGAAACATGAAGGACGTGATGACATTCGACATTAAGACAACTATCGTATGGCAAAATCAAGACAGCAAAAAGTAGATGACTTGGCTGAACTTACCGATAAGGTAAAATCTGCAAAGTCCATTGTTATGTCTGAATATCGCGGTACAACCGTGAAAGACATAGACAAGTTCCGCAATGCTCTCCGCGCTGAGGCGGTATTTACCAAAGTATATAAAATTCCTTTGGTAAACCTCGCGCTTAAAGCAAATGGTATAGACGCTGTGATAGATGCAAAAACTCCGGTTATTCTGTCTATCTCACAGGAAGATGAAGTAGCTCCTGCCCGCATTGTGAAAACAATTGCTAAGGATGTGAAAACCATCTCTATGCTGAGCGGTGTTGTAGATGGTAAGTTTATGCAAAAGAGCCAAATTATGGCTTTGGCCGACTTACCAAGCAAGCAAGAAATGCGCGCAAAGCTCGTTGGGACTATCAACGCTCCAGTATCTGGCTTTGTAAACGTACTTGCTGGCAACCTCCG
>CAZYMS010000032.1:0-6577 GCA_964648985.1 uncultured Candidatus Saccharibacteria bacterium
CTTAAGGTGTCGCTAGTCTGTACTGCTATCATCAGCATGAAGGCTGCGCCTGCAAAAGCAGCAAAGGAATTACCTATCGCCGAATGAAACGGCTTATGGAATACGTCGTGCACGAAGGAAACCAACTTGTCGAACTGAGTGTTCTCAAAGTTCTTTGCTTCGAACATGCGAAGTGTATTAGCCATAGTATTTACTAAAAGCATTGTAGCCCCCAGCTACAAACGAAGTGTCTTAAATATATTTGATTTTTATTTTTGTTTCGCTTCGTAACGCTTTTATGTATTATAGCAGAAATAAGTCCTCTTGTAAAGAGAAAAAAGTAAATTAAAATAACCCGCCCTGCTTTGGCCGCTTATCGAGTGCTTCACGTTCTGCTTCAGTATACAACTCTACCTTTCCATATTCACCATCGTAGCCTGGCTGAATGTGGAACGTTCCTTCTCGCATGCGAATAACTGCAGCTGCTACCAAAGGATCTGCGAGTGGTATAATTTCTTCTTGTGGCAAGTCGAGCAAAATATCGAATTCTTTCTTACGGCCAACCATGAGTTCGTACAAACTCTGAACTTTTTTACTACCAACCCCAACATTGAGAGCTTGTGAAATTACCTCTTCGAGAGATAGTAGATTACGGAACGGAATAGCCGACTCAGGACGAAATCCAAACGGCCTAGAAGCAAGATCTTCCACGCGATACTGGACACCACGAAGCAATTGCTTGCCACATACCGGGCACACACCGCCTAGTTCTTTGGTTTTCTCGGGCAGACAACTAAATTTACAATCTCTATGGCCATCTAAATGATACCTGCCTTCTTCGGGAAAAAATTCAATGGTATATAAAAATTCTTTTGGATTGCGCCCTCTAAATACACGAATAATTTCTGCATACGAAAGATTTTTAGGATCTATCTCTAACACATTTGCTTCCCGCCCCAAGCGGTGAAGACTATGAGGATCTGAGTTGGATATAAGTGTTATATTATCTAAATTTTGCACTTGCCAATTCATAGCTGGGTCGCTTGATAACCCCGTCTCAATTGCCCAAATATATTTTGATTCCTCACCATACGCCTCTTCTAAAGAATTAAATCCGGAGAGCGAACCAAACACACCGAAATGCGGTGTCCACGCGTGTGCAGGTATAACTTCCATACTCGGATGAATATCCTTGGCAATGCGCACCAACTCATCGCAGTGAATTCCCATAATAGGCCTGCCATCAGATTTTAAATTTGCCCCGCGCCCTTCCAAAGCCTTATTAAATTCCTGCGCGGCCTCTCTATTAGGAGCGAATACCAAATTATGCACCCGACGCAATTTCTCACCTAGCTTATAAATAGAAGCGATCTCAGCCGTATAGACAAACCGTACGGCACGGTCTTTGGTACCATAGAGACCCTCTTCCATTTCGCGCAACACTTCCAATTCTTCCATCCATTTAGGATGCGTGAAATCCCCAGTACCCAAAATACCAACACCTTTCTTATCTGCCCAGATTGCTAAGTTCTCTGGTGTAAGCAGCGGACTGCACGCTCGGGCATATTTTGAATGGATATGAAGATCTACTATAGTTCTCATAGTTTGCAGTATAACAATATATAATAAAACGGTCATTGGTATTCCCAATGACCGCTGATGCATCTGAAACTATTGATTAAAAGAGTAGCTGTCTCCAGACCCCGCAATGGTATAGCCGACGTTATTACCGCTCATCCAATGCGCCGTTATGATACGATTACCTGAGTACTCTTCCGGTATCTGAATTCTAAATCCATGATTACCAGGATACCCTGACTGGGGCGAGGGCAAGTTCGCTGGACCTGCGCCGGCCAATTTTGCGGCGGGATTCCATGCCACACCATCGACATAGACCCGGGCCGTCTGAGCTATATTGGTCTGATCTGGATCCAACACCCAGCCAGTTACTATACCATCTTCACTGACTGAATCAATATGGCCAACTGGAAAACGATCGCCGGAGTGTACCGCACTTCCAAACAATGGTACTAATTGATTATATGTCTGTTTAACTTGCTCAAGTGACCCCACTATAACATAGCCGCGATAACTTACGCTGGACCCAGGATTATCAGTCGTAAACGAACAGTATGGGTTGTTCGTTGCGTCGTCATTGGGACCTCCAGGGCCAGGAACACTGATAAGCCCATACCCTTTATTGGCATTATCGGGTAACTCGGGACAAAATACACCAAGCGCATAGCGTCCATCTACGGTTGAGAGTATAAGCGGCATAGGCTGTCGATCTGGGCCACCATAGCTAGTCAGAGGAACGGTAACACGATTTACCACATCATAGCCATACACCCTAGGAAACTCACCGGTTAAATACACAGTTGGAGCCTGGGCTATAATTTTTGAATGCTGCCGTGGGATTGTGATAGTGGTTAAATATTCTATAACATTCGGAATGTTCTGATACCCAATAGTAACCTTTTTACGCGTTTTATAATCAGAAACTATTGATGTATTAAGCGCATGCCCAAAACCATTCTTACAATATAGAGAGCTCCCGCCAGGGGGAACCCAAAAGGCAGGGTCAGTCTCCGTTTCAATACTATTAGATGTAGTCTTGATGGAACGCAATCGACTGCTACTGGTTGGTCCAAGCCCGTCCGGGATATTACCGGCCTCTGTCGGATTGTAACATTCTCCATTTTCGTCAAAAGAAAAAGCAAATTGAAACTGCCTACCATGGTCTGGCTTGTTAATAAACTCCTTACCACCCCACATCAGCGATTCTATGGCTCCAGCGGCACGCTGAGTAGTACCAATACTAATCCCATAGGCATTAATAGTCGCATCGCCGTTGGGCGGCGTTACCACAACAGGGGCTGCAACAGAAATAGATAGCTCGTTACTCCACTGCCAATCAGTCTTATTCCTTGGTCTGAAACGAGCTTTATAAATCCCCGGAGGAGTTGTTGCATCAATAGGAATAATGACTTTACCAGTACCATCTAAGGTATAAGCACCCCAGGCACCAGTTGTCATTTGGCCGCAGAGATCTTCGGAAGCACAGATCCTAAGCTGATAGTCGAGCTGACGGGGAGCTGCGGTGTATACGTCAGTACCAACTCTGGCTGTAAGAGTATAACTTTGGCCATGGGTTACGGATGCAGAATCAGCATCATTTACTTTGATGGTAAGCTGCGCGATGACAGGTGCAGGAGGCGGAGGGTTCGGGGTGGTCTTTGCGAGAACAGTGACGGTTGCCTCGTTGCTCCACGGAGCAGTTGTTACACCTGCAGGACGAATTTGAGCTTTATAGATACCAGCTTCAATATTTGGAAGAGTAGGAACAATTACTTTCCCTGTTTGATCAAACGTCACCCATGAAGTATATACAGCTGCAGGGTTACAGCGAAGACCGCCGGGACAAAAAGTAGATTTTACATCTACCATACCTGTAAACGGAAGGGTGCCTTGATTGGCCGAAAGAGTATAGCTTTGACCGGGTGCAATCTGGGAAGACCCTAGTACAGAGAAGCTGATGGGGACAGCTTCACTAATACAACCTTGGGTCGTATGCTTGACCTGGAGAGAAGACAGCACTGCCCTCGTTTCCACCGGCACCCTAACCCAGGCTCGATTTTTATACTGCCATTCAGTGGTAACGGTAATGCCTACTAAAGAATACACGGAGCCGTTATTGGTACCGGTCACACCCTTCTGACCAGAACCTGCTCCTTGCGCTATAACAGTACCACCGGGGTAAGCACCCTGATACAATTCGTACTTTATCGTAGCTGGAATATTCCAAGAAAGAGTAGTGGATCCAGAAGGAGCACCAGGACAAACAGTAATAGGATTTGGAGCAGCTGAAAGGACAGAGCCATCGGCAGAAGAAGACAGATTCTTCCCTTTTACATAGTACGCAGAAACAACCGCTGTAGTAATACCTACAACGGCAAGCAGAGAAAGTCCAAGCCAGTGCACTCGGATGAGTTTCCAAAGAGGATTCATTTGTATTTTGTTTGATTATTAAATTTTGTTTCGAATTCTGCAGTACGCAGAGGATTTTATTAAACGTATTATATCAGAAAATTCATCTTCCGTCAAACATCTGTCTACATTCTACATCATTCCTAAATTCCAAAAATTTATTTTTTATAGATAAATGCTGTATGCAAGTCATTCACAACAATTTCTTCTTCTGGCTTTAGAGTCGGAAGTTTGAAATCCCTTGAAATAAGAACTGCCCCGGGTTTGCTTTCCAAAATAAATTTTTTTTCAACGCGTTTCATGAGTGGAGGGAAAAGAAAGCAATATAATACATCGGCCCCTGCCCAGGAATGCTTAAAAAAGTTCTGTCTGTAAAAACGCGCCTTAGACTTTTGAATTCTTCGTTTCCAAAGCGCATGCCAATATGCCCAGAGCATAACCTCGAAACCAGTTCCTTGCACACCTGCAAGCTTTTCTGCCAGAAATAGCACAGTACCATCCCCGCTCCCTAAATCGTAAAACCGCGTCTCTCTGGTAAGGTCAATCCGTTTAAGAATTTCCAGTGTGTCCGCCTCCTTACTACGCACATAGGGTACCCTCGTTTGAACAAATCCTACAAAAGTCGTAATAAGTACGGCTGCAAATCCTAAAATTGCCCCTAGTAATAAAAATAAAAATGCCGTTATAAGCATAACGGCATTGTAACAAATGTTCACACGGCTGAATATAGATATTTATTCAAGCACCAGTTGGTATTTTGACTGAGTCAATGCAGCAGCCTGCTTTAAATGCTCAATAGAATTTATTCCAAGGCCTTCGACTGGCCCAATAGCAACAGTGGGCACCTCATGACCAGAAGCAAGTGCCAGCGCAACAAGATCGGTTAAGTAATACTCTCCCTGAGCATTATGGTTGTTTATATTACCTAACTGCTCATACATCCAGTCAGTCTTAAATATATAAAACCCGAGATTAACTTCTTGAATGGCGCGTTCTTCTTCGCTCGCATCTTTATATTCCCGGATGGCCAGCACTCTACCGGTAGCATCTCGAATAATTCTTCCATGAGAAATATAGGTGCTGCGCCAGTCTGAGTAATCATCAAGAGCAATAGTACCCAAAGCCATAACAGACTCCTCAGTCATAGCCTCGGCAAGCTTGGTTAAAAATTCTGCGGAAACAAATGGGGTGTCACCATTCACGACCATAACATATGGAGCGGTAACAACGCCCTTAGCGCTCATAACAGCATGACCTGTACCTAGAAGTTCTTGTTGAGTGGCATATAAGTAGGAAGAACCAAGCGCTGCGCGAACCAGTTCTGCCTTATGCCCAACTACTACCACAGGGGCATAAGGGGAAGGAACGTTATGGACGCTATCCAGCAAGTGGCGGATAAGGGGACGGCCATGAAGTTCCACGAGCACCTTAGGGAATTCGGCATTATTCATACGCTTACCTTTTCCTGCAGCAAGAATTACAAATTGTACGTCCATAGATTGGATATATGTAAATAAAAAACCTCGTAACGAATTTTATACGTTAACATATATTACTAATAATATCAACCATCATATCCGCATAAATAAAGAGTATATTAACAGGAAATGACCGAAGTTGAAAATCAAGACCCAAAAACTAACATAAAAACCTCTCTAGTGAATAGAGAGGTTTTTATAACCGGGCAACTACCTACTTTCCCACCGGCTAAACCGGAGTATCATCGGCACGAGCGGTTTTGACGACTGAGTTCGGGATGGGATCAGGTCGGACCCCGCCGTACATGTCACCCGAAGGAAATGCTGAATATCTTCAGAACTTTCTTCGAACAACGTGTAGTTTAGAAGTTCATTGCTGAACTAAACTGAGTCGAGAGAATATAGCATGCTCCAAGCATCAAAAAGAATGATGCGAACAATAGAGCTATTTTTAATTTAGCAACCATATGTGCCCTACGAATTACTAATACATACTAATTACAAATAGTAATTGGCATGTAAGTGTTTTCAAAGTCACCAATCGCTAGTCAACAAAATACATAAAACTTTCGGTTGATTAGTACAGCTCGGCTAAACACATTACTGTGCGTACACCTGCTGCCTATAGAGTAAGTAACGAGTTCCGAGTGTCAAGTTACAAGTATTGCTACTTGTCACTTTTCACGCTTCACTTGTCACTGACTTAAATACGGAGTCGTCTTCTCCGAACCTTTCGTGTATTGCTACACAACGAAATCTAGTCTTGTGGACAGCTTCGCGCTTATATGCCTTCAGCGCTTATCTGAACTGGACCTAGCTACCCCGCGATGCTCTTGAAAGAACAACGGGTACACCAGAGGTCCATACTTCCCGGTCCTCTCGTACTAGGGAAGTGCCCACGCAAATTTCGTACACCCACAGCAGATAAGGACCAAACTGTCTCACGACGTTTTGAACCCAGCTCGCGTACCACTTTAATAGGCGAACAGCCTAACCCTTGGGAGCTTCTTCACCCCCAGGACGTGATGAGCCGACATCGAGGTGCCAAACCCCCTCGTCTATGTGGACTATTGGAGAGGATCAGCCTGTTATCCCTAGAGTAACTTTTATCCGTTGGGCTTTGCGTCTTCCAC
>CAZYMS010000033.1:0-5827 GCA_964648985.1 uncultured Candidatus Saccharibacteria bacterium
TGGCAGGGGGTGTAGGAATCGAACCCACGCGAGCGGTTTTGGAGACCGCCGTACTACCACTATACGAACCCCCCATTATCTAAAATTCCAAATGCCAAATTTCAAATGACAAGTGGAATTTTAAATACCTGCTCTTATTTAGTTTCTCTGTGCAAAGTTTTCTTCTTGCAGTGCTTGCAGAACTTTTGAAATTCCAACCGCTTGCGGTTGTTTGCGGTAGCGCTTTTCTTGTTGCGGCGAGACTGGTAGTTCAAATGTTTGCAAACGGTACACTCAAGGTGTATGAGACGTTCTTGGGACATGTCTTAATGACCTTTGACACTTAACAAATGACATTTAGCCGTTACAAGCTAATGACCAAATGTAAGTAGTTAATTGTTTTACTTTGCTTTACAGCACTATTTCAATTTCGCTAGATCGAAATAATACTCCAAGCGTTTCTTTAGAGGCTGGACCCGCTAAACGGGCCTGTCACCACGCTAAGCGTGGTGGAGCCGGCTGTCGGACTCGAACCGACCACCTACGGTTTACAAAACCGTTGCTCTACCGGATGAGCTAAGCCGGCCAATGAGATTTGGAATACTCTACTTGCCCCACTCACGCACTTTAACAGAAAATGCGGATGAGGCTGCTGGGAGACGGCCCAAATACGTACTTTTAGGGTCCAAGCACGTAAAAGAACTGTACCATAATCCGCACTCCCTGTCTAGACACTTATGGCTTACCCTAGGTATAATCCACTCCCTTCCCCTGTTACAGTGGGACTTTGTAGATGCCAAAACAGCGCGGCATCTGGATTGGGTGAGCTCAAAGTATAAGAAGCAGTAGATAAGTACCATTTCATACCTTCATTCTTTTCTCCCCGCAAGCCAAACAGTATACATGACGAAAAAGCACAAGAATGTAAGCTGTTACTATCTTTTCCGGAAAAATATTGTATACTATATATTAGTTATCTAGATGGCATCCTGAAAGAAATAGCAACCAGCACAGAACGATTGGATAACACTTTCCATGGAAACACTTGAAACAAACGTTGCCAAAATTCAAATTGGCAATAGCAAACAAACAAATACCTACGTTACCACCCTTGCAGAGCGCACAGTGCACGAAGACTGCGAGCTCTTTGCGGTTGTCGCGCTCCCCCTTCTTAACCCGGCAGCAGCAGATGACTGTGAGCGTATTGGCAGTGGCATACTTGGAGCGCTCCGTCGCTGTTTTAAACGAAGCGCCAACGAGAATACATTCGAGGTGGCTCTGGGGGAAATAAATGACGAAATAGGAAAACTCGCAAGTCTCGGTCAGCATAATTGGACCGGCAAAATTTCTGCAGTCATAGGCGCCCGACTCGGGAGTCGCTTTTACGTTACAGCTACCGGCAAGGCCAGCGCCCTACTTATGCGCGCTGGAGAGTTCAGCGAAATTACCGAAACCTCAAACCCTAAACATGTTCTGAAAACCTTTGATACATTCTCCGCAGGAAAAATAAAAGTTGGCGATGTACTCATTGTTACTACAGCTGAACTGTTTAATCACGTTTCCATAGATCGTATTAAAAACATACTGAGCCAAAATACGTTGGAGATTGCAGCCCAGGAAATGGTCCGTATTATAGAAGACACGGCTGGTCCGGAAGTTGCATTTGGCACTTTACTCCTTCAGGAAACAGAGCCCCTCATGGTAAGCGAGGGCATTCAAACCAGTGACTTTGTAGCACAGCCGGGCAAAAGCAAATTACTGGACGGTCTTAGTGGCAAGGCAAAACAGGTTATGAGCCGTGAGTCAGCCCTGAAAATATGGCAAACAGTCCGTACTGCAACCAAGCGTCGCCCAAACCTCAGCATGAAGAAACTGTCTGGCATGGCTTTGGCAGGCAGCTCTGCTGGACTTTCGCGTATTAAAGAACAAGCACAAAATTATAAAAACATAGACTTTAAAGCGCCAGTTTCTATGTTTAAAGGATTTAGCAAATCTAAAAAGTTCTTTGCTATTTCAGTGCTCGTATTGCTACTAGCTGTAATAGTGAACCTCTTTGTGGCGCGAGGGAAACGGAATGTAACCAGCTCCGCCACAACCTTTGAACAAAATAAAACAACCGTTGTAAAAATCTTGAGCGATGCAGATGGTAAGTTAGTATTTAAAGACGAGCTTACGGCAAGCAGTCTCATAAATGAAGCACGCGAAAAAGTAAAGACGCTAGCTCCAGCAAATGCAGCCCAAGAACAAGCAAAGGCGGACTTGGAAAAACAAATTATAGAACTTACGCAGCGAATAAATAAAATAGAAACACCGACTATTACGTCACTTGCCACTCTAAGCAATTCCGGCAATCTTATCGCTCTTCCTAATATACTTGCAACCGCCACGGGTAAAGTAGTAGTCAGTTACAATATAAATACCAAAACAACTGAAGACGGTACCCTCCGAACAAATACTGACATAGTAGATAGCGCATATATTTCCGACACCCAAGCACTGATTTTTGATGGGCAGGGGCTTAATATATGGAACTACAGTAAAGGCACGAATGGCGGTGAGTTTTTCCTCAATGTACCTAAGGCTTCCGACTTTATGGGCTTTGTCCGCTATCCTACCAACAACCGTGTATATACAGCAGACGTAAATCTTGGACAAGTCATTAGTTATCTGCTTACGGGCAGCACTATAAGCAAACCTGTAGTCTCTGTAAAAGATAGCGCCATTAAAGATGCACAGGATATTGCCGTAGACGGTAATGTCTATGTACTTACAAAAACCGGAGTTAATAAATATAACGCTGGTAAGCCTGCGGCATTTACTTTTCCCGTGCTCGCAGAAGCTTTTTCTGGCAAAGGGAAACTGTATACTGATACAAAATCGAAAAACCTATACATATTAGATAGTAACGGCCGTATTATTATTACCGACAAAACAGGTAAGCTTACAAAAATCCTTCAGAGCAATGAGCTTACCGGGGCTACCGATTTTACGGTAGACGAAACGAATAAAACCATATTTGTACTACGCTCAGGAAGTTTACTCGAACTTCATTATTCTCTATAACAACATGAAGCGCTTTACTGAAACAGGCTCGTCCGCACAGGAAGCCGTGCCATTTTCTCCACATGCTACTGAACAGACCACTGAGAGAGACGCAACCGAACGCTTTTGGCAAGAAAAACTAGAGACAATAAGGGCCGTAGCCATTCGGCGAGGAGGCCCACTTGAACGAGGCATAGAGAATCCTGTGGTAGCAATAAATCTTTTAGGCTTTGCTACAACTCAATCGTGCGAAGGCCACAAAAATAAAGTTGGATTATGGAATCCACCGTTTGTGGATTTTGCACCCCAGACTCCTATTGATCAAATACCGGAAGCGGAAGCAAGAGCGGCTACAGAAGCCGCAAGAACAGACATGGAGAAATTATTGGCTGAGTTTTATAGCGGCCAGGCTGTTGCTCCAGATGAAATAATACAAATAGCGCAACACAGTTCAGTAGGAACATGTCGTTTACAATGCTGCGGCGGAGCAGACATAAACCTTATACCTGAAGAAGAAAAACTACAACGGGTTACGCGCTATAGAAACGAGATGTCTCGTTTCGCGAATTTTCTAAAAACGAAAATTCGGCCCCAGTAATAGCTGCTTTATGTTTGATATGTATGTAAGTTATAGTGGATACACGACCCTATACTAAGCAAATCGTCCATCGCCCTCTCAGTATTACTGCTGCAATGCATAGAGTTTCATTTACACACCCTACAAGGGTGCTTTTTATATGTCCAATACTTTTTTGACCTAGAACTGTTGATTTGATACTTTATAAGGTCCACTTTCGGACCAAAAACACACAGGAGGAACTGCGTGAAAGTTATGTTTTTAAACGCTTGGGGTATAAAGCAACCCCAACACTTCTTTCCATTCATTACAGAATGGGCAGACAAGGTAGATGTGTTTGCATTGCAGGAGATTTTCTCCAGTCGGACGGAACGCATTCACGATGGTGCGCTTATGAACGGCTATGAACAACTCATCTCCCTACTGCCTAACCACCACGGCCTATTCGCCCCAAGCTCCAGTGAGTTCGGCCACACCGGACCAGTAGACTTCCAAGTCTTCTTCGGACTTGCACTCTTCGTCCACAAAAGACTGGACATTCAGAGCTACAGAACTTCATTTATTGCCGGTAACTACAATGTTCCTATTGTGGTAAACGGCAAACCTCGCGGACCAAAGAATATGCAAGGCTTAGAAGTGGCTCATGACAATAAGCCATTGCGTATCTTTAATCTGCATGGCCTGTGGACGGGCGGAGGAAAAGGCGACTCTGCGGAACGCTTTGAACAGACACACCAAATTCTGCGCCATGTAAACGGCACTGAAGCAGCAACAATACTTGGTGGGGATTTCAACCTCGAACCCAGCACCCGAAATATTCGCCTACTGGAAAGCAGGGGTTTTGATAACCTTATTAAACGCCACCAGGTGCAAAATACCCGAAGCAACGTTCACTACCATAAAGTAGTGCGGCATGCAGACTACGTGTTTACCAGAAGCATCCGCGTAGCAGACTTTAGAGTGCTACCCGCGCACGAAGTCTCCGATCATTTACCGCTTTTGGTAACCCTTCCGTAACCCATTGCGTACCATGTAACTTTCCCTGCTTAACTTGAGCAACTTGCCGCTCCGGCAACTGCTCATTTTATTTTACTTACGGACTGCTTTACAAAACATGTATTTTGTATCATAATATGCTTTCGCTCTTCGAAAACTTGTAGTAGGAGGAAACAATTGCAAGTTAAATTTTCTCTTGATCCTTTGGATCGTCGCTTTATTGCGGCTAAACCAAAAAATAGCGTACCTGAATCTACCATCTTGAAGTTACAAGATGAAGGGAGACTGGTACAAACAAGGAAACGCGACGGCTATTTCACCCATGCCGTTTTTACCAGAAAAGGCACACGCCTTTATACCCGCGGACACACCGACGTAACGGGAAGGTATCCAGATATTGCGGGAGAAATTTCCGAATTGGGCTTGCCCATAAACACCATATTGAGCGGTGAGCTACTCGTAGACGCAGCGGGCTTTGACGAGTTTTCAATACTCTCTCAAATAACAAAAAATGATATTGGAGCAAGCCTGGAACTGCAGCGTAGCCACTCGCTACACTACATGATTTTTAATATCCCGATCCTGCGGGGTCGAGACATAACATCTGTAGTGAATCGCAAACGCTTCGACTACATTCAGAATCTATTTCTGAGACACGACATCCGGTTCAACCACCTGTTTCCGTTGACTGAGCTGGAAAGTGAATTCCATGTCAATAAGGAGTTAGCCACGCGACAGAGATGGGAAGGGATGGTTGTATACGATGCCTTTGCCGGTACCAGATTCGAGCTGCACGGAAAACTCGCTACTCCCCCACGTCCTGTTGGCGCATGGAAATGGAGGCCACTCAAAGAAGATGACTTCATTGCTTACGACTTTGTCTTGGCAACTAGAGGCAGAAATATAGGCCGCGTCAAAGACTTTAAATTGGCGCAAGTAGATCGCGAAACAGGAAAGCTCATTGACTGCGGTAAGCTTAGCCTGGGCTTATCTTTTGAGCAACGGCTGGAGTTCACTGATAAAAACAAATACCCATTGGTTCTTGAGGTGGCTTTTGAATCGCGGTTCTATCCACAAGGCACACTCAAGAACGGACGTATCCGGCGGATACGGGACGATAAAGCACCTGAGGAATGCTTATTTCCCACAGACGCCGAACTTCGGGCCTATTCTAAACCAGAAGAAGATTAACTTTGCAACCCCCACAGCCAGAAGGACCGCACTTCTGGCTGT
>CAZYMS010000034.1:0-5763 GCA_964648985.1 uncultured Candidatus Saccharibacteria bacterium
TGGTCTTGGTAAGGATAATTTGTGGACATAACTTCTTCGCCTCCCACACAGGAGTACCAGTCTTAACGCCCCATCGTTTCGCCTCTATGGAAGGAGCGATAATTATTCCACCCAAATGCTCGCACACCCCCA
Organism: uncultured Candidatus Saccharibacteria bacterium; assembly: GCA_964648985.1. GTDB lineage: Bacteria > Patescibacteriota > Doudnabacteria > UBA920 > UBA920 > JAEUSE01. The sequence continues at coordinate 133 of CAZYMS010000034.1, forward strand.
AAGGCTTGCCTCGCCACGCTAAATTATCCTGCTGTTCACAGGATGCAAAATAGCTATTCATATCTATGTGCATTATTATGCGCGGCATGTTGGTGAGACAACGAATAGTTCGCTATTTGATTACTTATTAGATAGTATACGATCGTATACTCTACGTCAACGCACAAGATTAACCTTATTGCCATGTAAAGAAAAAAACCGGCAGAGGATGCAGGTCTTTATATATGCACTATCCAAAAAGCATCAAGATTGGTGCACTTTGGAAAGGGCGGGTGAAGTACGAGATCACCCGCCGTTTAGTGTAACCTAGGTATAAAACTAGGAGACTTGTTGTTTAAGAAGCTGTGCGTACTCTTCTCGCTGGCGCTTTACGCGGAGACGAAAGTCAGTGGGAAGGATTTCGGCAAAAACGGTTTGGTAATTGGCCTCGGCAAATTCGCGATCAAACCTGCGTTCCAAGTTTGCCCAATTAGTCCAATCTTGATCACTCGCCACCTGCGTATGGCTCAGCCAAACCGGGTAGATATCAATGACCAGATTATCTGGCGGCATTTTCACGACAGGGCCGGCGTATGATTCACCAGCTCCCCGAAACGGAACGTAATGGTCGCACTGTTCATACTCTGATGCACGAAGGGATTCCAAGGTTTGCCTGTTAAACAGACCCACCCAACAGTTTCCTTCATGATCAATTACTATAAGCCGGTTATACCGATTGGCAAACGTTCGAAAAACTGCAGAACGATCAACTCCATACAGGGCGTTAGCGTGGTCGTCCGGCATTCGTAGTAGCCATTGAGTATCAAGCTTCGGCAATTGAGCAATGCGATCATTCTCAGTCGCAATCTTTGCATTTCGCTCCTGAGTTTTTTGCCGACTCTTTTTAGCCGCACGCATCTTTGGACCCACTATCAGGGCAAAGATAGCTGAAACTAACAGAATGAGCAGCATCGCTACCGGGAAATACTCTCTCAACAAGTCGTACATGTCCGATCCTCCGTAGAGGCCCGCTCGCCTTAGCAAGCAGGTCTGTTACAGATACCAGCCGTAAAATTTAAGGCATTTGAATGCGCCTTGGCGCTATTGCCACTGGTTACTATAACTTATATATTATAACATAAAATTAACATTTATGTCAATTATTAGTACGAAAACCCTTATATAAGAGGATGTTATAGAATGGTATTAGAAATAACCAGTAAATGGTTAAAATTTAAATAAAAAAGCACCCAAGGTGGTGCATTTTTAGTGATTACTTCTTTGCCATCTGCTCGCGGCGGACAACGTGGCGTTTTTTATGGAAGAGAAAAATAGCAAGCGGCATGAACAGGTACCCCAGTGCAAAATTTGGATCTATAAGTATTCGCCAACCTACCAAAGGTCCCGCAATAGCACTGTCCCCAATAAGTTCTAAAATAAGCCAAAGGACCATTACCACGACTGCCTCAAGCATTGTTATAACTCCCAGACGACGTACCAGTGCAGTAGAGAGAACCCACACAACAAGCCAATACAATACGTGAGAGTTAAAACTTTCAGTCCATGTAAAATAGCCAAAAAATATTATTTTCAGTATGACCAGAACAGCCGTGAGCAGTAATCCAAATCCGAACAGTTTTTTGTAAGTCATCATTTGAATAGGTGATAGGTTTTAGGGTATAGCGGCCAGTATCGTGGGACAACTGAGTTGCAAGAGCTAAGACCCAAACCACTAACCAAACTGGCGGCGACAAACCAAAAACTAAGAGACTGATTTGCGGGGGGCAGACTTGCGTGGAGCACGCTTGGAAGCAGTCTTTGCTTTTGCCATTACTGGCACGGACCGCTTAGGCTCTTCTTCCTGAGAATTAGCACCCCCAAAACGGATTGTATTTTCTTCAAAGAATCTAAGCTTGGGTGAACTTTTTCCTACAGTTACCTTTTCAAGACTAACCAAATCATCAATTTCCCAAGAATCGTCAGATGCAGTGCGCCTAGAGGAGGATGACCGTTTTATCCAGCCAAATAAGCTGCTCGTAGTGCGCTCTTCGTATATGGCTACATACCAAACCAAGCCAAGCCAAATACCATACCAAGCACCGAAGACTACTGCAATTGCGGTTGTAACGACACTCAACGCCTGCGCAGATAAACTACTTACATCTACACCTACAAGGAAGGCGACTAGAAATGCTGCGCGCTGGAGCATAAGAAATAACAAGACTCCCAACACCATGGAAAGAAATATATAGAATGATTTTCTGGTATTTTCGTGCATACCTTTTTTGTTTCTTAAATTTAGTTATGTGAATTTGTTTTAGTATACCACAGATATTCAAAAGCCGCATAGGTTTTTTAAATTCCAAATCGCAAAACACAAAATCCAAATAAATCCCAATATTCAAAAATAAAAATTCCAAACCAGGACAGCCTTGTTTGGAATTTAAGACATTGATAATTGGAATTTGTTTGAAATTTGATGCTTGTTATTTGAGATTTTCAGCGTTAAGTCCTACTTAATACTGAGAATGCTTCGTTTATAACTATCCAAGTTATCCAAAGCAACACCAGTCCCCTTTGCAACACATAGCAGAGGATCCTCTGCCACAAAACATGGCACACCAATTGCCTGGGCAATATAGCGGTCTAAATTTCGTAACTGCGCTGTACCACCAGTCATAACCATGCCTTTGTCTATAATATCCGCAATAAGCTCTGGAGGCGTGTCCTGAAGTACGGTTTTAATAGCGCGCACTATCTCCTGTAGATCCTCTGTGAGCGCATCTACTATTTCGTTTGCTCCAACTGTGGTAGTGCGAGGAAGGCCAGTAATAATATCTCGTCCTTTAGTTTCCATTACTTCTTCCTGGGGCAAATGCACTGCACTCCCAATGGTAATTTTAATTTCCTCGGCTGTACGCTCACCAATTGCCAGACCATGCTTCTTGCGCACATATTCCGCAATGCTCTGGTCAAGCCTATTACCTGCAACACGCACAGAGGTAGAGGTAACTATACCCCCAAGCGACAGCACCGCAACATCGGTAGTGCCGCCGCCAATATCTATTACTAAATTTCCTGCAGCACTCCCAATAGGAATACCAGCGCCAATAGCAGCGGCAACAGTTTCCTTTATTACGAAAGCCTGACGTGCCCCAGCACTGCGGGCAGCATCGAGTACCGCCCGACGCTCTGTTGAGGTAACACCGCCCGGAACGCTAATCATAACTTCTGGCCTGAGCAGTCTAAACCCAGCGAGGGCCTTATTTATAAAGTACCTGAGCATGGCCTCTGTTACTCGATAGTCTGCAATAACACCATCGCGCATTGGTCTTCGCGCTACAATAGTTTCTGGAGTACGGCCAAGCATATCTTTAGCCTCCTGCCCCACTGCCAGCACACGATTATCGTCCAAGGTAATAGCAACAACCGTCGGTTCATTAATAACAATGCCGCGTTGCGGCAAAAAGACCAGCGTATTGGCTGTACCTAAATCTATACCAATTTTATTTGAAAACCATTGGCTCATGTAAGTTCAAAGCTTATAAAGTCCGTAAAGTGTATAAAGCAAAAGTAGGGTTTTTAAGCCTTACTTTAGGAACTTTATAGACTTTATGAACTTTCGACTCATGTAGTATACCAAACACCAGCACATTGTAATAGCCCTATAAAAACGCTATAATATAAGGACTTTAGGTATATCTTACTATATAATTTTCGATCTCAATGACACGAAAATCAAGGTACAGTCTTATTATAGCGGGCATTATTATATTCGCCATAGGCGCCCCTTTGCTGGTGTTGTATGTGCAGGGCAAAACAATCCATTTCGCAGGTACCCGAACTCAGCTTACAGGCATTATCTCCGCAGAAACATCGCCTTCGGGTGCAAGAATAGTGGTAAATGATGAGCCAAAAACAAATACCCCAGGGGCAGTTCGGTTTCTAGCATCCGGCGACTACACTGTTAGCCTCTCAAAAAGCGGATACAGAACATGGACGAAAAGACTTGCGGTAATAGCAGGAAGAGTTACCCATGTAAACCCCAACCCCACCTCTCTTGTACTACTTAAAGATTCACCACCTCTTGAGATAGCGAAAGATGCAGGGTTATTCGCTAGCGATGGAAAAACCATCTTTTACGCTTCACCAGAACAAAAATTAGTCTTGCTTTCAAAAGAAAATTTTTCTGAAATGCAAAGCATTGCATTGCCTGGACCCGCAATATTCATAGCAGCAGACACTGATTCAAGCGCATCCCTTGTAAGGGGAACAAACTTTACTATTGTAGTAGACAGCAAAACGCTAAAAATTGCAGATTATTCTAAAAGCTTTGCCACAGTAAGTAATATGATACTTAGTAAGGGAAGACTATGGGGCATAGACAAAAATGGCCAGCTCGTTGCAAGCAATACCGCAAATAAACCCGCTATAGTCATAGCAAAAGGAGTTGCTGCGTTTTCAGCAAAAGAAAATGACATCTACTACCTTACTGTAGAAGGGGTATTACACCATGCCACATTTAATGGTAGTATTCTTGACCAGGATCAGATACTTGCAAGCAATATACCCACTGGAAACTATACAGACATATATACGGATTCAGCTAAAGCAGTATATGTACTTATCGACAAAAGACTACTCAGGATAAACACTATTGCAACTGAAATAGCCACCAATGTCACCAAAGCTAGCGTAGCCAGCGGAACACTCAGCTATACCACACCTGGAGAACTTGCCTGGTTCAATAGCTCGACAAACAAGTCACAGCTCATTTCCCGGAGCAGCCAACCGTTTACTGAATTTTATGTAGACCCAGGGCTACAGTATGCATTTTTCACCCAGGGAAAAGAGCTGGTTGCACTTGAGCTCGATGACAACTCAGGGCAGAATAGATATGTCCTCGACGTACCTACTACAGACACCACTCTTACAGATCTTGTGCTTATAGATAACTCTACACTCCTCTACCGCATAGGCAACTCTCTCAAGAGTCTTATTGTTCGATAACAATAATGGGCGCCCCAATTGGGGCGCCCATTATTAATTAGTTATACTTGCGCATCCAAAGCTTTGTTAACCTGCGCGTCTGCCTCTTTGTTAAACTCACGGCGGACATGCATAAATACTACATTTGAAAAAGAAGCTTTGAGCTTTATGACCTTCTGTGCCAGCTCTTGGAGTGTTGGCTCTTTTATTTTATACAAACCCTGCATCTGTTTTACTATGAGTTCACTATCCATACGCACCAGAAGGTCAGTTGCACCCATATCGCGCGCTGTTTCCAGAGCCTTTACAAGCGCGCTATATTCAGCAAAGTTATTAGTTTGCAGGCCTATATAACTCCCATGCTCAAAAATAATATGTTCCGATTCATCCCGAATAATAACACCAATCGCTGCCGCACCTGGGTTTCCCCTACTACCACCATCTGTATTGATTATTAGCTTCTTCATATAATATATGTGGAAATTGTAACATGACAATAAATCGACATGTTACATTATAATTTCCTTATGTCCACTACTCTAAGTTTAACCTTGCGTATTCCCTTCCATGAGTCGGCAAGTAGTTCTGCGGCTACATCAACTCCAGAGCCTACTTGTAGGGACTGTAGCAGATATGACTGACTAAAGGCAATGCCTTGCACCT
>CAZYMS010000035.1:0-5441 GCA_964648985.1 uncultured Candidatus Saccharibacteria bacterium
GTTTCGACTGAGCGTCCTGATCTGGAAGCTCTGGCAAAACTTTTCAGAAAAATCGAAGACGGAAAGTTGTCCGTCGAAGATGAAATTGATGCGCTGTATCCGGTGCCCGCACAAACTCAATCCGAAGGTAGCTAATCCGACCTTCGGCCTTATCAAACTCAAGAGGCGACTACACCCAAAGTGTGGCCGCCTCTTGTTCTTTTCATATTATTTTCTATTTGCAGCAGTGGACTCCGTAGGGTAAAATTGTTCTATAGTCATATTTTATTCGTAACACTCTTTTTATGATTCAACTGTTGCTTAATTGGTTTGTGGCAGCACTCGCGGTGCTAGTGACTGGGTATGTGCTGCCTGGTATACATATTCAAGGGTTTGGTGTTGCCTTAGTTTTGGTAATTATCCTCGGACTCATTAATGCCATACTAAAACCTATTTTAATTGTGCTTACTTTGCCGGTAAATATTCTTACCCTTGGCCTATTCACACTTGTTATAAATGGATTCCTCATATTACTTGCATCAAAAATAGTTCCTGGTTTTTCTGTAAAAGGTTTTTGGTGGGCAGTATTGTTTAGTATTGTTCTATCTCTGGTGAATGGTACTTTAAGTAGTCTCAAAAAATAAACCATCTAAAATGCTCAACTATGTAAGATTCCTGTTTAGATGCTTACATGATTAGATGTTTACATGTCTGTCCACTTATCCACTTGCGTCTGCCGGTCTACCGTTTATACTAAAAGTAATTCGGACTTACCGAACAGCGCCCCTGAAACGAAAACCGAATGCGATAGCAAACTCCGTCCCAACGGCGGAGTTTGTTTTTACGACTTACGTCCCGTATACTATAGGTATTATGCTAGTGCCCCCAGCAGGGCCAGTCTTCCGGTGCCGGAACAATGCGTATTCTATAATTTTTTTATTTCCATCCTTATTACTATGCCATATTCTGAACGTGGATATCTTCCCCAGGAAACAGGCGATTTCCAAAGAGCACGAGCTGAGCTTTGGGAACATAATGCCATACCTATGCGAGGTGAAATTTATGGTATGGACCTGTTGGGTGATATACACGCGTCGCTCGGAGGGCCGCAAGAAGGGGTGGCGGATTTAAATTATGTGGCAAGGTATGTACGAAAAAATCCTGATCTGTCTCAGCACCATGAACGAATTGAAGAGTCCCGAAGCCGCCTTACTACTAACTTTCGCAAGCCGCAGCTTTGGTACGCAACAAGCGCGTTTTTTGCAGAGATACTGCAAGATTCACGTTTTGAAAATAGATTTAGACAATATTTCCCGAAGGGTACTGAATATAATCAGCAGGAAATACCCGAGCGGACAGAACGGCTTTCAGATAGTGTATACCTGGAATTAATGCTGGCACATATTGAGGTCTTTTATGAAAAGTCTACAAAGTTTAGAACAGAGCAAGCCCCAAGGCTCAAGCAGGAATACTGGAGGCAACTGCGAAGTGCGGTTGCAGATGGCCTGCTCCCAGTAGACCTAGGCAATGTACGAGCTAAGTTCGATGCAGTACAAATGCATTTGCAAGATGTGCTGGCAAAGCCGCTGCCTGAGTTATATGGAGAATATGATGATCGTAACGGTCGAGTATATGTAGCGGAACAGTCATCGGAAGCTCTTGCCCGAGATGTAAGTTCACACGAGCTAACTCATGTTATTGAGGGTAATACTCCATTTATGTACTCGGCAAAAAGTCACATAGTACCACTCGGAGTGCAGCCTTCTACAGAGCACCCATTGGGTGGTGTATTGGTAAATAAAGAGGGGGAAGTGGGTATACGCCGATCTGGTCTTGCCCGCTATTCGCCTGAGCTTAAAAAGTGGCAGTATCAATGGCTCTCCGAAGCGGAGACCGAAACAGTGAGTAGAATTATTAGACGAAGTACAAAGCCCTCCCTTGGATACAGGTCCGAAATGGAACTGCGAAAAGACTTATTGGTAAAGGGTACCAGGGAAATACCGGAAGTGGCGTATCATCGTGCGTATTTTGAAAATTACCAGTCGCGGGATGAAGTTCCAGATAAGCACTTTCATGAGTTAATGGACCAATTTGATGGCGCCTATTACCCAGGTTTCTTAGCAGACGTAGACGCAGCGGTAGATTCGATCGGCACTCAAGAGGTGAGAAAGTTGATCACCGCAGACTGGCGCATGATAAAAAATGCTGCTCCTCGAAAGTAAGTATCGGAGTCTCTTCTGTTGAATAAAACTATACTAACTGATATACTGTGTGAGTTCCGCCATTCGGGCGGAACTTTTAATATCACTAAAACAGTAGTGAGTTATGAGCCGTAAGTAATGAGTCCAGATTAAAGCTTGGAACGTTTCTTCTTACTCACCCCTCACATCTCATTACTCACGTCTAATTTCTATGGCCGGCGAAGTTATACTGCGTTTTTCTGACATCTATTTTGAATATGCCCACGAAAAGCCCTTACTCAACGAGGCGTCTTTTTCTGTTCGGCAAGGGAGCCGTATAGCACTTATGGGTCAGAATGGTGCTGGTAAATCTACGCTGTTTAAAATGATTACGGGAGAACTTAAGCCGGCAGAAGGTCAGGTTGTATTGACCCCTAAAGACACTACTATTGGTATAGCGCGGCAGGTTATTCCACTAGACCAAATGGACCTTACCGTTCGAGATTATTTTGCTACTGCGTTCACGGAAAAGAAATACAATCTGGACAAACTTATTGCCAATGTTTTTGACGCAGTCAACGTAGAACTGCCACTCGATAAAACTCTTCGTGAGCTTTCCGGCGGTCAGCAAGCACGGGTGCTCCTAGCGTATGCGCTCATTCAAGAACCAGATATTTTACTACTCGATGAACCTACCAACAATCTTGACCAGGCAGGCATAGAACACCTTACCGGGTTTCTTATGATGTACGAAAAGACCTGCTTGGTAATATCTCATGATGCAGACTTTTTGAACGCATTTACCGATGGTGTATTGTACTTAGACTCATTTACCAAAAAGGTAGAGCAGTACACCGGTAACTACTACGATGTAGTGGAAGAAATAAAAAAGCGTATAGAGCGAGAAAACATGCAAAATGCCCGTGCAGAAGGGGAGATAAAGCGACTGAAGGCACAGTCAGAGCAGTTTGCTCACAAAGGCGGTAAACTTCGTGCAGTTGCAAAGCGTATGCGCGAGTCAGCCGAAGAAGCAGAAGAAAGCATGGTAGACGTACGCAAAGAAGATAAGACCATACGCTCGTTCGAAATTCCTACGCAAGAGTTTCCTGCGTTCTTTAATGGTCAGGTTGCGAAAATCACTTCTATATCCAGTCTTAAGCATGGTAAGGTGGTAAAAAAAGACGTAGATATTACCGTGCGTAAAGGTACACATGTACTGGTAAGCGGTCCGAATGGAATAGGGAAGAGTACTTTTTTGGATGCCTTGGTCCGTAAAGAAGCAGAGGGTGTAACCATTGCAGATGATATTGTAGTTGGGTACTACAAGCAAGACTTTTCCATGCTCGACTTTGAGCAAACTGGTTTTGACTCACTTATGGAAGTTATGCAGCTCAAAGATGAGCCTGCTATGCGCTCTGCTGCTGCTGGGTTTTTGCTCGATGGTAAAGCACTCGGTACACAAATTGGCGCACTGTCCGAAGGGCAAAAAGGGTTACTTGCATTTTGCCGACTCATGCTTATGAAGCCAGGGCTGCTTGTTTTGGATGAGCCTACGAATCATATAAATTTTCGTCATTTGCCCATTATTGCAGAGGCGCTTGACCAGTACGAAGGAGCGCTAATTATGGTGTCGCACATCCCCGATTTTGTAGCCCAAATTCGTATAGACGAAAAGATTGACCTAGCAGCGATATAGCCTTATATTACAGACATTCTCAGGAGTGCATTTAGACATACCAATAATGGTTTCAAGCGCTAAATGTAAGAATAACAAAGAGCATGCAAGGAGGAACTGGTACTATGCCGTCAAGTATGTTACTGAAGGCTAATCCAAATTTACGTGAGTCAGATCGGGCTCAGGTGGCTCGGCGTCTCGCCCTTATCGTATCGGGCTTTGAGGATACGCATGAGACCCATCCCGGCCAAGGCTGGGAACTTGGGCGGTCAAATGACTGGTGGCTCACTTTTGACCCCGCGCAAAAGACGTTTAAGCTTACCTATCGGTATAGTCTCGACGTCTACGAAGGGCATATAAAACAATCACTTATATTCTTGCTGGGTTGGCAAGAATGGAATCCATTACCTGAGGGCGATATTGTGTAGTGATACTTTACCTATATCGAACTCACTATCCGGAGGGCTCGTATGGTAAGTTTGGGAAAGATGTCTGCGAGCGAGGGTGATAGATTGACCCTCATGAACGTATATGGTGAATGGAAGTTGATTCCTGCAAATGAACTAAAACCCTTTCCGCCCTATGCCTACGGAAGGTTTGTTAATAACCTTCGGCAACTATTTGTAATTTTGCGCAACCTTCTTATCGGAGAGGCACTCTATGAGGTCGTGGTCCCCACTGGAACAAGACTAAAGATAGACGTGTCCAATCCAGAAGTTGCTCAAAGGTTACGTTGGAACAGCCACGTGGAAGTACTCTACGATCCTCGGGGATTTATATACGGGGACCAAATTGTGGAGTTCAAGGTCTGTGGAGACTTAACAGGCATTACCGTATCGGTCATTCCGGCCTAGCATGGCTGGTGCTTTTCAGCGGTGGAAACTTTTCCGCCGCTATTTATTTTTTATATAAATGAGTAAATTGACGTCAGGCATTTTTAATGGTATAGTGCGTCAAGCTTTAAGGAGGCGAAATAAGTCAAAAGAATTGGCTTACTATTGTCTCAATGTAGTAACACTGTATCGAATAAAGGAGACATACCATGATACAAGCATGGTGGATTCGAGCTAAAAATCAGCTCCGCACAAGCACGCAAGAGTTTACTCCGCTCATGTACGTATTGTTGGCGGGGCTCGCGGCTTTTGCGGTAGTGCTGGCTTCCGGGGCTTTTAGGCCGACACTCAAAATTGTTTTGGTGATAATTGGCACTGCCGCTCTCGCGGTGGGTCTAATTGTCTTTGTGAGCAGCTATAGAGACGAGAAAAAACGCAATCCTACTGCTGTATGCTTTGAAGTCGGGTCGCCCCTTGCCTGGGCTGCTGACTTCGGGTTAGTGACGGTTGTGGGGATGGCTGCTGTACTCACTTCTGCGTCAGGGCTTGTGTTTGGTTGCTATGGTCTTTTCGTAGTCTTGCGCTGCTAAAGTGCCATGCGGGAAACTGAGTGTTCGCAGTCGTTGCTGCGAATTTAATTGATCTTTTATTTTAGACGGAGGGGTCTATGGCATTACCAATAGTGGGCAAGCGGCAAGCCGTAAAAGGTGAGCAGCTTACATTAATTCGGGATGGGGGAACGCTGGTATGGGTGAGCAGAAAAGACTTTCGCTC
>CAZYMS010000036.1:0-5342 GCA_964648985.1 uncultured Candidatus Saccharibacteria bacterium
TCCCAGCCAAATCCATTCTCTCCTCGAGGCTGGACAATGGTACCACTCATTTCTGCGTCAAAATAATACATCTCATGCTCGTTCTTAGCATACCCAAAACGCGCCACAGCTTTGGCCTCAGTATTACCCAGCTTCTCAGCCAAATTCGCCATACCCACATAATCGAGAGCTTTAGAAAACCATTTAATAAATGGTCCGGGCAATTCCCAGTTTAGGGATCCAAAATATACAGATGTGTCTTCAACAATATATTCCCCCGGCGCATGTGCAAATGCCGCCAGAAGTTTTGCTCGGAGTACTTCTTCTGCATCTAAAGATTGTATTTCTGGAAGTTCAATGTTTACCTGTTCTACCTCAGGCAAAATAGTTTTTACCATTTCGAGCTTTCCTGGATTCCCAGTTATAAAATAGAGCTGCATAGATACATCTAATTAATAATATACGTACATACTGGACAGTATTATAGTAAACCATGGAAGGGCCATAGTAAGGCCTCCATATACCGAGTGGCTCGAGAACGCTTATTCCAAAGACCCAGGGTTGTCTCAGTAGAAACAGAAAGGTCTTGCAAAAACTGCACAGCGAGTTCTGTAATAGTTTTTTTATTACTCACGACTATATTACCTTCCAAATTATAGCGAAAACTCATACTGTCCCAGTTCATACTACCAAACGTTGCCCACGCCTCATCGCATATAACAACTTTTGCGTGTAAAACTGAGGGATTATACGCATATATTTTTATGCCACTTTTCAAAGCTGAACCAAAGTAAGACTTACTAGCAGTATCAAGCAAGCGCAAATCTGAAATTCCAGGCAACAATATTCGTATGTCTAGACCGCGCCTTGCTGCAAGACGCAAAGAACGAAACAAACCAAGGTCCGGTATAAAATATGGCACAGTGACCCACACACGCTTTTGAGCGTAGCGAATGGCGTCGAGCATAGCATGGTACAGAAACCTCTTTCCCGGACTCGGAGAGTTGGGTACAAATTCATACCCACCCATGCGCAGAGACCTTGTCGGATGTGGTTTATCGAGGAGATGTGGAATAGAAAGTTTATTCTTTTCCCAAAGTTGCAAGAACGATTCCTGCATAGCGCCTACCACTGGCCCAACTAAACGACCATACGTGTCCCGCCACACTCCCATGTCAGCACGTACACACACCCCACCGGTATAGCCAATGGCGCCATCAATAACCATAACCTTTCGGTGATTACGAAATACGTATGAAGCCGCACGGTGAAAAAGCAACGGTACCACTTTGTTATACCAACGCACCAGGACCCCTGCCTGCTCAAGCTCTCTAACTACATTTTTTGATTTGTATAATGTCCAACTACCGACTGTATCGAAGAGCAAGTACACCTTAACTCCTTGGCTGGCCTTTTCTTTAAATACCTGTAAGAATTTCTGCCCGACAGCATCAGGTACAAAAATATATTGCTCAAAGTAAATTGAGGATTGCGCTCGCTCGCAGTCTCTTAACATTGCTTCCCAAGCTGTAGCAACCTTGGTAAATAATCTGCACGCAGGTGCATCAAACGCAGAATTTACAATGTGCAAAGCTTTCCTCATCAAATGATATTTTTTATAGACCACTCTTCCAGCACGACAAAAGCCTTAAGCGTTTCTGGAGCAAGAGACAAAGTTGCGGCCTCGTTTGGAGTAACCCACTTATATTCTTCATGATCCTCCCCCAACACGACTTCAGTACTACGGGGACGGCAAACAAAGAAGGTTCCAATTATTTGCCATTGTTCGCCTCGAACTTTTGGTCGCCACTCGTCCACATAAAAGGGCGCAACAATATCTACTTCGAGACCTGTCTCTTCTTTAATCTCACGGAGCAAGCCCTCACGAAAATTCTCGCCTGGCTGCACCCTCCCCCCTGGTTCAATCCACTTATCAAAATTAGTTCCGTCTTCATATTTAACGCTTTCGCGGAGCAATAATACTTTACCATCGTGCACAATAAATGCCTTCATTGCAGCAAACAGCTTATCTATCATTTCCATATTGCTAACTTTTCTTCATTAGAAATTATATATTCAAAGGAGTCTACCTATATCTGGATAGAATCTCCCATACCTAAAATTTTACACTCTATTCCGCGTTCTTTCATCCACCCGTCTACAGACGCATTGAGTCGTTCCAGCCAAAAATCTTTATGCATGCCATCGTGAATTGGTACGGCGATTTCCGGTTTTATTGTTTCGGCAAAATGTACACTTTGGGGCGTAGTAGACCAGGGACCTCCATTGGGCAACATAAGCACTTTTACATTTCCCAGGTTTTCCGGGACTACATATGAATCACCCGGATGGTACACTACGTCATTAATTTTATACCCCATATTATGTGGGCAAGCCATGGGGATCTTTTCATGGGGCACATCAAAGGTACGAACGCTAAACCCTTCTACTTCTAGCACATCTGCAGACTTTATAATCTGTACTGGAATAGCTAACCCGTCAGTCTCCATCGTTTTTGCTGTACCTTCACTCACCAAGAGTGTATATGGTTTTAACGCATACAATTTTTTAAGCGCGTCAGGAAAATAGTGATCAGGGTGCGTATGAGTAATAAGCACCACATCTACCGGACCAATATCTTCTGGCTGCATTTTTCCTTCTAGGAAAACAAAAGCACCGGGATCAAACAATAGGCGCCTACCACCATCTTCAATTACTACACAAGAATGTAAATATTTTTTTATAGTCATACGATAAGCATTATTAAATCACTTTCTTTTTTGGATGCGCCAACTGCTGCTGTTCATAACGAACCATGCTATATGTGCCGAGCCATGAGCCAATGACTATAGGAAACACATATAAAAAACTATGCACATAACTCAACACACCAAACGCTATTATAAAGTGCATGAGCGCACCAATGGTTGCGGCGGATACTGGGCGCTTTTCAGTAACCTTGATAGTGTAGTACGCATACATAGCGTCCAATACAAAATAGGCAACCAAAATAAGCAACCCCATACCAAAATGAAAACCAGACCAGGCTTGGTGTATATCCATAAATTTTACGAAACCAATAATTCAATAACTTTATCTCTCACGACATCGGGCTGCAAGTTCTTCATTTCTTTTAGTTTACCAAGCTCTACCCAGGTTGGGTAATACTGATTATCTTCCGACATTTCTTCTGCTTCAGAGCCGCCAAGCTTCACTTCACCCTCAAAACCAGTCACCAAGAAATAATACTCTTGCCGTGGTGGAAAATGTCCGCCCATGGTGAATGGATTAAACACATCGAACAATGGTTTATATTCGGTCACCGTAAGTGTAAGCTCTTCCATAACTTCACGAACCATGGCCTGCTCTGTGGTTTCGCCTTCGTCTACTCCCCCACCCGGGAACACCCAATACTCTCCCCAGTCTTTCATAAAGCGATGCATGAGGAGTATTTTGTTATCCTTGATAATTATTGCTCCAGCTCGTGTGTTCATATATTTACTCCTCCGACCATGGGTACCATTGTAGCAGCTGCAATGGTACCCATGGTTACATACTTGATTGCGTAACACGATAGCGAAAAAGTTCATAGGCGCGTGCGCCCGAATCTGTTAAATGAGGCACCTCGGAAACTAAAAACCATTTCGCTTCTACCACCTCTTCATTATCTATAGTAAAATCTTTCTTGTCTACTGTGGCAGCAAAGCAGTCTACTGAATCTTTTTTAAATTCTTTGGTGGTAAGAAAGTCTCCAAGCGGCACTGGATCCTGTATGGCTATTCCCACTTCTTCTTGCACCTCACGCACTACTGCTACCTGTACTTGTTCATCCGCGTGAATACCCCCACCGGGAAACGTCCAGCCTTGCTGCCCATAGCTATTTCGTATAAGCAAAATTTCTTCTCCACACTGCACTACGCACTTAACTCCAAAAGCTTTTGGGCGAAATAAAAACCAATATATCTTTACTACTTTATATCCGAAATAATATATCAATCGTATTACAATTTTCGGCATTATACTTTATTAAAAGCGTTGGTTTCTGCAACTTTATTTTTAAGGGTGGCAAAAACTTGCTTTAAATTCTCTCCTCGTACCTGCACTGTTTTAGTTGAGTACAGCGGACTAAACAAAAACCATTCTCGATTGTATATTTCTGGATCTACAAATATAGCGATGTTCTCGCTAAACCCAAAGGGGTACGCACACCCGGGTTCAGCGCCAAAGTTTTGTTCTAATTCTTCTGCTGTAGCAAGCCTCACTTTTTTAACCCCAACCGTTTCTGCAACTTTAGAGAAATCTACTTTCTGCCCCTGTAAGGTTACATACACTAGAAAAGCGTATTCTGTCTTCATTACTAAACACTTACCCTCAGAGCCGACAAAACCCGCCTCAGCCTGCACCAATGCCAAGTCTTCGTACGTTAACGCAGCGCGATGTTCGAATACATGATATTCCGCGCCACTCGCATTGAGTAACTGAATTATATGATTGTATATTTCTTCTCTCTGTATCATAGTCAATTAAGTATCAATATAAACGAGCTTATTAGATAAAGCGTATAAAATATCCTTGTGAGGCGTAAAAACTTCTGGCAGATTCTTAAGATCAAACCAATCCCACTGCTCACATATATCAGGTTCCTTATTCTGAAAAATCCCACTCCACTCGATAACGACAAAATTGATCTGCAAATAGTGGTGCTCGGGTTGGGGGGTATTGATGATATTCGCAAATTCAAACTTTTCACCTATAAGATTCGTTTCTTCAAATAATTCACGTTTGGCCGCATCTACAAAGGACTCCCCTTCTTCTAGGTGCCCACCAGGAAAGCCCCATTGGCCGTACCCAGCTTTTTTAAGACGCCTACCTAATAAAACCTTTCCGTCTTTAAGCAATATGTTGTTAATTCCTACATGAAAGGACATAGGACTTTAATTTAATCATCTATTTTAATAAATCGAGGGCCCGTATAGTTTTCCGAGTATACATATTCAGTAAACTCAATCACCGGTCTAACCCACACGTCTCCATGTTCAAGAGACTTATATGTAACCATCTCTTTTACCACGTCACCCTCTAATCTTCCTACACAGAGCACTTCATATTCTCCCCCTCTATAGTGTCTATATAGGCCAGGAGTAATGGACTTAGCTAATTCCGATAGCGGCGGTATTTCTGCATGCATAACATTACACTCCTAAAATTTCTTTTGCTTTTTCTAAGTCTGCCGGCCTTACCACCAACGCTGCACCGGGCAACCCTCCAATATATAAAGACCCAAGCTCTTTACGCACCATAGACCAAATGCCTTGCGCGCGTAGCATACCACTATCCATATCAGCTTCTCCATCGTTTGTATA
>CAZYMS010000037.1:0-4426 GCA_964648985.1 uncultured Candidatus Saccharibacteria bacterium
CCGTAGTCATAGCCGGCCTAACTCCCGGGGGTCAGCTTACTCAGACAACCGAGGTAGAGAACTTTCCCGGTTTTCCCGAAGGCATACAAGGACCTGACTTAATGCAGAATATGATAAAGCAGGTTGAGCGGTTTAATACCAAAGTCGCATATGAGAACGTGACCGGCGTAGATTTCTCTGTCAGACCATTTATGGTAAAAACTGAAACCGCAGAATATAAAAGCAAGGCAGTAATTATTGCTACTGGTGCGGATGCGAACTGGCTAAATCTTCCCAATGAGCAGCGATTACGGGGTAAGGGTGTTTCTGCCTGTGCAACGTGCGATGGATTTTTCTTTAAAGGTAAAGATGTGGTGGTAATTGGCGGAGGCGATAGTGCTATGGAAGAGGCTAACTTCTTAACTAAGTTCGCAACTTCAGTGACTGTGATACATCGCCGTGAAGAGTTTAAAGCATCGAAAATAATGCTTAAGCGTGCTCAGGATAATCCAAAAATAAAGTTTATTACAAACGTCACCGTACTCGACGTTTTGGGCGAAAAAACAGTGGAGGGGGTACGTATTCGTCATAATATAACAAACGAAGAGCAAACGATATTGGCGGGTGGTTATTTTGCGGCCATTGGCCACACGCCTGCAACAAAAGTATTTGCAAACAGTGGAGTGGAAATAAATGAAAAGGGATATATAGTACCAAAAGAATTTACCCAAACAAATATAGCCGGCGTATTCGTTTCTGGGGACGTGCACGACCATCGTTATCGCCAGGCAATAACAGCAGCGGGCGAGGGGTGCAAGGCTGCCCTAGATGCAGAGAAGTATTTGGCAGAACAAGAGTGAGACAAAAAGTAAATAAATGTAAAACACCTCTCAATTATTTTTGGGAGGTGTTTTGTAAAAATTCGGATTCACCTTTTTAACGGCCGTTAAAAAGGTGAATATGGTTCTTGGCGGATTACGCGAGTAGGATAGGTGAATATTATAGTGGAGATATGCAGACGCACGGCGAAATAGAAATTAGTCTTCGTTTTCAAAGCTTTCCACTTCTTGCACAACTAGCTTGTCCAAGTCTCTAATATCTACAAAGTCTGCTTCTTCGAGGCTGCGTTTTTTCTTGAATTTTTTCTTGTCCTGCCTGTGAGTGGTCGGAGTATATACAGTTTCTAATATCTTATATTTGTTTGTTTTAGATACTGCTTTAACGTATCCAAACTGTTCTTCCATGAGCTGCTCATATCGGAGGAATATATTTGCCACCACGCGTAGTTGCCCATGAGGTTCTAAATGGCTCTTTGCTTCTCGAATAAATAGTTCGCTGTCCGTATAGTAAGTATCGTGTCCTTTATGAAACGGGGGATTGGCCACTATGAGGTCATACAGCCCCTCAATTCCTGAAAATATATTACTTGCAAATACTTTACAGTTCAGTATGTTGTTTTCACTAAGTGTTTTTTCTGTGGACGCAAGTGCAAGTGCGTTACTATCTACCATGTCCATTTGCGCGAGCGGTTGGCTTAATGCCAGTGCAATGCCTATAACTCCAGCGCCGCAGCCCCAATCAAGTACACGTTTTGCGGTGCCCGTGCCGGTAAAAGTTTTAAGTAGTAACTCAGTTCCCTCGTCGAGTTTGCCATGACTAAAAACACCAGGAAGAGAAAATACACGAAAGGCTTGAGGCGCGGGGTGTGAGGCGTGAGCTGGGAGTGGAACTTCATAAGATTGCCACCAGTCATTGAGATTGAATGGTTTTAGTTTTACAGTTTTTTGAGCTGCGTGAAAAGCAGAGTGTCGTGCTGAATCACTAAACACAACTGGTCCAATCAATTTTTCCAAAGTCCTTTTAGCAGATTTAATCCCGGCGTTGTTCTGCCCCACTATAATGACCTCTGCGCTTGAGTTTTTATCCAGGGCTTCACTTACCCAGTGGAGAGTCATTTCTATTTCCAAATCACTCTTAGGCAAGAATAAAATAATTTGATTGAATTTTTTTACATGTGCGTAATGCGTCCCAAAGCTGGCTTGGTATTTTTCTGCAATAGCTTCCGTATGGAGGCCGTAGTCCGTCGTTTGTACTTCTGTGAGCGGGTTTATTGCCGCAACAGCGGCTACAGAAGCAAGTTCTGGTGGGTTTACCAAAAGAACTGAGCCGGTAATTCGCTCAATATTGCGTATAAGTAACTGGGTAGAGGGGTGTAATTCGGTGCTCATATTGTATATAGTATAAAGCATTTTTGCTATCCGCACACCCCCTGCGTGCTACAATGAAATTAGATTTATTACTAATTCCTAACTCCTAATTTCTACTCACTGAACTATGTACGATGTAATAATAATTGGTGGTGGTCCCGCTGGCATGACAGCAGCAATTTATACCGCGCGCAAGAAGCTTAAGACGCTGCTCATTGCTAAACAAATGGGCGGCCAAATGGTATGGAGTAGCGATGTAGAAAACTACACTGGTTTTTCTATGCTTTCAGGCGCAGACCTTACGCTTAAATTTCAGGAACATCTGAAATCTATTCAGGAAGACTTGGAAATTAAAGAAGGTGCAGAAGTAATAAATATAGAACGTAATATAACCACCTTTGAAGTACAAACCAAAGAAGGTGAAGTGCAGTACGCTAAAGCAATCATTATTGCATCCGGTAAAGAACCTAGACACCTAGGCATACCAGGTGAAGAAAAGTTTTATGGGCGCGGTGTGGCAGTGTGTGCTACGTGCGACGCGCCGCTCTATAAAAATAAAGACGTTGCTGTTGTTGGCGGAGGAAATAGCGCCATGGATGCGCTGCTTGCGTTGTCTAAAGTGGCGCGAAAAATATATAGCGTAAATGTAAACGAGCAATTAATGGGTGACGCCGTACTTAAAGCAAAGATTGAAGGCAATCCTGCCATATCTTTTTATAATTCTACCAAAACACTGGAGGTGCTTGGCGAAAAAGGGGTGACTGGGCTTGTGGTGCAAAAAACAGGCGGGGATAGTGAAACTTTGTCCGTGTCTGGCATTTTTGTAGAAATAGGCTATTCTCCTTCAAATAGTTTTGACCGTCTTAGTGATAAAAATGAAAAAGGCGAAGTAAAAGTAGATGGCAATTTACAAACCTCTGTTCCAGGTGTGTTTGCTGCGGGAGATATAAACGATGCCTGGGGTGAGCAAATAATTATTGCAGCCGGTGAAGGTGCAAAAGCTGCCATGGCTGTGGCGAACTATTTAAACCAAATTAAATAGTGAGACCGATCCCCTAGAGGGGTTATTATGTTATATGTATAACTTGTATTTAACTACAATCTTTTGGATCGATCGCTTCTTGCAATTGCTCGGACTTCGACGTCTGCGTCAGCTTGGAGTTATATACGACAGCGTTACGAAGCAGCCAGTAGACCCGGTAGTGGTAAAACTTATTGATGCACGTACCTCTAAAGTGGTAGCCTCAAACATAGCAAATATGCAAGGTGAATATGGGTTTATGGCAGATCCAGGTCTGTACCGTATCTACATACAACGTCCGCACTACGCTTTCCCTTCCCAGCGAATTAAGAGCTTAAAAGATGGTGCGTACTATCCGGTGTATCATGGTGAAGATTTTGAGTTTGTCGGCGGTAAGGATGTCTTGTCTATTAGTATTCCGTTGGATCCAATTGCAGCAGACTGGAATCAGGAGGCAAAGAGAACTACCGTGCGAGTACATCCGGTACTGCAGTATGTGGCAAGTATGATACTGCGCATATTATTTTGGTCGGCCCTTATTTTGACTGTCCTCACATACATAAATACCCATGCAATGTTATGGCTTTTCGTTCTTGCGGTATACGGAATAGTCATCCTTTTTGCGCTTGTAACCCCACCTGTCCGTCTATGGGGAAGGATTCGATCAAACAATGGTAGGCAGGCAGTGGTAGGTGCTGCAGTGGAAGTTTCTCACGAAAAATTGCCCGGTGTTACAATAGCAAAAGCAGTAACGGTAGCAGATGGTAAATTCTTTATACGTCTTGGACGCGGATCCTATACCGTTGCGGTGAAGTTACCACAAAGTAAACACGAACCTCCCGTATCACCAAAAGAATTCACTATTCGAATTGGTTCAGCTGGTGTCCTCAACAGAGAGTTTTACCTGTAATACATTTCCCGAGGGTTCCCCTCCGGAAAGCCAGGACTCTTTACAGAGAGACTGAAAAATGGTACTATGAGCGGTCCTAAAACGGACCAAAAATAAAACTTGCAACGACTGCAAGTTTTTAGTTTGCTCTTTTACATATGAATGGGGGATTGTAAACAGAAGTTAGTTTGAGCGTGTTGAGGGGTGAGAAAAAAGTATAAACTTTATACCTTACTTTTACTTCTCAATTCGCTCTTTGAAAATGGCCATGCCTGTAGTTGGGGTGTGGTAATGGTGAAAAAATGTTCCGGGCCTGGATGGGTGGAACTT
>CAZYMS010000038.1:0-4357 GCA_964648985.1 uncultured Candidatus Saccharibacteria bacterium
CTCTGCACAGACAATGCGGAAATGATAGCTCTTGCCGCCTACTTCAAACTGCGTGCTGGTAATAAACCAGTCTCATACAAAAAAGTTACCGCCGACAGCAACTGGGAACTAGAGTAGACAATCTTCGCATTTTTAACGGCCGTTAAAAATGCGAAGAAGGTTCAAAATACGCTATCAAAAAACAGGTAGCCAAGCTGTTTTTTATGGTAGTACTACAAAATATTCTGATCCTCCATAGCTACAAGTGTACTTCCCATAATCTGGGTCGCTCGTGTCTTCCAGATAACCATATACAACATACTTATTATTGCAATTGGGATCGGAGACCCCGGTTAAAAACACTGATACATAATATCGAGAATTATTATTGGCAAGCGGATCCAAAGGCAATTTTGCAAGATAAGGCTGCATTTGATCTTTAAAGGCTTGTGACCAATCACCAGTATTAGTTGCTGCCCCGCCTGGGTATGCACCATTATCGTTTTGAAAAAACTGTACAGCTTTAACTAACTGCTGAAGATCGGCCTTGCGTTTAACGTCTCGGGCGCGTCTACGACCTTTACTCAAATTGGTAAGGGCCACCGCAGCCAGTATGCCAATAATCGCAATAACAACTAATAATTCCACCAAGGTGAAACCACTGCTATTATTTTGTTTACTAAGTATACGGGGTTGCATAGTTTGTTAAGTATATCATTCGTGAATTAAAAAAAACGGCGAGGGCACTCGCCGTTCTTATACTCACATATTTCTTACTCGATAATGCCGCCCAAAGGATACAAGTCTCGCTCTGCCGCAGGAATAACTACCACTTGCTTAAAAGAGAACCCTGCTCGGTAGAATGCACCGAGATTACCAAATGGATAGCGAGTACCCGTGCGAATAACATAAATGGTACCGTCACCACTCGCCCGTACCGGAGTATTTTCTGGCAAACGAACGTAATTAGGATTGCAATCTGGATACTGCTCTGAAGTAGCTATGGTAACAATATCTCGTATATCTAACTTCCACGCACGAAGCGTTGCCAGACTCGGGTATAACTCTTTACACAAGGAAGCATTGAGGTAATACACAGCGGGCCTGCCTTCGTATTTGAAGGTAATACCAGAAGCACGAGGCAAGGTATCTACCGAACGAATACCGTCAAGCGCACTCTGGTCTACTCGCAGTACTTGGCTAAACTTATACCCTCGACTAATAAAGTCCTGGTAGGAAGTAAAGCCGTATTTGGTACA
Organism: uncultured Candidatus Saccharibacteria bacterium; assembly: GCA_964648985.1. Taxonomy (GTDB): domain Bacteria; phylum Patescibacteriota; class Doudnabacteria; order UBA920; family UBA920; genus JAEUSE01. Next base: position 1,239 of record CAZYMS010000038.1, read on the forward strand.
GTCAGCAGTAATGATAAATACCGTACCAACGCTACCGACCACGAGCTGGCCAGAAGTGAAGGGACACCCTGTAGTGGTCTTATCGGAAATTTGAAACGGAGCGCTTTCGCCTGTCAAACCACTGGCTGAGTTTGTTACAACAATGCTCGCAATGCCCGTTACTCCAAAATCTCCTGGTATATTCCAGGCAAACACGCCGGTATCCGGCGCAGCAGAAACGATGTTCACTGGCGCAGGCTGTGCTATTGCACATACGTAGGTATCGTTGTGCAAACACGCGATGTATCTGCTAGCGGAAATGGAAACAGTAGAACCTGGCGTAGATGGTGTCCAGCGTATAGTGTAGAACTGTCCCCTTGTGAGCACTTCATCTTTTTGTGGAGCGGTAACGGTAAGGGACCTTCCTACCGCAGTGCTCGTAATGACCATCTTAAAACTCTGGCTACCTTTATTCCCCAAAACATCGCGAGCAGACATGGTAAAGATATATATACCAGGGGTAGTTGGTGTCCCGCTTAATATATACTGTACAGTTGGGCAGTTTACCTTGCTTCCATCTGCTGGCTGAACACAAGCAGGTACCGCAGTAAGGAAAGACATTCCCGGTGGGACTGTACCACCATCAAGCTGCAGCGTATATGGCGCGGTACCATTTGCACCACTAAAGCTTACAGAAAGCGCTGTGCCAACCATTCCCTGCAGAGAACCGTCTGCAATAACAGTAATAGCTTTAGTCCCTGCTCCACCAATAGTTATGGTAAACGATTGCTCAACGGTGCGGCCAGCGGAATCAGTCACCTTAAGACTAAATGGGAAGCTTCCATTGATTGTAGGCGTGCCTGAAATATATGCTGTGTCTTTCGGCGCAATACAGGGAGCTGCAAAACAGTTATATGCAGGAAACGAGAGCGCAAGACCGGAAGGCAAACTACCTGAAGTGATTTGCCATGACTGATACGGGACGCTACCCCCACTTACTGAAAACCCAGCACTAAACGCCTGGCCCACTGACCCAGCAAGACTGGTCGTGGCGGTAAGAGTCAGGGGATTTGTAGAAACGGTACCAATGGTAAAGCTTGCTTTTGCAGCATCAGATAATTGCAGAACCGTACCGGACTGGACAAGAGTTACAGTACGCAAGGTATATGTGCCCGCGGGCAATATGGTTGAAGGGTCAATACTAAACCCAAGAGGTTGTTGAATATATAGAGTTGGACCATAGGTATTACGAAGCCATTGTTCAGCATCGGTACGGTTTACACTCGGGCACACTTGTTGCTGGGCGGGTTGTATGTAGAGATCGGCTGTTGTTGCAGTTGCATACTGACGCGCATAGGAGATACTTACACACGTAGGCTGTGTGGATTGATCATAAGCCCATCCTGATATTTTTGTACTCGATGCAGTATCTACATAACCTGTTTTTACAGCACTATCCGTACCAGTACGAGCAATACTAAACACTCCACTACTGCCACTAAGCGCACCATCTGTGCTAGAAATGTTAATGCGTGCCACTGTTTGGTAACGAGAAGCTAAATCTGTAGGCACGGTCCAGGTAAAACTACCGGTACCGGGAGCATTGCTGGCAATAACATATGGTGCAATTTGTGGAACCGCGCACGCAGGATTGCTATAGAGACACGCAATGTATGGCTCAAGAGAAATGTATACACTCCGGTTCACGCTTGAACCAGTCTCGTCTGTCCATGTAATAGTATGTGTAGAACCAAGCACCCACATTTCACCTCCAGCTGGGCTACTAACGGTAATACCATGGGAGACTGGCACGCTTCCACTTTGTTGCATAGTAAATGTGAAACTTACTGCAGTTTTACGATTTGCAGAGTCGGTCACAATAAACTTAACAACGCTCGTTCCCACTTGAGAGGGGGTTCCGGAAATTACTATGTTTTGACCTGACGTATATGCGCCCGGGCACCCATTTGCAAGGTCAGAGGTTCCGGAGGGGTTTATACAATTTGTATACGCATCAGGACTAACCGACAAAGACAATCCAGCTGGCAGTGCGGGTTCTAATTGCCAATTATAGGTTGGGCTACCACCGGTAACTTGAAAACTAGCGGAAAAGAATTGCCCCACTGTCCCAGTGAGTGTTTTAGCTTTGCTCGTAACGGTAAGTACTGACCCATAGTAGGCAGGGTCCACTACAGCAACATCTGTTGCAAAAGCCGGTGTTGCCAAAGGGGACAATGTGAGCAGAGCACAGATAATAAAAACGAATCGTTTCATAGAAAAAGAATAATGATTGTATATATAGTATAACGCAAAACATGAAGCAAATGTTTCGTGTATATTACTTTACAAAATACAGACTACTACGTATAATAAAACCAGTTTATAAAGCCTTTTTGCAGCTGTCACTGCAATGCCTATCGTATATATAGTAGGCGGGCGCAGGAAGAAATCCACCCCATACTCGTGGAAACTAGACCTTGCCGGAGAGCTACTCCGTTACCAAAGACAAACCAAGTACCTGGGAAAATTACCTGGGCAATCAAGATGGTACCGTCCTAATGCATGTTGGGGCTCTTGAACACTTAATAAGTAAGTGTTTTTTATTTTATGGAAACGCATATTTTAGTTATTGGAGTTATTCGTAAAGGCGAAGCAGTGCTGCTTCGTAAAAAACCCGCTGGAGCGCCACCCTACAAAGAAACATGGTATTTATTTGGCGGAGAACTTACCGCTGAACATAATGACCCCGACAAGGTGCTGGCTGAACATGTCAAACAGACTACTGGCATAGACATTCGCGCAACAGAACATCTGGGATGGGATACGGAGATAAAACCCAACACCGCTGACGGCGCACCCACGCACTACGTGTACTTAGACACCATTGCTGAATATGTAAGTGGAGAACTTGTCCCCGGTCCTGGCATTGAGCGGCTTGAATGGGCACCAATTGAAAAACTTGGAACATACGACTTGGTCCCACCTACAGTCAAACTATTTAAAAAACTTGGCTATTTATAAGAAAGGAATTAACCACATATTATGGAAGAATTACCAAAGTCATACGATGCAGCAAGCGTTGAAGATACAATCTACCAACAATGGCTCGACTCCGGATGCTTTAATCCAGACAACCTGCC
>CAZYMS010000039.1:0-4325 GCA_964648985.1 uncultured Candidatus Saccharibacteria bacterium
AATTCTTGCTTTTGCAGTTTTTGTTCACGAGCCTCTCCGGCTTCAATCTTTCTTGCAACCGCATCCGGCAAAAGCTGAGGTTTTGGCTTACCTTCAAACGCGATGGTATATGCGCCAAGAACACGGGGACTACCAGTTACGTCTATAAAAGCGCCCAGCACACACGGTTCATGTGCTGCCTTAAGGCTCGTATCACGTTTTACCTCTGCGGAAGTAAGTGCAGTGGCCTTATCTGTTTTTAGCTTAGCCACAGCTTGAGTGTAAGCTTCGCGAGCTGCTTTTATTGCTGCATCTCGCGCTGTAAGTGCAGTTTTAAGACTCGCAGCGTGGGTCTCGCGAGCAATCTTTAACTTAGTGGCATCTTTCCCTGCTGCAGCTTTATCTGTTTTTAACTTCTCTGTCGCCGTCGCAACGCTAGCCTTATATGCGTCTCTGGCTGCCTTAATAGCAGCATCTCTAGTCGTAAGTGCTGTTTTTGAAGCAGTCTTATTAGCGTCGGTTGCTGTTTTCACATCTGTTTTGTACGCGCTCCGCGCGGCTTGCCCCAACTCTTTACATTTCTCAAGGTCTTGAATGCGCTGCTCGCGCTTTGGTTTATTTTGCTTAAATGTTGTTTGTGCTGGGGTAGCCGTGCTAGTACCTGTTGCCGGTTCTGCAGCACGTACCGCTGAAGGCGCGAACACGCTAACAAAGACAGCAACAGTGGTTACGGTACTAATAATTCTTTTGTTCATTTTGTTTCTTACTAAAAGCCTCGAGGGCCCCATAATTACTATATTAAAATTGTAGCATATTACCTGCCCTACATAATAACCATGGGCACCATTGCAGTAACTGCAATGGTGCCCATGGTTTACGCACTTGCTAGACCATCTGTGCCAATATGAGTTCTAAAATAACGCGAGGAGGTGTGGTAGTAGACTTAAGCTCTACGTCTAAACTTTCCAGTTTACTCAAAACATCCCGTAATTGCTGCACAGTAAAACTTGCTGCAAGCCGCTTCATAACAAATAACCTTCCAGATTTCCAACCAGTTTGTGCGAGTACATCCGCTTCTGTAAGTCTTTGTTCAAGACTGTCTTTTACTAACAGCTGCGACCTAAATTGCTCTGCGAGTAAACCAACCAGTGCCAACGTTTTTCCTGTCTCGTCACCACCGTCTCCATCGGTATAGTATCTCTCAAGCAAGCCGAAAAGCTCTGCCCGATTTTTTTTGCTTATGCTATCTGTAACAGACAAGGCTATAGTTTGGCGATCGTCCGGAACAAGGAGCAACACCGCATCAGCAGTAATAGGTTCTCCCTGTGCGTAAGTAAGTAGCTTATTGAGCTCCTGCTCTAACCGCAGCAAAGAAGGTGTCTTAAGGGCCAATGCAAAGCCACCGACCGGTTCGCTATACCCAAGACGCTGGAGTAAAGCCCGAACCGCAGTATCCATAATAGAACCCTCCCGCTTAGCAACATATTCAGCGACCCACAATGGCAGTTCCTCAAGACTTGGAGCAGCAAATTCTTTTGCATTAATTTCTTTATTCGCAAGTAAGTCTTTGGCGAACTTAGTACGACGATCCAACTCCCCTTCCACAAAAATAAGATGGTTAGAGCTAGTAATAAATCCTTTAATATTTTCTTCCAGTAAAAAACGCTGGGCAAGGTCATGTAGCACTATAACTTGCCCGCCAGAAAATAAGTCTTGGGCGAGCAATTCGTCTGCTGTTTTGGGAGCATTTTCGGGTGAATAATCTATGCGCGGTAAGCCGGCCCGGCTAGCTAGCTGTTTTATATATTGTGCCTGTGAATAATCATCTGAGCCGTATAACACGTATAACATATGGGTAGTATACCACTAAATATTTTATCATCTACGTACTATGATATATAATGCACATACTAACATATCTTAGTATGGATTTAGTACTAAAAGATGCAGCAATCAAGATGAGGCGGGCTGGGAAGACCTACACGGAGATACGGGAAGCGCTGGGAAAGATCCCGAAAAGCACTCTCTCTACTTGGCTGCAAAAAGTAGAGCTAACCGCTACGCAAAAACAACATATCTTGAACAAAATGGCACAGGCCGGAGACAGAGGCCGTCAGAAGGGTGGGTGGACCAATCATAAAAAACGCCTAGATAGAATTGCGGCCATTAAAGATGATGCACAAAATGAATTTCAAACACTTTTAAAGCGACCTATCTTTCTGCCAGGACTAACGTTGTACTTAGCGGAGGGATCAAAAACTACTCAGTATTTTCAATTCATGAATTCGAATCCTAATCTTAATCGCTTAATGATTAGGTGGCTTAATGTCATTGGATGTGTCCCTTTAGACAAGATAAAGCTGAGACTATACACCCACAGAATATATATTAATGAAAAATATGAGCTGTACTGGTCAAAGACATTAAAAATGCCCCTACGCCAATTTTACAAAACCGTATACAAGCCAACCCCTCATACCGTCCAGAAAAACCCCCAATATAAGGGGTGTCTGCGAATAGAAATAGGAGGCAGCGAGCTCTTCTGGAAAATTATGACTTGGGGTGATATGATGTACAAGCTATTTACTGATAGCAAGTAAATATCTTATATGCACCTATAGCTCAACTGGATAGAGCATCAGCCTTCGAAGCTGAGGGTTGCAGGTTCGACTCCTGCTGGGTGCACCAGACTTCGCCAAGGCTTCGTCTGGCTTACGCCATTCGAAGGTTTGTTGGAGTCTGTTTTTAATACTATATGCAAGCAGTTATACTCGCAGCAGGCTACGGCCTACGGCTTCGCCCATTTACAGAAAACGCGCCAAAAGGTTTAGTACCTGTTTTGGGTAAACCATTGCTCGAATGGACGCTTGAGAGCTTGCCAAAGAATATAGATGAAATAGTTATTGTTACTGGCTGGCTCGGAAAACAGATTGGATCAAAGTTTGGCCCAATCTATAACGGCGTACCCATTCACTACGTACAGCAAGAACCGATAAATGGTACAGGTAGCGCCCTACATTTTGCTCAAGCCTTTTTACACGATACATTCTTAGTAGTAAATGGCGACGATATATATGCAAAATCAGATTTAGAGTTACTGACATCTTCCCCCACCTGGACCATGTTGGCCGCTGCAACCACAAAACCGCTTAACGCAGCTTTACAGGTTGATACTGAGCAAAATATAGTCGGGCTTATCGAGGACCAGAGCAGTGAACAAAAATGGATAAATTGCGGCGCATATATTACCACCGTAGATATTTTCAACGTACCACTGGCCGAAATTATGGTTCGGGGCAAGGTAGAATACAGCCTCCCCCATACACTCCTACAAAACCCAGAAACACATCCTGTGAGGCTTTTTAAGGCTTCTCAATGGCTTCCCATAGGCACCCCTGAACAGCTGGCCAAAGCCGAATCTTCGCTCAGTTAAAATGTGTCAAAGAAAAAAGAGTACTACTTGCGAACGCTATGCAAGTAGTACTCTGCGTAAATAGGAACATCTAGACATTCGGCGATAGGCGGGCGTACTCTGCTGCACGCACAATAATACTGAACAGCATATCCGGCAAGCGGAATATCATTCCAGGAATTACAATGGCGTTAGGATTGTGCGGCGCTTCAAGCACCGGACCCATACCAAAGTAGCCCACATGAAGCCTGTCGCGCGCGTTAGCTGCTTTAGGGTCTGCTATAAGCTCGCCGTCATAGTCCGCTAATACGCAGGAATTTGCTCGGTCAAATGTACAACCCATGGTGGTTGCAGTAGACTCAGTATGGTGATAGCCGGTCAGTGTGTATATCTGATCATACAGAAACTCGGTAATGGGCAAGTTATTCTTATCGTACACTGCAATATGCTTTTGCCCATCCACTTCCCAGCGTCGGACCCCAGAGATAATTTTTCCCGCACCGAGCGCACGAAGAAAATCTCTTCGTGAATCCGGCAGGTCACCCTGATAGTCCACCAAGTTAGGCGCTTCTAAATTTCTGAACAATCGGTAAGAGCGTCCATCAAGGGACACGGTTGTATCGGGATTCAGTAACGCCTCCTCGGGGTAGTGTGTAAGTACCCGATAATCCACTTCAATCCCTGCATCCATGAAGTCGTGAATCTGACGAAGCATTTCTGCAGTTGAATTACCAAGCCCGATTAAGACAATGAGCTTACCGCTCACCATCTTTCGGGTTAAATTCTGCTGCCAGCGAGGACCGGCATCTGCAGAACGTGCACTGGTAATCATGCGGCGCGGATCTGAAAGTGGAGACGGTGAACCCAGGCCCATGGCATTTATTAGGATAGGAAAAGCCTCCTCCCTACCCTCGTAGTGCACCACATGATTAAG
>CAZYMS010000040.1:0-4227 GCA_964648985.1 uncultured Candidatus Saccharibacteria bacterium
CTCCACCAAGACTAAAAAATTGGAACACAATTACTCAAACTACCTGCAAACAAAGCGGGTATTTTTGTTTGCCATGTCTTGCTATTTAAGCGGAATTTGACCAGAGTGACAAAGAGAGTTAAACCATTTCATTGCCTCTCATACAGTAGATTAGTATACTAGTTACATGCCTGAACTTCACACCGATGCACAAGCCGAACACGCTAACTGGAAAGCGCCAGACGGTGTTAATAAGAGAGAGGATGTCCCCACACGAGAACACGAACCTCGTGGGGGCATTAATGCATACTTAGACGTGGTTAGTCCAAATGAGATGCAGCAACGGGTTTTGGTAGCACTTCAAAACGACGACAATCCAACTTCCCGAAAGCTTAGACTAAGAGATTTACACCTGAGCGAGAACCCCGCCGATGATGAACTTAAGAACGCCGTAGAGGAGCGCATCTCGGAGTATCAAGAGCGCGTGAAAGCAATACGCGAATTTATCCCTAAGCATTTACATTCATTACAGGAGTGGTTACAACAACAAGGGCTTACCCCCAAGCAAAGACCAGATATTGTCCCTGTATACGTTAATGATTATATATTGCGCTTGGGGGCGGAGGGTGAGTTTCGTGACGTATTCGAAGACTCCTTTTATCCTGAGCACAATGTTATTTATCTTACTGGGAAGCACGCCCATAACATTACGGTTCATGAGTACTTTCATGCCATGTCGCATGATACTGATACAAAAAGTACAGGCTTTAAGGATATGGAAGAAGGAGTGCTCAAAGGGAATGTGTGGTTGGACGAAGGAGTAACAATGCTTGGCGAGTTCGCAGCCTACCCTACCAGAGAACCAGGAAAGCGTGACAAAACTGACGAAATGTATGATGAAGGCTATATGTGGCTTACCAAGCTTTATATGGAAGAGTTGAATGTTTCAAAGCTATATATGTTAAAAGCCTATTTTAATCAAGACGGGTATAAGGCAGATTTGGAAGTAAAAACTAAGCAGAGATTTGGTTGCTCAGTGGCAGAGCTGAATGATATATTCTTCGGATATTCCCTCGAAGCAAAAGAAAAAACAAAAAAGCTCATCAGCGGGGAACCTGTAACTCTGGAGCTGACGGAAGGGTCAGGTCTTATTGAAAGGTACGAAAATCTTCAAGAAAGGTTTCCCAATGTAAGCATTGCTATCAAGCCAAAGCCGGCACGTAGATAATTAAACATCTGGCTGCAAAAGTAACTATCGCAACTTGCTCAGGCTACTACAGAGTACCTATAACAACCTTGATCATCTGACACCAGGTTTGCCAGGCATCCCGATTTTTTCCACCACTGCTTCGCCAAGGCTACGCAGTGCAAGCACCATTACAGTAAGCGTTAACTAATCCACAATATTTTTTGTTTAACCGTACGAAGCAGTGCCCTTCGAAGCTCGTTTCGAGCGTAGTAGGGCCACAAACGACAAAAGAACCTTGTTACTATAAGGTTCTTTTGTTTTAATATATCTATGTACTACGTATATGTCCTTCAAAGCTTGGCTGATCAAAGTTATTACACAGGCTTAACCATCGACTTAAAAGCGCGGCTAGAAAAACACAACAATGGAGAAGTGAAATACTCTTCGCAGAAAAAACCATGGAAGCTTGTATGGTATTCTGCGTTTGTAGATAAACACAAAGCAGCCGCATTTGAGCAATATCTAAAACAAGGTTCTGGTTTTGCTTTCGCTAGAAAGCATTTATTCTAACCCACCGTTCGGTGGTTCTTATTTACCCAAAAATGCCTCTTGCTCTGTAATAAGCAGCTTATAGTGGTCAAAATATGTATCTCTCGTGCTTCAAAATTCGAGTAAAGGTACTGTTGGTGTTGTATCTAGAAGAAGAAATGCGCTGGCTGTTATAAAAATGCCGACGGTCCTGACTCAGGATCGTCGGCTTGTAGCTGTCGCAGCTTGTACTAGGCTTCGTGAGCCGTTTCATCTTTCGCTTCTTCCGCGGAGGCTTCTTTCTCAGCCTCTGGTTCAGGGTCGTCCAGCACAGTCACAAAAATGGCCTGAACACGAAGAGTGTTGCCATCTTTGCTTTCGCGAATGCTGACCACCAAAGGGAAACTTTCGGCTGGAACTTTGGCGTCAAAATCAATTTTGTCGCCGTCATCCTCCAGCCAGCCTTCCACGTAGTGAAATTGCGTGCGGACGCCAAAGCCGGAAATGGCATCAAGGAGTTCGCGGTTATCTATGACGGTATGTTGCCGTCTCGACCTCCGAAACTCTTTGTGCGCTTTAATGCTTTCTTTACCAAACGCGTCAATGGCGTCTCTAACCGCCATGGTGACTCGCTGGATTCCCTGGCCCGCTTTTTGCAGAAAATTGCGAATGCCGCCACCGACAAACAATGCGCCGAGGGCAAGCATAAGCAGAGCAATACCTTTTGCAATCAAATAAAAACTAGCTGCTGTCATACGTCCTCCTTGAACGGATGTATCTTCGAATGGCTGTATAGCCGGTTTTTTTCTACCAGACCGTGCTAGTAGAGTTCATCTAGATGAAACTATGAACAGTACATTATGCGTATAAATTAAATATATGTCAAGCATGCGTAATATCTCAATACCTTGGAAACACTTAGACGAAAAACTACTAAGTATCCAAGGCCATAGCATATACAACGACTCCAAAGGCTCCGAGGAAGGGCAGTAGAGATTCTGAGAAGTGCTAAGAACGCCTTAAAGGTATAATTCTTACTTCTACATTATTTTTTTACTATAATACTGTCTAGTATTATTTAGAGTCAGAGGTGTATAATGAATATATTAATAGAAAGTGACTAGAAAAAAATTACAAATTTTTATGTATGACTCTATCCGACTATCATCAAAAGTTTATCCAGCAGAGTGACAGTACCATAGACAACAAGGTGCGTGTAAAAAAGGAAGAGCTTAAGGCTATTTTTCGCGAGGCGGTCCCAACTATTGCAAGCTCTCCTATAAGAGTTGCTGTGCTGGGGTGTGGTGATAAGCGTTTTGTGCAAAAGCATCGAGAACTTTTTACAGAGTTACTCGGTGGGCCGGTCAATCTCACTACATTTGATATTACTATAGACCATTTAGCAGGCGAGGCTGGTGTAATTGAACACGATTGCACTCTGCCGTTGCCTAGTGGTCCATACGATATTACGTATGCGCATGTGTTACTCAAGTTTATTGCCTTGCCACAGCAAATGGGTGTAATTCTCAACTCATACAATGTTCTTGCAAAGGGTGGTGTGGCCATTCATGTTTTGGACAGGGAAGATTATAGTGGCCATGATCCCGTGGTGCCACTTGAAAAATATAAATCACAGTTAGGAGCGGGGGGCGTGTCTGTTAAAGAAATACCAGTAGCCTTTGGTATTGCGCTCGTGCTCAATAAGCTGTAATGTGCGTATGGCTAAGAATAAAAATGCATCGTCACAATTTGTAAAGTTACCAGATGAGTTGAGTCCGTTCGGTTATGCTCGTGTTGAAAATGAGGGAGAGCATGCAGGTGTTAGTTTTACAGATCTTGCCATAGATGCAAAAGAGGTATATGATCTGCGATTTGATGACTGTTCTCTGAAAGGTGGGAGTTTTGGTGCCGTCGTTGTGCGTGGGTTGCGGTTAAAGAATGTGCGATTTACAGATGTAGACGTCGCAAACTGCAAGTTTGATAAAGCATCGTTCGAAAATGTTGAGTTTATAAAATGCCGTATGACCGGGCTAAAAATAATAGAAGGCGGTTTGCGCAATGTATTGTTCAAAGGGTGCCAGCTTAAACTGTCTCAGTTCCGTATGAGCAAACTTAAAAACGTGCACTTTGAAAATTGCGTATTAGAAGAAGCGGATTTTTACGGAGCCGAAATTGCCGGCGCAGAATTTTCTGAGTGTGATTTTACCAAAGCAGAGTTTTCTGCGACTAAACTAAAAGATGTTGATTTTAGAACGTCCAAGCTCGCTGGCTTGTTAATTGATGTGACTAGTCTGAAAGGTGTTACCATAGACCCTACGCAAGTAAATGACTTGGCATGGCTCCTTGGTGCAAAAATTGAATGGAAATAAAAAAGGTGTCAGACACCTTTTTTATTTCTAAAACTTGCTATTGTATACTTCTTTTTCAATAAATGATACAGTGCCCGTAAAGTTTTTAAGGAGTGCTATTTCCCCGAAGAATTCCTCTAAACTGTTGAACGGGTTGATAACTTCTTCCGCGAGTTTGTGTTC
>CAZYMS010000041.1:0-2537 GCA_964648985.1 uncultured Candidatus Saccharibacteria bacterium
GCCCGCTGTCGCAAGGCTATGGCGCGCAGACTTCTTGTCGGATGATATATTAAAATTGACCAAGCTTCACAAAATCTTCTTTTGGCGTAAGCCAGACGAAGCTTTGGCGAAGTCTGGAGCGGGATACGGGAATCGCCCGCCCACGGTGGACTTTCTTTCCGCCTAAGACGGAATCAAGTCTCACCTAACGCGGGCCCGCCGTTATTTCATGCTCCAAGTATTCGCATGAAATTCCCGTGGTACGGGACCACTCCCTTCGATTCACGCACCCCTGTATCTCCAAACATAAAACCTCCACAGGGAGGCTTTATGTTTGGAGCGGGATACGGGAATCGAACCCGTCCCACCAGCTTGGAAGGCTAGCGTACTACCACTATACGAATCCCGCAAATTTGTAGTATATAAAGAGAGCTTAACCATTATATCCAATATTCTAAGAGTGGGGAAGGGGTAACTGGCGTAAATTAGCAAAGTTTTGTATACTGTCTAGGCTATTGTCATAAAGGGACTCAATGGCTTTTGTTTTTCTACTCCTGTACGGGGTGTAGTATACCGGTAGTACGTCTGCTTTGGGAGCAGATAGACAGGGTTCGATTCCCTGCACCCCGACCAGAAGTAGAAAAGCATTCTGCAACAGACAATGAAACAAATTAAGAAAAAGAAAACAAAGGTTAACTCCTCTGGGTCAATACCCCCTTTGGCAAATTTTGTGTACGAAATTGGGATATTGGCGAGCACTCCTCGTTCCGGATTGTGGTTTTTGGGTACTGGCCAGCAATCGGTGGCAGAGCATCTATTGCGGACGGCATATATTACCTACGCACTAAGTCATTACACTTCCGGGATTGATAAATATAAGGCAGTTATGATGGCGCTTACCCATGATCTTGGTGAAGGTCGTACATCCGATCATAATTACGTACATCAGAAGTATGGTAGATTGGCCGAGTCAGAAGCTCTGGCGGATTTGGCAAGAACAGTATCGTTTGGGGATGATTTAGTTTCATGGCACGCAGAAGAGCAGGCCCGGCTTACTCCTGAGGCTATGCTTGTAAAAGATGCGGACCAATTAGAATGGATTGCCACGCTTCGTACGGAAGAAGTAAAAGGAAATAAGAAAGCAAGGGTGTGGGCAGATATCGCGTATAAGAGGTTGAAAACTAAACCCGGAAAGCAGCTGGGCAAGGAGTTGATAAAAACTAACCCGGATGAGTGGTGGTTCAATGCTAAAGATAAGTGGTGGGTGGACAGAAAACAGGAGAAGAAGGGTAGTACACCCAAGGCGTAATTCCCAATTCTCGTTTTGACATATCCATAGAAACATCTTATAATTTGCTTAGGTACTAGGTAACATCAGACGCGAAACACATACAGTGTGCAGAACCACTTGAAAGCCAAAATTTAACTCTAGACAATTCGCCCTTAGATAAAGGGGGATTTGGGGTTATATTTTGGCTTTTATTGTAAATAGTGCAATAAAAGTCTGCGCGATTTTTGTGTAACATATAGTACACATGAATCGTCTAGCTTTTTGATAGGAACAAACAGATATACAGCGATCAAGATTTTATAGATAATTCAGCGACGAAACATTTTGTGCTGAATTAGCTTCCAGTGATAACAGTTCTTTCAGATAGGTCCTATCAAACCCTCTTCTTAGCTATAAGCCTCTTGGCAGGCCGTCTACTAAAAGGTGCCTCTAAAAAAGTATTAGTTAGTTTGGGCAGATTAGCGTCTGTGCCGAAACCGACAAATACGTAAGGCTCCGTGGTCGAACTTTTAGTATCAACGAAATAAAGTCTTCCAAGGGTGTTTAATAGTCGCGTATATGCAAGCGGTACACATAGGAACTCTAGAGCCTATATGTAAGCGCGCAGGTGCGTGTATAAATTAATTATTTTCCAAGTATATTGATTGAATCAATTGAACAATCAATCCCTCCACTGCGGTATTGCACTGCAGTGAGCAGAATTTGGAAAATGGAGTAAGTAAATGACTTCTAGTTTCACAAAGAAACTCGTTGCAGCGGCATCTGCTGCGTTAATGCTCGCTTCTGCTGCCCCAGCTATGGCTGCGGCTCACGCAGAAGGTACGAACGTTAGCAAGCCAGATGGTTCTGTATGTATGATCCGCACGGGTCAGCTACAGTGCTACACCTCTGCTGGCGCTTTCCTTTCCTATGGTTTCAACTCTTGGAGCCAGGTAGTAGCGGCCAACAGCGATGACCTCGCTTTGCCAATGGGTTCCTTCATTGCTCCTCAAGACGGCAGCGTTATCTTCTCAGATCGCGGTGCTGACAAGGGGACTGGTTACATTCTCAGCGGTGGCATGAAATATGGCTTCCCAACTGAAGCAGTTTTCAAAGCACAGGGCTATAGCTACTCCACAGCAATGTGGGCAGATATCTCTTGGGTAAGCATGGGCGGCACAATCAACGCCGGCGATGCAGCTCATCTTCCTGGCACTTTGATCAACAACGGCGGTACTGTACAGCTTGTTGGTAACTCTGGTCTTATGGGTATCCCTGACCTTGCTAC
>CAZYMS010000042.1:0-2171 GCA_964648985.1 uncultured Candidatus Saccharibacteria bacterium
GGTGAAAAAGAAGTAGAAGCAGGTACTGTAAGCGTGCGAGGGCGCGGAGATGTAGATATGGGCGCACTTTCTATACAAGAGTTCGCCAGTCGCTTACTTACAGAAATAAAAAACAGATCCTAAACAAAAAGAAGTCCTGTGCACAGGACTTCTTTTTATATACTTAGCCAATCAACAAACAAGAGTGCTATTGCCTATTCTGAAATGGGTGGAGTAGTCCCATCTTTTGCGCATGGGGCAGTTATAAGACAAATGTAGACACGGCTATCAAAGCGCATATCCACATATGCAAGTTGCTTTAAACGATCGGCAGATTGGCCATCAAGCAGTTGCTTCAACCTAGTGAGTGTGGCTATATTAGTATCATCTATATCCAGTAACACAGAAAACTCAGGCATAGACCTCGCATTACCTGCTGCCACACGCACTTTTAACTCCCGAGGAGGAACATCTAACACCGTGGGAATATTAGTGGGTGGTGGTGGCGTAGCTGTAGTCGTGGCAGCAACATCCTGGCCCGCCCCTCCTGATGAGCTAGGTTGGGTTATGGGAAAGCTCTCTGCCAGCACCGGCACAAGGTCAACGCGTGTTATGGTAGGTAAAGCAGTAATATGAGAAAAATCATTCCTAAGTATTGTGAGGCTTGCAAGTAGATTATCCGTAAATACAGAAGCACCCACATCGGTTCTAACTGGGAGCTTGCCAAATACGGGCAATAATCTAGATATGTCCCCTGCCTCGCTTGCAGGAATAACACTACCATCATTTGCTACGAAAACTTGCTGTTCACCACTAGTCCATGCAAATGCAGATTCGCGCGGTACAATACGAATATGCAAGGTATGAGGCCATTTCTTTTGTATGATATCAACCTTCCAAACGTGTGCATTAGCAGTAGTTACATAGGAGGTAAGATCGCGCTTAGAAGTAAACAGTAGGTTCTTTTTTGGAAATACAAGGTACTTACCTTCTATGTACCTAAGCACCTGCCCTCTAACTTCAGCGTTTACACTTTCGCGACCACCTTCAACCACAATAGTACGAACAAATAAAAAGTTAGGCACAAAACTTATATACCATGCCACCGCAAAAATAGCGGCAACTCCAAAAAACAATCGCCAATTAAATTTACGGAGCAGCGCAGCCAAACTACCAGTTGCAGGGCGTTGGTAGTCACGCGCCCTAGCCAGCTTACCTTTGAACTGACGTTGCTGGTATTTTACACGAGGGTCTAGTTGTCTTGGTTTTTGTTTTTTAAACAAGGTAGTAATCGCTAATTTACAAATAGTAGAACAATATACAAATTACCGGACATTCAGTATGCGGCGATATTTTACACCATCTTTAGTAAAGTATATAAGTATAACTAACTTATAGCCAGTTATTTTCAAGTATTGCTGAGTTTGTTTAATATCAATATACCCGAGCCTAGGTCGTACCTTTAACTCTATAATTATTTTATCTTCTACGTCAAAGTCCAAGAAGAACTTAGCCAGAGGTTTGTCACGATAAGACAAAACTACCATTCTTTCCCGTACAAATTTTAAAGAAGCCGCTACAAGTTCTTCCGCGTAAGCTTTCTGATAAGTCTTTTCCAATAAACCAAAACCCAACGCATTAAATACAGCGTAAGCACGTCCTACGAGCTGGTAGCTCAACTCGGGGTACACGACTTGGTCATTTTTCACTGAAGTATCCACGGCGTATTTGTATATTGGTATTAATTTGTATATTTGCGAATACTACGTGTTAAGCCATTTACCATACTGCCTGCACAAAAGTTCACCAGCTCGCATTGGTTCGGCCATGACCTCTTTAGTAATGCGTTCCATGCGTATACTCTGGCTACCTTTTACAAGTACGACGCTTCCCTCTCGCATAAGCTCTTGTACCGGCAATTGCGCCTCAGCTGAAGTGTCGAAACTAATAACGCGCTCTTCTGGCAGCCCTGCAGCAATGGCACCGTCAGCAATTATTTTTCCTCCGGCGCCAACTGTTACCAAATGGTTGGGCGCTATACGTGCGACCTCTTGGCCTACTACAACATGCGCCTCAGTAGATTTACTACCTAGTTCAAGCATGTCTCCTAATACTGCCATTTTATGACTACCGGGAAACTTTTCGAATAAAAGCAAAGCTTCACGCATGGAGTCTGGAGCAGCGTTATACGT